>NZ_NCXO01000050.1 GCF_002104795.1 Mycolicibacillus koreensis
TCGCCGCCGAAGAGCACGCCGAAGCCCGGGTGATCGACGCATACCTGCCGACGCCGCTGACCGACGGCGAACTGGCCGACGTGGTCGACACGGCGTTGGCGCAGGTCGCCGAGGACCTCGGGGAGCGCCCCGGCCGCCAGCAGATGGGGCTGGTGATGAAGGCGGCCACCGCGATCGCCGCCGGGAAGGCCGACGGCGCCCGCCTGGCGGCGGCGGTCAAGGACCGGCTCTGATCGCGGCGGGTCGCTGATGAGTGCGCCACTGGAGGACTACGCCCTGCTGGGCGATCTGCACACCGCGGCACTGGTGAGCCGTGCGGGCAGCGTGGACTGGTTGTGCCTGCCGCGGTTCGACTCCGCGGCGTGTTTCGCCGCCCTGCTGCACGACGAATCCGCCGGGTTCTGGCGGATCGCCCCCGCCGGGGGCGGCCCGGCGACCCGGCGCGGCTACCGCGACGACACGCTGATCCTGGAGAGCGAATGGGTCACCGACACCGGCACGGTGCGGGTGATCGATTTCATGCCGCCGCGGGGCGCCACCGCCGATTTGGTGCGGATCGTGCAGGGGATCTCCGGGCGGGTCGCGATGCGGACCGATCTGGTGATCCGGTTCGACTACGGCCACGTGGTGCCGTGGGTGCGCCGCGCCGAGCACGGCCTGACCGCCATCGCGGGCCCGGACACCCTGTGTCTGACCACCCCGGTGCGCCTGCACGGTGATCATCTGTCCACGGTCGCCGAGTTCAGCGTCGACGCCGGCGACACGGTGCCGTTCGTGCTCACCCACACCCCGTCGCACCTGCTGCCCGACGCGGTGGCCGCCAGCGCCCGGCAGGCGCTCAGCCGCACCGAATCGTTCTGGACCGACTGGATCGGCCAGTGTGACTACCGCGGGGATTGGCAGCCGGCGGTGCAGCGGGCCCTGATCACCCTCAAAGCCCTCACCTACGCCCCGACCGGGGGGATCGTCGCCGCGGCGACCACGTCGCTGCCCGAGGTGCTCGGCGGTGTCCGCAACTGGGACTACCGCTACTGCTGGCTTCGGGATGCCACGTTCACCCTGCAGGCGTTGCTGGGCACCGGGTATGTCGCCGAGGCCCGCGCCTGGCGGGAGTGGCTGGTGCGGGCGGTCGCCGGCGACCCGGCGAAACTGCAGATCATGTACGGGCTCGACGGCACCCGGCGGCTTCCCGAGCAGACCCTGGACTGGCTTGACGGCTACCAGGGCTCGGCGCCGGTGCGCATCGGCAACGGCGCCGCCGGACAGTTCCAGCTCGACGTCTGGGGCGAGGTGCTCGACGGTCTGAACCTGGCCTTGGACTCCGGGCTGCACTCGGTGGACACCGCCTGGGACATTCAGCGGGCACTGTTGGATTTCCTTGAGGGCCATTGGGATCAACCGGATTCGAGCCTGTGGGAGGTGCGCGGCCCCCAACAGCACTTCGTGCACTCGAAGGTGATGGCGTGGGCGGGGGTCGACCGCGCAGCACACGCCGTCGAGGTCCACGGTTGCGAAGGCCCGCTGCAGCAGTGGCGGGCCCTGGCCGACCGCATCCACGCCGACGTCTGCCGGCACGGCTTCGACGCCGAGCGCAACACGTTCACCCAGTACTACGGCTCGTCGAGCCTGGACGCCGCGCTGCTGCTGATCCCGCGGGTGGGGTTTCTGCCGTGGAACGACCCCCGCATCGTCGGCACGGTGAGCGCCGTGCAATCCGACCTGGACGACAACGGCTTTCTGCTGCGCTACCGCACCGACACCGCCGTCGACGGACTGCCGGGGCGGGAAGGCGCGTTTTTGGTGTGTACCTTCTGGCTCGCCGATGCGTTGCACGGGATCGGTCGCCGCGCCGAGGCCCGGGAGCTGTTCACCCGGCTGCTGGACCTGCGCAACGACGTCGGTCTCCTCTCCGAGGAGTACGACACCGCCGCCGGCCGTCAGGTCGGCAACATCCCGCAGGCGTTCAGCATGGTCGGCCTGGTCAACACCGCGCGGCAGTTGAGCGGCGCTTCCACCGGGACCCGCAGCTCAGCGCGGCTCGGATAGCCGGTGGTCGAGCAGCGCCTCGATCGCTGCGCTCAGATCGTGGGCGGTGGGCACCTCCGCGGACGGGGTGTGCCCGGCGGCGACGATCTCGGCGCGCACCTGCATCAGCGCCTTGAGGTGGGAGACGTCGGCGGCGCGCAGGATCGCCTCGGCCAGGGTGGCCGCTTCGGTGTTCAGCGCATCGCCGCTGAGCAGCACGCTGTGCAGATAGCCGCCGCGACAGGACCGGAACAGGATGTGCCCGCTGGGGTGCACCGCGTCGAAGGCGGGGTTGGGCGCGCTCATCGCCGGGTCAGGGGCCGGTGTCGCCGAGGGCGCCGAATCGATGGGCTGCAGTCGCCTCGTGCTGGGTCCACAGCTCGGCGACGGTGGTGAGGTTGTCGGCCATCTCGGCATGGGCGTCGGCCTGCCGGTGGTAGCAGTTGCGCCGTTGGTCCAACAGATCGGTTCCGGCACTGGCGAATTCGGCGAATATCGGGCCCAATGAATCCAGGCTCTCCTGGATCGCGGGGTGGCTGTCGGGAATCGACCGCAGATACTCGGCGGCGTGGGCGTGCTCGGCGGCGGCTTGGCGCAGCTGGAGCGGGATGATGTGGGTCTGCTCGGGCACGGTGGCCTCCTCCTTAACCGTCGGCCGGTCGGGTCGGCGCCGGCGCCTCGGCGTGGGGCTCGGTGGCGGCGGGCCCCGGTTCGGGTGGATGTTCCCAGCCTAGAAAGCTCGGGCCGGCAACGGAAGACAGTTGCTGGATCTGCCCGTCCAGAAGCGCTTTGCCGTTGCCGACCGCCAGTGCATGACGATCGGTGAACAGCCCGACATCACCGGGCGCCAACCGGGTCGGGTCCAACGGGGCGGACACCGCGGTGCCGGGCGCGGGGATCGTGATGCCCTGGGCGGTGAAGGCGTCGGGAATCGGGGTGCCGGTGGTGGCGGCGGTGATCACCGCCGCCAGTTCGGCGCTGGGGGCGGTCACCGTGGAGCCGTCGGGCAGGGTCACCGTGGCCGGCCCCGGTGGCGGCTCCGGTGCGTCGGTGTCTCCGTCGGTGCAGTCGGCGTCCTCGGCAGGGGGTGCGGACCCTTCGTCGTCGGGTGGTGCTTCGTCGTCGGGTGGCGCTTCGTCGTCGGGGCCGGGATCGTCGAATGGCGGGTCTTCGAATCCCCGGAGGTCCTCGGCTCCCAGGTCATCGGGGTGACCCAGAACGGGGTCGCGGCCGGCACCGAGCAGGTCGGCCAGTGACGGCACCCCGGACAGTCCGGCGGGCACGGTGGGTGTCGCGGGCAGCCCGCCGGACCCCAGATCGAACGGCGCGGCGGCAGGCGGTGCCATTGCCGGCGCGGCGGCCAGCGGCGGTGACGGGGCGAGCGGTGGCGGTGGGAGATCGTCGAGGGGCAGATAGGGATCCAGTGGGTCGAACGGTTCGTCCACCGGGTCCGGGGGTGCCGGTGGGGCGGCCTTCGACGGCGCCGGGGCCGCCGGGGCCGCCGTTGGCGCCGCGGCGTCGGCGGGTGGAGTCCCGGCGGCGTACAACGATTTCCAGGCGGTCATCAGCGCGCGGTAGGAGGTGGCGTCGAGGTTGGCGTCCTGCAGGACCGCTTCGATCTCGCCGAGCTTGCCGGTGAGGAAGCGCTGAAAGTCGCGGGCCCCGGCCGGGGTGTCGAGGTCGGTGCGGCGCCGCACGGCGTCCTCGATCTCGTGTTGCAGCCGGGCGAGGGTGTCGCGGCTGTTGCGGGCCTTGCTGTGGGCGTTGGCGATCGCGGTGATCACCAGCAGATCCAGGTGCGCGGCGGCGTCGGTCTGTCGCGCCAACTCGTCTTCGTGGCGGTGCACCGCGTCGGGGGTGTCGCCCTGCTGCGGCGCGGGGCCGGGGCCCGCGGGGGTGACCGGCGCCCCGGTTCCCGGGTCGAACAGGCTCGGGTACCGCCGGTGGATCTTGGTCAGGATGGCGTCGAGGGCCTGCGGGTCGGCCGCTGCGGGCATCGACATGCTGATGGTGACCAGGTCGTCGGGAGCCAACCCGGCCATGGCATCTCCGGTGCAGGCCCGGACATGCTCCATGGCGTCCAAAACCTGCTCGACGGTGGCCATCTGCTAGGCCAACGCCGGTGCCGACCCCGTCATGGATTGACCGTACCCAGCTCGCGTGGACCCGACAATTCAGTCGGCGGCCTCAGGTGGGGCGGCGGATCTGCACGTGCGCCCCGAGTGGGGCGATGCGTACCGGCACACCGGATTCGGCGGCCTCCACGACACGGCCGTGCCCGATCGCCATCTGCACATGACCGGGGTGCGGGAAGACCAGATCTCCGGGACGGACCGCGGCGCGCGACACCGCCACCCCGTCGTGCAGCTGCTCGTAGGTGGTGCGGTGCAGACCCACCCCCGCCTGTGCATACGCCCACTGGGTCAGCCCCGAACAGTCGAAGCTGTCCGGACCGCTCGCGCCCCACACGTACGGGCGACCCAGCCGGGACAGCGCGGCGCGCACCGCGGCGGCGGCCCGGCCGCGTGGGGCGCGGCCGCGGCGCCGCCGGTGGGTGCGGTACCCCAGGCGTCGCAGCGCCGCGGTGTGCCGGTGGGCGCGGCGTCGTGCCGCGAGGACATGGCGGCGCTGGGCGCGCAGCCTCGCGATGCGGCGGCGCGCCGCCTCCCTCTGAGCGAGGGGATTATCTTCGGCGACAGGCGGATCGGCGGTGGCCTCGGCGACGACCGCAGCAGTGCGGGATCGCGCCGCGGCGTGATCCTCACGGGCACGGCGCAATACCGCGGCCAGCTCCTCATCGGCACGGCGCGCGGCAATCAGCTGCACGCGGGCATGTTCGGCCGCCTGCCGATAGGCCGCCGGTACGCCGCCGTGCGGTGTCCTCGGTGAGCCGGTGGCCAGTCCGGTGAGCTCCGGTGCGGGAGCAGCGCCGCTGAACAGCTCATGTGCTCTGCGCAGCGCCGCCAGCTCAGGGCTGTTCATCATCGCCTCCGCCGGCGAGCACCGCCGCGGTGAACGCTTCGACGCGGCGCACCGCGGCGGCGGGGACCGCGCCACCGCAGCGAATCTCCCAGAGTTGTGCGGCGCTGACCCCGAGTACCTCCGCGATGACCGCGGCGGGCAGCACCGCCACCGCGCAGGCGCGGTCGAAGCGGGCGCTGAGACTGGCCGGCAGGCGTTCGAGCAGCGCCACCCGGGTCCGTTCCAGGGTCCGCAGATGCTCGAGTAGCGGACCCGCCGGATCGGCACCGGCGTTGACCGCGACCCGCCACGAGCTGGCGGCGAGCAGCTCCGCCTTCACGCACTGGGCGACCACAGAACGAATATACGTCTCATAGTCGTGTGATGTCGTCGGCGGCAGCCGGGCGATGACCGAATTGATCGCCTCGATCTGGGCCTGGGCATATCCTTCGAGCACTTCGGCGCCGGTGTGCCGGTCGACGACGATCCCGGTCGGCACAGCGGCGGGCGGCTGCGGTGCGGTGGCGACCAGCCGGGCCAGCTCGGCGTGCGGGTCGTCGGCGACGACGAGCTGCGCGTAGCTGCCCGGCGGCAGGCCGAGCCCGTTCTCCACCTTTTGGACTGTGCTTTTGTGGGGTTTGCGGGTGCCGCGCTCCAGGTAGCTCAGGCCCATAATGCTGACGCCGCTGGCGGCCGCGAGATCGGCCAGCGACCAGTCCCGGGATTCGCGAAGCGCCCGCAGCGCAGCGCCCGCCGCTGCGCGCGTCACCGCCGCCTTGCTCCCACAGGATGGATGCTACACAGCGGCGGCGCCAATGCGATCATATTCGTTTCTTACGTCGTTGACTTGTCGCCCCGGCGCGCTCGTATATATGATTTATTCTACGTTTCTGGCGTCGGGTGGCGACCCGGCCCTCGCCCGGAGGTGGCGCAATGACCGCTTCAGTGCCCCCGTTGACCACGGTGACGGCTCCGTGTTCGACCGACCCCGATCTGTGGTTCGGCTACGCCGACGACGAGGAGATCGACGGCACCGCCAAGGCCCGGCTGTATGAACGGTCGGCGACCCAGGCGCGGTTGCTGTGTCTGCGGCGCTGTCCGCTGAGCCAGCAACGTCGCTGCGCCGGCTACGCGGTGCAACACGGCGAGGAGTACGGGGTGTGGGCGGGGATCAAACTGCCCGGCGGGCAGTACCGCAAACGCGGGGAGCTGGCCCGGGCGCATCAGACGCTGCGTCGCATCGCCGCCGGGGAGATCAACGCCCGCGAACTGGCGGAGAACGCAGCGCTGCTGGCCGACCACGAACACGACGCGCCAGCCGCGCCGGCCACGGTGTTCACCCTCGCCGCCTCGCGTCACGATCCTGAGTCGGCGGCCTGACGGGCGGTCTGCGCGATACGATCCGGCGATGCCGTTGGCCAACGGTGCCCACTTCGCCGGTTTCACGATCCTGCACCCGCTGGGCTCGGGCGGGATGGGGGAGGTATATCTCGCAACGCAACACCGCGGGATGAGACCGCCGGCTGCGCAGCATCGGATCTACGCTGGGGACACCAGCCCTAGGAGGCACCATGAGCGGTCACGAGGTGCGGATGATCGTGCTGTCCACCGACGACCTCGATGAGTCGATCCGGTTTTACAGCGAGACCTTGGGGATGGCGGTGAAATTCCGCGACGGCGCCCACTTCGCTGCCCTCGATGGGGGTGCCGTGACCCTGGCGCTGGCAACCAAGGTCGACCATCCGATTCACGGCCAGGTGGTGGTCGGGATCAAGACCGCCGACGTGGACGCCGCGGCGAAGGCCGTCGAGGCCAGCGGCGGCGGGATCGTTACCGCTCCCTACGACGACGCCCACGAGCGCCGCGCCGTGGTCTACGACAACAAGGGCAACGGGCTGGTCTTCTACAGTCCGCTGGCGCGCTGAGACCGCTCAGCGCCCGAGCAGCATCGGCACCAGCACCGCCCGGGCGAACCGGCGCATCTCGTCCTCGGTGCGGGTCGGCGGCGGGCCGTCGGGGGTGACCAGCAGCGACTGGGTCAGCCGCGCCAGCATCCCGGAGATCGCGGCGATCTCGGCCGCGTCGGTGGATCCGGCGGTGTGCTCACGGATCCGGTGGATCTGGCCGGCCAGGTACTGCGAGGACACCTCGAGTACGTCGGCGGCGCCGACGGTGAGCGCCCGCAGCGTCTCGTCGCGGTCGACGGCGAGCAACTGCTGCAGCAACCGGTTGCTCCGCAGCATGGTCACCGTGATCACGAAGAACCGCTCGATGAAGCCGTCCGGACCGTCGTCACAGGTGGTCGGATCGCCCAATTCGGTGTCGATCGCGCTCAGCACCCGGCCCGCCTCGTAGAGAAATGCCGCGCGAACGATGGCGTCTTTGGTTCCCAACCGGCGATACAGGGTGGCCCGGTTGACGCCGGCCCGCCGGGCGATGTCATCGATGCTGGTGCGTCGCACCCCGGTCAGCGCGAACTGCTCGAGGGCGGCCTCCAGAATGGGCGCCTCGGCACGGGCGGTGTCGCTGAACGCGGTCAACAGCGGGTTGGTGAGCACCATCGCCGCTCAACTTACGCCAACCATTGCGCCCCGAAGACAACGTTGCAATAATTACTGTTGTTTTGTTGCATCGAAGGTGCACACGTGAGGAGATGGCGATGACAGCCGAACTGTCCGAGAAGCCCGCGCCGGCGGCACCGCTCGAGGCGGCGCTCGAGGCGGCAGCCGAGGAGGGCTTCGGCCTCGCCGACTTCGTCGGGGAGTTCTTCGTGCTGCTCGGCGCCGGTGCCACGGTGCTGCTGCAGATGGCCGAGCCCGGGGTGGGCCACGGCGTCGCCGACCACAGCACCGCACTGCGGCGCCCGCTCAACCGGCTGCGCGCGACGATGGCCTACGTCTACGCGGTGACGATGGGCACCCCCGAGGAGCAGCGCGCCATCGTGCGGATGGTGAACAAGGCCCACGTGCCGGTGCGGTCGGAGACCTACAACGCCTTCGACCCGGACCTGCAGCTGTGGGTGGCCGCCACGCTGTACATGAACGGGTTCACCCTCTACGAGCGGTTCTACGGGGCGGTCGACGAGGCCACCGCGGACCGCATCTACCGCCAGTCCGCGGTGTACGGGACCGCGTTGCAGGTCCGTCCGGACATGTGGCCGGCCACCCGCGCGGAGTTCCAGACCTACTGGGACGCCAAGGTCGCCACGCTCACCGCCGACGATCAGGTCCGCGACTTCGTCTACGGGCTCATGCACGGCGGTGACGCCCCCTGGTTCATCAAGATGGGGATGCCGGCGAACCGCTTCTTCACCACCGGGCTGTTGCCCGAGCGGCTGCGCGGCGAACTCGGCTTGTCGTGGGGTCCGCTGCGCCAGCGCGGCTTCGATCTGTTCATGACGGCGGTGCCCCCGGTGTACCGACTGCTGCCCGGGCCGCTCCGGCGGCTGCCGTCGACCTATTACCTGTGGGACATGCGCCGACGGCTGCGCTCCGGGCGGGGCTTTCTGTAAACGCCGCCCGGAGCGGTATCCGCTAGCAGACCCCTAGGAGAACAGCGGCCCGGTCACCATCAGGCCGATCTGGTCGCCGAAGGCCGCGAAGAGCCCGAACAGGGCGAGCGCGGCACCCGCCAGCGACAGATCCTTGTTGAAGTGCATCTGCTCGCCGGCCTTGGCCTGCGGGTCCTGCTCCTTCCAGAACGCGTGCATGAGGACCGCGGTCGGCAGCAGGAACACCGCGAGCATCAGCGCACCGAGGTCGGCCCACACGCCCACCGCCACCATCAGGGCACCGACGAGCATCCACGCCCCGGACAGCAACACCGCGGGCTTGCCGGGCTTGATTCCCTTGCTCTCGGTGAACTGCGCCATCGCCGCGGTCTGGGTGAAGTGCCCGGCCGCGCCGGCGAAGAAGATGGCGCCGAACAGGATCCGGCCGATCAAGATCACGATGTCCATGGGGGCTCCTCTCGGTTCGCGTCGCATCGTTAGTTGACGATGGAACTAAGCCAAGAATAGCCCTCGTGGTTGCGTTGTCAACTATTACAGGGTGGTGCCGGCGGGCAGATAGGCGCCGTGGAACGTCATCGGGATGTGGTGCTCGAGGTTGGCCGCGGCGACCGGTCCGGCACCGGGGCGATCGGCGGCCAGCACGATCAGACGCGACCGACGCTGTGCGGGTTGATGTTCCACGCTGAGAAGCCACCCGCGCCCCTCGTCGTCGGCGTCGGGGTCCGGGGCGAACAGCGGTTCGCAGACGGTGTCGTCGCCGTCGGCGACGTAGCGGTCCGTCGCCCCCGTGTGGTGGTCGATCGTCGTGATCGAGTTCGGGTTCCCGCCGGGCTCCGACGCCGTCGCCAGGTAGGTGAACCGGTGCGCGCGGGTGGCCCGGCTCGGATCCAGCTGCGGGAATTCGCAGCCCACGTCGTCGAGGGTCTCGTGGCTGACCCGACCGGTGCGTCCGTTGATGACCAGCCGGGTCAGGGTGCCACCGAAGGCCGGACCGGCGTCACCGCGGTACTCGCGCAGGTGCCGGTTCCAGCCGCTCCAGCCACCGTCGGGCTGGTGGGCGACGAGTTCGACGATGGTCTGCTCGCCCTGGTCCGCCTCGTAGGCGTTGGTGACGTGGAAGTGGAACAGCGGGTCGGTCTGCAGGCGGGTCGGCGGGCCGCCGTCGCGGGGCAGCAACACGATCGTGGTGCCCAGCTGCGGCCGATAGGAGAGCGCCTCGCCGAACGGACGCAGCCCGAGCGCCACCGGGATCGGGTTGGCAACGACCAGCGGGCCGAGCACGAACACCAGATGCTTTGCGGTCAGCGCGAAGTCATGGACGAACCCGAGCTTGGGGATCGGGATGGTCCCGACGGTGTCGAAGCGGCCACCCCGGGTGAGCCG
The DNA here is from genome assembly GCF_002104795.1 of Mycolicibacillus koreensis. Classification (GTDB taxonomy): domain Bacteria; phylum Actinomycetota; class Actinomycetes; order Mycobacteriales; family Mycobacteriaceae; genus Mycobacterium; species Mycobacterium koreense. The sequence goes on from NZ_NCXO01000050.1 coordinate 9,881, forward strand.
GTAGCAGCGGATCATCGGCCGGGGGAAGAAGTCCAGCCCGAAGTTGAACACCTCGCCGGTCCGCGGATCGCGTTTGGGGTGCGCGGAGAACGCCCCCAACCGTTTGAGGGCGCCGCCGAAGCGTTCCGGCCCCTCGGTGTGCAGGGTGGTCAGGTCGAGGCGGTGCGGCGGGCCGCCCTCCCACAGTGTGTAGAGGGCCCCACGGTGGATCAACACATTGGTGTTGGACATGTTCTCCGGGAACCGCAGCACGTTGGCCAACGGCCCACCGAGTCGCTGGGTGCCGAAACCCCGGGTCGGCACCGGATTGTCCTGGGAGCGACGGTAGCTCGCGGTACGCACGTACCGATTGCGGAAGTGCACGCCGTCGGCGTCGATGGCGAACCGGGACACCATGCCGTCGCCGTCGAAGATGTGGCCCAGCGGGTGTCCGCCGACTTCGAGGCGTCCCGGCCCGATGCGGTAGAGCACCCCGCGCAGCCTCTCGGGCAGGTGCCCGGAGATCTCGCCCACCCGGTAGTCGTGTTCGTCGGGCTGGGAGTCCCACGGCGATTCGCCCACCGGCGCCGGCCGCTCGACATTCGATGACACACTCATGTGTCGACCGTTGCATACCTGAGACGGAATAATCAATAGTGTTTCATCCTCTTGTGGGTGGGCGGGCCGCTACGCTGGCCCGGTGTCCAGCAACGACGAGGTGGTGACGGCCGCGCGGGCCGTCGTGCGCCGGGTCGGGGTCGGGGCGATGACGTTGTCGGCGGTCGCCACGGAGGCCGGGATCAGCCGGGCCACCATGTACCGACGGTTCGCCTCCCGCGATGCATTGATCGCCGCGCTGGTCGCCGCCGAGCTGGATGCGCTCGAGCAAATGGTCATCACCCGGGTGCGTTTCGGCGATCAGCCCCGCGCGACGATCGGCATGCTGGTGCGCGAGGTGTTGGATTACAACGCGACCAATACCGCGCTGCAGGCCGCGCTGCGGATCGACGGTGCCGCATTATTGCCGTGGCTGATACGCCACGACGGGCACCCGACGTTGGTCGACGTCGTCACCGCCCGCGCCCTGACCCACGTCATCGGCTCGGAGTTGGCCCGCCACCTGCGTCCCACGCCGGAGGCGGCGGTCGAGTTCATGGTCAGCGTGATCTACGCGGAGTTGCTCTCACCCAATCAGCATGTCAGCCATGCGCAATTGGCCGCCTTCATCACCGACGCGGTCTGTGGGGTGGACTAAATCTGGCCTAAATCCTCAGCAGCGAATCCTCAGCAGCGCTTCGGCGTTGCCGTGGGCGATCGCGTGAGTATCGGTCTCGCTGAGGCCGGACTGTTGCAGGAACGTCGTCACGTCATCGCGGACGATGTAGGGGAAGTCCTCCGAGTGCAGAATACGGTCGGCCCCCAATTCCGCGACCATGAAACGTAATTGGTTGTGGTTGTATATGCCTGACGGGGTGATCCAGACCTGCTGGCGGTAGTACTGCGCGAAGGTGCGCTCCAGGTTGTTCGGCAGCAGGCTCAGCGTCTCGTCGAGGCGTTCGAGGTAGAAGGCGGCCAGCTCTCCCCAGTGTCCGCTGAGCAGTTTCAGGCGCGGGTGGCGGTCCAGTGCACCGGAGAGGATCAGCCGCACGATGTGGATCCCGGCCTCGGCGTGCCAGCCGAAGGCGGGGCCGGCGAACATGAGCTGTGTTGCGGGTGGCCAGGAGCCGGCATAGTACTGCTGCCGTACCGGCTGGGGCGGTATCCCCGGATGCACGTAGATGGGAAGGTCGACGGCTTCGGCTGCGGCGAGGATCGGGTCGAATCTGTCGTCGTCGAGAAACACGCCGCGATAGCTGCCGGAGATGAGCGCACCGACGAAACCCAGTTCCTCGACGCAGCGTCGCAGTTCGTCTCCGGCGGCGACGGGATCGACCAGCGGGAGGGTCGCGAACCCGCGGAACCGGTCCGGGTGTTCGGCGATCTGGGCGGCCAGATCGTCGTTGACGCGGCGGCACAGCCCGACCGCGTCGGGGTGGTCGAGGTCGCTGGGGCTGCCGTTGCCGTGCGAGACGACCTGGACGTCGATGCCCACCTGGTCCATGTGCGCCAGGCGGTTACCCGCGAGCCGGCCGGTGGCGTCGGGTTCGAGGGAGAACGCTTGCAGGAATCCACTGAGGGCTTCCGGCGGGACCGGTGGGGGGCCCGGCGAGATCGGCCACCCGCGCGACGACATCCGGGTGCTGGAAGTGTTCTTCGACGGTGATGATGCGCATGGGCGGGTCCTTCGTCGGGGTCGGCCGGCTACGGGGCGAAGAACGCCGCCAGCGGGCGGGCGACGGTGTCCGGGGCACCGCGGTTGTCCGCGGCGATGTGGCTTTGTTTCTTCAGCTCGATCTGCGTACACGCCGGTATGCGGGCTGCGATCGCCTCCAGTCCTCGCCGCAGCGATTCGGTGCTGCGCCCGCCGCCGAGGAGCATGACCTCGGTGTCGGAATCGGCCAACTCGGCGATGCGGGGGTTGACCAGGCTGATCGATTCGGCTTGCACGACCGAATCCAGATACATGGTGGGGATGAGGTCCCTAATGGCCAGGGAGTCACCGGAGACGAGCCGGGCCTCCACCGCGAGGGCCGGTCCGAGGAGCGCGATCAGCACCGGCCGCGGTAGCTGCGCGACGAACTCCTTGCCGCCGGTGCCCTTGATGACCTCGACGAGCGCCGCGATCGGGTGACCGGCGGAGAGTACCTGGCGGTAGCGCGGCACCCACGCGGCCGGGTCGACGCCGTCGATCGTCAGCGGCGGTTCATAAAGCGCGAGGCGGTCCGTTCGGCGGTACTGCAGCGCGGTGTAGAGCGCGATCGTGGCCCCTGAGCTCAACCCGAAAACCCGGCGCGCGTCGACCGCGCGCATCAGCGCATCGAGATCGGCGCCCTCGGTGGCCAAGCCGTAGCCGTCACCGGCCGGGCTCTCTCGCCGTCGCCCCCGCCGGTCCGGCACGTAGACGCGGTAGCCGGTGCTGAGGAGTTCGGCGAGACGGTGGAAGTTCTGGGCGGCCTGCAATCCGCCGTGCACCAGGATGACCGCCGGTCCCTGGGTGCCGTAGCAGCGGTAGCGGAGCGGGGTGCCGTCGGGGGCCACCAGGGTCTCGGTGCGGTAGGTCGGCATGGGTCCTCGCAGGGGGGGTCGGCTGTGACGTGGGGTTATCGTCGCATGCGCAATCAGTGCCACCAGGTCCGCGCGGGACACCGACCGGGCCTTATCGTCAGCCGGTTCGTGCCGCCAGCCGCAGTGCCCTTTGGCGCCCCTCCCTGATTGCCGGCGCGACGATGGGCTGGAATTCCCGCGAGGTGATTCGGCTCCAGTTCCCGTGCGCCGGATGGGTCAGGCCGACCCAGATGAAGCGGTTGCCGTCGAGATCGCATTCCGCGAGCACTCGATGGTTTTCGGAGGATCCGATGTCGCCGACGGTGCCGAAAGTCTGCCGAAGCGTGTCCACCAGCCCCCACCCTTGGGAGATGACCAATGTCGGTTGCAAGATCCGGACGCTCTGCGCCAGATGGAGGGCACAGTTTTTGCGCATGACCGATGTTGCAAAGCTGGCGTGGCTGCCGGGCTTCGGGACCGCCGAACACAACAGCAGGTTCGCCATCGCGAAGCAGTCGAACACGTGGGCAGGGTGCTCATCGATGAAATGCAGCTGCTCTTGCTTCTCCACGGGAAGGCCGAAGGCCAGTTGCAGCGCCAGGGTGACGCCCTGCATGTGGGGATTGCGTTGGGCGAAAACCATCTCACCGGATTCGCGGACGACCTCGGTCCGCTGGCGCACGGTCCGATAGCGATCCCGATCAGGCCCCGGGGGCTGTGCGGAGCCTCCTGTCGTGGCACTGGTGTGTTTGTCTCCGCCGCCGGCCTCCATGGGAACGACGAGCACCCGCAACGGCGTACCCGACTCGGTGAAGAGGTCGAAGTGGCTGCCCACCGAATGGCCCTGCGATTCAAAGAACGCAGCGCCCTTCTTGTCGGCCGACTTCTTGCAGTCGCAATAACGGTCGCACACCATGGTCTTCGTGCTCGATTTAGCGACCTTCCTGGTCAGATAGGCCTGCAACTTCCGTGCACGCTCTCGCGAACGCTTCACGTCGCATTGGTAAACAGGCTGCTTGGCCATATCCACCATTTTGCGCGCCAACCCCGGCGACCATTGGAAGTTCCTCAAGGCAACACGGAAAAATCTGGCCTCGGGCCGCCGATCTGTCCTGCGAGCAGGGTGCGACGTCACGGAGTGGCGTAGCCACCGCGGTTGCCGACGGTGCGACCGTCCTTGATCACCAGCACGATGTTCTCCGGTTCGGCGACCGCGGTGATGTCGGCCAGGGGGTCCCCGCGCACGATCACCAGGTCGGCGGTCTTGCCGGCCTCGACGGTGCCGAGGTGATCGTCCACGCCGCACAACTCCGCGGAGGTGCGGGTGCCGGCGACGATCGCCTGCATCGGGGTCAGCCCGCCGACGGTGACCAGCAGGCCGAGTTCCTTGAGGTTGGTGCCGTGTTCGGGGGACAGGCCCGCGTCGGTGCCGACTGCGATCTTGATCCCGGCGGCGGCAGAGGCGGCCACCGACTCATGGGCGAGGGCATGCCATTTCGCGCTTTTGGCCGCCCCGGCCGCCGATGCGGTCACCGGCGTCATCGTCTCCAGCAGGGTCGGGACCAAAAACGTGCCCTGGGCGACCATCTGGGCGCGCAGCTCGTCATCGAGGGCGTAGCCGTGTTCGATGCTGTGTACTCCGGCTTCGACGGCGGCGCGGATCCCCGCGTAGCCGATGGCGTGGGCGGCGACCGACTTGCCGCCGTAGTCGCGTCCCTCCTCGACGACCGCGGCGATCAACTCCCGGCGCATGCCCAGCCACGTCGGGTCGTCGCTGGGGGAGCTCACCCCGCCGCTGGAGGCGATCTTGAGAACGTCGGCGCCGGCGCGGACCAGTTCGCGGGCCCGCGCACGGGCGGCGTCGACGGAGTCCACCAGGAACCCCCCGACCAGCGGGGTGAGATCCAGCCCGCAGGGGATGTGGAAGTCGGCGTGGCCGCTGGTCTGGCTGAGCATGTCGATCGCCACCAGAAGCCGCGGCCCCTCGATCAGGCCGGCGGCCACCGCGTCGCGCACCCCGGCATCGATGCCCATCAGGTCGCGGGCGGTGGTGACGCCGTTCTGCACGGTGGCGCGCAGCCGTTCGATGAGTTCGAAATGGCGGTAGGAGGCCGGCCGCAGCGCCATCTCCAGGGGGCTGCCATGGGGGCCGGGCAGGTGGAAGTGCACGTGGCAGTCGAAGAATCCGGGGCAGATCGTGTTGCCGCCGAGGTCGACGGTGGTGGTGTCCGGGGGAGGTGCCGGAGCTTCGGAGGCCGGGCCTGCCCAGCTGATCGTGGCGCCGTCGACGAGGACCACAGCGTCTTCGACGGCATCGCCGCCGGTGCCGTCGATCAGTGTGGCGTTGCGCAGCAGCATGGTCGTCAAGGCGGCCTCCCGAGGGTCGCCCCACTTCACCAAGCCGCGTTGCGAAAAGCAATCAGCCACCCCGCATGGTCGGCCGGATCGGGGGGATTGGGCCCCCTCGCCAGCGGGTAGCCGAGACCCATGGCTGATTTCGACCCCGCCGACATTGCCCGCACGGCCCGCGAGTTGCGCAGCACTCTGGAGGCGATCGACCGCGGTGACGCGAGCCTGGAGGGCGTTCGGCCCAAACTTGAGGCCGCCGTACTGCAACTTGAGTCGTTTACCAGCGGCAACCCGTAGGCCGCGCCGGTATCACAGGGTGGGCCCGGGGCCATCGGACGCCCGCCCCGGGTCGATTAACCCCGGATTGATTCTTCCGTGCGGCTGGTTGCCGTACGAGATCAGTGCTCGTCGTAGTGGTCACCATGTGCGGCGTGGCGGTGGCCGTCGTGAAGGTAGTCGACGTGGTCGCCGTGCTGAATGGCTTCGTGGCCGCAGTCGGGACCGTGAGTGTGGTCCGGGTGGGAGTGGGTCGCGTGCTCTTTGGTGTTCATGACCGCAACGTTATGCGATACATGCATTTATTGCAATGTATGCCTTTCTAAAGGAAGCTTCGCCGCCCGGCGCCCCGTTTTCACCCCGCCACAGGCCGGGGAGCCCGACCGGGTTATCCACAGTCGTGCGCCTGTCCCCAGATCACGTCGTCGGGCCCGGCGGACCAGCATCAATGTCGGTCCCCCTCGATAGAATTCACACATGTGTTCGAGTGATCGGGAAGAGATCGCGGTGGCCTTCAAAGCCCTGGCCACCGCGCTGGACACCGTGGCCGAACTGGACTTCACCGCCCTGACCACCCCGGAACGCTTCGCGCTGCTGCGCCACTGCGAACACCTGCGCCGCCGGCTGCCCGCGGTGGAGCACCCGCTGATCAACCAGATCGCCCGCGTGGCCACTCCGATCGAAATCGGTGGGCGGCTCTCCGGCCGGTTGGCAGACGAACTGCGCATCACCCGCGGCGCGGCCAACCGGCGCATCCATGATGCCGCCGATTTGGGTTCCCGCCACACGCTGCAGGGTGCACCGTTGGCGCCGCTGCGGCCGGCCACCGCGGCCGCCCAACGCGACGGTGCGATCAACACCGACCACGTCGCGGTGATCGCGAAGTTCTTCCGGATGCTGCCCGACGGGATCGGCGTGACCGAACGAGAGCAGGCCGAAGCCGAGCTGGCGGGCTACGCCCGCCAATTCCGCCCCGATCAATTGGCGAAGCTGGCCGCCAAGAAGTTCGACTGCCTGGTTCCCGACGGGTTGTTCTCCGACGCCACCCGAGCCAAACGCCGCAGCCTGATCCTCGGCGACCAAGACGCCGACGGGATGAGCGCGATCAAAGGCCATCTGGACCCCGAGGCCCGCGCCGGCCTGGAAGCGGTGTTCAACAAACTCGCCGCCCCCGGCATGGCCAACCCCGACGACGAGGTTCCCTGCGTGGGAGGCACCCCGTCGCGGGAGGCGATCGAGGGCGACACCCGCAGCGTCGGGCAGCGCCAGCACGATGCGCTCAAAGCACTGTGCCGGGCCACCGTGGCCTCCGGGAACCTCGGCCAACACAACGGACTGCCGGTGACGATCATCGTCTCGACCACACTGGCCGAGTTGCAGGCCGGCACCGGCAAAGCCCTCACCGGCGGGGGCAGTTGGCTGCCGATGAGCGACGTCATCCGGATGGCCAGCCACGCCCACCACTACCTGCGGGTCTTCACCGAAAGCAAGCGGGGCACCCAAGAGCTGGCGCTGTTCCACACCCGTCGCATCGCCTCGCCGGCCCAACGAATCGTGCTACACGCCAGGGATCGTGGCTGTACACACCCTGGCTGCCCGATGCCCGGCTACCTCTGCGAAGCCCACCATATTTACGACTACGCCCAGAACCCGCAAACCGACGTGCACGACCTGACCTGGCGCTGCGGAGCGCACCACCGACTGATCGGCCCCGACGGCTGGACCACCCGTCGGCGCCACGACGGCGTGATCGAAACCATCCCACCGGCACACTTGGACCGCGGTCAGCCCCGGGTCAACAACTTCCATCACCCAGAGCGGACGATCCGGGACGTCGACGACGGCAGTGGCGAGACCGCCGACGATCCATAGCCGCCGCGTCTAATTCCAACCTCGGTTTGTTCCAACGGATCATGTAGCGCCAAAGCGGTAGGCGACGCCACCGCATCCCCGGCAGCACCGTCGCTGCGATCTGCTCGACCTCGGTGTAGGTGTGCGGGAACTGCATCTGCACCGGGGCGTTGTGTTGCCAGAAGCCGCGGGTGCGGGAGAGGATCTGATGCTGCACAACCCCGACGGCGTCGTGGGCGTAGTCGCAGACGGTCGAGCTGCGAGCGCAGCCGATAACGACCACGGCGCCACCGGGAGCGGTCAGGTTCGCAAGGCGCTGGAGACCGCACGCCAGATCGGGAAAGTGATGGACGGTGGCGACCGCGGCAACGAGGTCATAGTGGGACTCCGGCAAGGCGTAGGTCAGAACGTCGCCGACGATCCATCGGACATGAGCCGAGGTCGCCGATTCGGCACGGGCGATGATGTCGGCATCGGAGTCGATCCCGGTGACCTCGGGGATTGTCTCGGCGAGGCGAGCTGCCAGCAGGCCGTCACCCGTGCCGACGTCGAGAGCCGTGTGCGCGGTCGACGGAGCGGCGTCGAGCACGACGTCGTAGTACTGGGTGTTGTGGTTCCACGGAGTGTCGTGGTTCCACCGATATCGTTCGCCTCGCACCCGACCACCCTGGCACCGGGGCGATGCGGCGGCTAAACCGAGGGCAGGACGGCGTTACGCCAGGCCAACGGGTTGAGGTTGCGGTAGGGGTCGTCCGCTCGGATCGTGAGCAGGTCGGCGAGGTCTTCTTCGAGCGCCTCCTGAGCCTTCTGCCGTACCGATTCCACCCACGTCGACTCCGGCGTCTTCGCCGGTTTCGCGGTCTCGATGGGCGCACCGAAACGGAGGTACATCCGTTCCGGGCGCGGAATCAGGGTCGGTCCGATGCCGCGCACCAGAGGTGCGGCCATATCGGAGCGGCCCGACAGTCGCTGGGACACCGCTCCGCTGATCCGCTCCCAGGTCCCGCCACGACTGGACAGACTCTGGTAGACGTCGTCGCCGCCGACCAGAGCGGCGGGCACGATCGGGTAGGCGAATTCCACTGCCAGACGGGCGAAGCCGGCACGGCCCTGCCAGCGCAAGGTGTACTCCTCGCCCTTGAACTTCGGGATCTCGCGGCCCCCGCCGGGAAACACCAGGATGGGCTCGTCGTGGCGCATCAGTTCCCGGACCGGCTCGGGCGAGCCGACCAACGCGCCCGCCGCGGCCAGCAGATCAGCGGCCGGCCCCGGCATGCGCCCGAACTGGCGGTCAGTCAGGGGCCGGACCCGTTTGCCGATCGCTCGCCGAACGTGGAAGGGAATCAGCAAGGCCTCGGAGCCGAACTGGGTATGGTTTCCCACCACCAGGAATCGGCCGTCTCGCGGTAGCGTCTGCAGGCCTTCGACGAAGGGGCGGTACGCCTCAACCGCCGGGGTGACGGCGTCGGCGACCGCCTCCATGGCTCGACGCATGATTTTTATCCGGGTCGGTTGGTCCATGAGCACATCGATGTTGTCGGCGTTGGTCACTGCGCATCCCCCTCTATATCGCTATCCACGATAGCGAACGAACTAGTTTGTATGGTTATGATTCTGCTGTGAGGAGGAGCACTACCGCGCTGCGGACCCAGATTCTGGACGAGGCCCGCGCAGAGTTCGCCCGCCATGGCCTCGCCGGAGCGCGGATCGATCGGATCGCCCGTGCCGCGCGTGCCAGCAAGGAACGCCTCTACGCCCACTTCGGCGACAAGGAATCGCTGTTTCGGGAAGTGGTGGCGATCGACGTCGCTGATTTTTATCGTTCGGTCACTCTCCGCGCTGATGCGGTGCCCGAATTCGCCGGGGCCGTCTACGATTTGGCCCGCACCCGGCCCGAACATCTCCGGATGATCACCTGGGCGAAGCTGGAGGGTTTCGTCCTCGACGAGCCTCGCGCTGACGGCGAGCCGATCTTCGAGAAGGCGGTCGCCACCATCGAGGGTGCGCAGGCGGCCGGGCAGCTCGACCCCGCGTGGGAACCCGCCGATCTGCTCGTTCTGCTCTTCGCCCTCGGCTTCGCGTGGGCTCACGCGCCCGGCCCGGACGCGGCGAGCACCGATTCCGCTCTGATCGCACGGCAACGCAGTGCCGCGGTGGAAGCGGCCCGCCGCATCGTTTCCACCCCGCGGTGACCGGCGTCGCTACCAAGACTCGGCCTGTTGTGTCATGCCGCAGGGGTCTAGCCTGGCGGCGCTGTAGGACTGATGCGCGCGGTCGCGCACGCGGTTTGAGCATCGGTTTTGTGGTCGAAGCACCGATCTACCCCCGGCCCTTCGGCGAACCATTCGCCGGTACCGAGCTGCCCGACGAGGTACTCACCGCTGCGGTACAGACCCGGCTCGATGCGCTTCCAGACCATCGGGCCTGCGGTGTTCTGCAACCACCCTGCGAGCTCGCGCACCGGGTTGGCGGTCTCGCTGGCCCGTACCGCCACCGGATCGGCTACGTCGCCGTCGATCACATACACCGTCGCCATCCAGCCGAGATCGTCCGTGTCGATGGTGAACAGCAGATCACCGAGGCGCACCGCGTTGGCGCCGTCGAGATGCCACGGTTCGCCGAGACCGCCGCTGGCGTCTATGGCGTCGCGCACGATCTGGGCGGCACTCGCCGATAACGCGGGGGCCGAAGACCCGCCGGGACGACCACCGCCGTCGTCGTCGTCGTAAGAAATATTTGCCACCACAATCAACCTCGACCGCAACTACTGGCCCAACCGATAGAAAAACCCGACCGTTGGCCGGGGTGATCTGTCACCGATGACGCGACTCATCAACCGGGACTGCTCGACGATCCGGTGGCAGTTTACGGTGGGTCTCTTTCGGCGATGGAGGCGCTATGACGGAGCGGGCAGGGGCTCGTGGGACTCGGGCCCGAAGCGGAATCGGCGACCGGTGACGGTGGTGGGGAGAATGCGAACATAGTTCTGTTTCAACCACGGCGTCCACGGCCACAGCGGTGCGTCCTGTGCCTCTCGGATCTCGTCGGCGCTGCGCAGCACCTGCGCCATGCCCTTGACGACAACGCTCCACCCCTCGGCCGGGTTGTAGTTGTCGGCCTCGAAAAGAACGCGACTGTTGATCGTGGCGCTGACCAACTTGGTCCCTTCCGCGGTGCGGAAAAGCACGGTGCGGTTCTGCACGGCGAAGTTGACCGGAAAAATGTCGAGCTCATCCTCGACGCTGGTGACCAGCCGCCCCAAGGACACCGTTGACAGCAGATTCCAGCACTCGCCGACCGGCAGGATGGTGATGGGCTCATCGGTCGATGCCATCTGCAGACCTCCTGCCTGTCCTACGTGGGGTAGGACCACCAACAGTAGCCCGAAGCTCGGGCCCTGCGCCGTCCCGCGACGGTCCCCGACGGGCTTCACCTTCCGAGTTTAGTCGTGCCTCGGCGCCGCTCCTACAACTCGGCCGTGAAGTGGTGCGCGCTGATCTGCATGTGGCGGCGCATGTACAGGCGATGGGCGGCGGCGCGGTCGGCGCCGACACCGGAATCCAGGTGCACCGCTTCGCATCCGAGCCGGCGCGCTTCGTCGAACACCCAGTCCATCAGTTCGTTGCCGTGGCCCCGACCGCGCGCTTCGGGCAGCGTCGAGAGATCGTCGACGTAAAGGTAATGCCCCCACGCCGTCGCGTGGACTTCCCGGAAACCGATCACCGAGAGTGCCTGGCCACCGTCGAGCACACCGGCCAGTCGGTAGCCGACCGGGCGTAGTCGGGTGTCGACGAAGTCGGCGAGCGCCGCGGCGGTCTGCCAGCGAGGGCGCAGCGCCAGCAACGCTGCGCTCGCGCGGGAGGTCTGGCCGGGCGGAATCTCCTCGATGGTGGTCACGGCGAAAACGGTAGGGCAGGCTGCCGGGCGACGCCAGCGGATTCGTCTCGGGGTCGGGCCGCCGGTTTGTCGCCGAGGTACGAACTCAGCGCCGCTTGTCGGGCCCACCGGTGGCGGCAAGCTTGCGTTGGCTGCGACGCCCTTGCGCCACGACGAGGCCGCGCCAGCCGGGGCGGCGAGGCTCGCAAGGCGCTCGAGGCCGCCTGCCGGATCGGGGAAGTGGTGGACGGCGGACCGCGGCGACCAGATCGCCGTGCGCGGGATTGTCTCCGAATGGCGGCCAGCAGCTCGTCACCCGTGCCACGGCGTCGATCACGGTCTCGTAGTACTGGGTGTTGTGGTTCCAGGGATGTTGCTCGTTGCGCACCCAACGACTCGTCGGTGATGCCGCCGCTCGATTCTCGATCTTGCGTCTATGGCAAGCGGGGTTGGTGATCGTGTTCCGCCGTGGCACGTTTTAGCCATGAGGAACAGCGACCGATCTCCGCGCACCCATCAGGGTGTCGAATGTCTGTGGCGGGCGGCCCACAGTGACGTGACTCCCGCCGTGATGCCCGGTGATCCACGCGGCCTCTCGATGTGCGCTGCGCCGCATGGGATTCCGAGTGGCGAGCCCGGTCGGCGGGACTGGACGTGAGCGACGTTTGGGACTGCGCCGTAGTCGGCGGTGGGGCGGCGGGGCTCAGCGCCGCACTTGTGCTCAGTCGGGCACGACGACGGGTGCTGCTTGTCGATGCTGGCGGTCAGAGCAACCTCGCCTCCCTCCGTATCGGCGGCGTCCTGGGCGCTGATGGAATGGCACCGGCGGAGTTCTACGCCCGCAGTCGGGCGGCGATCAGCCGCTACGGCTACGTCGAATTCGTGAGCGACACTGTTATATCCGGCAGGAACGGAGAAAGTGACTTCACGCTCACCACTGAGGGCGGCGAGGAATTTCGGGGGAGAACAGTCCTGCTCGCCGCCGGCATGGAGTACCGGTACCCCGACGTTATCGGCTTGACCGAACGATGGGGCCGTTCGGTGTTTCACTGTCCGTTCTGCCACGGGTGGGAGGTACAAGACCAGGTGCTCGGCGTCTTGGACAGTAGTCCGCTGGGGCCGCACCGCGCGCTCCTGCTTCGGGCGTGGAGTGACGACGTGACGCTGTTCACCAACGGCCCAGCCGGCTTCGCGCCGGAGGAGTTCGCGCAGCTCACAGCCGCGGGCATCGCGGTCGATGACCGGCCGGTCACCGCAGTGCAGGGGCCGACCACCGACTCACTCGAAAGCATCGTGTTCGCAGACGGTGCCGAACACCCAATCACAAGCCTGCTGGTCCAAACCCGCCTTCATCAACGCTCCGGCCTCACTCATACGCTGGGCCGACCCGAACTGGTCTCCAATCCGATGGCGGTCGACGGCGTGAAGGTCGACGAGCGATCCGCCTCCACAGTTCCCGGATTGTTCGCCGCCGGTGACGTGACCGGGACCATGCCGACCGTTCTGGGCGCGATGGCTGCGGGAGGGGCGGCTGGTAGCGCAATCGTGGGAGAACTAACGAAGCCTCCCGTCGGGCAATGACCCGCCCCGACTGCGGCGTGTGTGGCGGTCAGCCTTCGTGGAGGTGCGCGCGTTCGCCGTGGTGGTCGAAGATCGACAGGATTTCGACCGGCCCTTTGTGGCCGCCCAGGCTGTGCGGGGTCATGGTGTCGAAACTGGCCGCGTTTCCTTCCTCCACGAAGATGTCGCGGGTGCCGACCCGCAGATGGACGGTTCCCCTGAGCACGAGGAACCAATCGCGGCCCTGGTGAACGCGCGCCTCCGGAAGTTCCCCGTAGTCGGGGATGCGCATTTTGACGACCATGCGCCCTGACGTGTCGTCGGGGTGGGTGAGTCGCCAGTACGTGATGGAGCCGCTTTCATCGGTGCTGGGTCGGATCACGACCCCGGTGTCGTCGGCGGCCACAATCTCCTCGACCGTGCTTCCGAGCACTTTGGCGAGTGTGACGAGGTGGTCGATCGCGATTCGGCGGTGCCCGCTTTCGAGTCGGCTCAACGTCGATGCACTGATATAGGTGCGCTCTGCCAGGTCGTCGAGCGACCAGCCGCGTTCTCGGCGAAGTGCACGCAGGCGACGGCGGGCGGCCTCTTCGAGAGAGTGGTATTGCGCCATCACCACGATGGTATGCGTCAGACGAAGGAGGCGATGACGCAGGAGCATTCACGATGGGGATGCTCGGTTCTCTCCAGCCGATTGAGTCGTTCGCGCAACAACGCGGATTCGCGTGCCTCGTGAGCGCACCGCCGGCAACCACGACAGTGTGCAGTCCCTGCACGCCGACACCCACAAAGCCCTACCCGACTATTTGCAGGTATTCACCTCGGTGGCTCAAAGCGCCCGGCGCACCATCGCCGGCCAATACGACCAGTGGCGTCTATTCGACATGGGCGCGTGGCAGCTTCAAGGCCATACCCACAGCACCACGGGCCAACACGGGCGCGTGATCTACGAGGGGCTCACCTGGCATAGACGACCCCCGCGGCAGAAATCTACGCGCTTTGGCTGATGTCTTCTCGCCCGGGCCAACAGATGATCGGTTTAGTCAACCACGTTGGGCGCCGCACAGCGGGGCTCCGAAAGCAGATAGCGAGACCGACAATGAGAGTTCGTTCCAGACCCGACGGATTTGCCGCTGCAGTCATCTGCGCGCCCACGACCGCTGTTCTCCTGGCGCTTTCCGCTCTGGTGGTGCCGGGGCCCGCGCAGGCGGACCCAGCGCCTGAACCCCCGCCGACCCCGGGCCCGGCCGTCGGCGATTACGGCCCGCCGCCGGTCACCTTCAACCCCGGTAACCTGCCGGGCGCGGTCGACCTCCAGCCGCCGGCTGCGCCACCGAGCGTGATTGATTTCCAGCCCCCGACCGTGCAACAGCCAAAGGTGTGGGAGGGGGGATGCGGGTGGAATGCCCACGGAATACTGTATTACCCGTCCGCCGACAAGCCTTTCAGCCTCGCGGACGTGTGTCAGTGCGACGAGGGTTATGTACCAACGCCTTCCAGGGGCGACTGGGGTGGATGCGAACCGGATGCAAGTGGACTCGCGCTGCAACCGCCGCCTACAGTCCAGCTGAACCCGAGGCCGGTACCGGGCCCCGTCGTGCCCGAACCACTGCCCGTCGAGCGGCAATAGCGAGTCTGGCCGCATCGGCTGCCGGGTCGACCGCTACCCGGCGAGCAACCGGTTCTGCGCGACGAGTCAGTTAAGGGTCTCGGTATCGCTGTCATCGGCCAGGGTCCAGTGGGTCAAGTCCGATTTCCAGCCTTCACCTGGGTTGTTCGGCGGCGAAGCGGTGATAGGACCGCCACAATCGGACGCATCCTGCACCACCACGGCCTGATCACCCCCAACCACGCAAACGCCCCCGCAGCTCCCACTCCCGCTACCTGCTGTCCTGCACCGACTGCCCGCAGCCACCTTGACCGACAACGGCTCGGTCTACGCTCCAACACCTACTCGACGACTTCGCCACAACTACTGGCCCAACAAACAGAAAAACCCCGACACCAGCCGGGGTGATCTGTAACCAACGACGCGACTTATCTGTCACCGATGACGCGACTCATCACAACTGTGGGCGAAGGGGGACTTGAACCCCCACGTCCCGAAGGACACTGGCACCTGAAGCCAGCGCGTCTGCCATTCCGCCACTCGCCCGAAACAACCGCAGGAGCCTAACACGCCCAGCCCTGCGTCTCCCAACCGTACCGAAGGCCCCCTCGGGGGCGCACACCCGGGGAACGGCGCCCCCGAAAGCACCGATGAGCTGGCCCTATGGGATTCTCAGAGTTCTTTTGGTGCCGGGGGGCGGGCAAATCCCGATACCATCAGTGCGACGGCGTGGACCCCACGACACGCCGCCGTGTTGTCTGTGGACAACGACGAGACCGGACGATCAGTAAGGCAGGCGGTGCATGGGTGGCCAAAAAGGGCTAGTCCAGCGCTTGGAGCGCAAGCTCGAGGCAACCGTGGATGATGCGTTCGCGCGGGTGTTCGGCGGTGCGATTGTCCCGCAGGAAATCGAGGCCATGCTGCGGCGTGAAGCCGCCGACGGCGTTCGGGCCCTCCAGGGCAATCACCTTTTGGCACCCAATGAATACGTCATTACGCTGAGTGAAAACGATCACGCCAAGCTGAGCGCCGATCCGGATCTCACGTCGGGAACGTTCGCCGCACACTTGGCCGAACATATCGCTGAGAAAGGGTGGCAAACGTATGGTGAGGTGGTTGTGCGGTTCGAGCCGTCCGCACACCTGCACACCGGGCAGTTCCGTGTCCGCGGCGCCGTCAACCCCGATGCCACCCCCCAACCGACCGATACCCACGACGCCGCGCCACAATCAGACCATGCGTTTGCCGCAGAATCAGGAGTGCCACCGATGACCGACAACCCGAGCTACCGCGGCGGCCCCGGGCAGGGGCACCCCGACGACTACTACGGACGGCCGCAGGACGACCCGCACGCCGGCCAGGATCCCCGCGCCCCCTACCCGCCCGAGCAGGGCGGCTACCCCGCGCCGCC
>NZ_NCXO01000051.1 GCF_002104795.1 Mycolicibacillus koreensis
TCCGCCGCGCCGCCGAGGCGGGAGTCCGTCAGGTGGTGATCCTGGCCGCCGGCCTGGACTCACGGGCCTACCGGCTGCCCTGGCCCGACGGCACCACCGTCTTCGAACTGGACCAGCCGCAAGTGCTGGAGTTCAAACGGCGGGTCCTCGCCGAGCATGGCGCCCAGCCCACCGCCGAGCGCCGCGAAATCGCGGTGGACCTGCGTGACGATTGGCCGCAGGCGCTGCGTGACGCCGGGTTCGACCCGGCCCGCCCCTCGGCGTGGATCGCCGAGGGATTGCTGATCTATCTACCAGCCAGTGCGCAGGAGCAGTTGTTCACCGGCATCGACGGCCTGGCCGCGGCGGGCAGCCATATCGCCGTCGAGGACGGCGCCCCGATGCCGGCCGACGACTACGCCGCGGCGCTGGCCGACGAGCAGGCGGCCGGCGATGACGCCCGAATCTTCCACCAGTTGATCTACAACCAGCGGTGCGCGCCGGCCGACGAGTGGTTCGGCGCCCGGGGGTGGACGGCCACGCCGACCCCGCTGGCCACGTGGCTGGACACCCTGGGCCGGCCGGTGCCGAGCGCCGACGTCGACGCGGGGCCGATGATCGCGCGGATCACCCTGGTGAGCGGGGTCAAGAGATAGGAGCGCGCCCGTGTCGAGCCGAGTACACCCGTTGTTAACGGCGATCGTTTTCAATAACGGGTCTGGCGGGGTATCGTGCCCGTTAACGAAAATCGTTTTCAGTAACGGTGGGCTCGATGCGGCCGGAGCGAAGGGGGTGCGCCGACGATGGTGATTGGCGATCTCGGAGTTTGCGGTGCCGACCGGCGATCGTCGCTGACCACGGTGATTGAGACCACGGTGCGATCACTGGCGGCCGTCTCGACAGGCGGCGCGGGGCAGTGCTAGCTTCTTCAAGTTAGGTTAGGTAAAGCTATGTTGAAAGGGCGGTCGCGTGGGAAACGCTGACACCGGCATGCTGGCGGCGCGGAACGCCGCGCACCGGGTCGACAGCGACATCGTCAGTCGGTTCGCCACCTGCTGTCGTGCGCTGGGGGTGACGGTGCACGGGCGGCAACGTCCCGCCGACCTGGCCGCTGCCCGAACGGGTTTCGCCGCGCTCACCCGGATCGCCCATGACCAGTGTGACGCCTGGGTGGGGCTGGCCGCCGCCGGCGACGATTCGCTGCGGGTGCTGGAAGCCGTCGCGCAGACCATCGGCACCGCCGGGGTCCTGCAGCGCGAGGTGGACCTTGCCCTGGGGGCGGTGTCGTTCAGCTACGACAGCGGGCTGTACCTGCGCTTCCGCGCCACCGAACCCGACGATTTCCGGCTCGCCTACGCCGCGGCGCTCGCCTCGGCCGGCCGTTTTGCCGACGCCCACGAGATCGCGCTGGAGATCACCGAGCGCCGTCCCGCCTGGCGGGAGGCCCGCTGGGTGCTGGCCACCATCCACTACCGCGCCGAACGTTGGGCCGACGTGGTGAAGCTGCTCACCCCGCTGGTCAACGACACCAGCATCGACGAGCTGTTCACCCACGCGGTGAAGGTCACCCTCGGGATCAGTCTGGCCCGGCTGGGCATGCACGCCGCGGCCCTGTCGTACCTGGAAGAGCCGGAGGGGCCGGTCGCGGTGGCCGCCGTCGACGGGGCCCTCGCACGGGGTCTGGTGCTGCGGGTGCACGTCGACGAGGACGCCGCCGAGGAGGTGCTGCAGGACCTGTTCGCCGCCAACCCGGAGAACGAGCAGGTGCAGCAGGCACTCAACGACCGGTCGTTCGGGATCGCCACCACCACCGGCGATCGCATCGACGCCCGCACCGACCCGTGGGACCCGGCCACCGAGCCCGACGAAGGTGACTTCATCGACCCGGAGGCCGCCGAGCGCAAGGCCGCGCTGCTGGAGCAGGCCGAGCGGGAGCTCGGCGAGTTCATCGGCCTCGACGAGGTCAAAAACCAGGTTCAGCGGCTGAAGAGCTCGGTGGCGATGGGGTTGATGCGCCAGGAGCGCGGGCTGACCGTCGCCCAGCGCACCCACCACCTGATCTTCGCGGGGCCCCCCGGAACCGGTAAGACCACGATCGCGCGTGTGGTCGCCAAGATCTACTGCGGCCTGGGGCTGTTGAAGAAGGAGAACGTCAAAGAGGTCCACCGTGCCGACCTGATCGGTCAGCACATCGGGGAGACCGAAGCGAAGACCAACGCGATCATCGACAGCGCGCTCGACGGGGTGCTGTTCCTCGACGAGGCCTACGCGTTGGTGGCCACCGGAGCCAAGAACGACTTCGGTCTGGTCGCGATCGACACGCTGCTGGCCCGGATGGAGAACGACCGCGACCGGCTCGTCGTGATCATCGCCGGGTACCGCGCGGACCTCGACCGCTTCCTGGACACCAACGAAGGTCTGCGGTCGCGGTTCACCCGCAGCATCGACTTCCCGTCCTACACCCCGGCCGAGTTGGTCGAGATCGCCCACGTCATGGCCCAGCACCGCGACAGCGTCTTCGAACAGCCCGCGCTGGCCGACATGGAGAAGCTCTTCGCCCAGTTGGCCGCGGCGTCGAGCCCCGACGCCAACGGTGTCGAGCGGCGCAGTCTCGACATCGCCGGCAACGGTCGTTTCGTGCGTAACCTCGTCGAACGCTCCGAGGAGGAACGCGAATTCCGGCTCGACCACTCCGAACAGGCCGGAACCGGCGAATTCACCGATGAGGAACTGATGACCATTACCGCCGCCGATGTCGGCTACTCGGTGACCCCGCTGCTGCGTGGTCTGGGATTGACGGTGCCCGCATGACCGAGCCCGAACCGAACGACGACGACCGCCGCGGGTTCGCCTCCCGCACACCGGTCAACGAGAACCCCGACCGGGTTGTCTACCGGCGCGGCTTCGTCACCAAGCATCAGGTCACCGGCTGGCGTTTCGTCATGCGCCGCATCGCCTCCGGGGTGGCGCTGCACGACGCCCGGATGTTGGTGGAGCCGCTGCGTACCCAGACCCGCTCGGTGGTGATGGGGGCGCTGATCACGATCACCGCCGTGCTCGGGTTCTTCGTGTTCTCCTTCATCCGTCCCGGTGGTGCGCCGGGCAACGAGCCGGTGCTGGCGGATCGGACCACGTCGGCGCTGTACGTGCGCCTCGGTGACCAGTTGCACCCGGTGCTGAACCTGACCTCCGCCCGGCTCATCGTCGGCCGTTCGGTCGACCCGAAACTGGTGAAAACCAGTGAACTGGACGAGATTCCGCGTGGAAACCTGCTGGGTATCCCCGGAGCGCCGGAGCGGATGGTGCAAAGCGACGCCAGCGACGCGGACTGGACCGTCTGCGATGCGACGACCGGAAGCGAGGCGGGGGTCACCGTGATCGCCGGCGCCCCGCAGAGCGACGGCGCCCGCGCCGACCGGCTCGGTGATCAGCAGGCGGTGCTGGTCGACAACGGGGCGCGCACGTGGCTGCTGTGGGACGGCCGGCGCAGCCCGATCGACGTCAACGACCGCGCCGTGACCGGTGCGCTCGGATGGGGCGTCAACGTTCCGGCCGCCCGTCCGATCGCGACCGGGTTGTTCAACGTGATCCCGGAGGCGCCGCCGCTGGCGCCGCCGGACATCCCCGGCGCGGGTGAGCCGGCGCACTTCGAGCTGCCGGTGCAGGCCCCGGTGGGAGCGGTCGTCGTCGCCTACGCCGCCGACCACTCCGCGCTGTACTACGCGGTGTTGCCCGACGGGCTGCAGCCGATCTCCCCGGTGCTCGCCGCGCTGCTGCGCAACACCGACTCCTACGGGCTGGATCAGCCGCCCCGGCTGTCGGCCGATGCGATCGCCCAACTCCCGGTATCACGGGCCCTGGACACCTCTCGCTACCCCGAGCAGCGGCTGAACCTCGTTGACGCCGGCCATGACCCGGTCACCTGCGCCAACTGGACCAAGGAGTCCGGTGCCGCTGCCTCCAACCTGACGCTGCTGTCGGGCTCGGCGCTGCCGATTCCTGCCGGCATGCACACCGTCGATCTGGTGGGCGCGGGCGCCGAGGGCACCGCCACCCGCGTGGCGCTGCCCCCGGGCAGCGGCTATTTCGCCCAGGTCGTGGGTGTCGAACCGACCTCGCCGGTCGAGGGTGCGTCGTACTGGATCTCTGATACCGGTGTCCGCTACGGCATCGATGATGCGCCCGGACCGACCGGTGAGTCGAAGACCGTTGAAGCCCTTGGGCTGAAGCCGCCCGCCCTGCCGATCCCGTGGTCGATGTTGACGCTGTTCGCGCCCGGACCGGCGCTCTCGCGCGCCGATGCGTTGATCGCGCACGACGGCATCGCCCCCGACACGCCCCCCTCCGGACGCACCGTCCGGACAGCCCAGGAGACCCGATGAGCCGATTGATCTTTGAGGCGCGCCGGCGGGTGCCACCACCGGCCACCCGCCAGGGCACGATCAGCATCGAGCCGCCGCCGGAACTGCCGCGTGTGGTGCCCGCGTCGATGCTGCAGCGGGCGCTACCCGTGCTGATCATCCTGCTCGTGGTCGGCGCGGTGGTCGCCATCGTGGCGACCGGCATGCGGATGATCTCGCCGCTGGTGCTGTTCTTCCCGCTGGTGCTGCTGTTCGCCGCCACCGGATTCTTCCGCGGCGACAAGAAGACCCGCACCGCCGACGTCGACGCCGAGCGCGCCGACTACCTGCGCTACCTGTCGGTGGTCCGCGACAACATCCGCGGCCAGGCCGCCCAGCAGCGCACCCGTCTGGAGTGGTCGCACCCCGAGCCCGCAACGCTGGCCGCGGTGGCCGGAACCCGTCGGCAATGGGAGCGCGACCCGCGCGACTCCGACTTCCTGGTGCTGCGCACCGGGTTGCACGACGTGGCGCTGGAGACCCATCTGCGGGTGCAGGACATCGCCGACGAGATCGACCTGGAGCCGGTCTCCCACAGCGCGCTGCGCAGCCTGCTGGAGACCCAGCGGCTGGTGCGGGAGGCGCCGGTCGGCATCGAACTGGGACGGGTCTCGCGGATCACCCTGGTCAGCGACGCCACCGAGCCCGAGGACGCCGCCGACGAGGTGCGCGCAGTGCTGCGCGCCTGGATCGCGCAGGCCGTCACTTGGCACGACCCCACCGTGCTCGGGGTGGCGCTGGCCTGCCCGCAGGTGGAGGACTCGGCGTGGTCCTGGCTGAAATGGCTTCCGCACGTGGATATCCCGGGCCAGATCGACGGCGTGGGTTCCGCGCGTTACCTGTCGGCCAGTGTGGATGACCTGATCGACCAGCTGCAGCCGGCGCTGGCGGACCGGCCCGAGTTCACCGGCGACCCGGTCGATGCGCTGCGCCACCTGCTGATCGTCGTCGACGACCCCGACTACGACATCAAGGGATCGCTGCTCGCACGCGGGCGTGCCGGCGTCACCGTCGTCCACCGGGTGGCCACCCCGCCGCACCGGGAGCAGTACGCCGACCCGGAGCGCCCGATCCTGCGGGTGCTCGACGGGAAGCTGCAGCGCTGGGCGACCGGCGGCTGGCAGACCTACATCGACGCCGCCGACACCCTCGACGCCGACGACGCAGCACATTTGGCGCGGCGACTGTCGCGGTGGGATTCCAACCCCACCCACGTGGGGCTGCAGTCGGCGGCCACCCGCGGCGCGACGTTCACCACGCTTCTCGACATTCCCGACGCCACCCAGTTGGACGTGCCCGCCCTGTGGGCGCCACGGCACCGCGACGACGAGTTGCGGGTTCCCATCGGGGTCACCGCGACCGGTGAGCCGCTGTACTTCGACCTCAAAGACGAGGCCGAGGGCGGGATGGGGCCGCACGGTCTGATGATCGGGATGACCGGTTCCGGCAAGTCGCAGACGTTGATGTCGATCCTGTTGTCGCTGTTGACCACCCACTCCGCGGAGCGGCTGATCGTGATCTACGCCGACTTCAAGGGTGAGGCCGGCGCCGACATCTTCCGCAACTTCCCGCAGGTCGTCGCGGTGATCTCCAACATGGCCGAAAAGCGTTCGCTGGCCGACAGGTTCGCCGACACCCTGCGTGGTGAGGTGGCCCGGCGCGAGTTGATGTTGCGCGAAGCCGGCCGCCAGGTCCAGGGCAGCACATTCAACTCGGTCACCGAATACGAGGAGGCGATCGCCGCGGGCCACGACCTGCCGCCGATCCCGACGCTGTTCGTCGTCGCCGACGAGTTCACCCTGATGCTCGCCGACCACCCCGAGTACGCCGAACTCTTCGACTACGTCGCCCGCAAGGGGCGGTCGTTCCGCATCCACATCCTGTTCGCCTCGCAGACCCTCGACGTCGGCAAGATCAAGGACATCGACAAGAACACCTCCTACCGCATCGGGTTGAAGGTGGCGAGTCCCTCGGTGTCGCGTCAGATCATCGGTGTGGAGGACGCCTACCACATCGAATCGGGCAAGGAGCACAAGGGCGTTGGGTTCTTGGTGCCCGCTCCCGGAGCCGCGCCGATCAAGTTCCGCAGCACCTATGTCGACGGTATCTACGACCCGCCGCGCGCCGCACGCACCGTGGTGGTGCACGCGGCACCGGAGCCGAAGCTGTTCACCGCCGGCCGGGTCGAAGCCGACCACGGCACGATCGTGGTCAACGACGGCCAGGACGAGCCGACCGGTCCGCCTCGCAAGCTGATCGCCACGATCGGCGACCAGCTGGCCGGGTACGGCCCGCACGCCCCGCAGTTGTGGCTGCCGCCGCTGGACGACGAGATCCCCCTCGACGACCTGCTGGTGCGCAGTGGGGTGGCCGAGCACTCCCTGCGGTGGCCTCTGGCCGAGATCGACAAGCCGTTCGAGATGCGGCGCGATCCGCTGGTGTTCGACGCGGCATCGGCCTCGGGCAACATGCTTATCCACGGTGGGCCCAAGTCGGGTAAATCGACGGCGCTGCAGACGTTCATCATGTCGGCGGCGGCCCTGCACAGCCCGCGCGAGGTCAGTTTCTACTGCCTGGACTACGGCGGCGGCCAACTGCGCAACCTCGAGGATCTCGCCCACGTCGGCAGTGTCGCCTCGGCGCTGGAGCCGGAGAGGATCCGTCGCACCTTCGGTGAACTCGAACAGCTGCTGCTGGCCCGCCAACAGCGGCAGGCGTTCCGCCGCTCCAACGGCAACGGCAGCGCCGCCGGGTTCGACGACGGGTTCGGTGAGGTGTTCCTGGTCATCGACAACCTGTATGCGTTCAGCCGGGACAACACCGACCAGTTCAACACCCGCAATCCGCTGTTGATGAAGGTGACCGAGTTGGTCAACGTCGGGTTGGCCTACGGCATCCACGTGCTGATCACGACCCCGAACTGGCTGGAGGTGCCGCTGGCGATGCGCGATGGGCTCGGGCTGCGCCTGGAGCTCAAGCTGCACGACGCCCGCGACAGCAACGTGCGGGTTCCCGGGGCGCTGCGCCGCCCCGCCGAGGCCGTCCCGGCCGACCAGCCGGGGCGCGGACTGACCATGGGCGCCGAACATTTCCTGTTCGCCGCACCGAATCTCGACGACGTCGCCGCGATCAACGCCCGCTACCCGGGCATGGCCGCGCCGCCGGTTCGCCTACTGCCGACGAACCTCGCCCCCGACACGCTCGGACAGCTGTACCGCGGCGGGGAACGGATCGTCATCGGTCAGCGCGAGGAGGACCTGGCGCCGGTGGCGCTCGACTTCGCCGACAACCCGCTGCTGATGGTGCTCGGCGACAGCAAGTCCGGCAAGACCACCCTGCTGCGCCACATCATCCGGACCGTGCGGGAGAACTCCACCGCCGATCAGGTGGCGTTCACCGTGCTGGACCGCCGACTGCACCTGGTCGACGAGCCGCTGTTCCCGGACAACGAGTACACCGCCAACATCGACCGGGTGGTGTCGGCGATGATGGGCTTGTCGACGCTGATCGAGCAACGTCGCCCGCCGGCCGGGCTGTCACCACAGGAATTGGCGCACTGGAGCTATCGCGGCCACATCCACTACCTGATCATCGACGATGCCGACCAGATCCCGGACGGACCGGCGATGAACGGCCCGTTCACCGGCCAGCGCCCGTGGACGAACCTGATCGGTCTGTTGGCGCAGGCCAGTGATCTGGGGCTGCGGGTGATCGTCACCGCGCGGGCCAGCGGGTCCGGGCACATGCTGATGACCAACCCGCTGCTGCGCCGGTTCGGTGATCTGCAGGCGGTCACCCTGATGCTCTCGGGCAACCCGACCGATGCCGGCAAGGTGCGCGGCCAGCGGTTCGTCCGGATGCCGGCGGGACGGGCGATGCTGTTGAGCGACAGCGACACCCCGACCTTCCTGCAGTTGGTCAACCCGCTGGTCAACCAGAGTCTGGCGCGATGATGCCGTCGCGACCGTCCGCTTCTACAACCGAATCCCGAACCGAATCCCGAACCGAAACCCGAAAGGAGCACAACCGATGAACCTCCGCGTTGTCCCCGAAGGACTGGCCGCCGCCAGTAGTGCTGTCGAAGCGCTCACCGCCCGCCTCGCTGCCGCCCACGCCGCGGCCGCCCCGGCGATCACCGCGGTCGTGCCGCCGGCCGCCGACCCGGTGTCACTGCAGACCGCTGCCGGCTTCAGCGCCCAGGGCGCCGAGCACACCACGGTCGCCACGCAGGGCGTCGAGGAACTCGGCCGTGCCGGTGTCGGCGTCGGTGAGTCCGGCGTCAGCTACGCCACCGGCGATGCGGCAGCCGCCGCCACCTACCTGATTGCCCGCGGCGGATAGTCGTGTCTCCCGTCTGGTTCGCATGGCCGCCGGAGGTGCATTCGGCGATGCTCAGCAGTGGTCCCGGTCCGGGGCCACTGCAGGCCGCCGCGACCGCGTGGACTCAACTCGGCGCCGAATACACCTCGGCGGCTGCGGAACTGACCGCCGTGTTGGGTGCGGTCCAATCCGGTGCCTGGCAGGGCCCCAGCGCCGAGCGTTACCTCGCCGCCCACGCGCCCTATCTGGCGTGGCTGACCCAGGCCAGCGCGAATGCCGGGGTGCAGGCCGCCCAGCACGAGGTCGCGGCCGGCAGCTACGTGGCGGCGTTGGCGGCGATGCCGACGCTGGGTGAGTTGGCCGCCAACCACACCATCCACGGTGTGCTGCTGGCGACGAACTTCTTCGGCATCAACACCATCCCGATCGCGCTCAACGAGGCCGACTACGTGCGGATGTGGATCCAGGCCGCGGTCACGATGGGCACCTATCAGACGGTCTCCACCATGGCCCTGGCCTCCACGGCGCGCACCACACCGGCGCCGCTGGTGGTGGCCCCCGGCGGGGAGGCGATGGCCGCATCGGCGAACCTGATGTCGGCCCCGGCACAGCCGCAGGCAGCGGCCGCCGGATCGACGCTGGACAGCTCGAACAGCATCGCCGACATGCTGCAATCGTTGATGAAGAACCCGCTCGGCGCCTACATGGACCTGATCAAGCAGATGTACGAGCCGATCATCAATCTGTTCACCCACCCCGACCAACTGCTGGCCTTCCTGGCCAACCCGTTCGCGAACCCGGCACTGCTATTTCTGGTCGTCTACCAGGTGTTCTTCAACCTGGTGGGCTGGCCGACCTGGGCGATGATCCTCAGTTCCCCGTTCCTGCTGCCGTTGGTGCTGGGACTGGCCCTGGGCGTCGGCTCGCAACTGCAGCAGGTCGGTGTCGACGGGATGCCCGGCGACCAGCCCGGCGCCGAGGAGGGACTCCGGGACCAGGTCACGCCCCGCCAGGACGCACCGCCGCTGTCGGCGCCGGCGACCCCGGCTCCCGCGGCTCCCGGCCCGCCGGCCCCGGCCAGCCCCGCCCCGGCAGCCCCGGCTTCGCCGGCGGTTCCGGTCACCGGGACCGAAGCCGTGGGTTACGTGGTGCGCACCGAGGGGTGGGGTCCTGCGGTGGGACCGAACCTCATCGACCGCAGGGGTGCCCCGGCACCGGCGGCCCGGGTGCCCGCCGCAGCGGCTGGGGTGCGCGCGATGACCCGCGAGCAGGCCCGCGCTCGACGCCGGCAACGCAAGAAGATGAAGGACTTCGGCGACGAGTTCATGGACATGAACGCCGGTCCCGCCGGCGGCGGTGCCGACACGGCGTCGACCGCTTCCGAGCGCAGTGCCGGGCGACTGGGATTCACCGGTACCGCCACGAAAACTGCCACCGCCGCATCAGGACTGGCCACATTGACCGCCGACGAGGTCGGCGAAAGCCCGACGGTGCCGATGATGCCGGGCACCTGGGAGTCCCCGCCCGAGGAGAGCGCGGAAGGGGGCGGCGACAACTGAACAGATTTCAGCAACATCACCACAACACCCCATCACCAGAAGTGAGAAAGGAAATCCCATGAGTCTTCTCGACGCACACATCCCGCAGTTGGTCGCTTCGGAGTCGGCGTTCGGCGCCAAGACCGCCCTGATGCGCAGCACCCTCTCCCAGGCCGAGTCGGCGGCACTGTCGTCGCAGGCGTTCCACCAGGGCGAGGCATCGGTCGCCTTCCAGTCGGCGCACATGCGCTTCGTCGAGGTGGCCGCGAAAGTCAATGCGCTGCTTGACATCGCGCAGGCCAACCTCGGTGAGGCCGGAGCCACCTACGTGGCTGCCGATGCCGCTGCTGCGAGCACCTATGGCGGCGGCAGCCTCTAACTCCCCACGGACACAACGAACTTTTCCAGGAAGGAATGACCATGTCGCAGATCATGTACAACTACCCGGCGATGCTCGCCCACGCAGGTGAGATGAGCGGCTACGCGGGCACACTGCACGCGCTGGGCGTCGACATCGCCACCGAGCAGGCCGCGCTGCAGGGCGCCTGGCAGGGTGACACCGGGATGACCTACCAGGCATGGCAGGCGCAGTGGAACACCGCGCTGTCGGAGCTGGTGGCGTCCTACAACGCGATGTCGGGAACCCACGAAGCCAACACGTTGGCGATGCTCGGACGTGACCAGGCGCAAGCCGCCAAATGGCTCTAAATGTCCCTGCGACCCAATGCGGTTGAACTAACCGTCGATCAGGCGTGGTACATCGCCGAAACCAGCGGGGCGGGATCGTTTCCCTGGGTTCTGGCGATTACCACGCCGTATCGGGATGCCGGTGAACGAGCCGCATTCCTCGACGGTCAAGCCGCCGAATTGGCCGAGATGGGGTTGATGTCGTCGCAGGGCGACATCAACCCCGCTGTGGCCGACTGGATCCGGGTGGTGTGCTTCCCGGAGCGGTGGCTGGATCTGCGGTTCATCGGGCCGAGCTCGTCGCCCGATGATCTGCTGCGTGGCATCGTCACGCGCCGTGGACAGCAGACCGTGGTCGCATTGCGCAACGCCCAGCTCGTGACGTTCACCGCGATGGAGATCAACGACCCGAGGGAACTCGGGCCGGTGCTGACGGCTGGGCTGCGGGGCCGCCCCCCGGCCCATTTCGAGGAGTTCCGGCTTCCCGCCCGCGTCGGCGCCCGCGCCGACGAACGGCTGCGCAGCGGCGCTCCGCTGACCGAGGTGCTGGAGTACCTCGGGATCCCGCGCTCGGCGCGGGCAGTCGTGGAATCGGTGTTCACCGGCCCCCGCAGTTACGTCGAGGTCGTCGCCGGCGAGCGCAGCAACGGTCAGCACACCACCACCGAGGTCGGGATGAGCATCGTCGACGCCGAGATGGGCCGCGTGCTGGTCAGCCCGTCGCGTGCCTTCGACGACGAGTGGGTATCGACCTTCACCCCCGGCACACCCCTGGCGATCGCCACCGCGGTCGACCACCTCACCGATTTACTGCCCGACGGGCGATGGTTCCCCGACGCCCGTCTGTTGCGCGATTTCACCGCACAACGCATTTGAGTCCCCACCAGCAAACGGTTAAACAGAGAAGAGAAAACCCATGTCCGAGACCTCGGTGCTGCCCGACGTCGTGATGCCGATTGTTCGGGTCGCCGTGCTCTCCGAAAGCCGGCTGACCGAAGTCGCTCTGCCCGCGGAGTTGCCGCTGCGTGAGATTGTCCCCGCCGTCCAACAACTGGTCGCCCCGGCCACCGACGACGCCGACGATCACGCCACGGTCCCGCTGAGCCTGGCCCCCATCGGCGGTGCGCCGTTCAGCTTGGACGCCACCCTCGACACCGTCGGTGTCGTCGACGGTGACCTGCTGGCGTTGCAGCCGGTGCCGGCCGGCCCGTCGTCTCCGGGCATCGTGGAGGACATCGCCGACGCGGCGGTCATCTTCTCGGCCTCGCGCACCAAACCGTGGGGCACCAAGCACATTCAGCGCGGTGCGCTTGCGGCGCTGATCCTGGCGATACTCGCCGCCACCGGGCTCGCCACCGCCTACCAGGCGGTCACCGGTGACCTGGCAGGGCTGTTCGCCACCACCGCCATCGCCGGACTGACCGCGGTCGCCTCCCTGGTCAGCCGGGCGCGATCGGGCCGGGTCGCCGTGGTGCTGGCGATCGGGGCGCTGGCACCGATCGCGGCGGCCTGCATCCTGGCGGTCCCCGGGTACTTCGGTCCCGCCCACGTCATGTTCGGCGCGGCCGGGGTGGCGGCATGGTCGTTGATCAGCCTGATCGTCCCGCGCCGCGACCAGGAGCGGGCCGTTGCCTTCTTCACCACCACCACGGTCGTCGCCTTGGCGCTTCTGCTCGCGGCCGCTGCGAAATCCATCTGGGCCCTGCCGATCTCGAGCCTGGGGTGCGGACTGATCGCTGCGGCGCTGCTGGTGACGGTGATGGCCCCGCAGCTGTCCACCCTCTGCGCACGCTTCCCGCTGCCGGTGATCCCCGCCCCGGGCGACCCGACCCCGGCGCCGCCGTCGCAGCGCCTTTTGCGTGATCTCCCACGGCGGGTCCGGGCCAGCGACTCCCACCAGAGCGGCTTCGTCGCCGCCGCGGTCCTGCTCAGCGTCGTGGGTTCGGTGGCGATCGCCGCCAACCCGGAGACCGTCGCGGGGTGGGCCTGGTACCTGGTGGCCGCGACCGCACTGGCCACCGTGCTCCGAGCCCGGGTGTGGGACTCCGCGCCGTGCAAGGCGTGGCTGTTGGCCCAGCCTGTGCTGCTCGCGGTGACCCTGTTGACCATCTACGCCGCCACCGGCCATTACGCCGCGGCCGGCTGGGTGCTGCTGACCGTGGTGGGTGTGGCGCTGGCCTGGGTCGTGGTGGCGTTGAACCCGGTGGTCGCCACGCCGGAGAGCTACTCCCTGCCGATGCGCCGGTTGCTCGGGTTCCTCGCCTCGGGCCTGGACGCGTCGCTGATCCCGGTGATGGCGTACCTGGTCGGGTTGTTCGCCTGGGTTCTGGATCGATGAGCCGTGCCGGCCTTGCCCTGCTGAGCGCGGTGCTCACCGCCGGGCTGGCGGTGAGCCCACCGGCAGCGGCGATCGATCCGCCCCAGATCGATGCCTCCGTCGCCCCGCCCGACGGCACCCCGGGGCCGGTGACCGAGATGTCGCAGTTCGGCGCCTGTGGGACCTCCGAGGTGCTGCCCGGTACCGACCCCGGTGCGGTGACCACCAGTCAGCAGATGCTGAATCTGCCCGACGCCTGGCAGTTCTCCCGCGGTGCCGGTCAGAAGGTCGCCATCATCGACACCGGTGTGCGTCCCGGACCCCGGCTCCCCGAAGTGGAGGCCGGCGGTGACTATGTCGAATCCACCGACGGCCTCACCGACTGCGACGGGCAGGGCACCTTGGTGGCCGGTATCGTCGCCGGCCAGCCGGGCGATGACGGATTCTCCGGCGTGGCACCGGATTCCACTCTGCTGGCGATCCGTGCCGCGTCGATGCGGTACTCGCCGCGCGCCACAGACGGAGCCGACCCGATGGTCGCCCACGCCACCGCCGCGGTGGCGATGATGGCCCGCGCGGTCGTGCACGCTGCCGATCTCGGCGCTCGGGTGATCACACTGTCCGCGCCGAGCTGCCTGCCGGTTGACCGGCCCATCGATCTGACCGCACTGGGTGCGGCCCTGCGCTACGCGGCGGTGGAGAAGGACGCGGTCGTCGTCGCCGCCGCCGGAAACAACGGTGCGTCCGGCGCCTTTGGTGGCGGTGCGACCTGCGAATCCAACCCGGGCACCGACCTGAACCGGACCGACTCGCGGAACTGGGAGGGCGTGACAGCGCTGTCGTTGCCGTCCTACTGGCAGCCCTACGTGCTGTCGGTGGGTGCGCTCACCCCGACCGGGCAACCGTCCAAGCTGACGATGTCGGGCCCCTGGGTGGGCATTGCCGCTCCGGGGGAGAACGTCGTCTCGGTCTCCAACCGCGACGACGGCGGACTGGCGAACGCGATGCCCGGCAACAAACAACAGTTGGTGCCCCTCAACAGCACCAGCTATGCGGCCGGCTATGTGGCAGGCGTCGCAGCGTTGGTGCGCAGCCGGTTCCCGGAGATGAACGCCAACCAGGTGGTTCAGCGCATCACCGCCACTGCCCACAACGGGGCGCGAGCGCCGTCGAACCTGGTGGGTGCCGGCACCTTGGATCCGGTCGCCGCACTGACCTGGGACCTTCCCGCCGCGGCCGACCCCGCACCCACGAAATCACTTCCGGCGCCCCCGGAACCGGAGCCGACCGATCCCACACCGCGGATCGTCGCCTACACCGGGTCCGCGGTTCTGTTGCTGGGCGTTGTTGTTGTCGCCGCGCTGGTTGCGCGTCGGCGAAAGGAGACTTCCGAATGAGCATCAACCGACCGACCGTGGTGTGGCCGGGGCCCGCGCGCCTCACTTTGGTTGCGCTGGCGGTGATCCCGGCGGCGCTGGCCTACCCGTGGCCGACCCCGCGGGATCGGTGGATCCTCGGTGTGGCCGTGGTGATCGTGATCCTGCTGTTGAGTTGGTGGCGCGGCCTGCACCTCACCACGCTGCTGCGTCGCGGTGCGGCCATGCTCGGCGGCAATCGGATCAAGCGGACACCCGCCGACCCGGTCACCACGACGACCGCGGTGATCAGCATTACCCCCACCGAGGGCGCTACCGAGGTGCTACCACTGCGCCTGATCGCCGGCTATCTGGATCGCTACGGCATCAGTGCCGACAGCATCCAGATCACCAGCCGTGATGGTGATCCCGAGCAATCCCACCGCGACACCTGGGTCGGGCTGACGGTGTCGGCGGCCGACAACCTCGCGGCACTGCAGGCCCGTTCCGCATCGGTCCCGTTGCAGGAGACCGCCCGGGTGGCCGCGCGCCGGCTCGCCGACCACCTGCGCGAACTGGGTTGGGACGCCGTGGTGGTGCAGTCCGAGGACGTGCCGATGCTGATCGAAGCGGGCGGCAAGGAGACTTGGCGCGCCGTCACCGACGAGCAGGGCGATTACCTGGCCGCCTACCGGATATCGGTGGACGGTTCCCTCGCCGAGACGCTGCGCGAGGTGTGGTTGCAGCCCACCAAGGAGACATGGACCGCGATCCAACTCACCGGCACACCGTCAGAACCGGCGGTGGCGGCCGCGTGTGCGTTCCGCACCGCTGAACGTCCGACCGCAGCAGCGCCGTTGGGTGGGCTCACCCCGCAGCGTGGCGTCCACCGCGCGGTGCTGGCGGCGATGGACCCGCTGTCCGGCGACCGCCTGCAGGGGCGCACCGAGGCGGGCATCGAGACGGTGGCGGCCCTACCGTGGCCCCTTCGGCGGCCGACTCGTGCGAAGAAGAAGTCCCGCGGGCGTCACGCCACCGTCGGCTAAGCCGGCTCTTCAGCGGCCTCGTCGAACATGAACGGCCGCAGGAACCGGTTGGTGCGTCGCAGATAGGTCGGCTGGCTGACATGCAGGACGTGGTTGCCGGGAAACCAGTGCAGCGCACAGCGATCCCAATGTTCCCACAACATTGCCGATTGCTCCGGCGGGGCAAGTCGGTCACCGAGACCGGTGATGATCAGGCGCCGGTCCTTGGGCACCAGCGGCTGATAGGTCAGCGGTGAGTGAAACCCTGTGGCCGCCGCGAACTGCTCGCGGTCGATACGGCCGAGGCGACGCCCGAGGCTGAACAGTTTGTTCGCCGGGAACCAGTCGTCGACCTCGTCTTGCACCGACACGACAGGAACGTTCGGGATGACCGCGTCCAGGCGGTCATCGACCGAGGCGATCAGCGCCGAGGTGTAACCCCCCAGCGACATGCCGGTCAACGCGATCCTGTCCACGCCGGTGTGGCGCAGATAGTCGATGACCGAACGGAAATCGTGCACGGCCTGCGCCATCGCCTCGGCGAAACCCGACATGCCGTGGGAGAAGAATCCGTAACCGCTGAACGGGGAGTTCTTTTCGGCACGTCGACCGTGAAACGGCAGCGTGAACAGCAGGACGTCGTAGCCGCACCGGTAAAACCAGGGCAAAGAGAAGAACAGCCCGTTGAACAGGTAGGGCGAGCCCATGAATCCGTGGATGACACAGAGGGTGGGCCGTGCGCCGTCCTCATGACGCCAATGTTGCGCGCGCACGACGTTGTTGCGTGACAGGGCTCGCCAGGTCGAGCGCATTGCGGGGTTGCGCGGAACGAAGCTGCTGGGGAACGCGATGTTGTCGACGTTGCCGCCGGCGACACGTTCGGCGAACGGGTTGGCCAGTCGCGAGACCACCTGCGGCAACTCGGTCGGCGCCGGAAACGAGGCGACCGGGTCGCGCTGGGCAGCCAAGTCGGCGTAGAAGCGCAGGTTCTCCTGCTCGGTGCGGGATTGGTTGCGCTGTAGGGCGGTGGTCATCATCGGCGGCAGCATCGCGGCTCCGACCAGCGAGGCGATCGCGGTGCGCAGTCCGAGGTCGGCAACAGCGGAAGCGTCCACGACGGCGCGCTGGCCCCAGGTGAGCTCCGCGCGTTTCGGAAGCCCGGTGTCATCGGCTTCACCACCGGGGACATTCGGGACCGGAAGCGCGGGTTCGTGTGCGGCGGAGTCGACGGTCACGGTCGAAGGCCTTTCTGTACGGGGCCCGAGAAACTCGAGGGAAAACCCAACCAACCGGATGGTAGCTGGTTCGGGGGCGTGGGGGGCCAAGACCGAATTTTGATGATCGATATGCTTTCAGCGGGGCAGCTTCGGTCTCTGTGACCGGGACCGACGGCGTGCCTCATCCGGCTTCGCTGACAGGGCCTTTGGTCCTTGAAAGGGTTGACTTCGGTGAGCACCGACAGCTACGACGCGACCGTAGCCTGGCGACCATGATCCAGGTGGCGGCCTCCGGTTCGAAGAAGCCCCCGCTGATCAAGCCCGGCAAACCGGGCGGACCGCGGCGTCCGGTCTTCGTCATCGGCAACGTGGTGGTGCTGGCCTGGTTGGCGATCGCGGTGGCGCTGCTGCTCAGCTACAACACGCTGAACCAGTCGGTGTGGCTGCCGATCCACGCGCTGTTGCTCGGTGCGGCCACCACCGCGATCCTGATCTGGTCGGAGCATTTCGCCGCGACGCTGTGTCGGGCACCGGATCCGCCGTCGTGGCAGTTGACCACCAAGCTCGCGGTGCTCAACGTCGCTGCGATCACCGCGCTGGCCGGTGTCTACACCGGCGTGATGGTGCTGACGGCCGCCGCCGGCGTGGCGGTCGCGGTGGTGGCGGTGGTGCATGCCGCACACCTGGTGGCCATGCGTCGTGCCGCGTTGCAGGCCCGGTTCGACTACCTGATCAGCTTCTATGTGGCCTCCGGAGGTGCGCTGCTGTTGGGAGCTGGGGCCGGCGCGGCGCTCGCCCTCGGCGCCGACGGGTGGTACGCGCGGCTGTGGTCGACCCACGTGCACGTCATGCTCTACGGCTGGATCGGCCTGACCGTGGTGGGAACGTTGTTCACGCTCTGGCCGGTGGCCTCCGGTGTGCGGATCACCGAGCACAGCATCAAACTGGCCCGCCGCACCCTGCCGACGCTGGTCGCCGGGTTGACCGCCGTCGTCGCCGGTGTGCTGGTCGAGAACGTGTGGCTTGCCGGAGCCGGCCTGGTCGGCTACGCCGCCGGTGTGGTCATCGCCGTGGTGGCACTGTGGCCGAGCCGAAAGCCGCGCGAAATCGCGTCGTGGAACCTGGCCGCCGCCATGGGATGGCTGGCCGTCGCGGTGCTGATCGAGATGGTCGGCGCCGCATGGTCACGCTCGGTGGAGGTGCTGCCCGGGCTGGTCGAATCCGTCGTGATGCCCATGCTGGTGGTCGGTTTCGTTGCTCAGATCCTCATCGGGGCGTTGACCCAGATGTTGCCGGTCGTGGTGGCTCAGGGACCCGCCGAGCGCAAAGCCGTCGTCAGCTACCTCGAGCAGGGCTGGCAGGCACGCCTGGCGGTGCTCAACCTCGCCGTTCCGCTCGTCGCGGCGCACTGGCCGGGTCCGGTCCGCATGGTCGGCTGGGCGCTGGCGGCGATCGGCGTGGCCACCTTCGTCGGATTGGCTCTGCGGCTGGCGGTTCCCGCGATGCTGCGACGACGGATGAACGTCGAGGCCATCGAGCGACGACTCCCCGGGACGATGACCGGCCTGGTGGCGGGCTTGTCGGCGGTGGTCGTCGCCATCGCGGCCAGCGTTGGGCCGTCGCTGAGCAGCACGGAGGAGCCGGTTCCGGCCGCAGCCGAAGTCATCGACGTCGCGCTGCACGATATGCGCGTGTGGCCCAACAGCGTTGAGGTTCCGGCTGGGACACATCTGGTGTTGCGGGTGACCAACGATGAATCGCTGCCGCATGACCTGCGTGCCGACAGCGGCGAGCACACCCCGCGTCTGCGGCGCGGCGAGACAGCGATGCTCGACATCGGTGTGGTCAACCACGATCGCGACATCTGGTGCGATGTTCCCGGGCACAAGGCCGCCGGGATGACGATGACCGTCATCGCCGTGGGCGGGCAGGCCAAACCTGCCGACGAGCACTCCGCGCACCACGGTGACGCCGATGCGCAGACGCCGCAGCTCAACCTCGCCGCCGACCCGTCCCCGGGATGGACCCCGCGCGATGCCACACTGCCGGCGGCAAAACCCGGTCTGCACCGGGTGGAGTTGCGTGCCACCGACGAACAGCTCGAGGTCGCCCCCGGCCGTCGGGAGAACCGGTGGACGTTCGGCGGCACCGAACCGTCGCCGACCCTGCACGGCAAGGTCGGCGATCGGTTCGAGATCACCCTGATCAACGACACCACCATGGGCCACGGCATCGACTTCCATGCCGGCGCGCTCTCCCCGGACCAACCGATGCGCACCCTGCAACCGGGCGAGAAACTGGTGTACCGGTTCACCGCCAACCGGGCCGGTGCCTGGCTTTACCACTGCAGTACCGATCCGATCTCACTGCACATCGCCAACGGCATGTATGGGGCGGTGATCATCGACCCGCCCGGATTGTCGCCGGTGGACCACGAATTCGCCATGGTGGGAGCGCAGTTGTATCTCGGCGACCCCGACAGCGACGACAAACCGACCGCGATCCGCGCCGACCGTCCCGACGGCTGGATGCTCAACGGCATGGCCGACCAGTATCGGCACGCCCCCCTGCAGGTACGTGCCGGCGAGCGGGTCCGGATCTGGTTGGTCAACGCCGGACCCGGCGACACCATCGCCTTCCACATCGTCGGAACCCAATTCGACACCGTCTACAAGGAGGGTGCCTGGCTGTTGCGCCCTGATGCGGCCAGCACCTCGCAGGGCGGGTCGCAGGTCCTCGATCTCGCTCCGGCTCAAGGCGGTTTCGTCGAACTCACCTTCCCCGAACCGGGCCACTACATGATCATGGACCACGATCTGCGCCACGCCGAGGGCGGAGCGCGAGGCACCGTCGCGGTGACGGGGTAGCCATGCTCGACCTCTGGACCGTCGTGCGGTTCCTGCATGTCCTCGGTGCCATCATTTGGGTGGGTGGTCTGTTGACGATCACCGTTGTGGTGTTGCCGCCGGTGTATGAGGTGCTCACCGCGGTCGCCGACCGCGCGATGTTGGTGCGGCGGGTGGGATTGCGGTTCGCGACCATCACCTGGACGGTGTTCATCCCGTTGCAGATCGCCACCGGGGTGATGCTGGCTTACGCGCACGGGGTGACCTGGGGTTCGCTGCTGCAGCCCGGCTACGGCCGGGTCCTGGCCACCAAGATCACGCTGTTCGTCGCGGTGATGGCGGCCTCCACCGTGCACGGCTTCCTACAACGCAACCGGCGGCCACGGTACGCGCGGATCGCTTCGATCGGCGCACTCACCGGCTCGGTCGGCATCATCTTCCTCGCGACCATGCTCACCGAGGGCAACTTCGGCTGAGAAGCGCGCTTCCGGTGTCGGTCAGCTGATCGAAAACAGCTGTGCGGCATTGGTGTAGAGCACTTGGCGTAGCCAAGAGTCGTCCACTCCGGGAAGATCGGCGAGCGCACGGATCGCAGCGAGGTAACCGTAGGGGATGTTCGGGAAGTCGCTGCCGAACATAATGCGGTCGCCCATCTCGAGCAGGCGCGAACCGAGTGCACGCGGAAACGGCATAATCTCCTCGGTGAACGCCGTGAACGCCATCGTGGTGTCCAACCGGACCTCCGGGAACCGGGCACAGAGTTCGAAGAACTCGGCGTACTCGGGCATGCCCATGTGGGCGATGATCAGCGGTAGCCGGGGATACCGGTCGAGCAGTTGGCGCACCGGTCCGGGGCCGGTGAACTCTCCGGCGACGGGGCCCGACCCACAGTGGATCACCACCGGGACCTGTTCGTGTTCGATGCGCGCCCAGACCGGTTGCAGCAGCGGGTCGTTCGGGTCGTAGCGGCCGACCTGCAAGTGCGCTTTGAAGACCTGCGTCCCGGCGTCGATCGCGGCGTCGACGTACTCCGCGGCGCCGGGTTCGGGGTAGAACGTCGCCGTGGGCAGACACGAGGGGGTGTCACGGGCGAATTGGATCGCCCACTGATTCAGCCAGGCCGCCATGTCGGGCTTGTGCGCATAGACCAGCGACGTGAACGCGCGCACCCCGAAGCGCTCCAGGGTGCGCACGCGGTCCTGTTCATCGGTGCGGTAGCTGATGGGCCAGTAACGGCCCAGCAGCGGTCCGGCCGAGTCGAAGTAGTCCCAGACCTTGTCCATCACCCGTTTCGGCATGAAGTGGGTGTGAACGTCGATCATTCCCGGTAGACCCAGCTGCGACCAGAGCGCGCGGACAGCGTCGATCTCGTCGGGACTTCCGGGTTGTTGACTCATCGTCGACCTTTCCTCGTGGTGTCGCTCAGGGTGTTTGCCACGTGTTCTCGCTGACGAATTCCGACAACGGTCTGCCCTGGGCCCAGTCGGCCTCCTCGAGTTCGGGTCGGTCCGGGAACTGCGGCACAGGCCCCAGGCACAGGATCGCGATCGGCTCGGCGCCCGCCGGCATGCCCAGCAGCTCGGCCAGCGGCGCCGGTTCGAACAACGACACCCACCCCATGCCCAGCCCCTCGGCTCGTGCCGCCAGCCACATGTTCTCGATCGCGCAGGCCACCGACGCCAGGTCCATCTGTGGCAGTGTGCGGCGGCCGAAGATGTGCTGTTCGCGACCGTCGCGCAATGCCACCACGAACAGTTCGGCGCACTCGCGGATGCCTTCGACCTTCAGCGCCAAGAATTCCCGTTCGCGTTCGCCGAGAGCTGCCGCGGTGCGACGGCGTTCAGCGTCGACGAGAACGTGAATTCGGTCGCGCAGATCCCGGTCGGTGATCCGGAGGAAACGCCACGGTTGCATCAACCCGACGTTGGGCGCGCAGTGCGCCGCGTGCAGCAACCGGGCGAGCACAGCGTCGGACACCGTCGCCCCGGCGACGAACCGACGCATATCGCGACGCTCGGCGATCGCGCGATACACCGCCCTGCGTTCCGGATCGCTGAAAGCGTGTGTGGTCACGGTGCCATCGTAGGAAGCGGCGGCCACGTCGCCACAAGGTGCAACAGCGCCGTCACGGGTGATAGGCGACACCGACCGCCCGGAACACGTACTCCGGCGGCACGTCGAACGTCAGCGTCCGGGTCGGTAGCCGGTCGAGCACCGCGTCGGGCAGCTCGGTCTTGTAGTCCAATTCCAGCCGGCCGTGGAAGCGCGGGTCGGCCTCGTCGAGGTTGACCTCGACCTGCAGCCCGGACTCGGTGATGGTCGCGGTGGCCGCACCGCCCTGAGGTTGGTCCCAACGCACGTCAACGGTGCGTCCGGCGAGCTTCGGCAGCGCCGAGAGGGTGGCCAGAACCCGCTGGGAGGTCAACGCCACCGCGCCGACGTAGCTGGCGACACTGTGGGGTGATCGCATTCCCGGGATCGAGCCACTGAACCGACGGGTCACCGCCACATAGTCCACCACATGGATGAGCCCCTCGGTTTCGAGCTGTTCGCGCAGGTCATCCGGCAGTTTGCCGATGCCCAGCAGCTTGCGGATCACGACAGTCATGTCTCCAGTATCCCCGTGTCGCAGAGTGCCCGTGATAATCGTTAACCGTGTGGACGACCAGGACGCAGCGGACCATCGCGACGATCGCCGCGCTCGTTGCGGTCGGTGTTTACGGGGTGCTGTGGTTCGGCTACCACCAGCGATGGTGGTGTTGGGCCGACTCGGCGAGCCTGAGCGCCCTCTACGACGTCGCGATCGCGCATCCGGGCTGGTTGCGGTTTTGGGAGATCGTCTGCGCGGTGTTCAGCCCGACCGGGTTCCGGCTCGTCGGTCTGGTGGTCATCGTGGTGGTGCTGACGCATCGCAATCTGCGGGCCGCGCTGTTCGTGCTGCTCACTGTGGAACTGAGTGGGCTGGTCATCGTAATCGCCAAACATCTCGCTGATCGCCCGCGCCCGGTGACCGCGCTCTCGCCGGTGACCTCCACGTCGTTTCCCTCCGGGCATGCGCTTGGAGCGATGGTCGGGGTGCTGGGCTTGCTGGTGGTGGTGTTGCCGATGATCAACCGCGTCGCCCAGGTCTGGTTGATCGTGCTGGGGGTGCTCATCGTCGCGGCCGTCGGGTTCGGTCGTGTCGCGCTCAACGTGCATCACCCCTCCGACGTGGTCGCCGGGTGGGCACTCGGCTACGCCTATGTGGTGCTGTGGATCCGCATTCTGCGGTTACCGGCACCGTTGCAGCGCTGAGGAATCACTGGTCGGGATCACTGTCGGTGCGCGGCTGAACCGCAACCACCCGACGCGTCGGCACCGGCTTGCCTTCGACACGCTTGGTCACCATCGGCGTGGGCGGGGCAACGATGCGGCCCTGGACCGGTGCGCCGTTTTTCACCGTCGGCCCGACGATGCGTTTCGTCGCGGGTTTGCTGTCGCCCTCGGCGCTGGACCCGTACAGGGGCCCGGGCGGCATCATCGGCACCGCGCCCATGGCGCCGCGCGGACCGGACGACGCTGGCGGCGGCCCGACGGGCGCAGGGGGGCCAAGCGCCGCGGAAGCGGGTGCGGTTCCCGGCGACGGTGTCGGTGGCGGGCCCAGGTAGCCGGTGGGGGTAGTGCCGCCGATGACCCCGGCAGGACCGGTGCCTGGTGATGCCGGGTCGTCCCAGCCGATGTCGTCGCCGCCCAAGTCGTCGAACTCGTCGAAGGGATCCTCGTCGAGCGTGTCGGCACTGAGATCCAGGGCCGGATCGACACCGTTTTGCAGCGCTCCCAACCCGGTCTGCAGCGCCTGCGACATTCCTTGGGCGGCCTGTTGGGGGATCTGCGCTATGCCCTGCAGGAATCCCGTGAAGACCCCACCGGCGGCCGCGGCGATACCGGCGGCCGCCTGGGGCAACTGCTGCATGAGTTGCGCGGATTGCGCTTCGTTGGCCGGGAATTTGGTCTCCGCATCGACCAGGCCCGCTTCCCGGTCGGCCTGGTCAAGCTCGGCCTCGGCGTTGTCGGCGGGGTCGCCGAGGTTGGCGGCGAGCCCCAAGGTCGCCAACAATCCGTCGATCGTGGAACCGACCCCGGTGACCAGGTCCGACATCACCTCCGGGGCCGGCGTGTTCATCCCATGGGCCCGGAGATACTCCTCGATGACGGCGACCAGATCGGGATCCATCAGCGACTCCGGAACGCGGTCTGTGCGGTGAGCGCCGTAAACCATCCCAGGTGGTAGGTCGCCACGCCCGGATCGGCGGCGACGAATGACTCGATCGCGGCGAGTAGCTGCCAGTTGGCCAGCGCGGTCGGGTCGATGCCGTCGGGGTAGCCGGCCAGTACCTGGGTGCTGATTTCACTGAGATACTCACGCAGCAGCGCGATCTCAGATTCCAACACGCCGGTTCGACTGCAGGTGGCTTTGACCAGTGTGTGCGCCAAGCGGGGCAGCCCGTCACGCCACTGAGTTGCCTGGATCAGATCCCATCCGAGATCGGGTGCGGCAATCGCGCAGTGCGCCAGACGCGCCGGCTGCCGCTGATCATCATCCTCGACGGCAGGTAGGGGATCGCCCGGCGCGATCTGGACCGCTATGTCGACCGGGCCCAGTAAATCCATCACACTGCCGCGCCGGCGTTCCGGCGACAGCAGTCGCAGCACGGTCGGAACGGTGACGTGCGGGGGGATCCACCCGCTGGCGAGGTCGGTGGCGACGACCGTGCTGCCGTCGTCGCGGTTCCCGGCAGCCCAGCGCAGCCGCGGCTGCTGCCGGGCGACGAAGGCCACAAGGCGCCGCAGTCGGCCGCGTTCGGTGGCTTCGCCGGACAGTGCCCCGGCCGTCGCGCCCGCTGAGGTTGCGGTCGCCGCGTGCTCGATGAGTGTTGCTGTTGGGATCGCCGACCGGCGCACCACGGCCGGTTGGCTGAGGCTCTGGG
The DNA here is from genome assembly GCF_002104795.1 of Mycolicibacillus koreensis. Classification (GTDB taxonomy): domain Bacteria; phylum Actinomycetota; class Actinomycetes; order Mycobacteriales; family Mycobacteriaceae; genus Mycobacterium; species Mycobacterium koreense. The sequence continues at coordinate 24,652 of NZ_NCXO01000051.1, forward strand.
CGGTGCTCGCCGTGCTTGGAGAGTTCGCCGCCGCCGGTGGGGCGGAGGACCCCGCTGGCACGGAGGGTGCGGTCGCTGCGGGTGCGCGCAGGTCCGTTCCGTATCCCGGTAGCGGCCCGGGTGATGCCGCCGCGGCAGAAAGCGCCGGGGGAGCCGTCGGAGCAAGCGGCGCCGCCGGATACGGCGTGGCGAGATCGGAAGGCAGGTGCATGGTCCCGGGCGCGACCGGTGGGTCGACAGGCGCAGGCTGTGCGACCACCGGCGGGGGCAACGCCGGTGGCTGCGCGGTGCTGACGACGGGATGGGTTTCGGGCATCGTGGGCGCCGGAGCAGGCGCCGGCGCGGGTGCCACATCGGCGCCCGCGTGCAGGCCGTGCTCAAAACTCTGGGCTAAGGCAACCGGTGATGTCGCTGCTGTGTTGCTGACTGGAACGGCGCTCGGCGATACGTGCGGGGTCGGTCCGGCAGTCGGGATGGCCGGTGCGGTCGTGCCCGGAGACGAAGTGACCGGCGAAGGGGAGGGGTTTGCGTGCGGGGTGCCCCGCTTGGCGCACACAC
>NZ_NCXO01000052.1 GCF_002104795.1 Mycolicibacillus koreensis
GCCGCCCCCGCCACCGCCGCCGGAACCGGAGGAGACGCCGGAGGAGACCACCGAACCCCCGGAGACCACCACGCCGACGCCCACGACCACCACAACGACCAAGCCGCCGGGCCCCCGGCAGGTCACCTACTCGGTCACCGGCACCAAATCGCCCGGCGACATCATCTCGGTGACCTACATCGACGCCTCCGGGCGCCGACGCACCCAGCGCAACGTCTACATCCCGTGGTCGATCACGGTCACACCGATCTCCGCCTCGGAGGTCGGGTCGGTGGAGGCGTCCAGCCTGTTCAGGGTCAGTAGGCTCAACTGCTCGATCACCGCCAACGATGGGACCGTGTTGTCCTCGAACACCAACAACGCACCGCAAACGAGTTGCTGATGAATAGATGGAATTCTGTGCGCGCCCGGGTCGTCGGGTCGCCTGCCGACGCCGACCGCATCCTGATCGGGGTCTGCGCGGTCATCTGGCTTGTCCTCTTGGGCACCGGGGTGGCCGCCGTCGTCGCGCTGATCAACCTCGGCACCGGTGGCCACGGTGAGGTGACCCGCAGCAGCCACACCCCGTGGGCGCTGTACATCGTCGCCGTCGTCTCCGCGCTGGTGATCCTCGCGGCGATCCCGGTGCTGCTGCGGGCCCGCCAGGGCGCTGCGCCCCCGCCGCCGGTGCGCCGCCGGGTCGCCGGTGCCCCGCCGGTGGCCTCCGGCCAGGCGGCCGGCGGATCGGCGATCACCGAGAAACTCCGGGTGTTCGACCCGGCCGCCTCCAGCCCCGCCGAACGGGTCTGGCTGCGCGGTTCGGTGCTGTTGGCGATCGCGATGGGGGTGGCGTTGATCGCGGTTGCCATCGCCACCAACCTGATGGCGGTGGGCCGTGACGCCCTGTCGTGGGGCAGCTACGGGGTGGCGGCGCTGATCACCGTGGCGATGCCGGTGATCCCCTGGCTGTATCTACGGCAACTGCACGGGCTTTTGGCCCGGGAGAGGAACGCACGACGATGAGCCTGCCGCCGGGAGCCCTGTCGACCTCACTGCCGAGTTGGCGGGCGCGGGCCTGCTATGCCGCCGTCCACCGGATGGTCGCGCCGGTGCTCTACCGCTATCTGCGCGACGGCGAGTCCGCGGCGATGGGGGACCGGATGGTCACCGCGGGACGCTGGATCCGCAACCTGTCGCGCGCTCAACGGCGCCGCCCCTACGCGCGGCGCCTCGACATCACCCGCGACATCGTCGACGGGGTGGTGGTGGAGATGGTCCGGGCCCCCGGCTGCAGCGCCGGGCTGCGTGACGGCGCGATCCTGTACTTCCACGGCGGGGGGTTCTTTGTCGGCGGGCTGGATTCGCATCTGCACGTGATGGCGATCCTGTCGCGACGCACCGGGCTGCCGGTCGTCCACGTCGAATACCGGCAATACCCCGACGTGCGGGTGGACGGTTCGGTCGCGGACTGTCTGGCCGCCTACCGATGGCTGCTGGCGCAGGGCACCGACCCGCAGACCGTGGTGCTTGCCGGGGACTCCGCCGGCGGTTTTCTGGCGTTCGCCACCGTCCTTGCCGCCCAACAACAGTCGCTGCCGACACCGGCGGGGGTGGTGGGGATTTCGCCGCTGCTCGACATCGACTGCGCTGTTCGTGACACCCACCCGAACTCGGCGCTGGACCCGCTGATCCGGGCGGCGGCGCTGCCGTTGATCATGGAGCACGCGCGGGTCCTCGACGGTGTGGCCGACCCGTCGCCGGTCAACGGCGATCTGAGTGCGTTTCCGCCGTCGCTGATCATCGCCGCCGACAGTGAGACACTGCGCTGCGACGCCGAACGCATGTACACCGCGCTCATCGACGCCGGGCGGGTCTGCGTGTTGAAGGTGTGGCCGCGGCAGGTGCACGCCTTCCCCGCGCTCTTCCCGTTCCTGCCGGAGAGCAAGGTCGCCTTCGACCACATCGCCCAGTTCGTCGCCGAACGGCTCGCCGTCGCCCACGCCGCCGCTTAACGGGGGAGCGCCTAACGGGCGAGCGCGAGCCCAGCGGCGTGAGTCCCGTGAGGTCCCGCGAAAGGTTTGTGCACTCAGGGCGGTCGGCATCGCCGTTTCGCCGCCCTGGTTGCACAAACCCCGTTGCGCAACACCCTGGTTAGCCCGGTGCGGGCACCCCGTCAGCCGGAGCGCAGCTGCGGGGCATCAGCCCGCCAGCCCGGGGCCCGCCGGGTCACTCCTCGTCGTCGTCCTGGTGATCGCGCAGGGCGGTGAGAGCCCGCTGCTCGGAGGCGTGCTCGGCCTCGCGCAGCGCGGTGTCCTCGCTGACCGGGTCGGCGAACAGGAAGCTGCCGGTGCCGGGGGAGCCGGCCGAGCCGAGCTTGTTCATCCTCTTGGGCACCGGGGCGCCCTGGTACTCCAGCGGGATCGGGTGCCCGTGCTCGTCGACCGGCCCCAGCGGCTGGTGCATCTCGACGTAGGCACCGTGCGGCAGACGCTTGATGATGCCGGTCTCCACACCGTGCTCGAGCACCGCGCGGTCGCTGCGCTGCAGCCCGACACACCAGCGGTAGGCGGCGAAGAACATGATCGGCGGCAGCACCACCATGCCGATGCGCCCGATCCAGGTGGTGGCGTTCAGCGAGATGTGGAACTTCCACGCGATGATGTCGTTCATCGCCGCGAGCGTCAGGATCATGTAGAAGGTGATCGCCATGACACCCAGGCCGGTGCGCACCGGAACGTCCCGCGGCCGCTGCAGCAGGTTGTGGTGCGCGGCGTCGCCGCTGAAGCGGCGCTCCAGGAACGGGTAGATCGCCAGCAGCACGAAGATCACACCCATGATCAACGCCACCCAGACCGATCCGGGGATGGTGTAGGGCCCGATGTAGATCTCCCACGCCGGCACCAGACGGGCCATGCCCTCGGTCCACATCATGTAGAAGTCCGGCTGGCTACCCGCCGAGATCTGCGACGGCTTGTAGGGCCCCAGGTTCCAGATCGCGTTGATCTGCATCAACCCGCCCATCAGGCCGAGCACACCGGCGGTCATCGCGAAGAACGCACCGGATTTGATCGCGAACACCGGCATCACCCGCACACCGACCACGTTGCGTTCGGTACGCCCAGGCCCGGGGAACTGGGTGTGCTTCTGGAACCACACCAGCGCCAGGTGCACCCCGATCAACGCCAGGATGATGCCCGGGATCAGCAGGATGTGCAGCGCGTAGAGCCGCGGGATGATGATGTCGCCGGGGAAGTCACCGCCGAACAGCGCCCAGTGCAACCAGGTGCCGATCACCGGCATCCCCAGCGTGATCGACGACAGCGCCGCACGCAGCCCGATACCCGACAGCAGGTCATCGGGCAGCGAGTAGCCGAAGTAGCCCTCGAACATCGCCAGGATCAGCAGCAGCGAACCGATCACCCAGTTGGCCTCGCGCGGGCGGCGGAAGGCGCCGGTGAAGAACACCCGAGCGAGGTGGACCATGATCGCCGCGGCGAACATCAGCGCCGCCCAGTGGTGGACCTGGCGGACGAACAGCCCGCCACGCACCTCGAAGGAGATGTTGAGCGCGGTCTCATACGCCCGCGACATCTGCACCCCGCGCAGCGGCTGGTAGGAGCCGTTGTAGACCACCTCGGCCATCGACGGGTCGAAGAACAGCGTCAGATACACCCCGGTGATCAGCAGGATGACGAAGCTGTACAGCGCGATCTCACCGAGCAGGAACGACCAGTGCGTCGGGAAGACCTTGTTGAGCTGGCGGCGCAGCGCTCCCGACGGGTGGTAGCGGACGTCGGCGGCGTGCCCCTGGGCGGCCAGCAGGGAGCCGATCTTGGAGGTACTGGTGGAACTCATGAGGTGCGCTCCCAGAATGCCGGACCGACGGGCTCGACGAAGTCACCGTTGGCGACCAGAAACCCGTTTTTGTCGATGGTGATCGGCAGCTGCGCCAGGGCGCGGGCCGCCGGGCCGAACACCGGTTTCGCGAAGTGCAACGCGTCGAACTGCGACTGGTGGCACGGACAGAGAATCCGGTAGGTCTGCTGCTCATACAGCGAGGACGGGCAGCCCAGGTGTGAGCAGATCTTGGTGTAGGCGAACAGGGTGCCGAAGTTGAAGCTCTCCTGCCCCTTGCGATAGGTGACCCGCTTCATGTCGTTGGGCTTGATCCGGATCAACATGACCGGGTTGCGCACCCCCATGGTGATCGCGTGCAGCTTTTCGCGCGACTCCTCGGTGGTGCCGTCGCCGTCGCTCTCCCGCCACGGGAAGACGGTCTCCATCCCGCCGGCGTCGATGTCCTCCGGGCGCATCTTGACGAAAGCCCCGGCACCGTGGGTGCCGGTCGAGCGGGTCAGGTAGATGGTCTCGCCCGGCCGGCGCGGGGTCCAGCCGGAGGTCAGCAGCACCGGCTTGAGTCCGTCGGCGGTCTTGACCACCGGCTTCCACGGGTTCTTGATGAGTCCGCCGAGACCGGCCACCGCGGTGGCCAGCCCGAACGCGCCGGCCCCGATGCCCATCGACAGCCCCAGCAGCTTGCGTCGGCGGATCGTGGAGCCCTCCAGGGCGTCGGTGAGGTTCGCGGCGACCGTCTTGCGGTCGATCTCCGCCGAGCCCTCCCCGGCGCCGTCGTGGCGCTCCTGGATCGAGATCTCCTCCGGGATGAACTTCTTCTGGAACAGCACCGCGCCGATGCCCAGGGCGAGCACCGAGAGCCCGAAGGTCAACCCGTACAGCGGGGTGGTGATGGTGTAGAGGAAGCTGCCGTCCTCGCCCTGGGCCTTGTACTCCCACGGCCAGAACAAGAAGATGACCAGCAGCGCCAGCCCGGCGGCCCCGGCCAGCAGGAACCACAGCGCCACCTGGCGCTCGGCCCGCTTCTCGGCGCGGGTGCCCTCGACCTGCCAGCGCGGCTCTTTGAAGACGGTCTCCACACCGTCGAGGCGGCCACCGAGTTCGACGAGTTCCTCCCGCGACATCGCGGCCAACTCGGCGTCGGTGGGGTGCTCGACGTTGTCGTTGCGTTCGGTCATGCTCGTGCCCCGATCCACATTGCGACGCCGATGACGGCGACCATTCCGACGATCCACATCACCATGCCCTCCGGTGCCGGACCGAAGCCGCCCAAGCCGACCCCGCCGGGGTTGGACTCCTCGGTCACCGACTTGATGTAGGCGATGATGTCGCGCTTCTCGTCGAAGGGGATCTGCCGGTCGGAGAATTTCGGCATGTTCTGCGGCCCGGAGAGCATCGCGGCGAGGATCTGCTGCTCGCTGGAGTCCCCGAGGTCCGGGGCGTACTTGCCGGACGACAGCGCGCCACCCTTGCCGGTGAAGTTGTGGCAGGAGGCGCAGTTCAGCCGGAACAGGTCACCACCGCGGCCGACGTCGTTGCCGCGCAGCGAGGCCTGGGCGATGCTGCCGTCGGCGTCGCGCACCAGCGCCGGGCCACCGCCGTTGGCGGCGATGTAGGCGCTGATCGCGTCGGTCTGGTCGGTGTCGAAGAACGGGTCCTTGCGGGGCGCCTGCGCCTCCCCGCGCACCGCCGGCATCCGGCCGGTCGAGACCTGGAAGTAGGTGGCGGCCTCGCCGACCCCGATCAGGCTCGGCCCGCGGCCCTCCACACCCTGCAGGTTGGCGCCGTGGCAGGACACGCAGGAGGTCTCGAACAGTTCCTTGCCCTTACGCAGCAGCGCCGAGGAGTCCTCGTCGGCGACGGCGACCTGCGGGGTGGGGGTCAGCAACGCCGCCAACCCGCCGGCGAAGGTCAGCGCCATCGCCAGCAGCACCGCTGCGGACAGGCGTCGGCGCAGGCGACGTCGAGAACGATCGGAGATCCCCGATCCGGTGATACGCGGTGTCTTCAACCGAACACTCCTGTTCGTCGGGGGGCTGCTGCTCATCGGATGAAGTAGATAGTGGCGAACAGCGCGATCCACACGATGTCCACGAAGTGCCAGTAGTAGGAGACCACGATGCCCGCGGTGGCCTGCGCCGGGGTGAACTTGCTCATCCGGGTCCGGGCCAGCAGGAACAGGAACGCGACCAGACCACCGATGACGTGCAGGCCGTGGAAGCCGGTGGTGATGTAGAAGACGCTGCCGTAGGCGCTCGAGGAGATCGTGGTGCCGTGGGCGACCAGGTGGTAGTACTCGTAGCCCTGGCCGGCGACGAAGAAGGCCCCCATCAGGAACGTGATGGTGTACCAGCGGCGCAGTCCGAACACGTCGCCGCGTTCGGCGGCGAACACGCCCATCTGGCAGGTGAACGACGAGGCGATCAGCACGAGGGTGACCGGGACGGCCTGGGCCAGGTTCAGTTCGGTGGGCGGCGGCGGCCACTGGTGACCGCCCTGGGCGCGCGCGGTGAAGTACATCGCGAACAGCCCGGCAAAGAACATCAACTCACTGGACAGCCAGACAATGGTGCCCACACTGACCATGTTCGGCCGGTTCAGTGAGTGCACGCGCGATGTGATGGCAGTACCTGAAGTCCCAACAGCGCTCGTCACATCCGCAAGTATGACGCTATGTAGTTGTCAAACTCCACCCGGGTCGCCGAATTGGTCACAAACGTGTCGCGTTCGGCAGGTTTTCAGGCGATTTTCAGCGCATTGCCGTCGGAAGCGCCGGTGACGGCGGCGCGGTGCACGCTTTGGGGGCGGCGGTGCGGCCGTGCGACGATCGGGGCCGTGACCGCCCCGTCCCCGCATCCGGCCCCGTCTCCGTCCCAGCCCCCGTCGTCAGCCGGTGACACCGGCGCCGACCCGTCGTGGGCGCAGATCCTGGGGCGCACCACCACCGGTGTGGATCTGGTGCGCGGGCAGGCCGGCTGGGTGATGGAACAGATCATGACCGGCGCGGCCACCCCCGCGCAGATCGCGGCGTTCGGGGTGTCGATGAAGATGAAAGGGCCGACCTCGGGGGAGGTCGCCGAGCTCGCCGACGTGATGCTCGCCCATGCCCGGCGGATGCCGGCGGAGGCGGTCGGCGCCGACACCGTCGACGTCGTCGGCACCGGCGGTGACGGGGTCAGCACCGTCAACCTGTCGACGATGGCGGCGATCGTCGTCGCCGCGGCCGGCATCCCGGTGGTCAAGCACGGCAACCGGGCCGCGTCCTCGCTCTCCGGCGGGGCCGACACCCTCGAGGCGCTCGGGGTGCGCATCGATCTGCAGCCCGACCAGGTGGCGCGCAGCGTCGCCGAGGTGGGCATCGGGTTCTGTTTCGCCCCCCAGTTCCAGCCGTCCTACCGGCATGCCTCCGCGCCGCGCCGGGAGATCGGGGTGCCCACGGTGTTCAACCTGTTGGGCCCGTTGACCAATCCGGCTCGCCCCCGGGCCGGCCTGATCGGCTGCGCGTTCGCCGAGCTGGCGCCGGTGATGGCCGGGGTGTTCGCCGCCCGCCGCTGCAGTGTGCTGGTGGTGCACGGCGACGACGGACTCGACGAGCTGACCACCACGACGACCAGCACCATCTGGCGGGTGCAGGCCGGGACGGTGGAGAAGGTGACGTTCGATCCGGCCGGGTTCGGGTTTCCCCGCGCCGAACTCGAGCAGCTGCTCGGCGGTGACGCCGAGACCAACGCCGCCGAGGCACGCGCGGTGTTAGCCGGTGTGGCGGGTCCGGTGCGCGACGCGGTCATCCTCAACGCCGCCGGGGCGATGGTCGCCCACGCCGGACTGGTCAGCGCCGCGGAGTGGCTGCCGGCCTGGGAGGACGGGCTGAGCCGCGCGGCCGCGGCGATCGACACCGGCGCGGCCGAACAGTTGCTCGCGCGTTGGGTGCGGTTCGGTCAGCAGCTCTGAGGAGCCGCCGGCCCGGGCGGGGGCCTGCTCGGCGGCGAGCCGAGCCGACCGGGCGGTGGCCGCCCACGCCGACCACCGGCCCGCGCCCGCCCGCGGCGCGGACCACCCCTGGTCGCCGTCCACCCGGACCAGCCGCACCCCGGGGGCGCTGAGCCAGCGGACGATCAGCGCGGTCTCCTCGACCAGCGCCCCGCCCAGCGGGGCCGCCTCGACCAGCACCGTCTGGGCGGCTGCCCGCAGGGCATCGACCACCGGCAACGGCGGCACCCCGCGCGGGGCGGAGCCGGCGGCGGCGAGCCGGCCGTACCGGATGACCGCGAGATGCCAGCCGCCGGCGCCGTCGGGTGCGGCGGCCACCATCTCCGGTACCGCCGCGAGGGCGCGCAGCCGCTGACCGCGGTCGAGCATCTCCACCGCGGTGGCCAGCCGATCGCGCAGCCGGGCGGCCCGCTCGTAGCGGTGCCCGGCGGCGAGGGACTCGACCTGGGCCACCCCGGCCGCCAGCGCGGCGTCGTCGGCGCCGTCGATGAGGGCGGCGGCGCGCTGCACCGCCGCGGCGTAGCCGACCCGGTCGGTGCCGTCGGGGGTGGGGCAACCGGCCAGCTCGTGCGGCGGGCAGTGGTGCACGGCGCTGCGGGCGAGCCGGCGGGTGCAGGTGCGCAACCCGGTCAGCTGCGCCAGCAGCTCCGCGGTGGCCAGCGCCTCGACCCGGGACCGGAACGGCCCCACCGCGCGGTCATGGTGCGGGGCACGCACCGCCGACAGTCGCGGAAACGGCTCGGCGGACAGCACCAGCCACCACCAGCGCCGAGGGAACTTCGACCGACGGTTATACGGCGGGGCGTGAGCGGCCAGCAGCCGCAGCTCGGCGACCCCGGCCTCCAGCCGGTGGGCGCACGCGACATGGTCGACCCGGTCGGCCAGCCTGACCATCTCGGTCATCCGGACACGCGGGTCGGCCCCGGTGAAGTACTGGCCGACCCGGCGCCGCAGGTTGGTGGCGGTCCCGATATAGAGGACCTCCCCGGAGGCGGCCCGGAACAGATACACCCCCGGGTCCGGGGGCAGGTGCGCGGCGAGCACGCGTTTACGCCGCTGCGCCGCGGTGACCGTCGACCGGTAGCCGCGCAGGTCGCCGTAGGTGCGCACGCCCTGGTTGCCGACCCGCTCGATCAGGCCGTGCAGCACCTCCACGGTCGCCCGGGCGTCGTCGAGGGCGCGGTGGGTGGGTTGGTTGCTCACCCCGAACAGTCGGGCCAGCGCGGCCAACCGCACACTGGGCGCCTCGTCGCGGGGGAGGATGCGGCGCGCCAGCCGGACGGTGCACAGCACCGGCGGGTTCGGCCAGGGCTGGGCGCAGCGCTCCGCGGCGCTGCGCAGGAATCCCACGTCGAAGCCGGCGTTGTGGGCGACCAGCACGGTGTCCGTGTCGGACCCGCCGAACCCGGCGAACTCCCACAGCATCGGCAGCACCACCTCGATCGGCGGGGCGTCGCGCACCATCGCGGTGGTGATCCCGGTCAGCTCGGCGATGCGCGGCGGGATGCCTCGGCGCGGGTCGACCAAGGTGGCGAACTCGCCGAGCACCCGCCCGCCGCGCACCTTGACCGCGCCGACCTCGGTGATCGCATCCGAGCCCGCACCGCCGGTGGTCTCCAGGTCGACGACGACGAAAGTGGTCGCGGCCAGCGGTTGCTCATCGAGCGCCTCGGCGGCCGAGACGGCGCCCAGGGTGCCCGGCGTGCCCACGCCGGGCAGGCTGAGCTGTTCGGCGTCGTCGGCACCCACAGCGTCGACGGTAGGCGCGGCCCCCGACACCCCGGTGGGCCCACCGCGCTCCGGTGGTCTGGGCCCGATCGATGAGGCTAAATGTCAGAGGGCGGCGCTAACGTCCGCAACACGTTGTTCACCTGCAGAAAGGACACGATCGTGGCCGAGGACCGGTTCACCGAGGAGACCGCCGCCGACCTGCCCGCCGCGGCGGGTGCGCCGCCGGGCGACCCGATGGTGATCGACTGCGACGACTGCGCGGTGCGCGGCCTCGCATGTCGCGACTGCGTGGTCAGTGTGTTGCTCGGTGAGCCGCAGACGCTGCTCGACGACGAGCGGGCGGCGCTGGCGGTGCTCGCCGAGGCCGGCATGGCGCCGCGCCTGCGGCTGGTGCCTATTCGGGATCAGCGCGCATCTGGGGTAGCCTGAACCGGCGTGGGACCCGGTTCAGCTCGGGGTGCTTGGTAAAGTTGCCCGCCCTGCTGGACAGGACCGATACCGTTTCGTAACCTATTCGTGACCTGAGTTCGATCGACGGCACATGCACGACTCGGCTGGGTGAGTCCGGCGTCGGCGGCATGGATTGACAGCAGTGTGAGGAAGTACATCTTGAGGCTGGACTGGATGCACCGGACCTTGCGCGGAATCAGGCGACCCCTCATCGCGACCGTAGCCGGTCTGACGGTGGCATCCGGAGCGGTGGCGGCCGGCGTGGGCGCCGACCCCGCTGACGACGCGTTGACCAAGCTCAACGAGCTGTCCCGGCAGGCCGAACAAACCACCGAAGCGATGCACGCCGCCCAGATCGACCTCGACGAGAAGCTCGCCGCCCAGCAGGACGCCGAGGAGCAGCACGACAAAGACCTCGCCGCCGCCGAGTCGGCGCGCAACCAGCTCACCGGCTACCAGGAGGCGGTCGACGGATTCGCCGTCGCCATGTACATGGGCGGGCACACCGACGGTCTCGACGCGATCTTGACCGCCAGCTCCCCGCAGTCGATGATCGACAAACTCTCCGTCCAGCAGGTGATGGGCACCGAGATGGAAACCCAGATGACGGGCTTCCGGGAGGCCGGGGCACGCGCCGACAAGGCCGAAGAGGCCTCGGCCGCCTCGGCCGCGGAGGCCAAGGCCGCCGCCGACGAGGCCGCCGAGGTGCGCACCGGCCTGCAGTCCAAGGCACGGGAACTGCGGACCCAGATCGCGATCGTCAAAGCCCAGTACCTGGCGCTGAGCCCGGTGCAGCGCACCGCGATGGCCGACGTCGGGCCGCCGCCGGAGGCGCTGCCGGCACCCGAGGCGCTGCCCGGCGGGCCACCGGACGCGCTGATCCCCGGTCCCGGCGGCGGTTCGGGCGCCGGCGCGGTGGCCGTGCAGGCCGCGCTCACCCGCGTGGGTTCGCCGTACTCGTGGGGCGGCTCGGGCCCCGGCGCCTTCGACTGCTCCGGGCTGGTGATGTGGGCCTTCCAGCAGGCGGGCATCGCCCTGCCGCATTCCAGTTACGCGATGGCCGCCGGCGGCCAGCCGGTCTCGCTGTCGGAGTTGCAGCCCGGTGACGTGCTCAGCTTCTACTCCGATGCCTCACACGTCGGCCTCTACATCGGCGACGGGATGATCGTGCACGCCTCCACCTACGGAGTTCCGGTCGCGGTGGTGCCGATGACCGCGTCGGGCCCGATCTACAACGCCCGCCGTTACTGATCGGCGGCTGGCCGCGGCGCTGCTGGCCGCGGTGCTGCTGACCGAGTTGATCGCCGGGTCGGCCATGATCGGCCGCGCCGACCGGCCGGTCGCGCCCGCCTCGCCACGCACCCTCACCATCACGGGGGCCCCCGACGACACCTCCGGCCTGGCCGCGCGGGTGCGCGCGAGCATGGACACCGCGATCGCCGCGGTACAGCAGTTCTGGGGCACCGACTGGCCCGAGCGGATCCGGGTGCAGCTCACCGCGACCGGTGCGGAATTCGCCGCCGCCGCCGGCGTCCCGGTCAGCGCCGATACCGCCGCGGTCACCGTCGCCGCCGCCGTCGACCCGTCGCGGGGCCATGTCGCCGGGCAGCGCATCGTGCTGGCGCCGGGCGCGGCGCGGCTCAGTGCGGGCGCGCTGCAGATAGTGCTGACCCACGAGTTGTTCCACTACGCGACCCGCGCGGCCACCGCCCTCGACGCGCCCCGCTGGCTCACCGAAGGGGTGGCCGACTACGTGGCCCGCCCGGCCACACCGGTACCGGACGCTGCGGTGCTGCGCCTACCCACCGACGCCGATCTCGACGGGCCGGACCGTGCCGGAGCCTACGACCGGGCCTGGTGGTTCGCCCGGTTCGTCGCCGAACGCTACGGCCCGCAGCGGCTGCGGGCGCTGTATCGCGACGCCTGCGGGGTCGACCACACAGGTGTGGACCGCGCCGTACGGCGCACGCTCGGGGCCGGGCTGCCGGTCGTTCTCGCCGCATGGCGGCAGTGGGGCGGCCAACCGGCGGGTGCGGCGAACCCGACCCGTCCGCCACGTTAGCCTGACCGCTGTGACCCGGGTGCTGCTGGTAACCAATGACTTTCCGCCCAGACCCGGCGGTATCCAGTCCTATCTGCAGGAATTCGTGGTCCGACTGGTCAGCGCCGGTCTCGACGAGGTGACCGTCTACGCCCCGCGCTGGAAGGGCGCCCACGGGTTCGACACCGACGCCGGGTACCGGGTGGTACGTCACCCGGGGACCCTGATGCTGCCTACACCGCGGGTAGCGGACCGGATGAGTCGGCTCATCGCCGAGCACGCGATCGACACCGTGTGGTTCGGGGCCGCGGCCCCGCTGGGCCTGCTGGCTCCGGCCGCGCGGCGGGCCGGGGCGAGCAGGGTGGTGGCCAGCACCCACGGCCACGAGGTCGGATGGTCGATGCTGCCCGCCGCCCGGTCGGTGCTGCGGCGCATCGGTGACCACGCCGACGTGGTCACGTTCGTCAGCCACTACACCCGCGGCCGCTTCGCCAGCGCGTTCGGTCCCGACGCCGCGCTGGAGCATCTTCCGCCCGGCGTCGACACCGGCCGGTTCGCTCCCGACCCGGCCGGACGGGACGCGTTGCGCGCCCGCTACCGGCTGGGACAACGTCCGGTCGTGGTGTGCCTGTCGCGGCTGGTGCCGCGCAAGGGCCAGGACATGCTGATCCGGGCCTGGCCGCAGATCGGTGCGCGCGTCGACGGAGCCGCGCTGGTGATCGTCGGCGGCGGGCCGTACCGCGCGACGCTGCAGCGGTTGGCTGAGCAGGTCGGGGTGAGCGATTCGGTGGTGTTCACCGGCGGAGTTCCGTGGGCCGAACTGCCCACCCACCACGCCATGGCCGACGTGTTCGCGATGCCGTGCCGCACCCGCGGCGCGGGCCTCGACGTCGAGGGGCTGGGCATCGTGTTCCTGGAGGCATCAGCCAGTGGTGTCGCGGTGGTGGCCGGAGATTCCGGTGGAGCCCCGGAAACGGTGCAGCACAAAACAACCGGGTTGATCGTCGACGGACGCTCGGTGGACCAGATCGGCGCGGCCGTCGGTGATCTGCTGGCCAATCCCGGCCGAGCCGCCGCGATGGGAGCCGCCGGGCGGGCGTGGGCGCGTGACACCTGGCGTTGGGATGCGCTCACCGCCAGGCTCTCCGAGCTGTTGGCGGGCTGAGTGGTGGCTCAGTGCTTCCCGCGCCGACGGGTTTCGCCGGGGGTGACCGTCTCGCCGTAGATCGCGGCGACGTCGTCGGCGAACTTCTCCAGCACCACGTTGCGTTTCAGCTTCATCGTCGGGGTGAGCTCACCGGTCTCCTCGGTGAAGTCGACCGGAAGGATTCGGAACTTGCGGATCGATTCCGCGTGGGAGACCGCCAGATTGGCCTGTTTGATCGCGGTGTCGACCTCACTGGTCAGATCGGGGTCCTCCGCGAGGTCGCCGACCGAGGCGTCGGCGTCCTTGCCGTTGCGCTGTTTCCAGCCGGTGAACGCCTCCGGGTCGATGGTGACCAACGCCCCGATGAACGGTTTGGCGTCTCCGACGGCCATCGCCTGACTGATCAGCGGATGCGAACGCAACTGGTCCTCGAGCACCGCGGGCGCCACGTTCTTGCCGCCGGCGGTGACGATGATCTCTTTTTTGCGGCCGGTGATCGTCAGGAATCCTTCGTCGTCGACCGCGCCGAGATCCCCGGTTTTGAACCAACCGTCGACGATGGCATCGGCGGTGGCCTCGTCGTTCTTCCAGTAGCCGTCGAACACCACCCCGCCGCGCACCAGCAACTCACCGTCCTCTGAGATGCGCATGCTGTTGCCCGGCAACAACTTTCCAACGGTACCGATCTTGAACGCGTCGATTTGGTTGACGGTGATCGCCGCGCTGGTCTCGGTCAGCCCGTAGCCTTCGTAGATGGTCAGGCCCACACCCCGGTAGAAGTGCCCCAGCCACTTGCCCAGCGGCCCGCCGCCGGAGATCGAGGCACGACAGTCGCCGCCCAGGGCGCTGCGCAGCTTGTGGTAGACGAGCTTGTCGAACACGGCGTGCTTGGCGCGCAGCCACAGTCCCGGCCCGCCCTCGTCGTGGGCCTTGCTCCAGGCCACCGCGGTCTCGGCGGCCATGGTGAAGATGCGGCCCTTGCCGTCGTCGGCGGCGTTCTGGGCGGCGGTGTTGTACACCTTCTCGAACACCCGCGGCACCGACACCACCACGGTCGGCTTGAACGCGGCGAACATCGGCACCAGGTTCTTGATGTCGCTGGTGAACCCGACGGTGACCTTGCTGGCGACACAGGCCAACGTGATGGCGCGGGCCAGCACGTGCGCCAGCGGCAGGAAGGTCAGCAACCGCTCACCCGGACGCAGCAACGTCGGCAGCACTTCACTGGCACCGCGCGCCTCGTAGAGCAGGTTGGCGTGGGTGAGCTGACATCCCTTGGGGCGACCGGTGGTTCCGGAGGTGTAGATCAACGTGGCCGGGGCATCGGAGCGCACCGCGTCGTTGCGCTCGGCGACCGCACCGTCCTCGATCTTCTCGCCGGCGGCGGTGAGCTGCTCGACGGCGCCGGGGGAGCCGTCGATCACCAGTACCTGCCGCAACTCCGGCAGCGTGTCGGCCAGCTCGGCGACGGTGTCGGCATGGGTGTCGGTCTCGACGATCGCCACCACCGCACCGGAGTCCTGCAGCACCCAGCGCACCTGTTCGGCCGAGGAGGTCTCATAGATCGGCACCGTCACCGCGCCGATCGCCAGGATCGCCAGGTCGAGCACCGCCCACTCGTAGCGGGTGGCCGACAGCACCGCCACCCGGTCGCCGGGCCGCACCTCCAAGCCGATCAGGCCGCGCGCGAGCGCCCGGATCTGCGTGACCGCGTCCGCACACGTCACATCGGTCCAGGAGCCGTCGACCAGGCGCTGGAAGAACACATAGCCGGGGTCGGTGCGTTCGTGCTCGAAGACTGCGGCGGCAATGTTGTCGTGCTCGTCGACGCGGAACGGCGCCGGGACGGTGAATTCAGGCACGTTGCTGACCTCTCCAACATCGTGGCGGGCGGCTTGCCGCCAGCCTAGTCGGCATCGGTGTGACGGTGTTCACCTTGGTCGGTGTCACGGTCGGTGTCACGGTCGGACCACGGTATGTGAAGCTGGACCGGTGAACAGCATCCAGGTCGCCGACGAGACATTCATCGCCGCCTCGCCGGCGGTGGTCGGCGCCGCGGTCGGCGACCCGGCCAGTTGGCGTCGATGGTGGCCGGATCTGCGGCTGACCGTGGTCGAAGACCGTGCCGACAAGGGCGTCCGGTGGACGGTGCACGGTCCGCTGGTGGGCACCATGGAGATCTGGTTGGAGCCGTGCCTCGACGGGGTGCTGCTGCACTATTTCCTGCACGCCGAGCCGGCCGGGGTGTCGGCGTCCCGGCTGGCCAAGCTGAACCTGGCCGCGATGAACCATCGACGCCGGGTGGCGGGCAAGACGATGTCCTTCGAGGTCAAACAGAACCTGGAGTCGGCCCGGCCGATCGGTGTGGCACCGCTGGCCTGACCGGGGTGGCGCCGAATCGGGCAGGGTAGCGTTTGCGACGAAAACAGCGGGAACGCGCAGGCAGGGAGCAGGAAGCAGCGACGTGACGGACAAGACGGCACAGATCATCTACATCGAGGCCGAGCCGGAAGCGGTGATGGATGTCATCGCCGACATCGGCTCCTACCCGCAATGGGTCTCGGAGTACAAGCAGGCCGAGGTGATCGAGGCCGACGCCGACGGGTACCCGAAGACGGCGCGGCTGCAGCTCGACGCCGCGGTCATCAAAGACACCATGGTGTTGTCCTACCAGTGGGCGTCGGATCGGCGTTCGGTGCACTGGACCCTGGTCTCCAGTTCCCTGCTGCGAGCCCTCGATGGCGCATACTTG
The DNA here is from genome assembly GCF_002104795.1 of Mycolicibacillus koreensis. Lineage (GTDB taxonomy): Bacteria > Actinomycetota > Actinomycetes > Mycobacteriales > Mycobacteriaceae > Mycobacterium > Mycobacterium koreense. The sequence goes on from NZ_NCXO01000052.1 coordinate 15,946, forward strand.
TTGACGCCGAAGGGATCCGGCACGGAAGTGACCTACGAGCTCTCGGTGGACCTGATGGTGCCGATGATCGGCTTGCTCAAGCGTAAAGCCGAGCGCCGGCTCACCGACACGGCGTTGAAGGACCTGAAGAAACGAGTCGAAGCTGAGTCAGACCAGTGAGGCGGTGAGCGCCGGAAGTCCCGAGCCGGCCCGCATCAGCCTGTTCGTCGGCAAGGGGGGAGTCGGCAAATCCACCCTGGCGGCGGCGACCGCCGTGCGCGACGCGGCCGCCGGGGACCGGGTGCTGCTGGTCTCCACCGACCAGGCCCACTCGCTCGGCGATGTCCTCGGTGTGCCGGTGGCCACCGGCGGCGCCGACCCGATCCCGGTCGTCATCGACGACACCGCCGCCGACGTCGGATCGCTCGACGCGCTGGCCCTGGACACCCTCGGCCTGCTGGAGGCGCAGTGGCGCCGGGTGGTCGAGGTGATCGACGCACGGTTCCCCGACTCGGAGCTCGGCCAGATCGCGCCGGAGGAACTCTCGGCGATGCCCGGCGTGCAGGAAGTGCTCGGCCTGCACCAGGTGGCCGTGCTCGCTGACAGCGGGCGCTGGGACCGGGTCGTGGTGGACTGCGCCTCGACCGCCGACGCGCTGCGGATGCTGACCCTGCCCGGAACCTTCGGGCTGTATGTGGAGCGGGCTTGGCCGCGGCATCGCCGGTTGTCCGCCGCCGACGGCACTTCAGCGGCGCTGGTCGAGGTGTTCGAGCGCCTCACCGATGGGGTGGACCGGCTCACCGCGGTGCTCACCGACGGGCAGCGGGTCGCCGCGCACCTGGTGCTCACCGCCGAACGGGTGGTGGCCGCCGAGGCGGTGCGCACCCTGGGGTCGTTGTCGCTGATGGGCGTGCGGGTCGCGGAGATGATCGTCAACCAGGTTCTGGTGCAAGACAATTCCTACGAATACAGCAACCTGCCGGCCCATCCGGCGTTCGACTGGTACGCCGAGCGGATCGCCGAACAGCGGATGGTGCTCGCCGACCTCGACGCCGCGATCGGCGAGGCGCAGCTGGTGCTGACCCCGCACCTGGCCGGCGAGCCGATCGGGCCGAAGTCGCTGGCGGATCTGTTGGCCGCCGCACGCCGGCGGGACGGGTCGTCGCTGCCGGGCCCGGTGGCGCCGGTCGTCGACCGGGAATCGGGATCGGGATTGGAGGCGGTCTACCGCCTGCGACTAGAGTTACCTCAGGTCGACCCCGGTTCGCTGACGTTGGGCAGGGTCGACGATGACCTGATCATCGGCGCCGGCGGTGTGCGACGCCGGGTCCGGCTGGCCTCCGTGCTGCGTCGCTGCACGGTGATCGACGCCGCCCTGCGTGGCACCGAGCTGACGGTGCGTTTCCGACCGAATCCGGAGGTGTGGCCAGCGTGACCGGCACGCACCCCGACGTGGGGCCCGAACTGCGCCGTCTGGCGCGCTCCATCCTCGACGGTATCGATCCGGGGCTGCGCGCGGTGGCGGCGATGGCCGCGGCCAGCGACCCGGGCAAGTGCCAGCAGGTGTGGTGCCCGGTGTGCGCGCTGGCGGCCCTGATCAACGGCGAACAGCATCCCCTGCTGGAGGTGATCGGCGAGCACAGTGTTGCGCTGTTGACGGTGATCCGCGCGCTGATCGACAACGCCGACGCCGCCACCGACCCGCCACCGCCGGACGGCGGGCCGGGCGGCTCCGATGCGCCCCGGCGCGGCTATGAGCACATCCCGGTTTCGGTCGAAGAGTAAACCGGAGGCTGGCCGCCGCCGGTTCGGCGAGTAAAGTTAGCCCGAAGGAACAGGCATCGGTCGACGGGCGATCAGGAGGGTCCATGTGGTATTGGCTGTTCAAGTACATCTTCATGGGCCCATTGCTCAGCTTGCTGGGCCGGCCGAAAGTTGAAGGCCTCGAGCATGTTCCCGCGTCGGGGGCGGTGATTTTAGCCAGCAACCACCTGGCGGTGGCCGACAGTTTCTTCCTGCCCCTGGTAGTGCGTCGGCGGATCACGTTCCTGGCGAAAGCGGAGTACTTCACCGGCACCGGGCTCAAGGGCTGGTTCACCCGCTGGTTCTACAGCGTCTCCGGCCAGGTGCCGATCGACCGCACCGACGCCGACGCCGCGCAGGCCGCCCTCGACACCGCCAAGCGACTGCTCGACGAGGGCAAACTGCTCGGCATGTACCCCGAAGGCACCCGGTCGCCCGACGGTCGGCTCTACAAGGGCAAGACCGGGCTGGCACGGCTGGCGTTGGAGACCGGCATCCCGGTGATCCCGGTGGCGATGATCGGCACCGACGTCGTCAACCCCCCGGGCAGCAAGATGTGGCATTTCGGCCGGGTCACGGTGCGCTTCGGCAAGCCGATGGACTTCACCCGCTTCGAAGGGCTCGGCGGTAACCGGTTCATCGAACGGGCCGTCATCGACGAGGTCATGTACGAGTTGATGGGGCTGTCGGGCCAGGAGTACGTCGACATCTACGCCGCCAGCGTCAAGGACGGCACCCAACAGCCGCCGGCAGAGGACCCCGCCGAGCGCATCTCGGAGACAATGGCGGGCTGAAGAGCGGCCGAAAGGCCGGTTGAGAGCCGCTGAGCCGGTTGGGGCCGGTTGAGGCCTCCCGATCGTCGTCGCATGCCCCCCGATACGGTGCGGCGGTCCACGAGCCGCACGTTTGCGTGCGTCCACCGCGTGAATCCGCCGCCCGAATTCGCGCAGAAACGTGAGTCTGGTGGGGCGCGGCCCGCGGTCTGGTGGGGCGCGGCCCGCGGTCTGGTGGGCGTGCGGCCCGCGGCCCGGTCGCCAACCCGCCCCGGGCGGTGTTCAGGTGCCGGCCGGGACCGGCTCCGCGGCCGGTGCGGTGTCCGCGGAGCGTCGTGGTCGCACGGCGGTGGCCGCCAGCAGCGCCAGCGCCCACCACACGTATGCCAGGCCGGCGACCTGGCGCCACCACGCGGCGTCGGCCTCGTGGTTCTCCGGCAGCAGCACCAGCATCGGCGGGCACACCATGATCGCCGTGCCCACCACCGCGAGCACCCCCATCGTGACGCTGCGCCGGCGGTAGCCCACCACCGCGGCGACCACCACCGCCGGCAGCGCCCACACCCAGTGATGCGACCACGACACCGGCGAGACCACCAGCCCGAACAACGCGATGCAGATCAGGCCCAGGGCGGGCTGGTCGGCGCGCAGAGCGCGCCGCGCGGCGACCAGCGCCAGTATCAGCACCAGCACCGAGCCGATCAGCCACACGGTGGTGCGGTCCGCGGCGCTCAACCCGATCCGGGCCAGCGCCCCGGCGATGTTCTGGTTGGTGTTCAACGTGGCCCCACCGATGCGGTCGGTGTTGCGCACGGTGTGCGTCCAGTACTCCAGCGAATCCTGGCGGGCCAGCACCATCGCCAGCAGCGTCGCCCCCGCCAGCGACACCGCGGTCGTCGCGATCGCGCGGGTGTCCCGGCGCAGCAGGAAGAACAGCACGAACACCGCCGGGGTCAGCTTCAGCGCGATCGCGAACCCCAGCAGCAGCCCGCGCGGCCACGGCGTGCGCCGCGGCAGACAGTCGGCGATCACCAACGCCATCAGCACCACGTTGATCTGGCCGAACGAGAAGTTCGACCGGATCGGTTCGAAGGCGATCACGGTCGGGGTGACCAGCGCCGCGGCCACCCACGTCCGTCGCCACCAGGCCGGTCCCGGCACCGCCACCGACGTCGGCCAGACGTCGAGGCTGGTCAACACCACCGTCACCGAGACGATCAACAACACCAGCGTCACCGCGGTGATCACCGCGGTCGCCACCGGCAGCGGCATCACGGCGAACGGGCTGAACACGATGGCGGCCAGCGGCGGATAGGTGAACGGCAGGTTCAGTCCGCTGCGGGTGGCGAACAGCACCCCGTCGGTGTAGAGCGGTTGGCCGTCCAGCCAGGCCCGCCCGCCCATGCGGTACACGTCGATGTCGATGCGGTAGGGCCAGTGGGTCAGCACCCACCAACTCGCCGCGGCCAGCGCCACCGCGGTGATCACCTGAAAGATCCGCCACGCCACCCGCTCGCGCTGCATGCCCCCGTCGGGCGACCGCCGTCTGCTCATGGTGCCCCACACACTATCGGGGTCGGCGCAGCCGGTCGGTGCGGCGACGCGCCGGAGCGGGCCGCCTGCGGCCCGCCGGTCCGGCGGGCTACGTTTTCCTCATGCTCGACTGGTTTCGCCAGGACATCGTCGACGGTGGCCGCCTGCCGTTGCTGTGCTGCCTGGTCGCGTTCCTGGCGACCTTTCTGATCACCCGCATCACCGTGCGCTACATCCGCAACCAGAACGCCGCGGGAGCGCGCCCACGCTGGTGGCAGCCGCGCAACGTGCATCTGGGCACCAAACACATCCATCACGTGGTGTTCGGGGTGGTGCTGGTGCTGGTCTCGGGGGTCGGGCTGGTCGTCGTCGCCGGCAGCGGCCACGAGCTGGCGGTCTCGGTTGCCGCGATCGGCTTCGGGATCGGTGCTGCGCTGGTGCTCGACGAATACGCGCTGATCCTGCACCTCGCCGACGTCTACTGGGAGGAGGACGGGCGCACCTCGGTGGACGCGGTGTTCGCCGCCACCGCGGTGACCGGGCTGCTGGTCCTCGGTTTTCATCCGCTGACGTTTCTGCTGTCGCTGTGGCACGACACGTCGTCGCTGATCGTGCAGGTCGGGGTGTTCTCCAGCCTGGTGCTGGCGCTGCCGCTGGCGGTGGTGGTGCTGTTCAAGGGCAAGGTGTGGACCGGCCTGGTCGGGATGTTCTTCTTTCCGCTGCTGGTGATCGGCGCGGTCCGGCTCTCCCGGCCGCACGCCCCGTGGGCCCGGTGGCGCTACCACGGCCGGCCGCAGACCATGCGCCGCGCCCTGGAGCGGGAACGGCAGCTGCGCCGGCCGGTGGTGCGGGCCAAACTCTGGCTGCAGGACGCCATCGCCGGGCGTCCCCAGGTCCACGACGACGTCACCGTCACCGCCGCGGTCAACCGGGAGGTCCGGGTGGCCTCGGCGCCGACCGAGCCGATCATGATCCGGCGGATCCGCCCCACCCGGGCCCCGTCGGCGGCGGCCGACCGGGCCGCAGCGGCCCCGACGGTGCCGATCGCCCGGCTGCGCACCCCCGGGGAGGACCCCCGGTGATGCGGCCGTGAGGTACTTCTACGACACCGAATTCATCGATGACGGGCACACCATCGAGCTGATCTCGATCGGGGTGATCGCCGAGGATGGACGCGAGTACTACGCGGTGTCCACCGAGTTCGACCCGCAGCGCGCCGGTCGCTGGGTGCGCACTCACGTGCTGCCGAAGCTGCCGTCGCCGGCGGCGACGGTGTGGCGCTCCCGGCGCCAGATCCGCACCGACCTCGAAGCGTTCTTCGGCGTCGACGGCGACGAGCCGATCGAGTTGTGGGCCTGGATCGGCGCCTACGACCACGTGGTGCTCTGCCAATTGTGGGGGGCCATGCCGGCGCTGCCGGCGTCGATGCCGCGGTTCACCCACGAACTGCGCCAACTCTGGGAGGACCGCGGCAAGCCGACGCTGCCGCCGCGGTCACCCGACGCGCACGACGCCCTCGTCGACGCCCGCGACCAGCTGCGACGGTACCGGGTCATCGCCGAGTCGGGCCGGGGCTGAGCCGCCCACCGCGGCCCACCGGGTCACCGCGTGGCCCGGTTACCATGGTCGGGTGAACTGGACCGTTGACGTACCGATCGAGCAGCTGCCCACGCTGCCGCCTCTGGCGGAACACCAGCGTGAGAAGCTGGATGCGGCGCTGGCCAAACCGGCCGCCCAGCAGCCGACCTGGCCGGCCGACTCCGCCGCGGCGATGCGCACCGTGCTCGAGAGCGTGCCGCCGATCACGGTGCCCTCCGAGGTGACCCGCCTGCACGAGCAGCTGGCCCAGGTGGCTCGCGGTGAGGCGTTCTTGCTGCAGGGCGGCGACTGCGCGGAGACGTTCGTCGACAACACCGAACCGCACATCAAGGCCAACATCCGCACCCTGCTGCAGATGGCGGTGGTGCTCACCTACGGCGCGTCGATGCCGGTGGTCAAGGTGGCCCGGATCGCCGGACAGTACGCCAAACCGCGCTCCGCCGACGTCGACGCCCTGGGGCTGCGCTCCTACCGCGGCGACATGGTCAACAGCCTGGTCGCCGACGCCGCCGCCCGCGAACACGACCCGTCCCGGCTGGTCCGCGCCTACGCCAACGCCAGCGCCGCGATGAACCTGGTGCGCGCGCTGACCTCCTCCGGGCTGGCCTCGCTGGACCTGGTGCACGACTGGAACCGCGAGTTCGTGCGGACCTCGCCGGCGGGTGCCCGCTACGAGGCGCTGGCCGGCGAGATCGACCGCGCACTGAAGTTCATGAGCGCCTGCGGGGTCGCCGACCGCGAGTTGCAGACCGCCGAGATCTACGCCAGCCACGAGGCGCTGGTGTTGGACTACGAACGCGCCATGCTGCGGTTGGGTGAGGTCGGCGCGGGTGGGGCCGACCGGGCGCTGTTCGACCTGTCGGCGCACTACCTGTGGATCGGGGACCGCACCCGCCAACTCGACGGGGCGCACGTGGCGTTCGCCGAGGTGATCGCCAACCCGATCGGGATCAAACTGGGCCCGGCCACCTCCCCGGAGCTGGCCGTGGAGTACGTCGAGCGGCTCGACGCGCACAACACCCCGGGGCGGTTGACGCTGGTCAGCCGGATGGGCAACGGCAAGGTGCGCGATCTGCTGCCGCCGATCATCGAGAAGGTTCAGGCCACCGGCCATCAGGTGATCTGGCAGTGCGACCCCATGCACGGCAACACCCATGAGGCGTCCACCGGGCACAAGACCCGCCACTTCGACCGCATCGTCGACGAGGTGCAGGGCTTCTTCGAGGTGCACCGCGAACTCGGCACCCATCCCGGCGGCATCCACGTCGAGATCACCGGCGAGGACGTCACCGAATGCCTCGGCGGGGCCCAGGACATCTCCGACACCGATCTGGCGGGTCGCTACGAGACCGCGTGTGACCCCCGGCTGAACACCCAGCAGTCGCTGGAGTTGGCGTTTCTGGTCGCCGAGATGCTGCGCGACTGACGCCACGGAGCGGGCGGGCTACAACAGCCCCGCCAGGTTGGTGCCGAGGGTCCAGCCGCCGGCCCCGGCCAGCCCGGTCGCGGCCAGCACCAGCGCCAGCGCGATCAGCACCCGGCGCCGGGACCGCTGGCGCTGCCACGCGAATTCGCTCATCGCGATCCCGGCGAACTGCTCAACCTCCGGCTCGGCGTCGGCGAACGTCTCCGGCTCGGGGTCCGCGTCGGCCCACTCGGCCACCTCGAAGGTGAACTGCCGGGTGGGGTTGGGGCCGCCCGGAGGCGCGG
>NZ_NCXO01000053.1 GCF_002104795.1 Mycolicibacillus koreensis
CACCGAAGTAGTTGAACCTCAACAGGAAATTTCGCTGAACAGCAAGAAGGCGCCCACCAAAACTCTAGGAGCGCCACGCCTGTTCGATTGTAGAGCGTGGGTCGGACAACCGATCCGCCGCCGAACCGCCCGGGCGGAATCCTCAGCCGGGTCCGTATTCGATGTGGTGACGCAGCTGCTGCAGACCGGCCTCCATGTTGCGCGCCAGGATGCCGCGGGCCAGCTGGCCGGTGAGCCAGCCGGTGATCCGACCGGCGAACCGGACCTCCATGCTCATCGTCACCCGCGCCCCGTCGGCGGTCGGGTTCACCTCGATGCGGGCCCACTGCCGGGTGCCGCGCAGCGACTGCCAGCGCAGCGTGGCGACCGAGGGCGGCGGCACCCGCACCCGCCCGCCCACGTAGATCGAGCCGACGTTGAGATACAGGTCCCATTCCTCGCTGCCGTCGGCGTTGCGGGTGAGGAAGTCGAAACGCCCGAAGCTGCCCATGATGGGGAAGACCACCGCCGGGTCCGTGGCGATCTTGGCGACCTGGTCGACGGGGGACGCGATGCGCACCGCCCTGGTGACCCCTGCCATCAGCCGAGCACCGGAACCACGGTCTTGGCGGCCAGCCCGGACAGCGCCACCTGCATCGTCGAGGTCACATAGCCGTAGGCCTCGTCCCAGTCCGGATCGTCGCCGAAGTGTTCGCGCAGGTCGATCGGCGGCAGCACCTGGATGCGGATCTTGGCGGGGAACGGAACGTGGGGCAGGTCCCCGGGCAGCAGCCCCCACGGAACGCTCAGGCTCAGCGGCACCGATTTGACACGTAGCAACTTGTCGAAGCGCAGCAGCTTGGCGGTGCGGCGCCCGTCGTTGAGCACGAAGAAGGTCTCCTGGCCGCCGACGGCGACGACGGGCACGATCTTGACCCCGGCCGCGTGCGCCAGCTTCATGAACCCCTGCCGGCCGTCGAACATGATCTTGTTGCGGTCCCGCCAGCGACGCAGGGCGTCGACGTCACCGCCGGGGTAGACCAGCACGTTGGCACCGGCCCGCAACAGGTTGGCCGCGGTCTTGGGCCGTGCCAACACGATGCCCATCTTGCGGGCGATCGTCCCCATCCACGGGGTGCGCAGCACGATCTCGTGGGCAAGGGCGGCCAACGGTCGGCCCTCCACCGTGAAATAGGTGTGGTAGGCCAGGGTGAACACGAACGTGTCCGGCGACATCGACCCGCCGCTGTGGTTGCCGACGAACAGCACCGGCTCGTCGGGCACGTTCTCGAATCCGCTGACCTCGGCGCGAAAGTACAGGCGCGCCCACAGCCAGAAGCGGGGCAGCATCTTGCGGATGAACTCCGGGTCGCGGTCGGCGAGTTCATCGGGTATCGACGGCGTGGCTTGCCCCGTCACCCGTCCCGAATCATCCTGCGGCCCAGTCACGACGACGTCCTCTCTGCTTCTGGCCGCTCGGGGGCACCCCCCTGCGGTCCCTCCGAGTTTTCCACGACCGGCCCGGTTTGGTGGCGGTTCACCCGATTACCGACAGCGCGATCCCGTCGAGAATGTCGTGTTCGCTGACGATCAGCTCGGTGAGCCCGGCGCGCTGTTGCAGCGTGGCGGCCAACTGCGCCGCGACGATCGCCCCGCCCCCGATGACATCGACGCGGCCGGGATGCATCGGCCCCAGCGCCGCCCGCTCGGCGCGCGTCATCGTGATCAACCGGTCGCAGGTCTGCTGTAGCCGGTGATGGTCGATGCGAGACAGGTGAATGGCGGCCGGGTCGTAGTGCGTGAGCCCGTGGGCCAACGCTGAGAGGGTGGTCATGGTGCCGGCGACCCCGACCCAGGTGTGGGCCCGCTCGACCGGCACCGCCGCCAGCGCGGCGGCGATCTGGTCGTCGACGACGCGGCGGGCCGCGGCGATCTGATCGGCGGTCGGCGGGTCCGATCGCAGGCATCGTTCGGTGAGCCGCACGCACCCGATGTCGGCGGAGTAGCTGGCCAGAACGTCGGCTCCTGGGTCCCGACGCTCACCGAGCACCACCTCGGTCGACCCGCCCCCGAGGTCGACGACGATCAGCGGCGCGGTGCCGTGGGTGGCGACGTCGAGGTCGGCCACCGCCCCGGCGAACGACAGGGCCGCCTCCTCGGTGCCGCTGATCACCTCGGCGACGGCCCCGGGCACCGCCGCACCGAGCTCGCGGGCGGTCATCGCGAAGAACGCGTCGCGGTTGCTGACGTCGCGGGCCGCCGACGTCGCGACCATCCGCACCCGCTGAACCCGGTGCGCGGTGAGCAGCCCGGCGTAGTCGCTGAGCGCAGCACGGGTGCGTTCGATAGCCTCGGGGGCGAACGCCCCGGTGGCGTCGACGCCCTGGCCCAACCGGACGATGCGCATCTCGCGGTGCAACTCGCGCAGCGTCGCGCCGTCCGGCTCGGCGATGAGCAGCCGAATCGAGTTGGTGCCGCAGTCGATCGCCGCGACCGGCCCGGCGGGACTCACGGTGCTCGCCGGGCTCACCGCCACCGCCCCGGTTCGAGGATCCCGGCCATGGCGGGTTCGTCGGCCAACAGCGCCAGCGCTTCATCGCCGAACGGGTTGACCCCGGGCCCGGCCGCCAGCGAATGGGCGATCAGCACGTGCAGGCATTTGACCCGGTCGGGCATCCCGCCGGCGGAGACATCCGTGCCCAGCTGCGCGATCGCGTCGCGGTCGGCCAGGTACGCCTCGTGGGCGGCCCGGTAGGCGGCCGCCAGGTCGGGATCCTCACGGAGTCGTTCGGTCATCTGCGCCATCAGCCCAGCGGATTCCAGTCGGCTCGCCGCCGCGGTCAGCACCGGGTGCGTCAGGTAGTACACGGTCGGAAACGGCGTTCCGTCAGGCAGTTTCGGCGCCGTCGTCACGACCGCGGGCTCCCCGTTGGGGCAGCGGTAGGCGATCGCGACCACGCCGCGCGGGGTCCGGCCCAGTTGACGGGCGACAGCGTCGAGGTCGGCGTGATCAACCACCGGGCGGCCCCGGCGGTGGTGGCGGTCCCGGCGGCGGCGGTCCGGGTGGCCCAGGCGGCCCCGCCGGCGCGGGCGGCGGGCCGTGCGGCGCGTCGGCGATGGTGTGCCACAGCGCGGTGTACCAGGGGTCGCCGTTGGTGATCGCTTCCGGGGCCATGCCGGGGTGCTGCGGGGTCTCCGGGGTCGGCGGCAACTGCACCTGGTAGGGCACTTCACCGGGCATGACGAAACCGAGCCGTTCGCGGGATTGAGCGGCGATGTAGGCCGGGTCGGCCAGCTTCTCCTTCTGCTGTTCCAACTCGGTGATCTGTTGGCGCAGAGCATCTTCGGAGGCCTGAAGCTGTCGCATCTCGGTGCGTTGGGCGAAGTAGGTGCGCAGCGGCGGTCCGGTGGTCAGGGTCAGCACACAGACCACCACCGCCAGAATGGCCGCACGCCCGGCGGTGAGGCCCAGGCGTTGCTCGGCGCGATCCTCGGCGGCCTCGGCAATTCCCTGGCGGATCGGGTCGATCCGCGCGACCGCGGTCGACTCCGGCTTGCCCCGGGCTTCCGCGCCGCCACGACGCGGCGCCACCTTGCGGGGCCGGCCCCGCGTCCGTTCCCCGCCCCGGGCCGGCCGGGACGCTGGTGGGCGCCGCTTGGGTTCCGACATCGGCGACTGGGGCTACTTCGTCTCCGGGACGTACCGCGGGAAGGCCAGATCGCCGGCGTAGCGGGCAGCGTCGCCGAGCGCCTCCTCGATACGCAACAGCTGGTTGTATTTGGCGACGCGTTCGCTGCGGGCGGGCGCACCGGTCTTGATCTGCCCGCAGCTGACCGCCACCGCCAGGTCGGCGATCGTGGTGTCCTCGGTCTCGCCGCTGCGGTGACTCATCATCGTGCGGTATCCGCTGCTGTGCGCCAGCGCCACCGCGTCGAGGGTCTCGGTGAGCGTGCCGATCTGGTTGACCTTCACCAACAGCGCGTTGGCCGCGCCACGTTCGATGCCGTCCTCGAGACGCTCGGGGTTGGTGACGAACAGGTCGTCGCCGACCAACTGCACCCGATCCCCCAGGGTGGTGGTCAACGCCACCCAGCCGTCCCAGTCGTCTTCGGACAGCGGGTCTTCGATCGAGACCAGCGGATAGTTGCCGAGCAGGTCGGCGTAGAACTCGGCCATCTGGGCCGGGGTGCGGGTCTGCTTCTCGAACGCATAGCCACCGTTGCTGCCACCGTTGCTGCCACCGTTGCTGTAGAACTCGGTGGCCGCCACGTCGAGGGCCAACGCCACGTCGGCGCCGAGCTGGTAGCCGGCCGCCTCGATGGCCTGGCTGATCAGGTCCAGCGCGGCGGTGGTGCCGGCGACGTCGGGGGCGAACCCGCCCTCGTCGCCGAGCCCGGTCGACAGGCCCTGCTTTTTGAGCACCGACTTGAGCGAGTGGTACACCTCGGTGCCCCACCGCAGCGCCTCGGCGAAGGTGGGGGCCCCGATCGGGGCGACCATGAACTCCTGGACGTCGACGCCGGTGTCGGCGTGGGCGCCGCCGTTGAGGATGTTCATCATCGGCACCGGCAGCACGTGGGCGTTCGGTCCGCCCAGGTAGCGGAACAGCGGCAGCCGCGCCGACTTGGCGGCCGCCTTGGCCACCGCCAGCGACACCCCGAGGATGGCGTTGGCGCCCAGCCGGGACTTGTCCGGGGTGCCGTCGAGGTCCAGCAGAGCCTGGTCGACCAGCCGCTGGTCGGCGGCGTCGAAGCCGGCGACCGCCGCGGCGATCTCCTCGCGCACCGCGCGCACCGCCTTCTGCACCCCTTTGCCGCCGTAGCGGTCCCCGCCGTCACGCAGTTCGACGGCCTCGTGCTCACCGGTGGAGGCGCCGGAGGGCACCGCAGCACGCGCCAGCGACCCGTCGGCCAGCCCGACCTCCACCTCGACGGTGGGGTTGCCGCGGGAATCGAGGATTTCGCGGGCACTGACCTGCTCGATGATGGGCACGGGGTTCTCCTTGTTCGACGCGGTTCTCACGGGGCCGGCGGTGCCGATGCTGCTGTTGTCATAGTGGGTGACCTGCCGCGTAGGCGGCAGCCCAGTCTCGCACAATACGTGCGTACTGCTCGGAGTGGTTGTAGGCCCGCAGCGCCGCGACCCACCCCTCGGCGGTGTCGAGGTCCTTGCCGCGGAAACACAGATACCCGGCGGCGGTCAGCGCGGCGTCGTCGATGTTGTCCGGGCTGATGATGCCGTCGTTGTTGGCGTCGACCCCATACAGGCGCCAGGTCTCCGGGATGAACTGCATCGGCCCGAGGGCGCGCACCACCCCGTCGTCGTCGGCGAGGTCGCCGGCGTCGGGGTCGACGATGTGCTGAGTGCCGCCGGTGCCGTCGAGGCGCAGACCCCGGATCGGGGGGCGCACGTCGCCGTTGGATTCCAGACGGGCATCGGCGTAGGTGCCGTGGCGGCTCTCCACCTGGCCGATGCCGGCCAGCGTTGTCCACCGGATCCGGCAGTTGGGGTTCTCCACCTCGGCGACCCGGGCGGCGTAGGCGTAGGCCTCCAGGGCGGTGGCGGGAATGTCGAGCCGTTCGGCGCGTTCGGCGGCCCAGTCGGAGAGCTGGTCGGCGCCGCGGCCCTCGGCGTAGGTGTTGATCGGCGGCACCGGGTCACCGGGCGGCGGGGGCACGCCGTCGGGCAGCCGCGAACTCAGCTGCCACGAGCAACTGAACACCAGCAGCAGCACCGTCACGCTCAGGACGGCGACCACCCGCAGCCAACGCACCGTCGACACAGAACTCCCTTACGCCCCTTTTTTGCCCGGACCATCGTCCCACGGCCCGTAGCCGGCCTCCCTCGCACGCGAGGGTATAGCGTCAGCCTGCGAGCCCGGCACCGCTCACCGTGGCCGACCTCCGATCAAGGACCGCCACGATGGTTGTGAATGCCCTCGGCGCGGCGCCGCCGGCGACCGCATCACCCCTGGTCGCCGGCGTGCTGATCGGTGTGCGGCTGGCGGCGGGCACCGCACTGGCGCTGGCGGTGATCGCCGCCCTGCTGCCCGGCCCGCACCGTCGCGGCGGGCTGCGCCGGCTCGCCGGGGGCATCGGTGCGGGCGCCGCGGGCGGGGTGGCGGTCACGCTGGCGGTCCAGCGGGCGCCGGTGAACGAGGCGACCTCGGCCGCCGTGGTCGCGGTGTCCGCCCTGCTCAGCGCACTCGCCCTGCTGGCGGTGCTGGCCTTTCCCCGCGCCTGCACCGGCCCCCCGCTGATTCTGGTGGGGCTGGTGGTGACCGCCCGTGCGGCGGTGGCCGCGGCGCGGGATCTCGGCGGCTACGCCGGCCAGGGTGCGCCCGAGCCACTGGCCGGGGTGGCGCTGGGGATCGCGGTGGCCGCGGCGACGGGGCTGCTCGGCTACGGCGTGGCGCGCCGGGGGCCGCGGCGGGCCGCCGAGATGGCCGCCGGGACCCTCGGGGTGCTGGTGGCCGCCGGTGCCGCCTCGGCCGGTGTCGGCGGCCTGCAGCACAGCGGTCACTTCCCGGGGGCCACCCACCGGGCGGTCGACACCCTGGGCTGGGCGGGCTGGTGGTCCCCGCCGGGTGCGACGCTGCGGGCGGTCTTCGGCCTCACCCCGACGCCGACCGTGGCGCAGGCCGTCATCTGGGCGACGACGGTGGCCGCGGCGACGGCGGTTGCGGTGTGGCGGTGGCGCTCGGCCAGGCCGAACGCCACTGCGCCGCGCTGATCGGCGCGCCCGCGGTGTGGCCTGCGGCGGCGATGCGCGCTTCGGCGTGGCGCACCTGACCGGCGAACGCCAGCGCCGCCGAACGCAGCCGCACCTCGGCGTCGAGGCCGTCGTCGAGGTGCACCACTCCCAGCGCGGCGGGGATCAACTGCTCGGGCACACCGGCCCGTCGGGCGCGGTGGGTCACCTTCTGCGCCAGCGCCAACGCGGGCTGGCCGGTCGGAACATCGTCGAGGATCGAAGAACGTTGCCGTTCAACGGCTTTGCTTTTCTCCCAGTGGAGGATCTGTTCGGTGCGCGACACCGACTCCCCGGCAAGAACATTCGCCGACCTGGTGCGCAGCTTGTTCACCAGCGATTCGGCGACGTCGTCGATGCTGAACGGCTGGTCGTCGGCTTCTTCAGCGATGCGGGCGTGAAACAGCACTTGCAGCAACACATCACCGAGTTCGGCGCGCAATTCGCCGGGGTCGCCGGCGTCGATGGCGTCGAACAGTTCGTAGGTCTCCTCCAGCAGGAACCGACGCAGCGAGGCGTGGGTCTGTTCGCGCTCCCACACCCCGTCGGTGCGCAGCCGGTCCATCACCGCGACCGCATCGAGCAGCCGCGCCCCGCGGGCCTTATCCGGTGCGCCGATCAGTGCCGCCCCGGCGGCCAGGCGTGCGGTCACCGCCGGATGGGTGCGCTGCGAGGAGATCAGGGTCGGTGCATCCGGGCGGGTGTCCACCGGGTGCGCTGCGGGCAGCAGGGCGCCCAACTCAGCCACCTCGTCGGTGTAGGCGACCTCACCGGTCAGCAGCGCGACGGCTCGGGCCGGCACCAGCAGGGGGCGGGCGGATTCGACCAGCACGACCGTCATGCCCGGTTTACCCCTCTCCGGCGCCCCCGGATCCGACCGGGACACCCTCCGCGGTTATATCAACCGAACCGGCCGGTTTGCCGTCCAATGCGGTGAGCAGGTCGGCGACCATCTGGACGAGCTCCAGATCCCGCAGCCGCGGCGAGCCCACCCCGGCCCCGGATCGCGGGATCGGCACCGCGACGGTGGCGGTGGTCGCCCGGTACCGCGCCCCCGGGTAGACGCGTTTGAGCCGCACCTGCGCGGAGTCCGGCAACACCAGCGGCGCCAGCCGCAGCGTGGTCTCCGAGACCGTCGCGACCTCGGTGACCCCGTGGCCGCGGCACAGCAGCCGCAGCCGGGCCACCGCCACCAGCAGCCGCGCCGGGGTGGGCAGCGGCCCGTAGCGGTCGGTGAGCTCCTCGACGACCCCGCCGACCGCGGCGTCGTCGACGGCGGCGGCCAACCGCCGGTAGGCCTCCAGGCGCAGCCGGTCGCTGTCGATGTAGTCCGGCGGCAGGTGGGCGTCGACGGGCAGGTCGATGCGCACCTCCTTGGGTTCCTCGGTGAGCACGGTCTGCCCGTCGGCGGCCGCGCGGTAGGCCTCGACGGCCTCGCCGACCAGCCGCACGTACAGATCGAACCCGACCCCGGCGACGTGCCCGGACTGTTCGACGCCGAGCACGTTGCCCGCCCCGCGGATCTCCAGGTCCTTCATCGCCACCGCCATGCCCGCACCCAGCTCGTTGTTCTGGGCGATGGTGGCCAGCCGGTCGTGGGCGGTCTCGGTCAGCGGGCTCTCCCGCGGATACAGGAAGTAGGCGTAACCGCGTTCCCGGCCGCGGCCGACCCGTCCGCGCAGCTGGTGCAGCTGGGAGAGGCCGAAGGTGTCGGCCCGTTCGACGATCAGGGTGTTGGCGTTGGAGATGTCCAGCCCGGTCTCCACGATCGTCGTGCACACCAGGATGTCGTGCTCGCGGTTCCAGAACGCCTGCACGGTCGATTCCAGCAGCTCTTCGGGCATCTGGCCGTGGGCCACCGCCACCCGGGCCTCCGGGACCAGCGCGCGCACCCGGGCGGCGGCCTCGTCGATCGAGCGCACCCGGTTGTGCACGTAGAACGCCTGCCCGTCGCGCAGCAGCTCGCGGCGCAGCGCCGCGGCGATCTGCTTGTCGTCGTGGGCGCCGACGTAGGTCAGCACCGGGTAGCGCTCCTCGGGCGGGGTGAGGATCGTCGACATCTCCCGGATGCCGGCCAGGCTCATCTCCAGGGTGCGCGGGATGGGGGTCGCGCTCATCGTCAGCACGTCGACGTGGCTGCGCAGCGCCTTGATGTGTTCCTTGTGTTCGACGCCGAAGCGTTGCTCCTCGTCGACGATGATCAGCCCGAGGTCCTTCCATCGCACCGCGGTCTGCAAAAGCCGGTGGGTGCCGATGACGATGTCGACCGACCCGTCGGCCATCCCGTCGATGGTGGCGCGTGAGTCGGTGGCGTCGGTGAACCGCGACAGGCCCTTGACGGTGACCGGGAACCCGGCCATCCGCTCGGTGAACGTCTGCAGGTGCTGGTCGGCCAGCAGCGTGGTGGGCACCAGCACCGCGACCTGTCGGCCGTCCTGCACGGCCTTGAACGCCGCGCGCACCGCGATCTCGGTCTTGCCGTAGCCGACGTCGCCGCAGATCACCCGGTCCATCGGCACCGGCTTCTCCATGTCGGCTTTGACCTCGGTGATCGCGGTGAGCTGGTCGACGGTCTCGGTGAACCCGAACGCGTCCTCCATCTCGGCCTGCCAGGGGGTGTCCGGGGCGAACGCGTGGCCGGGGGCGGCCTGGCGTTTGGCGTAGAGCGCGACGAGTTCGGTGGCGATCTCGGCGACCGCGCGCCGCGCCTTGGTCTTGGTGTTGGTCCAGTCGCTGCCGCCGAGGCGGGACAGCGCCGGGGTCTGGCCGCCGACGTAGCGGGAGAGCTGGTCGAGGGAGTCCATCGGCACGTAGAGCTTGTCGGTGAGCTTGTCGGTGCCACCGCGTTTGGCCGAGGCGTATTCGAGCACCACGTATTCGCGGCGCGCCCCGCCGACGGTGCGCTCGGTCATCTCGACGAACTTGCCGATGCCGTGCTGGTCGTGGACCACCAGGTCGCCGGCGCTCAGCGCCAGCGGGTCGACGGTGTTGCGGCGCTTGGCCGCCAGCCGTTTGCCGGTCGGCGCGGTGGCGCGGTTGCCGGTCAGGTCGGCCTCGGTGAGGATGACCAGCTCGGCGCCGGAGACGATCACCCCGTCGTGCAGCGGGCCGGCCAGCACCGCCACCGCGCCGGGGGCGGGGGTAGCGCCAGGCTCCAATACCGTTGCCGGAGTGTTGGATTCGCTGAGTTGTTCCACGGTGCGCCGCGCGGTGCCGATGCCGGGGGTGACCACCGCGGCCACCCCGCCGGTCGCGATGTGGGCGCGCAGCATCGCGAACAGCGACTCGAGCCCGGTCAGTCCGCCCTGGCGGTCGCGGGCGGTGGGCGCGGCGCGCACGTCGAGCTCGACGGCGTCGGGATCGTGCAGCTGGCTCAGCGTCCACCACGGGTGCCCGCCGGCCTCGGCGGCGGCGATCACCTCGGCGAGGTCGACGAACCCGGATCCGCCGAGCTGTTCGACGTCGATCGGGGCGTCCGCGCCGAGGGCGGCCACCGACCAGGACGCCTCCAGGAACTCCCGTCCGGTGGTGATCAGGTCGGCAGCGCGGGTGCGGACCTTCTCCGGGTCGCAGACCAGCACCGCCGCCCCGGCGGGCAGCTCACCGGTGAGCAGGGTCAGCGCGTCGGGGTGCAGCACCGGCAGCAACGCCTCCATGCCGTCGGTGGGGATGCCGTCGGCCAGCTTGGCCAGCAGGTCGCCCACCCCGCCGGTGATCGCGGTGTCGGTGCTCGGCTGCACCCCGGCCAGGTCGGCCGCCCGTGCCCGCACCGCGTCGGTCAGCAGCAGTTCCCGGCACGGGACCGCGACGAGCGCGTCGACCTCGATGTCGGGGATCGAGCGCTGATCGGCCACGGAGAACAGCCGCATCTCGGTGACCTCGTCGCCGAAGAACTCGACGCGCACCGGGTGCTCGGCGGTCGGCGGGAACACGTCGAGGATGCCGCCGCGCACCGCGAACTCCCCGCGCCGCCCGACCATGTCGACGCGGGTGTAGGCCAGCTCCACCAGCCGGGTGATGATCTCGTCGAACGGGGTCTCGGCGCCGACGCGCATCGTGACCGGCTCGATGTCACCGAGCCCGGCGACCATCGGCTGCAACAGCGAGCGCGCGGTGGTCACCACCACCTGCAGCGGCGGGCCCAGGGCGGGGTCGTCGGGGCGGGCCAGCCGGCGCAGCACCAGCATGCGCGCCCCGACGGTGTCCACCCCCGGGGAGAGCCGCTCGTGGGGAAGGGTCTCCCAGGACGGGAACAGCGCCGCGGCGTCACCGAGGACCGCGCGCAGCTCGGCGGTGAGGTCGTCGGCCTCGCGGCCGGTCGCGGTGACCACCAGCACCGGGGTGGCCCGGGCGAGTGCGGCCGCGACGAACAGCCGTGCGCTGGCCGGGCCGACGAGGTCGCGGCGCGCGGGCGCGGCGCCCGCGGTCGCGGCCAGCTCGGTGAAAACGGGTGCGGACAGCGCCAGCTCGACCAGGCCGGCGAGCGGGGTGGCTGGGCGGGGCTGCCCCGGGGAGGTCATTGGCGTCATTGTATGCGTCGCGATTTACGTTGCGGCAGTGGCCAAAAGCGCGTGACCGCGGCCACAGTCCGCCGGGTCGGTCGGGCGGGTCAGTGGTCCGGGTCAGTCGTCCTGCAGCACCGGGTCGGCCTCCAGGTGGGTCAGCCCGTTCCACACCAGGTTGACCAGGTGGGCGGCCACCACCTCTTTCTTCGGTTCGCGGGCATCGAGCCACCACTGGGCGGTCATCGACACCGAACCGACCAGCGCCTGGGCGTACAGCGGGGCCAGGTCGGGGTCCAGGCCGCGGCGGGCGAAATCCCCGGCCAGGATCGAGGCGACCTGGCTGACCGCGTCGTTGAGCAGGCTGGAGTAGGTGCCGGCGCTGATCGCCGCCGGGGAGTCGCGGATCATGATCCGGAACCCGTCGGTGCGTTCCTCGACGTAGGTCAGCAGCGCCAGCGCCACCCGCTCCACTCGGACCCGGGAGCGGTTGTTGGTCAGCGACGAGGTGATGCCGTCGAGCAGCGCGGACATCTCGCGGTCGACCACCACCGCGTACAGGCCTTCCTTGCCGCCGAAGTGCTCGTAGACGACCGGTTTGGAGACCTGCGCGCGTTGGGCGATCTCCTCGATCGAGGTGCCGTCGTAGCCGCGTTCGGCGAACAGCGACCGGGCGATGTCGATGAGCTGGTGACGGCGCTCGGTGCCGGTCATCCGGGCCCGGGGCGCCCGGCCGTCCTTCTCCGGTGCTGCCACGGCACCCAGCGTATCGGCTCCGATAGAGTTCCTGATGCGATCCGTCGTGGTGTAATCGGCAGCACATCAGATTTTGGTTCTGAGAGTTCAGGTTCGAGTCCTGGCGACGGAGCTCGTTGCGGCTCTGTGGGCCGACCCGTGGTCGGGGCGAACCGGACGGATGCACCGTGGCTTTGGTGGACGGGCGCCCGCGGTGACACCCTGGACACGCTCGACACAGCGGGCACGGCGCCCCCGCCGCCGAGGACGGGCCCGCGTCACCCGGCAGGCTGGGAGGTTGGATGACACGCCACGACGAGACCGCGGTGCTGGTGCTGGCCGCCGGGGCCGGCACCCGGATGGCCTCCGACACCCCCAAGGTGCTGCACACCCTGGCCGGGCGTTCCATGCTCGCCCATGCGCTGCACTCGATCGCCGCGACCAGCCCCGCCCACCTGGCGGTGGTGCTCGGCCACGACCGGGAGCGCATCGCCCCGGTGGTCGCCGAACTCGCCGCGGACCTGGGGCGCGACATCGACGTGGCGGTGCAGGACCAGCAGCTGGGCACCGGGCACGCCGCCCAATGCGGGCTGGCCGCGCTGCCGGAGGACTTCGACGGCGTGGTGATCGTGACCTCCGGGGACACTCCCCTGCTGGACGCGGCCACGCTGACCGGTCTGCTCGACGCGCACCGCGCCGCACCGGCGGCGGTGACGGTGCTGACCACCACGCTGGCCGACCCGACCGGCTACGGGCGCATTCTGCGCACCCAGGACGGCGAGGTCATCGCGATCGTCGAGCAGGCCGACGCCACCGCCTCGCAGCGGCAGATCCGCGAGGTCAACGCCGGGGTGTACGCGTTCGACGTGGCGGTGCTGCGCTGGGCGCTGGGCCAACTGGACTCCGACAACGCCCAGCACGAGCGCTACCTCACCGACGTCGTCGGCATCGTGCGTGACGCCGGGCGGGTGGTGGCCGCCCAGCACGTCGACGACGCCGCGCTGGTGGCCGGGGTCAACAACCGGGTGCAGCTGGCGGCGTTGGCCGCCGAGCTCAACCGGCGCATCGTGGCCGGCCACCAGCTGGCCGGGGTGACCGTCATCGACCCGGCCACCACCTGGATCGACGTCGACGTCACCCTCGGCCGCGACACGGTGATCGCCCCGGGCACCCAGCTGCTCGGCGGCACCCGCATCGGCGCGCACTGCACCGTCGGCCCGGACACCACCCTGGCCGACGTCACCGTCGGCGACCACGCCTCGGTGGTGCGCACCCATGGCGGGGCGGCGGTGATCGGACCCGGCGCGACCGTCGGCCCGTTCACCTACCTGCGCCCGGGCACCGTGCTCGGCGCCGACGGCAAGCTGGGGGCGTTCGTGGAGACCAAGAACGCCACCATCGGCACCGGCACCAAGGTGCCGCACCTGACCTACGTCGGCGACGCCGACATCGGCGAGCACTCCAACATCGGCGCCTCCAGCGTGTTCGTCAACTACAACGGCGAGACCAAGCAGCGCACCACCGTCGGATCGCACGTGCGCACCGGGTCGGACACCATGTTCATCGCCCCGGTCACCGTCGGCGACGGCGCCTACACCGGCGCGGGCACGGTGCTGCGCGAGGACGTGCCGCCCGGCGCGTTGGCGGTCTCGGCCGGTCCGCAACGCACGATCCCCGGCTGGGTGGCCCGCAAACGCCCCGGCAGCGCCGCGGCGCGCGCCGCCGAGGCCGCCGAACACCCGGGCGGGCCACCGCGGTGAGTTGGCCCGACCCGCTCACGCGCACCCCGACCGGCTCCGTAGGATGAGCGCGACAAAAACCCGTTGGCATTCCATCGGCCCGATCTCAACTGCGGGGGCAGCACGTGACCTATGACTGGGTGGACAACCGCAAGAACTTGATGTTCTTCTCCGGGCGGGCGCATCCCGAGCTGGCCGAGCAGGTGGCCAAGGAACTCGATGCCCACGTCACCGAGCAGACCGCCCGCGACTTCGCCAACGGCGAGATCTTCGTGCGGTTCAACGAGTCGGTGCGCGGCTGCGACGCGTTCGTGCTGCAGTCCCACCCGGCCCCGCTGAACAAGTGGCTGATGGAACAGCTGATCATGATCGACGCGCTCAAGCGGGGCAGCGCCAAACGGATCACCGCGATCCTGCCGTTCTACCCCTACGCCCGGCAGGACAAGAAGCACCGCGGCCGCGAACCGATCTCGGCGCGCCTGGTCGCCGACCTGCTCAAGACCGCCGGTGCGGACCGCATCGTCACCGTGGATCTACACACCGACCAGATCCAGGGGTTCTTCGACGGGCCGGTCGACCACATGCGCGGCCAGGCGCTGCTGTGCAACTACATCTCCGACAACTACTCCGGCCACGACATGGTGGTGGTCTCCCCCGATTCCGGGCGGGTGCGCATCGCCGAGAAGTGGGCCGACTCGCTGGGCGGTGTTCCGCTTGCCTTCATTCACAAGACCCGCGACCCGCGGGTGCCCAACCAGGTGAAGTCCAACCGGGTGGTCGGTGAGGTGGCCGGCAAGACCTGCATCCTCATCGACGACATGATCGACACCGGTGGGACCATCGCCGGCGCGGTGCAGCTGCTGCACGACGACGGCGCCGGGGACGTGATCATCGCCGCCACCCACGGGGTGCTCTCCGAGCCGGCCTCGCAGCGGCTCGCCGATTGCGGGGCCCGCGAGGTGATCGTCACCAACACCCTGCCGATCGCCGAGGAGAAGCGGTTCCCGCAGCTCACGGTGCTCTCGATCGCGCCCCTGCTGGCGAGCACGATCCGGGCGGTGTTCGAGAACGGCTCGGTGACCGGCCTCTTCGATGGAGACGCATGACATGTCCGACCCGGTGATCTACCACAACCCGCGCTGCTCCACCTCGCGCAAGACCCTGGCGCTGCTGCGCGAGGGCGGCGCCGAGCCGACGGTCGTGGAGTATCTGAAAACCCCGCCGACCCGCGAGCAGCTGGCGACCATGATCGCCGACGCCGGGATCGCGGTGCGCGACGCGGTGCGCACCGGGGAGGCGGTGTATGCGGAGTTGGACCTCGCCGACGCCGACGACGACGCGCTGCTCGACGCGATGGTCGCGCACCCGATCCTCATCCAGCGCCCGTTCGTCACCACCGACAAGGGCACCCGGCTGGCCCGACCGATCGAGAACGTCACCGAGATCCTGTGAGTGCGGTGCCGGTCGGGGTGGCAGCACGGCTGCTCGCCGGCGCGGCGCTCGCCGCGGTCGCGCTGAGCGGCTGCCAGTCCGGTAGCCCCGACTACCAGTCGATCTGGACCTCCCCGGCCACCACGACCACCACCGACGACGGCGACGACGGCGAGAAGCCGGTACCGATCGCCGACTATCTCGAGGAGCACCAGGTCAGCGGCGAGCTGGTCGCCCCGGCCGACCTCACCGACCTGCGGGTGTCGATCCCCACCCCGCCCGGCTGGTCGCCGTCGACCAACGAGCACTACTCGCCGGAGGCGGTGGCGATCGCCAAAGACGACAACTATCCGATCGCGATCCTGCTGGTGATGGCCCTCGACGGCGACTTCGACGTGGCCGAGGCGATCAGCCACGGCAACGGCGACGCCCGGATCAACGAGAACTTCACCGAGTTGGAGACCTCCGACGCCGACTTCAACGGGTTCCCGTCGACGATGATCGAGGGCAGCTACGACTATCTGGGGCAGCGGCTGCACAGCTACAACCGGATCGTGATCCCCACCGTCGGCGACGACCAGCGCTACCTGGTGCAGCTGACGATCACCAGCCTCGCGCAGGAGACCGTCACCCACTCCGATGACATCGAGGCGATCATCGGCGGATTCACCGTCGCCGCGGTGTAGGACGCGTCGCCGCGGTCACTACAGTGGGCGCCATGACCGAGTGGACCGCCGCCGATTTGCCGTCGTTTGCCGGGCGCACCGTGATCGTCACCGGCGCCAACAGCGGACTCGGGGAGGTGACCGCCGGAGAGTTGGCGCGGGTCGGGGCCCGGGTGATCCTGGCGGTCCGCGACACCGGCAAGGGCGACGCCGCCGCGGCGGCCATGACCGGCGACGTCGAGGTGCGCGAGCTGGATCTGGCCGACCTGGCGTCGGTGCGCCGGTTCGCCGACACCGTCGATCGGGTCGACGTGCTGGTCAACAACGCCGGGATCATGGCGGTGCCCTACGGGCTGACCGTCGACGGTTTCGAATGTCAGATCGGCGTCAACCACCTCGGCCATTTCGCGTTGACGAACCTGCTGTTGCCCAGGCTGGCCGACCGGGTGGTGACGGTCTCCTCGACCGCGCACTACGCCGGCTACATCAGTGTGAAGGACCTCAACTGGAAGTCGCGACCGTATTCGGCGTGGCTGGCCTACGGCCAGTCCAAACTGGCCAACCTGCTGTTCACCGGTGAGCTGCAGCGCCGGCTGGTCCGGGCCGGCTCGCCGGTGCGGGCGCTGGCCGCCCACCCCGGCTACTCGGCGACCCATCTGCAGGGCCGCTCCGGTCGGCGGCTCTCCGACACCCTGATGCTGACCGTCGGCAACCGGTTTATGGCCACCGACGCCGCGTTCGGGGCCCGCCAGACCCTATTCGCGGTGAGCCAGGATCTGCCCGGGGACACCTTCGTCGGGCCCCGGTTCGGGGTGCGCGGCCCCAGCCGGCCGGTGGGTCGCAGCGTGCTGGCCCGCCGCCCCGGCACGGCGGGCCGGCTGTGGCGGCTCTCCGAGCAGCTCACCGAGGTGGAATTTCCGCTCTGAGGCGCGGGTGCGCTAGCCTGGGTCGCTGAACTGACGTCACGGCGAGGGTGGCCGACAACCGCGTCGACCACCGTTATCGACGGCGACCCGATTCTCCCCCGGTGTCCCCGGGGGTTGTCGCGAGCCTGGCCGTGTGCCCGAACCACAGGAGCGACATCATGGCGAAAGCGTCGACCACCAAGACCAACGACCTGCCGGCATGGCTGCGGACCGAGACCGGCAAGGGCGCGTCGCGGCGCGCCCGGCGCAACGGCCGGGTGCCGGCGGTGCTCTACGGCGGCGGTGACGAGCCGCGGCACCTGGAGCTGCCGGCCCACGACTTCGCCGCGGTGCTGCGCAACGCCGGCACCAACGCGGTGCTCACCTTGGATCTGGAGGGCACCGAGCAGCTCGCGCTGACCTGGGCGCTGGACATCCACCCGATCCGGCGCACCATTCAGCACGCCGACCTGCTGGTGGTGCGCCGCGGCGAGAAGGTGGTCGTCGAGGTCACCGTCGAGATCGTCGGCGACGCCGCCCCGGGCACCCTGGTCTACCAGGAGCTGAGCACCATCGAGATCGAGGCCGAGGCGCTGTCGATTCCCGAGCACCTCACCGTCTCGGTGGCCGACGTCGAGGCCGGCACCCAGTTCCTCGCCGGCGAGGTCCGTCTGCCCGAGGGCGTGACCCTGGTGACCGACCCGGAGGCGCTGGTGGTCAACGTCGTCGAGGCGCCGACCGCCGAGGAGTTGGGCACCGAGGAGACCGAGGAGTCCGCCGAGGAGGGCGCGGCCGAGCCGGCCGCCGAGCCCGAGGCCGAGTAGCCGGGGCGACATGGCCGAGCCGCTGTTGGTGGTCGGCCTGGGCAACCCGGGGCCGAACTACGCGAGCACCCGGCACAATGTCGGGTTCATGGTGGCCGAGGTGCTGGCCGCCCGGATCGGCGCGGGGTTCACGGTGCACAAACGCTCCGGCGCCGAGGTGGTCACCGGCCGCCTCGGCGGCCGGTCGGTGGTGGTGGCCAAGCCGCGCTGCTACATGAACGAGTCCGGGCGCCAGGTCGGCCCGCTGGCGAAGTTCTTCTCCGCACCACCGGGTCAGGTGGTGGTCGTCCACGACGACCTGGATCTCGACTTCGGCCGGATCCGGCTGAAATGCGGTGGCGGCGAGGGCGGCCACAACGGCTTGCGTTCGATCGCATCGGCGTTGGGCAGCAAGGACTTCCAGCGGGTGCGGATCGGCATCGGCCGTCCGCCCGGGCGGATGGATGCCGCCGCGTTCGTGCTGCGCCCGTTCAGCGCCGCCGAGCGCCCCGAAGTGCCGACGATCTGCGAGCAGGCCGCCGATGCGGCGGAACTGCTCATCGAGCAGGGTCTCGAGCCCGCCCAGAACATCGTCCACGCCTGGCCCTGACCGGACCGGGCCGGGCCGGGGAGGCTTCTAGGTGACCAGGGCCGCGGAGTTGGCGCGGCGCAGCTTGCCCGACGGGGTTTTCGGGATGGTGCCCGGGCCGAGCACCACCACGTTGCGGGGGCGCACGTCGACCTCGGTGACCACCTCGTGGGCCACCTGGTGCTCGATGCGCCGCACCTCGGCGGGGTCCTTGTAGGCGTTGGACTCCACCGCCACCGCGAACGTCTCGCGGGAGTGCCCGGCGTCGAGGCGCACCGCGACCGCGCACCCGGGGCGCACACCCTCCACCCGGCCGGCGGCCCGCTCGATGTCGGTCGGGTAGATGTTGCGCCCGGCCATGATGATGACGTCCTTGACCCGGCCGCAGACCACGATGTGGCCGTTCTCCATCAGGTAGCCGAGGTCGCCGGTGTCATACCAGCCGTGCTCGTCCTGGGCGGGCAGGAACCCGGCCATCGTGATGTAGCCGGGGGTGACCGGTTCGCCGCGCAACTGGATGACCCCCACGCCGCGGGGCGGAACGACGTTGCCGTCATCGTTGACGATGCGGGCCTCCAGACCCTGCAGCAGCGGGCCGAGGGAGGCCAGCCGGCGGGTGTTGCCCTTGGTCGCCGGCACCGCCTGGCGCAGCGCGGCCAGAAGGTCGGCGTCGACCTCGTCGACGACCAGGCCGTCGCCGAGCTCGGAGAACGACACCGCCAGCGTCGTCTCGGCCATGCCGTAGGCCGGCATGATCGCCTCGGGGCGCAGGTTGAACGGCTTGCCCGCCTCGATGAGGTCTTCGACGTCGGCCGGCTCCACCGGTTCGGCCCCCGACAGCGCGAACCGCAGCGAGGACAGGTCGAACTGGCCCGGCTTGGCCTGTTTGCGCAGCCGTTTGGCGAACAGCGAATAGGCGAAGTTGGGCGCCGCGGTCATCGTGCCCTTGTACTTGTCGATCAGCTTCGCCCACAGCAGGGTGTCGCGCAGGAAGTCCATCGGGGTGACCTTGACCAGCTCGACACCGAAGTACATCGGCACGGTGAGGAAGCCGATCATGCCCATGTCGTGGAAGCAGGGCAGCCAGCTGAGCATGACGTCGTTGCCGGTGGGGTCCATCTTGGCGCCGACGAACATCGCCTCGGCGTTGGAGTGGATGTTGCGGTGGGTGATCTGCACCGCCTTCGGCGAGCCGGTCGACCCCGACGTCAGCTGCATCAGCGCCAGGTCGTCCTCACCGGTGTCGACCGGGTCGATCGGCTCGGCGTCGAGCAGTTCGGCGACGGTGACGGTCTTGATGCCCTTCTCGGCGAGCACCGGGGCGGCGGCCATGAACGGGTCGGAGATGATGACGACCCGAGCCTCGATCATCTCGACGACGGTGAGGGTGTCCTCGGCCCACACCGCCAGGTCGGTGCGCGGGGTCGGCTGGTGCAGCATGGTCAGGCTGGCGCCGCGCATCCACAGCCCCTGGGCGACCGGGGCGATCTCCACCGGGGCGCCGGCGAGCACACCGACGACGCCGCCGGGCCCGACCTCGTTGGCGGCCAGGCCCCCGGCGATGCGGCGGGCCCGCTCGTGCACCTCCAGCCAGGTGTGGCGCACCGGCGCGTGCGGCTCACCGGTCACCATGCCCTTGCTGCTTTCGCGGGCATTGCGGAACATTGTGTCGGTAAACCTGCTCACGACAACCTCCTGGCCGGCCCTGGGTTTCTCATGGTCCACCCGGCGGGCCATGCTGAGTAACCGCCACGCGCACACAGTTGGGCAGCGATTATGTCTCGATTCGGTGGGCGGTGACGGCCGTCGACGAATCCCACCCGCACCGCGTCACGTGCGCCGGTCGGGGTCATCGTCCGTTGACCGTTATTCCTCACCGCCGATATCTTAAACTCCTCTTAAGTAACTACCAAACTCTCCGGCGTTTTGCGGCCCGCGTCACATCCGCCGCCGCGCGCGGTGCGCTGGTCTCAGGTCCGCAGCGACGGTGTGGACGGCGTCGGCGGGGTGGGCACCACCTGCGCACCCTGCACCGGGCCGCTGACCACCCGCAGGGTGCGGCACACCCCGGCTCCGGCCAGCTCGGCGCCGATGTCGACCGCGGCGGCCGCCGAGGAGCACAGGAACGCGCACGTCGGGCCGGATCCGGAGACCAGGGCGGCCAACGCCCCGGCCTCGGTGCCGGCCCGCAGGGTGCGGCGCAGCGCCGGGGCGAGGCTGATCGCCGCGGCCTGCAGGTCGTTGCCGAGCAGCCCGGCCAACTGACGCGGGTCCCCGGCGGTCAGCGCCGCCAGCACCGCCTCGGGTTCGGCCGGGGTGGCGTCGGGGGCGGTGTCGGGGGTGGCTTCGGCGCGCAGCCGGTCGAGTTCGGCGAAGACCGCCGGTGTGGCCAGCCCGCGGTCGGCGAACGCCAACACCCAGTGGAACGTGTTGCGGGCCAGCACGGTCGCCAGCTGTTCCCCGCGGCCGGTGCCCAGCGCGGTGCCGCCGTGCAGCGCGAACGGCACGTCGCTGCCCAGCCGCGCGGCCAGCGCGTGCAGATCCGCGCGCGGAACCCCCAGCTCCCACAGCTCGTCGATGGCCACCAGCACGCCGGCCGCGTCGGCGCTGCCGCCGGCCATCCCGCCGGCGACCGGGATGGACTTGTCGATGGAGATCGCCAGGTCGGGGGTCCGGCCCACGTAGTCGGCCATCAGCTCGGCGGCCCGCCACGCCAGGTTGGTCGCATCGGTGGGCAGCTCCCCGGCGCCCTCACCGGTGAACTGCAGCGACAACACATCGGCGTCGCGCACGGTGACGTCGTCGAACAGCGACACGGCATGAAACACCGTGGTCAGTTCGTGGTAGCCGTCGTCGCGGAGGTCGCCGACGGCCAGATACAGGTTCACCTTGCCGGGCACACGCACCGTGACCGCACCGGTTGGGAGCCACTCGGTGGCGGCGCTGCCGTCGGACACGGCCCACAGGCTACCCAGGTCGCGGCGCGGGGGCGCTCAGGCCCGCCGCGGCGGCGCGGTCAGGCGGTGTCGGTGGCCAGCCGCACGAAGTCCTCGATGCGCAGCGTCTCGCCGCGCCGGCCCGGGTCGATCCCGGCGGCGGCCAGGCGGTGTTCGGCCTGCGGGCCGGATCCGGCCCAGTCGGTGAACGCGTTGCGCAGCGTTTTGCGGCGCTGCCCGAACGCGGTGTCGATGAGGGTGAACACCCGGCGGCGAAACGCGGCGTCCTGCGGCCACGGCGGCCGGTCGTAGCGGTCGATGCGCACCAGCCCGGAGTCCACCCGCGGCACCGGCCAGAACACCGTCGGCGCCACGGTGCCGGCGCGGCGCACCCGGCCGAAGAACCGTGCCTTGACGCTGGGCACCCCGTAGTGTTTGCCGCCCGGTTCGGCGGCCAGCCGCTCGGCGACCTCCAACTGCACCATCACCGTCAGGGTGCGCAGCGTCGGGAACTCCGCCAGCAGGTGCAGCAGCGCGGGCACCGCGATGTTGTAGGGCAGGTTGGCCACCACCGCGGTCGGCGCGTCGGGCAAGAGCCCGACGGTCAGGGTCACGATGTCGTGGTCGAGCACGGTGAGATGCTCGGCGGCGTCGGGGGCGTGTTCGGCGATGGTGCGCGGCAGCCGGGCGGCCAGCACCGGGTCGACCTCCACCGCGGTGACGCGCGCGCCGGTCTGCAGCAGCGCCAGGGTCAGCGACCCCAGGCCCGGGCCGACCTCGAGGATGTGGTCGTCGGCGCCGATACCGGCGAGGGCGGCAACGCGGCGCACGGTGTTCGCGTCGTGGACGAAGTTCTGGCCCAGCGATTTACGCGGGTGCAGCCCCAGTTCGGTGGCGAGTGACCGGATCTCGGCGCGGCCGAGAAACCGGATCGTCAACGGCGGCCGCTACACACCGGCCATGCACCCCAGCCCTGGCGGGCCTGGGTGACCTCCGCGATGGCGATCTGCTCGTCGCGGGTGGCCAGGTCGGCGCGGGGGGCGTATTTCAGCCCGCCGTTGGCGATCCAGGTGCCGTAGTCGAACTGGACACCGCCGTAGTAGCCGTTGCCGGTGTTGATCGCCCAGTTGCCGCCGGACTCGCATGCGGCGATGCGGTCCCAGGCGGTGCCGTAGGCCGACTCGGGCACGTCGGTGCCCTCCTTGGTGCCGACCCGCACCACCGAGTCACGCGCGGGGGTGATGACGGTGTTGGCGACCGGCAGCCGGCCGGTCTCCACGCCGTTGACGGTGGCCACCGCGTACGTCACGTCTTGGAGGCCCTCGGTGCCCGGGTCCTCGACGACCTCACGGCTCATGTTCATCTCGGGGTCCTCGATGCGCTGCGCGTTGGGCTCCAGCGGTGCCCGCTCGGTGACCTTGTTGACCCGCACCCGGGTCACGGCGATGTGCATGCCGTCGGTGATCGGGGTCGCCGCCGGCGGCTCGACGGTGTCGCGCTGCTGCAGCGGGATGTCGGCGGCGCGCAGCAGGGCGGCCACGTTCGGGGCGGCCAGGTGCACGGTGCGGACCTGCCCGCCGTCGTCGATCACCACGTCCTTGGCGCTGACCACGGGCAGGGCCATGCCGGCCAGCGGCACCCGGCTGCTGCGGTTGGCGGCCACCGGCGCGGCCTCGGTCAGCGCCAGCTGCTCGAGGGCCTCGTCGACGGTGGCGGCGGTGGTCCACACCTTCTTCGGGGCCTGCCCGTCCAGCGAGATCTCCATCGGCCGGCTGCGGCGCAGCACGATGGTGTCGTCGTCGCCGACGGTGCTGTCGGCACCCGGGTACACCTCGTCGCGCTCGCCGATGTCGAAGCCGTTCTCGGCGACGATGTCGGCCACCCGCGACTTCATCGTCGACACCGTGGTCGGCGTGCCGTCGACGTTGAGGGTGACGGTCTTCTGGGCGGCGACGGCGTAACCGCCGGCGAAGGTCAAGGTGACCAGCAGCGCCGCGACCACGATGCGCAGCAGCGGCGAGGGCTCCTGGTGCAGCTTGGCAAGTACGTTCACAGTGCTACTTTCCCGACTTCCGCTGGCTCCACCGGGCCTCCCGGTCGACGCCAGACACGAAAAGTGCCCGACTAACGGGCACTGGATAACAAGACGGTAACGAATTGGCCTCCGTTTGGGCAACCCCGCACTCCGGCGGCGGGACTGGTCAGGGCGCCAGTCCGTAGGCGCGGCGCGCGGTGGCGGCCGTGG
>NZ_NCXO01000054.1 GCF_002104795.1 Mycolicibacillus koreensis
TACGCCCCGCCGCCGGGTGCCTTTGGTGCGCCACCGCCGCCCCCGTTCGCAGCGCCCCCGGCCTCAGCGGTTACGCCCCCGGCGCCCGACGGTTCGCCGGCCTCCGAAGGGCTGGTCCCGCCGAACTGACGATCCTTGCATCTCGATAGCTTCCGATATATCGTGTCATATCGGAAGCGGTTCGTGCTTCCCCTGAACACGAAAGCGAGACGACGATGAACTCCTTTTTCCCTCCCCCGTTCCCCGGCGCGTTTCCCTTCGGTGGGCTCCGGCCTCCCGGACTCGGCGGGCACGGACATCGCCGCGGCGGGCACCGCGGCTTCGGCGGCCGGGGCGCCTTCGGTGACCTGATGCGCGCCCAGCACCCCGGCCCCGGCTTCGGCCCGGGGTTCGGACCCGGCTTCGGACCCGGTTTCGGGTTCGGTCCCGGACCGGGCGGCTTCGGGTTCGGCCCGGGCGGGCGCGGCGGGCGCCGCGGCGGTGGGCGCGGTCGGCGCGGCGACGTGCGCGCGGCGATCCTGCTGCTGCTGGCCGAGCGCCCCATGCACGGCTACGAGATGATCCAGCAGATCGCCGAGCGCAGCCAGGAACTCTGGCGGCCCAGCCCGGGATCGGTGTATCCGACGCTGCAGCTGCTCACCGACGAGGGGCTGATCACCGGCGCGGAATCCAGTGGCAGCAAGCGGTTGTTCACCCTCACCGACGAGGGCCGCGACGCCGCCGCGGCGATCACCACCGCCCCGTGGGACGAGATCACCGAGGGTGCGGACCCCACCGCGGTGAGCCTGCGCAACGCTGTCGGCCAGCTGATGGGCGCGGTCGCCCAGGCCGCCCACGCCGCCGGCGCCGACCAGCAGCAGCGCATCCTCGATGTGCTCAACGCCGCTCGCCGCGACATCTACGCCATCCTCGGCGAGAGCGACTGATCAACATCCCGACGCTGTTGCTGACCATGCTGCTCTGACCGCATGATCGCTGTAGCGCGTCTGGCGGACGATCCTGAACGGAGTCAGTTTCCGGGGACGTCCGCCAGACGCCGGTCCTTAGCGCCGATTTGCGACAGTTTTCAACGCGTGACCGAGACCGATCCGGACTAGCCTTTCGTCATGGTTGGGCGGGCCAACCGAATGGATGGGGTGTGGATGCGTTTTCTAACGACGTTCGGCACGGCGATAATTCTGGCCGCCTGCACCACCAAAATTGAATCGCCATCGTATGGCGACACCCCGGCCCCGCCGGGACCGGGCCAGCCGGTAGCCGCAACGGAGCTCGACGCGCTTACCGTACCGATCGAGCAAGTCACTATCAACGGCCAGCCCTGGGACACGCTTCACGGCGACGGTGTGGCCACACAGCCTCGACCAGACCAGTCCGATCCAGATTGCCGCCTGCCCGAAATAGGACCGGAGACACTGGCTTTCCGTGAGGTGCGATACAGCGATGTGGGGAACACCTATGTGCTCCAGCGCATCGGAATCTATTCCGATCGAGCAAAGGCCACAGAAGGGTTTCAACCGGTGCTCGACGCGGTGAACTCATGCGAAAACCCTGACAGAATGATCGATTCAGCCACGTCTGAAAGTGCTGCGTGGCATGAAAAGGGCTTCTCTGCGGTCTCGGGTCCCGACGCCATGCTCTACGCCACGACCGCGCGAGCGGTGAAGAACGTCGTGTTCGAGGTCACCGTCGGCCACCGTGAAGATGGACCACAGATCGCTACATCGGTCGCCGATCAGATCACAGCAAACGTCAACCAGGTTGTTTAAGGAGATGGCGTGCGCGGATCATTGCGATGTCTCAGCAGGTGTCCAGCACCGTGTGCAGCGCCGCCTTCTCCCGGACCGACACCGCCAGGTGATACGCCGTCTTCACCGTGATCTGGCGGGTGACGAACTCACAGCGAAACGCGGTGTTCGGCGGTAGCCAGCCCGACGCGTCGTGGTAGGCCTTGTCGTAGTTGGCGGGCCCGCTCACCGCCAGCAGATTGCGCGGATCGTTGGCGAAATCGGCCCGCCGCTGTGCATCCCAGCCCCGGGCGC
Source organism: Mycolicibacillus koreensis (assembly GCF_002104795.1). Lineage (GTDB taxonomy): Bacteria > Actinomycetota > Actinomycetes > Mycobacteriales > Mycobacteriaceae > Mycobacterium > Mycobacterium koreense. The sequence goes on from NZ_NCXO01000054.1 coordinate 2,040, forward strand.
CTTTGTACCAGGCGTCGGACAGCGCCACGATGTGGTCGATCTGGACCTCCTCGGAGGTCTGCGGTCCGCGGGTGAACTCGACCGTGGTCCCGGTGTAGGGGTCGTGCAGGATCCCGCTCTGCACCTTGCAGGTGCCCCACCGCAACTTCACGTCGACCAGGTCGCGGCGCAGGATGTCGTCGCGGGTGTTGCACCCGTTGTGGCCGCCTTCGACGTCGACCTCGTCGCTCCAGCGGTCGCCGAACCGGTACCGCTGATAGTCGTGGCGCGGATCCCAGCGCGACACCGGCAGCTCCTCGAGTTGGGTACGGGCGGTGGCGTAGTCGGCTTCGCCCGCCGGCGGTTTCGGCGCCGGCGGGGGTTGCGGATCGCGTCCGGTCCACCACAGCCCGACGAGTGCGATCCCCACCACCGCCGCCAGCAGCGCCGGGGTGCGTGCCCGCGACGTCACGACACATCCACCCAGTCCAAGGTGCGCTGCACCGCCTTTCGCCAGCCGGCGTAGCCGGCGGCGCGCTGCTCGTCGTCCCAGTGCGGCTGCCAGCGGGTGTCCTCACGCCACTGTGCCCGCAGATCGTCGGCGTCACGCCAGAACCCCACGGCGAGCCCGGCGGCGTAGGCCGCGCCCAGCGCGGTCGTCTCGGCGATCACCGGTTTGACCACCTCCACGCCGAGTACGTCGGCCTGGATCTGCATACACAGCGCATTGGCGGTGATCCCGCCGTCGACCTTCAACACCTCCAGGTGCACACCGGAATCCGCCGCCATCGCGTCGACCACGTCGCGGCTCTGATAGCAGATCGCCTCCAGGGTGGCGCGCGCCAGATGGGCGTTGGTGTTGAACCGCGACAGCCCGACGATCACGCCGCGGGCATCCGAGCGCCAGTAGGGGGCGAACAGCCCCGAGAACGCCGGCACGAAGTACACCCCGCCGTTGTCGGGAACCTGTCGGGCGAGGTCCTCGCTCTGCGAGGCCCCGCTGATGATCCCCAACTGGTCCCGCAGCCACTGCACCGCCGAACCGGTCACCGCGATCGATCCCTCCAGCGCGTACACCGGTGCGGCGTCACCGAACTGATAGCACACCGTGGTCAGCAGACCGTTCTCCGAGCGCACGATCTGCTCACCGGTGTTGAGCAGCAAGAAGTTACCCGTGCCGTAAGTGTTCTTCGCCTCCCCGGCCCTCAGACACACCTGACCGACCATCGCGGCCTGTTGGTCACCGAGGATGCCGGTGACCGGGATCTGCCCGCCGACCGGCCCGTCGGGGAGGGTCAGACCGTGCGGCTCCGCTGCCGACGACGCGGTGATCCGGGGCAGCATCGCCCGCGGGATCCCGAAGAACCCCAACAGCTCGTCGTCCCAGTCGAGGGTCTCCAGATCCATCAACATGGTGCGGCTGGCGTTGGTCACGTCGGTGACGTGCACCCCGCCGCGCGGGCCGCCGGTGAGATTCCACAGCAGCCAGCAGTCGACGGTGCCGAACAGGGCGTCACCGCGTTCGGCGTCGGCGCGCACCCCGTCGACGTTCTCCAGGATCCACTGCACCTTGCCCGCGGAGAAATAGGTGGCCGGCGGCAACCCGGCGCGGCGGCGGATCACCTGGCCGCGATCGTCGCGGTCCAGGGCGGACGCGATCCGGTCGGTGCGGGTGTCCTGCCAGACGATCGCGTTGTAGTAGGGCCGGCCGGTGCGGCGGTTCCACACCACCGTGGTCTCCCGCTGATTGGTGATCCCGAGCGCGACCAGATCGTGGGGCTGCAGGTCGGTGCTGGTGAGCACCGAGATCACGGTGGCGGCGGTGCGCTCCCAGATCTCGACCGGATTGTGCTCCACCCAGCCCGCGCGGGGCAGGATCTGCTCGTGGGTGAGCTGATGGCGGCCCACCTCGGCCCCGCTGCGGTCGAAGATCATGCACCGGGTGCTGGTGGTGCCCTGGTCGATCGCTGCGATGTAGTCACCGGATGCGGCCACCTGTCGCTCCTTCGGTCGTGGCGTCCATGATGGACTACATGGCCGCGGGATCCCGAGACATCGCCACCATGCCGCGCGGCGGGTACCGCGCCTCCTGCCTGGATCGTTGGCTGCAGACCGACCGTACCGAATACCTGGACCGCCCGGCCGGTGCCGGGGCCGACGGCAAGAAACGGCAGGTCCTGCGGTCACTCGAGCTGCTCGGCGGGCTGCTGGGCGACCACGACCGGTTCGCTCGCCTGGCGTTGGCCCAGGTGGCCGAGGTGCCCGACCCCCGCATCCTGGAGCTCGGCGCCGGCCACGGCGCCCTGTCGCAGCGACTGCTGGTTGAGCACCCGACCGCCGAGGTCACCGTCACCGACGTGGAACCGGGTGCGGTGGCCGCGATGGCCGCCGGTGAGCTGGGCCGGCACCCGCGGGCCACCGTGCGGGCGCTCGACGCCACCGCCATCGACGCCCCCGATCGCGCCTTCGACCTGGCGGTGTTCGCGCTGGGCTTCCATCATCTGCCGCCCCCGCAGGCGGCGCGGGTGCTCGCCGAGGGGACCCGGGCGGCCGAGCGGCTGCTGCTCATCGAGCCGGCCCGGCCCCCGGCGGTGCTGCAGGTGCTGCGGGTGGCGACGATGCTGCCGTGGGCGCCGCTGGTGCCCTACCTGCACGACGCGCTGATCAGTTCGCTGCGGCTCTACAGCACCGCCGCACTGCGCACCCTCGCCGCGCACGCCGACCCGGCCATCGACCTGGCCGTGCGCGACGTCGGCTGCGGCATGCAGACCGTCGTCGCGGCCCGCCGCGGGTAGTCTCGAATCCATGGCTTCTGAGGTGATGGACTGGGACAGCGTGTATCGGGGCGAAGGCGCCTTCGAGGGGCCGCCGCCGTGGAATATCGGTGAGCCGCAACCGGAGCTGGCGGCGCTGATCCGCGACGGGCAGGTACGCAGCGACGTCCTCGATGCGGGCTGCGGGGTCGCCGAACTCTCCCTGGCGCTGGCCGCGCAGGGATACACCGTCGTCGGCATCGACCTGACTCCGACCGCGGTCGCCGCGGCCACCGCGGCCGCACGCGAGCGGGGTCTGCAGAACGCCAGCTTCGTGCAGGGCGACATCACCGACTTCGACGGCTACGACGGCCGGTTCGCCACGATCATGGACAGCACCCTGTTCCACTCCATCCCGGTCGAGGGCCGGGACGGCTACCTGGCGTCGGTGCACCGCGCCGCGGCACCCGGCGCGCGGTTCTACGTGCTGGTGTTCGCCAAGGGCGCCTTCCCCGCCGAACTCGAGGAGAAACCCAACGAGGTCGACGAGGACGAGTTGCGCGCCGCGGTGAGCCGTTACTTCGAGATCGACGAGATCCGTCCGGCGTTCATCCATTCGAACATGCCCCCGGCGGGCAATGTCCCCGGCATGCCCCAGTTCCCGCCGCACGACACCGACGAGAAGGGCCGGATGAAGATGCCGGCGTTCCTGCTGCGCGCCCACAAGGCCGGCTGAGCGGACCGGCGGGTCAGCGGCCCGCCAGCGTCACACCGAAATCCGCGGCGTCGTCGGTCCACCAGCGCAGCGGATGCAGACCCGCCGCCTGCAGTTCGGCGGCCACCGCCTCGGGACGGAACTTGCACGACACCTCGGTGAGCATCTCCTCCCCCGCCGCGAACTCGACCCGCAGGCCGAGGTCGGCGATGTGCACCTGTTGATCGCGCAGCGACGTCAGCCACATCTCGATCCGTTCGGCTGCGGCGTTCCAGTGCGCCCGATGCGCGAACGCGTCGAGGGCGAAATCGGCGTGCAGTTCCCGGTTGATCACCGCCAGCACGTTGCGGTTGAACGCCGCGGTCACCCCGGCGGCGTCGTCGTAGGCGCGGACCAGCCGGCCGGGGTCTTTGACCAGGTCGGTGCCGAGCAGAAGGGAATCGCCCGGGGCGAGAACGCCCGCCAATTCGGTGAGGAACACCGCTCGCGGTTCGGCGGTGAGATTGCCGATCGTCGAGCCCAGGAACACGAACAGCCGCCGGCCTCCGGGCGGGATCTTCGCGAGGTGCCGCTCGAAATCCCCGCAGACCGCGTCGATCGTCAAATCGTCGAACTCCGCTTCGATGCCGGCCGCTGCGCTCTGCAACACCCCGGCATCCACGTCGAACGGGACGAACCGGCGAAGCCGGCCCGACCGGTGCAGGGCCGCCAGGAGCAGCCGTGTCTTCTCCGAGGTCCCGCTGCCCAACTCGACGAGCGTGTCGGCGGCGCTGGCGACCGCGATGTCGTCGGCGTGGTCGCGCAGGATCCGCGCCTCCGCGCGGGTCGGATAGTACTCCGGGAGCCGGGTGATGCGGTCGAACAGATCGCTGCCGACCGCATCGTAAAACCATTTGGGCGGCAAAGATTTCGGCGTGCACCGCAGGCCGTCACCGACATCGCGGCGCAGGGCTTCGTGGCCGCTGTCGGCGTCGAGGTAGTTGGCCAGTGAAACCGCCATCACGATCCTTCCAGCGGGGTCAGGCTGATGCCGTCGAGCGTGACCTCGACCAGATGCCGGTCGGGAACATCACGCCAACACGGGTCGTCGTCATAGGGTTCGCTGGCCACGACCACCCCGTCGGGGCGCTGCAACAGCGACAGCGTGTCTCCCCACGTGGTTGCCAGGATGCGGGATCCGTTGGCGGCCAGGATGTTCAACCGTGCATCCGGGTCAGCTGTGCCGATGTCGACGATCGTGTCGGCCAAGCGGCCGACTCCCCGCGCGAAGATGGTGGCCGCCAACACCGCACTGTCACAAGATGATTCCGCCGACGATGACGACGGCAAAGCGTTGCGATCCACCACCCCGTTGTGCGACAGCAACCAGCGACCGTCGCTGAACGGGGCGGTGGCGCTCGCCTCGATCGGCATGCCGACCGTCGCGGAGCGGACCGCCGCCACCACACATCGGCTGCTCAGCGCCGGAGCCACCGACGCGAACGACGCGTCGCCCCACAACGGCGCGGGACTGCGCCACCGGCGCGGCACGCCGTCATCGAAGAACCCGACACCCCAGCCGTCGGCGTTGAGCAGTCCGTGGCGCTGGCGCCGCGGCGCGTAGGACTGCACCAGCAGCCCCGACGGCGGGTCGCAGACCAGCGAGGCGAGGCTGACCGCCCGGCCCAGCCACCCCAGGTGCCGGCACATCAGCGCGCCTGCCCGCCGGCCGGCCAGACCACCCGCAGTCCGGCGAAGATCTGCCGGCGGATCGGGTAGTCCCAGTTGCGGAAACTGGGCCGCAGGATCTCCGGGGCGACCGCCCAGGAGCCGCCGCGCAGCACCCGGTGGTCGGGCCCGAAGAAGGGTGCGGAGTACTGCCGGTAGATCATCGGGCTGAACCCCGGCCACGGCTGCAGCGGAGAGCTGGTCCACTCCCACACGTCGCCGAGCAGCTGCTCCACCCCGTAGGCCGACGCCCCGTCGGGATAGGCGCCGACCGCCGCGGGCCGCCGCGCCGCACCCCCGAGGTTGGCGTGGCGCGGTGACGGGGGCTGCGAACCCCAGGGCCAGCGCCGCCGGGTGCCGGTCTGCGGATCCCAGGTGCAGGCCTTCTCCCACTCGACCTCGGTGGGCAGACGTCCCCCCGCCCAGGCCGCGTAGGCCTCGGCCTCGAAGTAGCTGACGTGGCAGACCGGCTCGTCGGGCGGGCGGGGTTCGCGGTGGCCGAAACGGACCCGGGTGCCGTCGTCACCCCAGAACTGCGGGGCGGTGAGCCCGGCCTCGCAGCGGTGTTGCCACCCGTTCGCCGACCACCAGCGGCGCTGCTCGTAGCCGCCGTCGTCGATGAAGTCCTGCCATTCGGCGTTGGTGACCGGCACCCGGCCGATCCGGAAGGCGGGGACCTCCACGACGTGGGCGGGGCGTTCGTTGTCCAGGGCATAGGGCTCAGCGGGGCCGGCGGGCCCGGGGGCGGCATCGACGCCGAGGACGAACGGCCCGGCGTCGACGAGCACCGAGGTGCCCGCCAGCCCGGGGCGCCCGGGCGGCAATCCTGCACCGGCATCCAGCAGCGGAGCGCCGGGCCGCAGGTTGTGGGCCTGCAGCATCGTCTCGTCGTGCTGGTGTTCGTGGCTGAGCACCATCGCGAACACGAACGCCGCACGCTCGTCGCGCACGCCTTGCAGAGCGGCGAGAGACTCGGTGCGCACCGCGGACAGATACCGCCGGGCAGCCGACGGCGACAGCAGCGGCAACGCCGACCGTCCGGCGCGCGGATGGGTGAACGCGTCGTAGAGGTCGGTCACCTCCGCCGGTAGCAGCCCCGGGCGGGCGGGATCGCCGCCGCGCAGCAGCCACAGCTCCTCCTGCTGGCCGATGTGCGCGAGGTCCCACAAAAGGGGGCTCAGCAGCGGGCTGTACTGGCGGCGCAGCTCGGCGTCGTCGAAATCGGTCAGCGCCAGGGTGCGTTCGCGTGCACGGGTGAGCGCGGCGGCGAGCCACGCGGTGTCGACCATCAGCACACCTCCGCGGCGAGGCGGCGCAGCGCCGGTTCGAGACCGAGGTCGATGACCTGTTCGGAGAACCGGTCGGCGGGACAGCGGGCGCAGGCGACCGCGTCGACGAGCGCTGCCATCGACGGCGCCAGCGCCGCCGGAGCCCGCTCGGCGGCCAGCGCGACGCAGGCGGTGGCGGCCGCATGCAGCCGCGCGTCGGCCAGCCCGACCCGGGCGGCGGTGTCCCAGGCGGTGGCGACCGGGGCGACCGCCGCGGCGGCGGGCCCGGACAGCTCCGGCTCGTCGAGGAGGGTGACCAGCGTGAACACCACCGCCGGCCAGATCGCGGCGGGCATCGCGTCGAGGTAGCGGATCTCCAGCCAGCCGCGCGGACGCACCGGAGGAAACAGCGTGGTCAGGTGATAGTCGAGGTCGGCGGTGGTGGGGCGGCGCCCGTCGAGCAGCGCACGCCCGTCGACCCAGTCGGCGAACGGCACGTAGCGGGTGACCGGCACGGCCTGCGGGGTGTGCACCAGCATCACCGGTGCCTTCAGCGCGTAGCGGGCCCAGTCGGTGCGCGGATCGTCGCCGTCGGCGCCGAGGATCGGCCCGCAGCGTGCCGCATCCAGCAGGCTCCACACCCGCTGGCGGGTGGAGACCCAGCCGGAGAACGCCCCACCGAGCAGCGGCGAATTCGCCGCGATCGCCACCATCGTCGGGCCCAACGCGTGCGCCAGCCGGATCCGCTCGGCCCATCCGCTGGCGGGCCCGGCGTCGAGGTTCACCTGGACCGAGGCGGTGGCGGTCATCATCGCCGCGCCGGCCTCGCCGGTCTGGCTGGCGGCGAAGAACCGTTCCATGGCCAGGTAACGCTGTCCGGGGTTGATCCGCCGTGTCGGGCGCAGCGGGTCGGTGCCCAACGCCACCAGCGCCAGCCCGGCGCGGGCGAACGCCGCATGCAGCACCGCCTGGTCGGCGGCCATGGCGTCGATGGCCGCGCCGACCCCCGCCAGCGGGGGGCTGGACAGCTCCACCGCCCCGCCGGGTTCCACGGTCACCGCGCTGCCGCCGGGCAGCGGGCCCAGCGTGGCGCGCACCGCGCTGATCTGCGCCCAGTCGGGACGCCGGCGCGGCGCCTGCAGATCGAAGCAGTGCGCCTCGATCTCCAAACCCACCCGTCCGGCCGGGCCGTCGGTCAGACAGCGGTCGGTCAGATAGGCCGCCGCCCCGGCGGATCCGTCGAGTTCAGCCGCGTCCTCGGGCGCGGCGACAGTGCGCGCCGCGGGGTTCGCTGGGCTCATGAGCGCAACCGTTCCGGGTGTCGGGTGTGGTGAGGATCTATGTTCCACTACCCCGGATCCGGTCTGTCTATTCCGCAGCTGTCCCGGGCCGCCGGGTCACTGGCCCAGGCTGTTCTGCATCGCCCCGGCGAGGACATCGACCGCCGGGCCCCCGTTGCCGGCCTGACAGACCTTGGCCTGCAACAGCACGTTCTCCCGCAGCCGGGTCTGGCTGAAGCAGCGCCGGTCGACCCCGGCCTCCTGCTTGGTCCACGCCGCATCGGCGGGTCCGGCCGGGCCGCCGTCGAAGCTCCACACCTGGGTCGCCCCGGTGTCCAGGTGCATCGCGGTGGTCTGCCCCGAACAGCCGACGGTGCGGTCGACCACCCGGTGATAGGCCCGCTCGGCGGCGTCGGTGGTGGCGAACACCCCGACCGCCTGCTTGACGAAATGGGTCTGATCGTCGGCGGCGGTCTGGGTGACCGCGCTGTTGAACGACGCCAGGTCGGGGTCGTTGTAGACCTCCGGCAACCCGATGTCGGCCCAGTTGTTGCAGATCGGGTTGTCCACCCAGAACGTCTGGACCGGGTGGCCGGAGACCGATTCCCACCCCATCGGGGCGCCGACGATGTTGCCCACCGAGCCCTTGCCGAGCACGGCGTAGGACACCACTCCCGGCTCCGACGGTGCGGCGCCCGCCGGCGGGCCGCACAGCAGCCCGACGGCGACCGCCGCGGCGGCCGCGCCCAGCGCCGTGGCGGCCCGCACGGCTACACCTTGGCCGAGACGTCGACCGCGACGTTGCCGCGGGTCGCCTTGGAGTACGGGCACACCTGGTGGGCCTGGGCCACCAGGTCATCGGCGGCGGCCTGGTCCAGGCCGGGCAGGTAGCCGACGATCTTGCCGGTCAGGCCGAACCCTCCGGCCGGGTCCTTGCCGAAGCCCACCTCGGCGGTGACCTCGGTGGCGTCGTCGAGGGTGACGTCGGCGTTGCCGGCCACCAGCCGCAGCGCCCCGAGGAAACAGGCCGCGTACGCCGCGGAGAACAGTTCCTCGGGGTTGGTGCCCTGCCCGTCGCCGCCCATCGCCTCGGGGTGGCGGGTGTCGAGGTCGATACGGCCGGTCGACGACTTCACATGGCCGTTGCGGCCGCCGCCGGTCGCGGTGGAGGTGGAGGTGAATACGACATCAATGCTCATGGGTCCGATCATGCCAGGCCACCCCGACCGCTGTCAGCCGAGGTTGGCCCGCACGCCCTCTTCGACCCGTGCACCCAGATCCGCATCGACGTTGCGCCAATACTCGAACACCCGGGACAGCACCGGCTCACGGACTCCACCGCTGACGTGGCCAACAATGTTGTCCACCAAACGGTTCCGCTGCTCATCGTCCATCACGTCGCGCACCAGCGATCCGGCCTGGCCGAAGTCGTCGTCATCGGCGCGCAGCGTGTAGGCCTGCCGGACCAGCTCACCGTCGGTGTGCCAGCGGACCTCGGCCGCGCGCGCCGGGTCGGCCACCGGGCCGCCGTAGGAGTTCGGTGCGTACACCGGGTCGGCGACGTTGGCGATACGCATCACGCCGTCCTTGGAGTAGGTGTTCGCCGGTGCGGTCGGAGCGTTGACCGGAATCTGCTTGTAGTTCACCCCGAGCCGCGCCCGGTGGGCGTCGGCGTAGGAGAACCCCCGGGCCAGCAGCATCTTGTCGGGACTGAGCCCGGTGCCCGGCACCGTGTTGTTCGGTTCGAACGCGGCCTGTTCGATCTCGGTGTGGTAGTCGGTGACATTGCGGTCGAGGGTCAGCCGACCGACGTCGATCAGCGGGTAATCGGCGTGCGGCCATACCTTGGTGAGGTCAAACGGGTTGTACCGGTAGGTTTTTGCGTCCTCGAACGGCATGATCTGCATCTTCAGCGTCCAGCTGGGGTACTCCCCCGCCTCGATCGCGGTGTAGAGGTCTCTCTGGTGGTAGTCGCCATCGGTGCCGGCAAGCCGATCGGCCTCGGCCTGGGGGAGGAAGTCGTTGCCCTGATCGGTGATGAAATGGTATTTCACCCAGAAGATTTCGCCGTCGGCGTTGATCCAGCTGTAGGTGTGGCTGGAGTAGCCGTTCATGTGCCGCCACGACTTGGGGATGCCGCGATCGCCCATCAGCCAGGTCACCTGGTGGGCGGTCTCCGGTGACAGCGTCCAGAAATCCCACTGCATGTTGTGGTCGCGCAGGTTGGAGGCCTGCATCCGCTTCTGGGAGCGGATGAAGTGCTGGAACTTCATCGGGTCCCGCATGAAGAACACCGGGGTGTTGTTGCCGACCATGTCGAAGTTGCCCTCGGGGGTGTAGAACCGCAGCGAGAATCCCCGGGGATCGCGCCAGGTGTCGGGGCTGCCCCGCTCGCCGGCCACCGTGGAGAACCGGATCAGCGTCTCGCAGCGCGACCCCGGCGCGAACACCGCCGCGCGGGTGTAGGCGCTCACGTCGTTGGTGACCTCGAAGTGGCCGAACGCGCCGCCGCCCTTGGCGTGCGGTTGGCGCTCCGGGATGCGCTCCCGGTTGAAGTTGGCCATCTGTTCGATGAGGTAGTGGTCGTGCAGGACGATGGGGCCGTCGGGACCCACGGTCAGCGACGTGTCGTCACTCGGTGCGGGGCTGCCCCCGTCGGTGGTGGTGAACTTCGGCTCGGTCAACGAAACCTCCTCGGCGCGAGCGGATGTGGGCTGAGTGCAGAGCACTGCGCGGCGCGGCTAGGCGTCACGTCAGCGACACCGTGCGCCGGCGCTACGGCCGCGGCGGCGGCGGTGGCGGCGGTGGCTTGACCGCATCGGACGGGCCGCGGTTGTCGGACGGGCCGCGGTTGTCGGACGGGCCGTGGCCACGGTCCTTGTGGTCCTTGTGGTGCATCATGCAGGGCGACGGGCCGTGGTGGTGATGGTGACCGTGGTGATGGTCGCGATGGGTCAGTGCGGCGCCGGAGAAGAAGATCACCGAGGCGGTGAACACCACCCCGGACACGATCACCACCCAGGCCGCGGCCTGGTAGAGCCGGCTGGGCTTCTCCCGGGGCGCCGGAGCGGGCGCGGCGGCGGGCGCTCCGGACGAAGGTTCAGGTGTGTCGGTCATGGTGTCATCATGCCCGCATCCCCGTCGCTGCGCACCCTTTACAGGTCGATCCCTACGCCGTCACCGGTCATGCCACCGCGGGAGCCGCGGCCAGTGCGGTGGTCACCGGGGTCAGTGCTCCGGGCAGTCCGGCGGCCCGACGGATCTCGGTGAACGCGTGCACCATCGCGTCGGTGACTTCATGCGGGTCGCGCACGGTGTGGTCGTCGGTGAGCACCGAGATGTTCAACTGGTCGACGTAGCTCCACACCGTGATGTTCAGCCCGCTGCCGGCCAGCAGCGGCCCCACCGAGTAGAACTCCCGCAGCATCGCCCCGCCGACGTTGCTGCGCTCGCGCGGGCCGGGAACGTTGGACACGGTGAGGTTCTGCAGTTTGTTCTGCCCGGTACGGCGCGACAGCCAGCCGAACATGGCCGGCGCCAGTGCCGGGGGCAGATACTCCAACAGCGACTTGATCAGTTCCGGTCCCAGGAGGGTGAACTCCTCTTTGGCTATTCCGGTGCCCAGCACCGTCAACCGGACCCGCTCGAGGGGGTCGTCGACGTGCACCGGCAGCGACACGTTCATCGCGCCCAGTTCGTTGCCGGCGACCCGGTCGGGGTCGCTGTCGAGGCTGGCCGGAACCGACGCGATCAGCGGCCGGTCCGCCCGGCCGTCGTAGCGCAACAGCAGTTCCCGTAGCGCACCGGCGGTGGTGGCCAGCGCCAGGTCGTTGATCTTGACGCCGAGTTGCTTGCTGGTCTGCTTGATGTCAGTCAATGCTACTGTGGCGCTGGCGAATTCGCGTCCCGATGTGATGGCGTGGTTGAAGAATGTCGGTGCCGGTGACAGCAGTCCCGCGATGTCGGGGTTCGGGCCGCGGGCGCGCGACGCCCGCCACAGCCGCCACGCCCCGGTCCCCGCGCTGACCAGCAGCCGGGGCAGGTTGGCGACGAGTCGCAGATGATCGCGGGCCGCGGCCCACAGCAGCTCTGCCGCCGACGGCGGGATCGCCGCCGGGGCCGGGGTGCGTTCGTCGGCGGCGGTCCCGGTGAACCCCATGGCGCGGGCCAGCAGGTTTCCCGACGCCACGCCGTCGGCGAGGACGTGGTGGATCTTGACGATCACCGGCAGCGAACCGTCGGCCATGCCCTCGACGACGTGCATCTCCCACAGCGGGCGGTTGCGGTCCAGCGGTGTGCTGGCGATCTGTCCGATCAGTGCGTCGAGCTCCCGGCGGCCACCGGGGGAGGGGACCGCGGCGCGGCGCACGTGGTAGTCCATGTCGATGGCGGCGTTCTCCAGCCACACCGGGTGGTGCAGGCGTCCCGGAACCGGCACCAACTGGTAGCGGAACGGTTCCAACAGGTGCAGCCGCCGCCACAACAGGTCGCGGAAGACCGTGAAGCTGAACTCGCCGCCGAACTGCGCCACGTCGAGCACCCCGATCTTGAGGGTGTGGGTGTGCACGGTGGGGGTTTCGGTGTACAGCAGCAGCGCATCCATGCCGTGGAGCCGTTTCATCGTTCACCTCGTTCGGACACGCCAGCAGGTGCCAGCCGGTAATGCCAAATGTAGCCGCTCGACCGCCGCGGGGGCTGCGGGTTCGTCGCGGCCGCACCCGCCACCGAATCCCCCGGTGCCGGTGGGGGCTCCCCGGTACCATTTCGGGCACCGTGGACCCAGCGACGAGGGAGCGATGTGAGCCAGGCGATGTGGCGGCGGCCGGCATGAGCGTGACCGAGCGGCTGGCGGCCGCCGCGGATCTGGTGGGCACGCTGCGGCGGGCGGGCATGATCGCGCCGCTGCGCCCGGACAGGTACGTGCGGATGGTCGCGGCGATGCGCCGCGAGAAGATGGCGTCGACCTCCGGGTTCGCCGGTGCGGCGCGGCGCTGCCCGGACCGCCCGGGCCTCATCGACGAACTGGGCACGCTGACCTGGCGTGAACTCGACGAACGCGCCGACGCGCTGGCCGCGGCGCTGCAGGCGCTGCCCGGCGGGACGCCGCGGGCGCTGGCGATCCTGTGCCGCAACCACCGCGGGTTCGTGGAGTCGCTGATCGCGGCGAACCGGATCGGCGCCGACGTCGTGCTGCTGAACACCTCGTTCGCCGGCCCCGCGATGGCCGAGGTGGTGGAGCGCGAGGCCCCGGAGGTGCTCATCTACGACGAGGAGTTCGCCGGGATCGTGGACCGCGCTGTGGCGCAGCGCCCGCAGACCACCCGCATCCTCGCCTGGACCGAGCAGCAGCCGCCCGCCGGCACACCGAGTGTGGCGGGGCTCATCGCCGCGCACACCGGCCGGCGTCCGGGACCGCTCGCCGCCAAGGGCAACCTCATCCTGCTCACCTCCGGGACCACCGGAACCCCCAAGGGCGCCAAACGGTCCGGTGGGGGACCGGGGGAGTTGGCGGCGGTGCTCAAACGCACGCCGTGGCGCGCGGAGGAGACCACGGTGGTGGTCGCCCCGATGTTCCACGCGTGGGGCTGGTCGCAGCTGGTGCTCTCGGCGTCGCTGGCGTGCACGATCGTCACCACCCGCAAGTTCGATCCGGAGGCCACGCTGGCGATGATCGACCGGCACCGCGCCACCGGGCTGTGTGTGGTGCCGGTGATGTTCGACCGGATCATGGAGCTGCCCGAGCAGGTGCGGCGACGCTACAGCGGGCGCTCGCTGCGATTCGCCACCGCGTCGGGCTCACGGATGCGCCCGGAGGTGGTGACCGCGTTCATGGACGAGTTCGGTGACGTCATCTACAACAACTACAACGCCACCGAGGCGGGCATGATCGCGACCGCCACCCCGGAGGATCTGCGTGCCGCGCCCGACACCGCCGGCCGGCCCGCCGAGGGCACCGAGATCCACATCCTCGACGCGGAGCTGCGCGAGTTGCCCACCGGGGAGGTCGGGCAGATCTTCGTGCGCAACACCACCGGGTTCTCCGGTTACACCTCCGGCACCACCAAGGACTTCCACGGCGAGTACATGGCCTCCGGCGACATGGGCTACCTCGACGCGGCGGGGCGGCTGTACGTGGTCGGCCGCGACGACGAGATGATCGTCTCCGGCGGGGAGAACGTCTACCCGATCGAGGTGGAGAAGGTGCTCGCCGCCCATCCCGCGGTGGCCGAGGCCACGGTCCTCGGCGTCGACGACGAGCAGTTCGGCCAGCGGCTGGTCGCCTTCGTCGTCCTCGAACCCGGGGCGCAGGCCACGGTGGACGACCTCAAAGAGCATGTCCGCGACAACCTCGCCGGCTACAAGGTGCCCCGCGAGATCACCGTGCTCGCCGAGCTGCCCCGCAACGCCACCGGCAAGATCGTGCGCGCCGAACTGCTGGGGATGGTCGGGCCCGACGGCGGTTAGCCGGCGGTCAGCCCAGCACCGGGAAACGCCGCCGGCGGGCCAACTCGTGGAGGGCGATCTGCATGCGCGCCCGGATCGCCGCGTCGACGGCGTCGACGTCGGGGTCGGCGCCGAACTCCTCGACCGGGTACACCGCGGGCAGCACCTGGGTCACCAGCTTGGCCGGCAGCGGAAGGTTGGGCACGAACCCGGAGGTCAGTCCGAACGGGAACCCGACGATGACCGGTGCGATCCCCAGCCGCAGCAGCTTGTCCAGGCGCAGTGCGCGGGCCAGCCCCTCGCCGCGGCTGAGGATCAGGAACTGCTCCTGGCCGCCGATGGTGACCACCGGCACGATCGGCACCCCGGCCTCCAGCGCGGTGCGCACATAGCCGGTGCGCCCGGCGAAGTCGATGGTGGCACCCGCGCAGGTGGGTCGGAACACGTCGTAGTCGCCACCGGGGAAGACCATCGTCGTCGCCCCGGCGCGCAGCGCGGCCAGGGCGTTGGCCCGGCTGGCCGGAAGGAACCCGGCCGGGCCGAGCAGCGATTTGGCGGCCAGCATCAGACCGTCGTGGGCCAGGACGTGAAACGGGCGCTGCGCGCCGAACTGGTCGTAGAACGCCAGCGCCACCACCGGCACGTCCATCGGGACCAGCCCACCGGAGTGGTTGGAGACCATGAGCACCCCGCCGTCGGGAACGGTGTCCATGCCGTGCACCTCGGAGCGGAAATAGCCGTTGACCGCGGGGCGCAGCAGCGGCATCAGCCGGCCGATGTAGGCGGGGTCGCGCAGCGCCAGCCACCTGCGGGCGGCGTGCTCGTCTGCGGGCATGGCCGCGGCGGGCTCAGCTGGCCGCGGCCGCCGCGGCGGCGGGCAGTCGGTCGACCACCGTGGTCACCGCGGTGCGCAGTCCGGCGACGAACGCCTCCTGCTGCAGGGTGCAGCAGGCGTGGCCCCCGACGACCGGCACCGTGGTGGCCGCGGGGATCTGCTCGGCCAGCCAGCGCTGATGACGCGGGGAGATCACCCGGTCGCGGGTGGGGACCACCACCGCGGTCGGCACGTCGATCCTGTTCACCCAGGGGCGCGAGTCGAACCGGACGATCTCGGCCAGCGCCCGCAGCATCCCCGGCACCGCGGTGGCGCGGAACTCCGCCAGCGCCCAGCGCACGTCGTTGGCGGTGGCGGTGTCGCATCCGGGTACCGGGGCGGCCGCGGGGTCCGGGCGGGGAGTGAACGCGTCGAGCAGCGCGGCGAACAGGCTGGTGCCCAGCCGCATCGGGGCGGCCTCGGCGAAGGTGGCGGCCGCGGCGCACAACACCAGCGCGTCCACCCGGTCACGGTGACGCTGCCAGGTCAGCTGGGCCACCAGCGAGCCCATCGAGAACCCGACCGGGATGACGGTGTCGATGCCGAGGGCGTCGGCGACGGCGACGGCGTCGTCGGCACAGTCCTCCAGCAGCACCCGGCCGGCCGGGATTCCCGCGCCGTGCCCGCGCTGGTCGAAGATCACGACCCGGCCGAGTCGGCGCAGCATCTCCAGCGACGGATACCAGGTCAGCATCCCGGTGCAGGCCACCGAGTGCAGCAACAGGAAGGTGGGCCCGCCGGGCACCGGGCCGGTGTCGACCACGTAGGTGCTGCCCCGGCCGGGCAACTCCAGGGTCCGTCCATTCGGACGCGGGCCCACGGCACCGGCTCCGGGCAGCTTGGCTGCCAGGAGCGCCTCGGGGAGGCCGCGCAGGCCGGCGATCACGTCGATTCGCTCATTGAACCACAGCCGCGGCACCCCGCGGGGGAGCCTCACCAGGGTTTGACCGGGTTCACTGCGAATGATTTCCGGGGTGTTTAGCAACAACGACAAATGTCGATTCCGCCTGTTCTCACAGTTCAGGGGTGTTGTTGGCGGCAGATCGGTGCTCGCAGATCTCCTGCGGCCCCACTGCGGACCGGCGACACGCCCGCGTCTAGCCCAGAGCGCTTGTATCAGGAAAGTGGAGGGTGGCCAGTTTTAGCCTGCCCGTCGACTCCCCGTCAGCCGTCCAACGGGACGCCTTTGTTGAACTCCCGAAAGTTCAGCACCAGGCGATCGCTGCCCTCGACCTCTTTGAATCCGAACTCTCGGTAGATCTCCCCGACACGGCCGTTCATGGGATCGACCACCAGAACCACTCCGCCGATGAGCGTGACCGCCTCGCAGGCGGTCACGTACGCCTCGGCGATGAGATCCATCCCCAGCCGCCGCCCCTGCAGCGATTGATCGAGCGCAAGCTTTCCGATCAAGATTCCCGGAAGTTCGCGGTCCCGTGGAAAACCCGGCGGACGAATCCGAGCAAAGAAGCGGTCGGGCCCCTCCCGAATCGTCGTTTGAAGCAGAGTGAAGTAGGCGACCACGCAGTCGCCGTCATCGACCCAGACGTGCGTTGCAGACTTACCCAGGTTCTGGTCCGTGCGCGCCCGCCGATCCAACCAGCGGTCCATGCCGTCGTCGTGGCCGCAGGAGAAGTAGTCGGTGTAGTGGGTCTCAAGCAAGGGGATGCAACGGTAGTGCTCCGTCACCGCTTCCCGCGACGTGCTGCCACGCGAGCGATCGCCTCCTGTGCGCGCTGTGACGGTTCCGGTCGGAGCCGGGTGATTGCCGCCAACTGCCCACGCTTGACGTGCGTCACGTCGACCTGGCGCCGCATAGCGTCAACCTTGCCCATCATGGCTCCCATCCGATCAGCACGCCCCGACACGCGCACCATTGCCAACGATACCGTCCCCACGTCGGAGATGTCCCCATACGCGCGACCGTTTCCCTAGCGATCACGGTGCCATTTTCTTTTGTCCCAGACCCCTCACACCCCGTGCACTCAGGTCACGAAACGTAACGGTCGTGTCGGCCGAGGGCCGATCCGCTCATCGCGATCCGCACGGGCTCCTGCGGCCCCACCGCGGACCGAGCGCACAAAATAGGGTCTCTACCAGGGCTTGAACGGGTTCACTGCGAACTGGATCACCCGATACGGGCTGCGGTCACGAGTGGTGGTGTTCCACTGGCTGACGAACACCCGCACCTCGTCGAGGGTGGAGCCGGGCGCGATGTAGCCGCCGTAGGGCTGGGCGAGCCGGTTGTCGGTGGGGGCGGGCAGCGCGTCGACCGGCTCCGGGTAGGCCGGCCAGTCGGCGTGTTGCACCACGGTGGTCACCGGGGCGGTGCCCAGCCCGGTCGGGTCGTTGGCCACCCGGATCTCCATGTTGCCGGTGCTGGCGTTGAAATACGACAGCACCGTCTTGCCGTCGAGTTGTTTGACGCTCATCTCGCCGACCTGATCGCCCCAGAGCGGGGTGGGCGCCCGCCCCCAGCCGCCACCGGGGTCGCCGTCCCAGCCCTGCCAGCGGGACCGGTCGGTGAACGCCTGCGGCGCCACCCGGTACAGCCGCAGCGGGCCGGTCCGGTCGAAGTTGTTCGCCACGATGTAGACCCATCCGGTGGCCGACTCCGGGGTGGGGATCGGGTCGTAGTAGCCGCTGATCTGGGTCTGCCCACCCTCCTGGTAGGCCGCGGCGCGCAGCGAACCGGGCACCGTCGGCCAGGCGCCGGTCGCCGCGTCGGCGGCCACCAGCCGTGACGACTGCGGGATCAGCCGGCTGGTGGTGGTCACCAGCAGATAGTTGCGCCGGTTGATCTCGACCACCCCGGCCGGCAGCTGGGAGGTTCCCGGTGGGGCGGCGTCGGCCAGCAGCGGCTCGAACACGCCGGTCACCCCGGTGTAGCGCACCCCGTCGCGGTCGGCCACCGAATCGGCGTCCACATGCAGTGCGACGGGGGAGTACCAGCCGCCGAAGCCGACGCCCGGACCGGCGAAGCTGTCCCCGCAGATCTGCAGCATGCGGCTGGGGAACTCCATGAACTCGCAGAGATCGGTGGCGCCGATGCCGTAGTCGCGGGTGGGGGTGCCGGTGCCGGCGGCCGGCCCGATGCGCATCACCTGCCCGGGGGCCAGCGGCGGCGCCCACGGCTCGGGCAGCGGCTGGGCCGGCTCCGCGGCGGCCGGGACGACCGGCAGGACGGCGGCGAGCAGCGCCGCCGGAGCGGTCAGCGTCCAGCGGCGCCGCCACCGGGCACCTCGCAGCCGGGCCGAGCTCACCGCGCGCTCGTCAGTGACGTGCGGCCAGCAGTTCGGCGATCTGGATGGTGTTCAACGCCGCCCCTTTACGCAAGTTGTCCCCGGCCAGGAACAAGGCGAGGCCGCGCCCGTCGGGCACTCCCGGGTCGGTGCGGATCCGCCCGACCAGGGTCTCGTCGGCCCCGGCGGCGGCCAGCGGGGTGGGCACGTCGACCAGCTTCACCCCGGGGGCATGCTCGAGCAGTTCGGTGGCCTGCTGTGGGGAGATCGGCCGGTCGAACTCGGCGTTGATCGACAGGCTGTGGCCGGTGAACACCGGCACCCGCACGCAGGTGCCGCTGACCGCCAGCTCGGGGATGCCGAGGATTTTGCGGCTCTCGTTGCGCAGTTTCTGATCCTCGTCGGTCTCCCCGGAGCCGTCGTCGACCACCGAGCCGGCCATCGCCACCACGTTGTAGGCGATCGGCGCGACGTAGGTGTTCGGGGCCGGAAAGTCCACCGCATCCCCGGCGTAGACCAGCTTCTCGGCGTCGTCGGCCACGGCGCGGGCCTGATCGGCCAGCTCGGTGACCCCGGCCAGCCCGCTGCCGGAGACGGCCTGATAGGTCGAGACGATGAGGCGGCGCAGCCCCGCGGCGTCGTGCAGCACCTTCAGCGCGGGCATCGCGGCCATGGTGGTGCAGTTGGGGTTGGCGATGATCCCCTTCTTCAGCGGCCACGCCTGCGCCACATCGCGGTCGAAGTTCACCTCGGCCACCACCAGCGGCACCTCGGGGTCTTTGCGCCACGCCGAGGAGTTGTCGATCACGGTGGCGCCGGCCGCGGCGAACCGCGGCGCCTGCACCTTCGACATCGTCCCGCCGGCGGAGAAAAGCGCGATGTCGATGCCGGTCGGGTCGGCGGTCTCGGCGTCCTCGACCTCGATCTCCGCGCCGCGGAACGGCAGCCGCCGGCCCGCCGAGCGGGCCGAGGCGAAGAACCGGACCTTCTCGGCGGGGAAGTCGCGTTCCGCCAGCAGGGTGCGCATCACCTGACCGACCTGGCCGGTGGCGCCCACCACCCCCAACGTCACGGCGCCCATCAGCGTCCCGTCCCGCCGTAGACGGTGGCTTCCTCGACGCTGCCGAGGTTGAACGCCTCGTGCAGGGCGCGCACCGCGGTCTCCAGTTCGGTGTCCTGGCAGAGCACCGAGATGCGGATCTCGGAGGTGGAGATCAACTCGATGTTGACCCCGGCGTCGGCCAGCGCCTCACAGAACGTGGCGGTCACCCCCGGGTGGCTGCGCATCCCGGCGCCGATCAGCGACACCTTGCCGATGTGGTCGTCGTAGACCACCTGGGAGAAGCCGATCTCGTCGCGCATCGACTCCAGCTTGTCCACCGCGGTGGGCCCGTCGGCCCGCGGGCAGGTGAAGGTGATGTCGGTCTTGCCGTCCTCGACCTTGGAGACGTTCTGCAGCACCATGTCGATGTTGACGTCGGCGTCGGCGACCGCCCTAAACACCTTGGCGGCGTAGCCGGGGGTGTCGGGGATCCCGACGACGGTGACCTGCGCTTCGCTGTTGTCGTGGGCGACGCCGGTGAGGATGGGGTCTTCCATGGGGATGTCCTTGATCGATCCGGTAACGAGGGTGCCGGGCTTGTCCGAGTACGACGAGCGGACGTGCACCGGGATGTTGAAGCGCCGGGCGTACTCGACGCAGCGCAGCATGAGGATCTTCGTGCCGCAGGCCGCCATCTCCAGCATCTCCTCGAAGGTGACGCGGTCCAGGTGCTGCGCGTTGGACACGATCCGCGGGTCGGCGCTGAAGATGCCGTCGACGTCGGTGTAGATCTCGCAGACATCGGCGTCCAGTGCCGCCGCCAACGCGATCGCGGTGGTGTCCGACCCGCCGCGGCCCAACGTGGTGACGTCCTTGGTGGTCTGGCTCACCCCCTGGAAACCGGCGACCAGCACGATCTGGCCCTCATCGAGGGCCGAGCGCAACCGTCCCGGGGTGACGTCGATGATCTTGGCCTTGCCGTGCGCGCCGGTGGTGATCACCCCGGCCTGCGAACCGGTGAACGAGCGGGCCTGCGCCCCGAGGGACTCCACCGCCATCGCGACCAGCGCGTTGGAGATGCGTTCCCCGGCGGTCAACAGCATGTCCATCTCCCGGGCCGGGGGAGCCGGACAGACCTGTTGGGCCAGGTCGAGCAGGTCGTCGGTGGTGTCGCCCATCGCCGAGCACACCACGACCACGTCGTTGCCGGCTTTTTTGGTCTCGACGATCCGTTCGGCGACCCGCCGGATCCGATCGGCGTCCGCCAGCGACGATCCGCCGTACTTCTGCACGATGAGTGCCACAAGAATCCTTTCTGGAGCCAACGGCGGGCATAGACGGGCACAGCCCAGGATAGAGGGCGGCGACCCGCCGGGTGCGGCGGCGTCGATGCCCGCCCCCGGCGCAGCGGTTTCTCCCGTCGCCACCGGCGCGCTAGACTGGGACCCATGGCGCGGGTGCTCCTCCTGGAACGCCGCGGCGGGGTCTGACCGAGACCGGCCTCCCGTCGCGGGTGTTCGCGATGCGCCGGTCGGAGATCCCCCTCACCAACCCGGAGCAATCACCGTGACACGTTCTTCTCAGCGCTCTCAGCCCACTCCCGACGCCACCCCCGGCCCCGACGCCTTCACCGGCGGTCCGGGCGTCCGCGCGATCCACACCCCCTCGGCCCCGCCCGAC
>NZ_NCXO01000055.1 GCF_002104795.1 Mycolicibacillus koreensis
CATCCCGACACACCCCAGTCCCAACGCACACAACGCAATCCGACCTCAGAGCAACCGCTCATCGGTGGATTGAGGCTAAGAGGGCTCGTCATCCTCGTCGTCGGGATGACCGCCGCCGGTCTCATACAGCAGCTTTTCCGGGTGGTGGTAGCGGTTGACGCGGGGCTGGCCGTGGTCCAACGTGGCGGGCGGAATGGTTTCGACGTCGTCATGACCATTTTTGCGGGTGTCCCACCCGTCGTCGAGGAGCCGGTGGTGCGGTCGGCAGCGCAGGGTGAGCTCGTCGGCGTGGGTACGGGGTTGCCGGGAGTACGGGGTGATGTGGTGGACCTCGGTGAGGTTGGCCGGCACCGGGCAGCCCGGATGGGTGCAGCCACGCTCGGTGGCGTAGAGCAGCAGGCGCTGCGCGGCGTTGGCCAGACGCCTGCCGTGATAGAGGGCCAGCGGTTTGGCCCCGTCGAACACCGCCAGGTAATGGTGGGACCGGGCGGCGAGGCCGATCACCTCACTCATCGGCATCCAGGTTCCACCGCCGGTGTGCGCTTTGGCGCCGGTGTTGATTTCGCTGCCCGCGGCGGCTTCCAGGTCGGCGAGCGTGGTGGTCACCACGATCGAGGCCGGCAGACCGTTGAGGTCGCCGAGCTTGCCGGAGGCCAGCATCGCGGTGGCCAGTGCGGTCAGCGCGTCGTGGTTGCGTTGGGCGGCGCTGCGCCGATCGTTGTCGATCGCTTCCTGACTCGGGGTTCCGTCCAGACAGGGCGTGTCATCGTCGGGGTTGGCCATGCCCGGTGCGGCCCACCGGGCCAGCACCGCATCCAGCGCGGCGCGCGCCAGCGGGGTGAGTTCGCCCTTGAGTGAGCTCATTCCGTCACTGTCCTGCTTGCCCAGGACCAGGCCGCGCCGGCGGGACCGCTCCGCGTCGGAGTACTCGCCGTCTTGGTCGAGGCAATCGGTCATCCGGTCGGCGAGCTGTTTGAGTTCGTCGGGCCGGAACCGGGTGGCCAACTCCGCCAGGTGACGTTCGGCCTCTGCGGCGGCCTCCCAGTCGACCTTGTGGGGCAGGTGATGCCAGAACGTGCGAATCACTTCCACGTGGGCGGGGCTGATCGCCCCGGACCGCTGCGCCGTCGCGGTGTGCGGCAGCACCGGCTCCAGCGGCTGGCCGTCGAGGGTGCGGCGCTCGACGAGGTCTTCGGTGTGGGCGATGCGCCCGCGCGCCTCCCCCCGGGTGATGTGCAACCGATCGGCGAGCACCCAGGCAAGCCGGCCACCGAGCTCCTCGGGGGTGGCGTGTCGCAATTCGTCGATCAACGAGTGCTCCAGGGCGGGCAGCAGTCGTCGCCACCGTTCGATGCGGTGCAGCAGGTCCAGCCGCTCCACCGTGGTGAGGGCATCGAGCGGGAGGTCCAGCGCAGCGGCGAGACCCGCGTCGACGGCGTCGCAAGGCCCGTCGAAATCTTCCCGCTGGATCGTACGCATGTTCGAATTATAGGTCGCGGGTCCGACACGAGACCGCCGCGAGGACCGATCTGGGGATGCCTGCGGAACTGGGGATAACTCGGCCCCCACGCCGGTGTGCGCCCGGGGGCGGGCCTGCCGGCTCGTCGGGCGCGGCGCCCTTCCCGGGCGCGGAACTCAGGTCTGGTACCGCAGGATGCTCTCGGCCACGCAGGCCGGCTTCGCTGCGCCCTCCACCTCCACGGTGGTGGCCAGCACCAGCTGGTGGGCCCCGCCACCGAGATCGGTCACCTCGACGACGTCGACCTGGGCGCGCAACCGCGACCCCACCGGCACCGGCGCCGGGAACCGCACCTTGTTCAACCCGTAGTTGATGCCCATCCGGATCCCGTCGACGCGGAACAGACTGTGGTGCAGCCTCGGCAGCAGCGCCAGGGTCAGAAAACCGTGGGCGATGGTGGTGCCGAACGGCCCGGCGGCCGCGCGCTGCGGGTCGACGTGGATCCACTGATGGTCGCCGGTGGCATCCGCGAACAGGTTGACCTGCTCCTGGCTGATCGTCATCCAGTCACTGGTGCCGATCGACGCGCCCTGCAGCGCCGCCAGTTCACTGATCGATGAAAAAACCCGCATGGGCTCACTTCCTCTCGGTTGGGTGGGGATCTCGGGGGGTCACCAGTCCCTCCTGCACGACGGTGGCGACCCGTCGGCCGTCGGCGTCGGCCAGGGCTGCGGTGATCACGCCGCGCCCCCGGGAGGCCGCCGGTGACGACGACGCCAGCACGTTCCACCGGTCCGCGCGGATCGGGTGGTGAAACCAGACCGCGGTCCCGGTGGTGCCGGTGCGATGAGTGCCGTCCCCCAACGCATGGCCGTGCACCTGCAGCGCGGGATCCAGCCCGTACACGTCGGTGGTGTAGAGCGCGGCCGCGGCGTGCAGCAGCGGATCGGCGGGCAGCGTCACAGTGGCGCGCCACCAGAAGTGCCGGCAGAACTGCATGCCGGCTCCCCTATCGCTGATCCGGATATCCAGTTCCTCCAACGGCATCGCCGGGGCGGACCCAGCCGGCCCGGTCGTCGGCAGGGCCTCCGGTTGCTCGGGCATGTCCGGTGTCGCGCCATGTTCGGGCCCGCCCAGCGGATCGGCGAACACGACCGTCGCGATCGACAGCACCCGCTCGCCCTGCATCCCCAGCACCTGACGCACCGCCGTGGTGCGCCCGTCGGTCAGCGCGCTCACCCGGTAGTCGACCGGGTCGCCAGCCGCGCCTGCGCGCAGGAATTGCAGCTGCAGCGAGACGGGAGGACGTCCGGCGTTCACGGTACGTCCCGCGGCCATCAGCGTTTGCGCGGTGAGCTGCCCTCCGTAGGTGCGTTTGCCGTCCGGCCCCCCACCGGGACCGGTGAAGACCTCGTCGGCGGACGCGGTGACATCGAGCAGCTCTTCCAGGCGGCTCATCGCTCAGTCCCCGTTGCGACGATCCCGTCATCCACCAGCTCGCCGATCTGTTCGTCGGACAGCCCCAGCAGCCCGGAGAGCACCCTCGCGGTGTCGACGCCCAGGGTCGGGGCGGCGGCCGCGGGGGAATGTTCGCCGTCGATCGCCAGCGGCAGCCCGGCGGCGTGATAGGCCCCCACCCCGGGCTGGTCGAGGACGGCGAACAGCGGGTTGGCGGTGACCCGCGGCCCTGCGGCGACTTCGGCGAAGCTGCGGTAGCGCTCCCACAGAACGGAACTCGCCGCCAATGCGGCCTCGATGGCGGCTGCGTCGTTGCGGTGAAACCAGTCCGCGAACAATCCGCCGAGAACGTCTCGGTAACGGAACCGAGTGCCTTCCTCGGCGAAGTCGACTGCAAGCGCTTCGGACAGGGCCGCAACGGCTTTGGTGGCTCCGGTGAGTTCGGCCAGCTCGCGGAAATGCCGGCCGGTCAACGCCACCACCATGAAGTCGACGCCGTCGGCGCTGGTGAATGTCTGTCCGTACTGGCCGTAGACGTCGTTGCCGAAACGGCTGCGTTCGTGGCCGGTGACCATCGGCTCGGTCAGGTATCCCAGCGAACCCGCGGTTGCCAACGCGACGTTCTCCAACGCCAGGGCGATCCTGCTGCCCTCGCCGGTGCGCTCCCGATGACGCAGCGCCGCACTCACCCCCAGCGCGGTGTACAGCCCGCACGCCACATCCCAGGCCGGCAGCACATGGTTGATCGGGCCACCGTGCTCCACCGGCCCGGTCACCAGCGGGAACCCGACCCCGGCGTTGACGGTGTAGTCCACCCCGGTGGTCCCGTCGGCACGTCCGGTGATCTCGACATGGATGAGATCGGGTCGCCCGACTGTGAGTGAGTCGAAGGAAAGCCACTGGCGGCCAACGACGTTGGTGATCACCACCCCGGCGGCAGCGATCATGTCCGCCACCAGCTCTTGCCCGCCGGAGGAACGCAGATCGACTGCTACGGAGCGGATGCCCTTGTTCAACCCGGTCCAGTAGATGGAGGTGCCGCCGTCGGCGAGCGGCCAGCGGTGGTAGTCGGCGGGACCGGTGATCGGGTCGACGCGGATGACCTCGGCGCCGAGTTGGGCCAGCGTCATCCCGGCGAGCGGGACGGCGACGAAACTGGCGATCTCGATGATCTGCACCCCGGCCAGCGGGGCTGCCGCAGCGGGGTCGGCGTTCTCGGTCATGGTGGGCATCCTCCCAGATAACGACTCGGTCACGCGAGGGTTCTGCTCCGACTCCTAATCGTTAGCTAACCGCGATGCGCCCCAACGGCGTTGCCACGGCGGCGAAGCGGCGTGATCGTGTTTGACTTCCGACGAACAACAAAACGACCGCGGTGACGCGGCGGATGAAAGTTGGGATGGATAGGGAAAATGAAGTTCATTGAGAAGTTGCGAGGCGCAGCCACCAGGTGGCCACGCCGGCTGACGATCGCGGCGATCGGCGCGGCACTGGTGCCCGGCATGATCGGCGCGGTCGGCGGTACGGCCACCGCGAACGCGTTCTCCCGGCCCGGACTGCCGGTGGAGTACCTGCAGGTGCCGTCGGCGTCGATGGGCCGTGACATCAAGGTCCAGTTCCAGGGCGGCGGCGCACACGGTGTGTACCTGCTCGACGGCCTGCGCGCCCAGGACGACTACAACGGCTGGGACATCAACACCCCGGCGTTCGAGGAGTTCTACCAGTCGGGCCTGTCGGTGATCATGCCTGTCGGTGGGCAATCCAGCTTCTACACCGACTGGTACCAGCCGGCCTGCGGCAACGACGGTTGCCAGACCTACAAGTGGGAGACGTTCCTCACCCAGGAGCTGCCCACCTACCTGGCCGCCAACCACGGTGTCTCCCAGCAGGGCAACGCCGCGGTCGGGTTGTCGATGGCCGGTGGTTCGGCGCTGACCCTGGCGGCCTACCACCCCGAACAGTTCCCCTACGCCGCTTCCCTGTCGGGCTTCTTGAACCCGTCGGAGGGCTGGTGGCCGACGCTGATCGGGCTGGCGATGAGCGACGCCGGCGGATACAGCGCGAACGCCATGTGGGGTCCGTCCAGCGACCCGGCGTGGAAGCGCAACGACCCGATGGTGCAGATCCCGCGTCTGGTGCAGAACAACACCCGTGTCTGGGTGTACTGCGGCAACGGGACGCCGAACGAACTGGGCGGCAACGATCTGCCGGCGAAGTTCCTCGAGGGTCTGACGCTGCGCACCAACCAGACCTACGAGCAGAACTACCTGGCTGCCGGAGGCACCAACGGCGTGTTCAACTTCCCGCAGGACGGGACCCACGCCTGGCCCTACTGGTTCCAGCAGCTGCAGGCGATGAAGCCGGACATGCAGCGCACGTTGGGCGCCACCCCGGCCACCTGAGCCCATCCCACGCATCGGCGGCAGCGCAATCCAGCGCTGCCGCCGATGTTTTTTTGCGGTCAGTCCCGCACGCGTAGCACCACTTTGCCGGTGGCGGTGCGGTTCTCCAGGGCGGCCACCGCGGTGGCGGCCTCCTCCAGTGGGTAGACGACTGGGTCTGGGGCGGGTAGGCGCCCGGTGGACAGCAGATCATGCAACTCGTCCCACTGCTCGCTCAGTGCACCCGGGTGGGTGCCCGCCCAGGCGCCCCAGCCGACACCGACCACGTCGATGTTGTTGAGCAACAGCCGGTTGACCTTCACGGTCGGGATCTCCCCGCCGGTGAACCCGATGACCAGAAGCCGGCCCGCCGGCGCCAGGGAGCGCAGCGAGTCGGTGAACCGGTCCCCGCCCACCGGGTCGACCACCAGGTCCACTCCGCGGCCGCCGGTCAGCTCCTTGACGGCGTCTTTGAACCCGTCGGCCAGCACCACATCGGTGGCGCCGGCGGCGGTGGCCACTGCGGCCTTCTCCTGGCTGCTGACCACCGCGATCGTGCGCGACGCTCCCAACACCGGCGCCAACCGCAGTGCAGAGGTGCCGATCCCCCCGGCCGCGCCGTGCACCAGCACCACCTCACCGGGGGCGAGTCGCCCACGCAGACGCAGCGCGAAATGCACGGTCAGGTCGTTGAACAGCAGCCCCGCCCCGGCGGCGAACCCGATGCCGTCCGGCAGCGGGAAGACCCGGTCGGGGCTGAGCGCGGCCACCTCGGCCATCCCACCGGCGAGCATGCTCAGCCCGACCACCCGGTCGCCGGGGCGAACACCCGCGCCGTCGGGGGCCGAGCGCACC
This sequence comes from Mycolicibacillus koreensis, assembly GCF_002104795.1. Taxonomy (GTDB): domain Bacteria; phylum Actinomycetota; class Actinomycetes; order Mycobacteriales; family Mycobacteriaceae; genus Mycobacterium; species Mycobacterium koreense. The sequence continues at coordinate 6,154 of NZ_NCXO01000055.1, forward strand.
ACCCCGGCGACCTCCGCGCCGGGGATGAACGGCGGGTCCGGCCGATACTGGTAGAGACCGCGGGTCAACAGCGCGTCGGGGAACGCCACCCCCGCGGCGTGCACGTCGACCACCACCATCCCGTCGCCGCCGGGTTCGTCGACCTGCTGGATCTCGATGCCCGTCGGTCCGTCGAGCCGGGTCACCACTGCCGCACGCATCGTCACGTTGTGCACTCCTTCTGTCGAGTTGTTCTGTCGAGTTGGGTTTCAGCCCACCAGCCGGGCGATGGCCTGGAGGGGGATCGGGAGCCAGCTGGGCCGGTGGCGCGCCTCGTAGCCGGCCTCGTAGACGGCCTTGTCCAGTTCGTAGGCGGTGAGCATCGCCGCGAAATCGCGCGGATCGGATCCGGATTCGGCGGCATAGCCGTCGCAGAACGCGGTCCGGTTGCGGGCGATCCACTCCTCGGCGCGCACCGCCAGCTGTTTGTGCGACGTGGAGTCCAACAGCGGCTCATGGGCGGCGTACTCGTAGGAGCGCAGCATCCCGGCGACGTCGCGCAGCGCCGAGTCCGGGGCGCGGCGCACCGGCAGCGGTTGGCCCGGCTCGCCCTCGAAGTCGATGAGCAGCCACCCCTCCGGGGTGCGCAGTACCTGCCCGAGATGCAAGTCGCCGTGGATGCGCTGCACCTCGATCGGTGCGTCGGGGAGGCGCCGGAACCGGTCGGTGGCGGCGGCGACGTGCGGGCGCAGCTCCGGAACGGCCTCGGCGGTCTCGGTCAGGCGCTGCACGGCGGCGTCGACCGGGAACGGCTGGCGTCCGACCCCGAGTTGATCGGCCAGGGTGGCGTGCACCGCGGCGACCGCCGCGCCGAGCCGGCGGGATTCGGCGGCGAAGTCACCGCCGACCTCGTGGGCGTAGAGGTCCGCCTCGGCGAACAGGTCGCGCACGCTGGCGGTGGCCATCGCCCATCCCTCCGCGGAGTTGGCCGCATACTCGGCGACCATGCCCAGCGGGGTGGGAACCCCGGCGGCCATCAGCTCGTAGGAGCCGAGCAGCGGCGCCACGTGCGGGCTGCCGGCCCGGGCGAGCACCCGGTTCAACTCGATGTCGGGGTTGATGCCCGGGTGCAGCCGACGGAACACCTTGAGGATCGCGTCCTGCCCGAAGATGACGCTGGTGTTGGACTGTTCGGCCTCACTGACCCAGGACCGCTCCCCCAGCGGCAGCGCGCTGTCGGGTTCGGCGGTGAAGTCGATGCGATCCAGGTCCGCGCTGCGGGCCGCCGAGGAGTCGATCAGCTCCAGCAGGAACGCGGTGACCTGCGGGTCGTAGAGACCGTCGTAGCCGGTGCGACCGTCGTCGGCCCCGATGAGCGCGACGTTGTGGTACTCCGGCGGCGGTTCGGCGTCCCAACTGACCAGCACCTGGTAGCGCTCGGCGAACCCGTCGGCGTAGTCCACCTCGAGCAGCACCAGATCCAGGTCGTCGCGGAGCGCGATCACCTGGCCGGGGCGGGCCGCGGTCAGCTCGCGGGTGCGTCCGGCGTACCAGCGTTGACCCACCAGCCAGTCGGCGAACGGCAATTTCATCGGGGATTCACCCCTCCCCTTCGGATTCGGTGAGTTGGAACCAGTAGAAGCCGTGGCCGGGCAGCGTCAACAGATACGGCAGTTGCCCGATGCGCGGAAACGGCACGTGCCCGGTGAGCTCCACCGGGGTGTAGCCGGCCCAGTGCTGCAGGTTCAGTTCGATCGGCTGCGGGAACCGGGACAGGTTGTTCACACACAGCACGGTGTCGCCGGGCTCGTCGTCGTCGTGTTCGCGCACATAGGCGAGCACCGACGGGTTGGACCCGCCGAGTTCGCGGAACGCGCCGGTGGCGAACGCGTCGTAGCGCCGCCGCACCGCCAACATGGTGCGGGTCCAGTTGAGCAGCGAGGTGGAGGTGTCGCGCTGGGCTTCGACGTTGACCGCCTGAAAGCCGTAGACCGGGTCCTGGCAGGGCGGCAGGTACAGCCGGCCCGGGTTGGCGGTGGAGAATCCGGCGTTGCGGTCCGGCGTCCACTGCATCGGGGTGCGTACCCCGTCGCGGTCGCCGAGCCAGATGATGTCGCCCATGCCGATCTCGTCGCCGTAGTACAGGATCGGCGAGCCGGGCAGGCTCAGCAGCATGGCGGTGAACAGTTCGATCTGGCTGCGGTCGTTGTCCAGCAGCGGCGCGAGTCGCCGGCGGATGCCCACGTTGGCTTTCATCCGCGGGTCCTTCGCGTACTCGGCGTACATGTAGTCACGTTCGTCGTCGGTGACCATCTCCAGAGTCAGCTCGTCGTGGTTGCGCAGGAAGATGCCCCACTGGGCGAGCGCGGGGATCGGCGGTGTCTGGGCCAGGATGTCCGAGATCGGGAACCGGGATTCGCGGCGCACCGCCATGAAGATCCGCGGCATCAGCGGGAAGTGGAACGCCATGTGGCATTCGTCGCCGCCGCTGGCGGGGTCACCGAAGTACTCGACGACGTCGGCGGGCCACTGGTTGGCCTCGGCCAGCAGTACCCGCCCCGGGAATTCCTCGTCGATCACCTGTCGGCAGCGTTTGAGGAAGGCGTGGGTCTCCGCCAGGTTCTCGCAGTTGGTGCCCTCCCGCTCGAACAGGTACGGCACCGCGTCCAGCCGGAACCCGTCGATGCCCAGGTCGAGCCAGAACCGCAGCACGTCGAGCATCGACTCGGCGACGGCCGGGTTGTCGTAGTTGAGATCCGGTTGGTGGGAGAAGAACCGGTGCCAGTAGAACTGGCGGCGCACCGGGTCGAACGTCCAGTTGGATTCCTCGGTGTCGACGAAGATGATGCGGGCGTCGGCGTACCGGTCGCTGGTGTCGCTCCACACGTAGAAGTCGCCGTAGGGGCCGTCGGGGTCGCGGCGTGACTCCTGGAACCAGGGGTGGGTGTCGGAGGTGTGGTTCATCACCAGGTCAGTGATGATCCGGATGCCGCGACGGTGCGCCTCGTTGAGCAGGGTGACGAAGTCGTCGACGGTGCCGAACTCGGGGAGCACCTTGTAGAAGTCGCGGATGTCGTAGCCGCCGTCGCGCAGCGGCGAGTCGTAAAACGGTGGCAGCCACAGACAGTCGACACCGAGCCAGGCCAGATAGTCCAATTGCTCGGTCAGCCCGCGCAGGTCCCCGATGCCGTTGGCGTCGGAGTCGTAGAACGCCCGGACGAGCACCTCGTAGAAGACGGCCCGTTTGAACCAGGTGGGATCGGCGGGAAGCGCCGTGGCACTGTCGAAATCGTCGGCGCTGGGATGTTCGACGACACCGTCGGCGACATGGCTGCCGACGGTGGGAGCGTCGTGTCCTGGGCCCGTGCCGCTGCTCACACCCGCATCGTCGCTAACCCGCCGGGCCGACCGCGAGGATGACGGTGGCGCTTTGTTCACCGCCCTGCAGGCTGCGCCAGCGCAGCTCGACGGAGTCACCGGGCTGGTGACGGTCGATCACGCGGGTCAACGCCGTGGCCGAATCGATCGACTGCCCGCCCAGCGACAGCAAGATGTCCCCGCGGCGGATCCCGGCCTGCTCGGCGGGGGTGTTGTTGAGCACCTGCACGATCTTGGCGCCGCCGCCGTTGCTGTCGACCACCCCGATTCCGAGGAACGGGGTCGCCCCGATGTGGACGGTGTCAGAGGAGTTGCCCGACCGGATCTGGTTGGCCACCGCCATCGCCTGGTTGATCGGGATGGCGAACCCCTCCCCGCCGGGCTGGGCCATCTTGTAGTTCTCCGACGCGGCGGTGTTGACCCCGATCACCTCGCCGGCGGCGTTGACCATCGGCCCGCCGGAGTCGCCCGGGCGCAGCGCGGTGCTGGCCCGGATCATCCCGGTCAGCGTCTCCGACGCGCCGGTCAGGTCGTCGGAGGCCGAGACGGTCTGATTGAGGGCGGTCACGGTGCCGGGCACCGCGCTGGGGGTGCCGCCCTGGCCGCCGGCGTTGCCCATCGAGATGACCCCGTCACCGACGCGCACCGCATCGGAGTTACCGATGGTAGCCACCGGCAGCCCGGTGGCGCCGCGCAGCTTGATCACCGCGATGTCGTGGGTGCGGTCGTAGCCGAGGATCTCGACGTCGTAGCTCTGCTGGTTGGCCACCGACATCGCCGACACCTCGGTGGCCCCGGCGATGACGTGGTTGTTGGTCAGCACCACGCCGCTGGGGTCCAGCACGATGCCGGTGCCGGCGCTGACCGCGCGCGCGTACCCCAGTTGGGTGTTGATGTTGACCACCGACGGGCCGACCTGCGCCACCGCGGCACTCGGGTTGAGCCCCGGAGCATTCGGCGGCGGCGGGTTGCCCGGTGGGACATCGGCATCCAACGACGGCGCCGGGACCGGCGGTGCGGGTGGCGGGGGCGGATCGGCCAGTGCCGGCCCGCTGCTCACCACCAGCCCGACGGTGGCCGCCACCGCGAGCACCCACATCGGTACGCCCAGCCCCCCGGCCCTGCGGTGTAGTCCGCTCATCCCCTTACCTTCCGCTCGGGTGCGCTCCCGGGTACCGGTCGGCGATTCCGGGTGAGGCCGGCGACCGGCCCGGTGGTAGGCGCACTGCCTGTGAGGATACGTGGCCGGATCGACATAAGGGCCGGTGGCGGCGATTTTTCCTGGTCGATGAGCCGCTAGGGTCAGCCCATGGCCTCTTCCGACCACGGCGACCCGGGCGATGGCCCGTCGGTGCCGCCACCGCTGACCGACGTCGTCAACAGCGCCCGGCCCTCGCCGGCCGAGGAGGCCCGCACGGTCGCTGCGTCCACCAACGCCGCGACGGTGGCGACGCTGACCGTCGACGGGGACCCGTGGGCGTCGCTGATCACCTACGGGTTGCTCGACGGCGACCCGGTGCTGTGCGTGTCGCGGTTGGCCGAGCACGGCCGCAACCTCGATCGTGACCCGCGGGCCAGCATCGCGGTGGTCGCCCCCACCGCGGTCGTCGATCCGCTGGCCAGCAGCCGGATCACGCTGGCCGGGGTGGCGCAGAGGCCGACCGGGCAAGACGCGTTGGCCGCGCGGGCGGCGCATCTGGCGGCGGTGCCGGCGGCCAAGTACTACATCGACTACAGCGATTTCTCGCTGTGGGTGTTGCGGGTGCACCGGGTGCGCTGGGTCGGCGGCTACGGCCGGATGGATTCGACGACCGGCGCTGACTACGCCGCCGCCGCGCCCGACCCGATCGTGCCGCACGCCGACCGGGCGGTCGATCACCTCAACGCCGATCACGCCGATTCGCTGTTGGCGATGGCCCGCGTCCTCGGCGGGTACCCCGACACGATCGAGGCGGTGTGCACCGGCGCCGACCGCTACGGGCTGGACCTGAAGGTCACCACACCGCGCGGGGTGGCCTATACCCGCGCCGGCTACGCCACCCCGATCGACCGCCCCGACCAGTTGCGCGCTGCGGCGACCGAACTGGCCCGGCGGGCCGAGTAGCCGTGCACTCCCGCACCGTGCCGGCGGCGGTGTCGGCTGTCGCGGTGTTGGCCGTCGCGGGGTGGGCCGCTTCGGCGGCTGCCGCCCCGGATGCGGGCCCGTGGCCCGACACCCGCTACTTCGACCGTGTGGACTCCGCCGAGTTCGTGGTGCCCGGTGCCGACGGGCGGTGGTTCATCGCGGCCACCGGGCAGAACTGCGGGATCTGGGGGCCTGGCAGCGTGGCCTGCGCCGGTGACATCCCGGGGGCACCGCCGGGGACCCGGGCGCTCGGCTGGGTGGCCGGCGACCGGTCGATGCACTACGACCACACGGTGGCGGTTCGGATGCCGGCAACCCGGGCACGGGTGGGGCTGGCGCCGCGCACCGTCATCGAACACAACGGCACCACCTGTGCGGTCACCGCCGAAACCGGGACCTACTGTGAGCGCGGCCCGCTGCGGTTCCTGCTCACCCCGGCCGGATCGTGGCTCACCCCGCCGTGGATGGACATCTGAGCTCACCGACCGGCCAGAACCGCCACCACCAGCACCCGCTCGCCGTCGGCGGTGCGAAGCACGCTGGTCCCGATCCGGTCGAAGGAACAGACGCCGATACTGGTGTTGCCTTGCAGCAGAACACCTTTGATGGCGGTGGCCGTATCAGGGCCGAAGCCCTGCAACTGGATCGCGGTGCCCGCATCGCCGCCGAGTTCACGCAGCACCGCCAGCGGGTCGTCGACGGGGACGTGGCGGGCGGTGTGTTCGAGATAGTCGCGGGTGGACTGATTCGACAGCGTCGCGACACGCTCCACCGTCGGGTCGCGGCGCAGCGGTCCACACGAGGTGCCGTCGCGCACCGCGGCGATCGCCGCGGCGAACTGGGCATCGGTTCCGCCGTCGGATGCCGGGTCGGCGCCGGCCGGTCCCCCACCGGCGAGCACGGCGGTGACGGCGGCGGCGAGCACGGCGGCGCGGGCACTCATCGGCACACGTGGGAACGGTTGATCCGGCTGCCCCAGTATTGGACTCGGCGCATCGACGGTCCGGTGAACCAGGCCGGCTGGTGGGCCTTGAGGCCGCGACCGACGTTGTACAGGTGCTGGTGGAGAAGGTAGAAACTCTCACCCTGGTACAGCGGGAAGTAGTTGTCGCCGACGTAGTCCTTCCGCTGGGTGAGCGCCTGCGCGCGGGGGGCGAGGAAGTCGACCGACTGGTCGATGTTGGCGGCGACGGCGGCGGCGTGCTCGGGCACGTCGTCGACCGACCAGTCGCCGTTTCGGGTGATCAACTTGATGTTGAACCGGTCGATCTGCTGCATCAGTTCGTCGTACTGCTGGGTGTACCACTGGCACATCTCCCGTTCGGCGGTGATGTCGGCGTCGGTGACGTACTGGCGCGACTGGTCATAGGGGAACGGGAATTTCGGTTCCCAGTCCGACGGGGCGGGCACCACCACCGGCAGCGGCGGGGGCGGCGGCTCGTTGCCGACCGGGTCGGGTGGGTCGGCCACGGCCGGCGTGGCGCCCACCGTGACGGCGACCAGCCCGGCGATCAGCCCGGCGATCACCGAGACCAGCATCGCCCGCCGACGCACCCCCGGGCTACCGGGTGCCGAGCACGGCATCGATACCTCCCACATCGGTGATCTGCCAATCCTGCCCGCGGTCGAGGGTGATGCTGTAGGTGGCGGTCGACTGCAGACCGTCGGGCGCCTGGGTGGTTTTGGTGAACACGCTGACGAACGCGTCCACCACATAGATGTCCGCGCCTTTGCGGTCCCCGCCGCCGTTGTGGGAACGCACCACCGCCGCCAGCGGTTTGGCGGTCGACTCCCACTGCAGCGGGGTGAGGATCTGTTCCATCGATTCGGCCGCGTCGGTGAGTTTGGCGCTAAGCTGCGGGGAGGTCCCGGCCACCAGGTCGTTCTGCCAGGTTCTCAGGTCGCGGAAGTCCATCCGTGCCGCCCCGACGGCGTAGTCGAGCGCGACCTGTTGGGCACGTTCGTCGTCGCGCGCCTGGCTGGTTTCGGCCGCCAGGTCACGGCGCGCTCCCCAGTACAGAACTCCCAACACCACGACGAGCACCGTGAGCACCCCGATGACCCCGGCGCGCACCAGGGTCGCCAGCGGCACCGACACCTGTCGCGGCAACGTGTCGGTCGACGCGGTCGCGGCGGCGCGGGTTTCGGTGGCGCGGGTTTCGTCGGCCAGGGTTTCGTCCGTGTCGGTGTCCGTGTCGGTGAGAGCGTCGGTGTCGGTGTCGGTCACGAGAAGTCCTTTCTCCGTTCGGGATCGCCGGTCAGCCCGGGGGGTCGGCGGTGACGTGCAGGGTGATGGTGCCGTCGGCGGGCATGCCGACCAGCAGGTTGTCCAGAAGGCGGGCGGTGTCGAAATGGGTCAGTGCGTCGCTCATGGCGCGGGCGTTGGGCAGCAGGGTCTCGGCGAGCACCTTGATGTCCGGTGCGCGGGTGTCGAAGAACGCCTGGATGCGGTTCAGGTAGGCGGTGAACCGTTCCAGGTTCTCCGGGGAGCCCGCCAGCACCAGGTTCATGGCGTTGCCGAGCACCTGCTGCATGTTGGCGCCGATACCGCCGAGCTGCGGGCCGATCTCGGCCAGGGCGGGGCCGACGAAACCGGCGTTGCGCAACAGGATCTGGATGTTGTCGACCAACTCCGCACCGCGTCCGTCCAGTGTGGAGACCTCGCCGTGCAGCAGCGTCGCGGCGCGGGACAGATTGGGCAGCACGGCATCGGGGTCGGCCAGCGCGATGTCGGCTTCGGTGACGATGCGCGACAGCCTCTCGGGGTCGGCTTGCTGCAACAGTCGCCCCAGTGCGATGGCCAGGTCGGCGATCGACATCGGCCGGCGCACCATCTCGGCGTTCAGGCGCTGACCGTCGGCGAGCACGGGGCCGTCCGCGGTGCGGGGGAACAACCCGATCACGGCCTCCCCCAGCGCCGACAGGTTGTCCAGGCGCACCACGGTGTCGGCCGGGATCGGGTGGGCGGCATCGACGTAGAAGTCGACGGTGACTCCCTCGACCGTCGGGTGTACGGCGGTGACCGCACCCACCGGCACTCCGCGCAGCAATACACGGGAGCCGGTGACCAGGCCGTTGAGGTTGGTGACGACCATCGACAGCTCGGTCCGCGCGGCCGGTGGGCCGGTGCGCACCCCGAGTGCGGCGATGTAGCCGAGCGCGCCGACGACGATCACGGCGAACGCCACGGCGGTGGCGATGCTGCGCAGAGCTCTCACGGCACCGCCCCCAGCATCCGCAGCACGGCTTCGACGTCGCCGGAGAGTTCCTCGCCGTCGGGGCCGACGATCGAGGTGATGTTGATCGCCGGGTATTTGTCCTCGGGGAGAAAGTATTCCAGCAGGAGCCGACGCCACCGCGGGTATTCGTCCTCGACGGCCCACTTGGTGTCCTGCACCGCGCCCGCGGCCGCCGCCATGTTGGTGAGCATCGGCACCAGCCAGAAGCCACCGGTGTAGACACTGCCGATCGAGGGGATCATCACACCCAGACGGGCCAGCACCTGGGTGGTCCGGTCGAGGCCGAGCATTCCGGCGGGGGTGAACCAGCCGGCGATCTGGGCGCGTTTGTCACCCAGGACCGCCGCGGTCTGCGCCAGCGCGGCCAGGGTGAGATCGGCGGACTCGAGGTTGTCGGCCAGTTCGGCGAGGTTGTGGCTCGTGGATGCGATCACCTCCGCGAGGGGACGGTCGCTGGTCTCGGCGATCTGGTTGATCCGGATTACGGTGTTCTGGGTGCGCTGAATGGTGCCGCTGGCAACGAAGTTGGCCAAATTGGCGATGGTGTCCTCGATTTGGGCCGGGGCCGTGGTCTGTGCGAGCGGCACGATCGCACCCGGGGCCAGTGGGGCGGCGTCGTCGCCGGTTCGCTGCAGCGCCAGGTAGATGTCCCCGAGCACGGTGGCCTGCTGCAGCACCGCCTGTACGTCGGCGGGCACCGCCGTATCCGGCTTCAGGCGGGCGGTGACCATCACGCGGTCGTCGGCGAGCTCGGCGGCGGTGACGGTGCCGACCCGCACCCCGTCCATCACCACCGCGGCGCGGTCGGGAAGGTTCAGCACGTCGGCGAACTCGAAGGTCAACTCGTAGCCGTCGGGTGTCCCGCCCGGTGCCGGCAGCGACTCCACCCGCAGCGCCGCGCACGACGCGGTGACGACGGCGCTGAGCACCACCGCCAGCAGCGTGCGCAGCGGGTGAATCCTGCGGCGGGTCATCGGTGGCTCGCCTCGGTCAACACGTACTGCAGCAGCGCGACGTCCACCGCGTAGGGGGTGCCGGCGACGTCGGCGCAACTGCCCGGTACGCGGGCGTTCATCTGCCCGCACAGCAGCAGACCGTTGGGGGTGCGGATGCGATACAGCGGCGGCCGCCACTTCAGTTGTAGACCCTGGTCGCTGAACCGGTCGCCCACTCCGGCAAGCCAGCCCGGGATCGGGCTCAAGATCCCGGCGATCGCGGTGGCGTGGGGGCTGAGTTTGCGCAGCGCCACCGAGACGGTGTCGAGCACCTGCTGGGTTTGGTCGCCGAGTTCGCGTTCCAGGTCGGCGATCATGCCGATCATCAGCGGCAGCACCGCGGTCATCCGGCGCATCCCGTCGGTGGCGACCTGAAGGTCGGCGGTGGTGACGGAGGCGTCGAGCAGCACCTGTTTGAGAGTGTCACGCACACCGGCGATCTCGGTGGTCAACCGGGCGAAATTGGTGACGATCGACCCGGTGTCGCTGATCGCCCGGTCGGGGCTGTCCAACAGCGCCGACAGGCGGGTGGCAACCTCCGCCGCGCGTCCGCCCTGCCCGCCCAGCGCCCGGTCGAGCGCGGCGACGGTGTCGGCCACGTTGCCGGAGCCGTCTGGGCTGACCGTGTCGAGGAACTCACCCATCGACTGCACGATCTGCGACAGGCTCTTGGGGGTGGCGCTGCGTTCCAACGGGATACAGCTCGCGGCATCCAGTGTGGGTCCGTCGGTGTAGTTGCCGACGAGTTCCAGGGAGCGGTCGGCGAGCACCGACATCGACCGGATCACCGCCCTGACGTCGGCGGGCACGGCCCGGTCGACGGTGACGGTGAAGTCCACCCGGACCTCGGTGGGCTCGGGGCTCACCGCGGTGACCGTGCCGATCCGGTAACCCATCTGGGTGACCGGGTTACCCGGGTAGAGCCCGATTGCGTCGGGCATCAGCGCACACAGCTTCTGGTCGTCGGCGCCGGTGCGCAGGGCGCACGACGACACCGGCGCCACCGCCACCAGGACCGCCGCCGCGACCGCCGCCCACCGCGCCCGGATCAGCATGGCTGCCCCGGCACCGGGATGCACAGGTCGGTGGCCAGCAGCAGCGGCGCAGCGTTCTGGGCGTCTAGGACCCGCTCGATCTTGTTGCGCACCCGGCGCAGGCCGCGCACCACCAGGCCGTTGCGGTCGGCCCAGGTCTGCACGATCGCCTGCCAGTTGCGCACCTTCTCGACGAACTTGTCGCGGTGCCCGGCGTAGAACTCTCCGACGACGCCCACCGACTCCAGCAGGTCGCCCATCCCGGCCAGGGCTTGGCCGAACCCCGCGGAGTACAGCACCAGGGTCTGTTCGATGACGGCGATCTTGCGCAGCAGTCGGGTGAGTTCGGCGGTGTGGGCGCTCAGAGCCGCGATGTACTCGTCGGAGATGGCGAGGATCGCGGAGAGCTGTCCGCGTTGCTGTTCGACCGCGTCGGCCAGCCCCGTACCGGCCTCCAGCAGTGCCGACACCGCTTCGACGTTGTCGCCGGCGAGTCCGCGCTGCAGTTTGTCCAGCACATCACGGATCGGTGCGGGCTCCACCCGGTCGGTGACGGCGGCCGCCTCGGAGACGGTGCGGATCAGGTTGTAGGGCATGCGCACCCGCTCCCGTGGAATCGGCTGGGCGCCCAACGGTTTATCGCCGAGTGAGGTGATCGCGGTGTAGTAACCGCCGACGACGGTGCGCATCCGCACCTGGACCTGGGAACGGTCGCCGACGAAGGCGTCGGCGGCGACGCTGGCCCGTACCCGGATCTGGTCGGGCTCGATGGCCAGATCCTTGATGCGCCCGACGGTCACCCCAGCGATGCGCACCGGGTCACCGGGGTGCACGGTGGCCGCGTCGTCGGTGTAGAAGATCACGGCGGTCTGCCCGGGCGGACGCAGGTACATCACCGTCGCCGTGGCCGCCAGCACGCCGATCAGCATCATCGCGACTGCGCCGAGGGCGATCTGGGCGCCCGGTGCCCTCAACGGTTGCACAGCACCACCCGCTGACCGCCCAGCAACACATCGAGGGTTTCGGGCAGTTGGGCCCGCCCGCGCGAACAGGCCATCGGATCCCCCTCGGCGCCGGGGGGTTCGATGTTCTCCCACACCACCGGGATCATCTTGAATCCGTCGAGGGTGTCGTCGAAGTTGGTGATCGCCTTGTCCAGGCCGTCGTCGATGCTGGCACCGGGTTCGATGCCGAGATGGTGCAGAAGCCGCACCAGCGTCCGGGTGAACTGCGGGCCGTAGAGCGCGGATTTGCGGAACTCGTCGAGCACCTCCATCGCGGCGTCGACCGGGCGGTTCGCCCACGTCAACAGCTGGATGAACTCCCGGGAGCGCCCACCGACCGACTCCGAGAGCGCCCCGAGATTGGCCAACAGGGTGCTGATCACCGTCTGGCGGTCGGCGACGAACTCGGCGAGGGCGCGGATGCTGTCGAGCATCGGGGCCAGGCCGCTGCCGTCGCCGGCGAGCACGGTCGCGACATGGTCGGTGAAGGTGTTGAGCTGCTCGGGGGTCAGTGTCGCCAGCACCGGCTGCAGCCCGTTGAACAACGTGGTGACGTCCAGCGACGGCTGGGTCATCGTGGTGGGCAGATGACTGCCGGCGGGCAGTGTCGCCGGGGCGTCCGGCTCGCCGGGTTCGAGCACCGCCAGATAGCGCAGTCCGGTGAGGGCCTGGAATTTGATCGCCACCCGGGTGTCCGGACCGATGCCGAACCGGTCCTCGAGGCTGAATCCGACCTCGGCGAGGCTGCGTCCGGCGTTGCGCACCAACCGGATCGCGGTGACCTTGCCGACCCGCACGCCGCGGACCCGCACATCGGCGTCGAGCGTCAGCCCGGAGGCGTCGGTGAAGTCGGCGCGGTAGGCGCGCGTCGGGGCGTCGACGGGTTGGCGCAGCACGTTGACGATCAGGACGGCCACCACCCCGGCGACCAGTGCGCTGGCCACCAGCCGCCACAGGGCGCCCCGCGGGGTGATCACGGCCCCTCCGCGGCAAGTCCCAGCGGCGCGGCGATGCCGGGCAGGGCATCGAGGGCCAGCCGGACCCGCAGGGCGCGCTGGTCACCGGAGCCCTCATACATCCGCTCGAAGCGGGTGCGCAGTTCCACCAGGGTGGCGGCGATGTCGGGGGCGGTCGCGATCGACGGGATCGGTCCGGTGAGGGTGCGGATGACCTCGGTGAGCGGCAGCAGGTCCTCGACGTGGGAGCCGGCGAGGGTGCCGACGGTGCCGAACAGGCCGGTGGAGGCCAGGTTGACCGTCGCCAGGAACCGGTCGGTGAAGAACTCCGCGGTCATGGTGGGTGCGCTCAGCGGGGTGTCGGCGACCCGGCCGACCAGGTCGGTGGCCCCGTCGACGAACACCGGGGCGGCCACCGTGACCCCGGCGAGGTTGCGCACCAGGTGTCCGGCGCCGACGGTCTGCACCGCCGCGACGGTGTTGGCGACCTGCAGCATCGTCTCGGCCAGCGGCGCGAGCCCGTCGACGTAGCGCCCGGCCCGGTCGAGCACCTCGATCAGTTGCGGGGTCACCACGCCCTCGGTGATCTCCCCGAGCCGTGACAGCAGCGACTGCATGGTGTGGCTGCCGCGCGGGACGAGCGCCAGGTGCATGCCGTCATAAAGCAGTTGGCCGCCGGGCGGGCCGGGGGTGAGATTCACCCCGGTGACCCCGAAATAGTTGGCGGGCCGGAAATCGAGGTCGAGGTGGTCGGTGAGGCCGGCGGTGGGCTCGGGCTGCAGGCGCAGGTTCAGGCGCACTCCGCCGCCGGGACGGGCGGCCAGCGCGGCGACCTCGCCGACCCGGGCCCCGAACATGATCACCGGGGTGCCGGCCTTCACCCCCTGCCCGACGTAGGGGGTGTCGACGGTGAGCGCGGTGAGCGACGCGGCGTCGCGGGTCATCGGCCGGTAGGCGGCCACGGCGGCGCCGAGTGCTACCGCTCCGATCAGAAGCGCCAGCCCGACACGGGTGAGGATCCGGGTCTCGTGGTCGGCGGTGGTGCGCAGCAGCATCGGTCGGCTACCCCGTGAACACGAATTCCGGGCGCAGGCCCCAGATCGACACGGTCAGGGTGAAGTTCACCACCACGATCGCCACCAGGCTGGCCCGAACAGCCCGCCCGGACGCCTGCCCGACTCCGACGGGCCCGCCGGTGGCGAAATAGCCGTAGTAGCAGTGGATCAGCGTCACCACCGCACAGAACACCGCGGCTTTGAGCAGGGAGAACCCGATGTCGGTGGGGGTGAGGAACTGCACGAAATAGTGCTGGTAGGTACCGGCCGGTTGGGCCCGGAAGACGGTGACCACGGTGTCGGCGATGTAGAAGCTGGCGATGAGCACCACGAAGTAGCCGGGGATCAGGCACAGCAGCGCCCCGATGAGCCGACTGCCCACAACGAACGGGATCGGCCGCAAACCCATCGCCTCGGTGGCGTCGATCTCCTCGGCGATGCGCATCGACCCGATCTCGGCGGTCATCCGGCAGCCGGCCTGGGTGGCGAACGCGATGCCGGTCATCAGCGGCGCCAACTCGCGAACGTTGGCCACCCCGCCGACGATGCCGGCCAGCGGCCCGAAGCCGATCATGTTCAGCGTCGAGAACGACTCGATCGCCAGTGAGGCGCCCATCGCCAGGCCCAGGATGAGCAGCACGCTCATCACACCGCCGTCGACCAGCAGCGAGCCGCGGCCCCAGGCCAGGCCGTTCATCGCCTGCAGGATCTGGCGGCGGTAGTGGCGCGCGGTCAGCGGCAGGGTGCCGACCACCTGGGCGGTGAACACCGCCCACTGGCCGCCGGCGCGCAGCACCGCGGTGCCCATCAGGCGATCTCCGTCGGGAAGAACATGGTCTGCAGTTGGGTGATCGCCACGTTGGCGATCACGATGCCGATCACGTTGAGCACCACCGCGGAGTTGACCGCGTCGGCCACCCCGCGCGGCCCGCGACGGGCCTCCATGCCCCGCAGCGAGGAGACCACCCCGACGATGCCGCCGAACACGGTGGCCTTGCCGATCGCGAACCACAGATCGGTGACCTTGGCGAACGCCCCGAACGACATCCAGAAGCTGCCCGGGGTGACATCGTTGACGCCGATGGCGATCAGGTAAGCGGCGGCGACGGCCGCCCCGATGATCACGAAGCACAGCAGTGGCGCGATCAGCAGCAACGCCAGCACCCGCGGCACCACCAACCGGCGCACCGGGTCGATGGCCATGGCGCGTAACGCGTCGAGTTCTTCGCGGACCTGCCGGGATCCCAAATCGGAGGCGATCGCCGCGGCGGCGGCCCCGCCCATCAACAGTCCGGCCGCCATCGGCGAACCCTGCCGGATCACCCCGAAGCCGCTGGCAGCGCCGACCAGCGAGGTTGCGCCGACCTGGTTGACCAGTCCGCCGACCTGCACCGAGACCAGCGCGCCGATCGGGACGGCCATCAGCACCGCCGGGATCGCGGTGACCTTCAACAATGTCCAGGCTTGCACCACCAACTCCCCGACCGGCAGTCGCAGGGTGAGGGTGTCGCGCACGGTGTGGCCGGCGACCGCACCCACCAGGCGCACCCCGCGCCCGACCGTCGCCACCCCGCGGACCGGCGGTGCGGTGACGCGCGAGACCCCGCGCCGCAGGGTGCGCGGCGCGCGGGCGGTCAGGGGCGCGGCGGCGGCGACTACCGGGGCCATCGCTGCACCTCGGGGTGCGGCTCCGCGTCGGCCATGAACCCGTCGCCCATGAACCCATCGACCATGAACACCGTCACCGTCATGGTCGCCGTCCTTGTCTGTGGGGCCCGTGGGGTCTGGGCGGGCGGGCCTCCCGCCGGGGCCTCCTGTGGGGCCCGCCCACCGAGATCGCGTCGCCGCCGGTCCCCCCGAAGACCTCCGCAGGTAAGGCAAGCCTCACCGACGTTGACGGCCACGGTGATATTAACTCACCTGCCGATTTCCCGAAACTCCGAAGGGTCGGTCCGCTCCGGCCAGGTGGCGGGCATCATCGGGATGTTCGCCCCGTCGCCACCGGCGGTGGCGGTGAGCCCCGCCGGCGCTCGGGCCGCCTCGTGGTCGACGGTGCCGACGAACCCGAGCGGCCCGGCGCCGTTGGTCGAGGCGGTGGCCGTCATTGGTTCGGTCTCGGTCTCGGTCAACGTCATGTATTCGTGGCCGTGGCCGCGGCGGGTCGTGGTGCCGCGCCGGCGGCGCGCGCCGCTGCGCCCGAGACGGGAGGCGGCGCGCGCGGCGGCGGCCGCGGCCGCGCCGGGGGCGGGCTGCCGGGCGCTCACCGGGTGGCGGATGGTCGGGCCGGCCCCGAAGTGCGGTCCGTCGGAGCGCACCAGATACCCGGCGATCTCGGCCCCGGTGCCCGCCGACGACATCCCGGCCGCCGAACCCGTGACCGTCGGTGAGCGGCCCCTGGC
>NZ_NCXO01000056.1 GCF_002104795.1 Mycolicibacillus koreensis
CGGCGGCACTGACCGCCTGAACCATCTCAACGAAGAATCATGCGACGACGTCGTACACCACACCCGTGGACTTGACCCTCCAGAGGGCCGTTCCTGATGTACCGCTGGTGATTACACCGGGTGGATTTTTACCGTGTCATCGCTGAGGGCTATGGGGTCCACCACGTACTCAGCTTCCCCACGCCTTTCCTTATCGACATAGGCCAGCAGGTGGGTGGGCTCGATGGTGGCGATGTAGACGTTCCCCTTGATGGGGTATGCCCACATCTCCCCGCTGGCGAATCGTTTCGCCATGTCGAGGTCCGTCGTCCATGACATGCCGTGTCGGGCGTCGTGCGAGCACCCACGGTAGACAGTGACAGGCTCGACGGGCCGGGGTGCTGGCTTGCCGTTGTGGGTGTAGCCAGCCTCTTCGAAGTAGTCCACCCAATCGCTCGGCGGGAGGACGCGGGTAGGCCAATCGTGGCCGGTCCATGCGTCGATGACAGCGCCTGGACACGACCAGAGGTCTAACTGCCCCTGCCCGTATAGCTCCGACAGGAGCGCCGGGGCATTGTTGCGCCCTACTGCGCCCGCCGCCGAACGGTATTGCTCGTAGGTGACCTCGCCGTCGTCGTTGGTGTGTTCATCGTCGAATCGGTAGCCCGCGTCGTCCTCCCATAGACCGGCTGGCCAGAAGTCCTCGCGGTGACGTTTCATCATCGTTACACCTCCCTCTGGCACCCGAAG
The DNA here is from genome assembly GCF_002104795.1 of Mycolicibacillus koreensis. Taxonomy (GTDB): domain Bacteria; phylum Actinomycetota; class Actinomycetes; order Mycobacteriales; family Mycobacteriaceae; genus Mycobacterium; species Mycobacterium koreense. Next base: position 730 of record NZ_NCXO01000056.1, read on the forward strand.
CCGTCGAGGAAGTCGGCGGCCTCGACGAGCCGGGCCGCGAGTTCGCGCGCCTCGTCGGCGGTGAGGGTGTCATCCGATGGGTTGACGTAGACGTGTACCCACCGGCTCCGCATCATGCCGTCGCAGCGTTGGAAGCCGTTCGCGGTGAGGGTGACGGTGCGGCCGGGCCAGCGGTCTCCGGTGATGAGCCGTTGGGGTGGTTCGTCGGCGGCGAACTGTTCCCATTCGTGGGTACGGTTGGTGCCGGCGGGGGCGGCGATGTGGGCGTACTGGCGGCCCCAGACCGCGGCGCGGGCATTCTCGCGCAGGATGCGGTGGTGTTCGCCGGCTTGCTCAGCGGCCTCGAACTCGCTGACTTCGGCGTCGGTGAGCTGGTCGGCGACATCGCGCCAGGTCTCGATGCTGGCGGGGTGACTGGTGGTGGACATGGTGGGCCCTTTCATTCAGGGCCACGTCACTGTTGCCATGTTGTCGCCAACGCTTACGTTTGCGCTGGTCATATGGTCGGGCTGACAGGATTTGAACCTGCGACCACTTGACCCCCAGTCAAGTGCGCTACCAAACTGCGCCACAGCCCGGTGCCGTCGAAACGCTCCGGCGGCAGGTCGAAAGCCTACCGCACGCCCGGCGCCGGCCCCGCATCACCGGTGTGCGGCTCCCACCCGCCGCGCCCACCGCGCCCATCCACGACCCACCACGTAGGCTCGGCTGTCGAGATTGCTTCGGCTGCGCAACGCGTCACTACCAGGAAGCGGGCCCCATGCAGATCCCCTTTGTCGACACCGTGCTCGCCCGCACCGGGTTGCGCCGACCGGAAGAGCCGGTCGATGACGCCGACACCGGCCAGGACTTCGCCCTCCCGCTCGATCAGGAGGTCGTCGAGGACGAGGTCGACACCTCCGATGACACCCTGCTGCTGCAGAAGATGGAGAACCGGCTGGTCCGCCATCACCTGGCCAACCCCGATGTGTTGGCCGCCGAGGACCTGCGCCGGTTGCGCTACCTGCTCAACTTCGCCCGGCTGGCCGACTTCGAACCCGGCGCGGCCGGCCCGGGCGGCACCCGCGGTCGTGGGGACGTGTCGGTCGGCGGCGAGCTCACACCCTGGCGCACCCGGGTGGCCGACACGCTGCGCGGCCCGCTGCGCGAGCAACAGGACCCCGTCACGGCGCTGATCGACGCCCGCGAGGTCTTGGCGGCGTTGCGCGACGACCAGGACGAGCAGCGCCGGATTCTCCTCGACCGGCACGGCGACGACTTCTCACCGGATGAGCTGGACGCCGAGGTCGGCTACAAGAAGCTGGTCACGGTGCTCGGCGGGGGCGGCGGTGCCGGGTTCGTCTACATCGGTGGCATGCAGCGGCTGTTGGAGGCCGGCCAGGTCCCCGACTATCTGATCGGCTCCTCGTTCGGATCGGTGCTGGGCTCGGTGGTGGCGCGCACCTTGCCGGTGCCGATCGACGAATACGTCCAGTGGGCCAAGTCGGTGTCCTTCCGCGCCATCCTGGGCCCGGAGTCCCGGAACCGCACCCACGGTTTGACCGGGGTGTTCTCCCTGCGGTTCGACAGGTTCGCCGACGCGATGTTCCGGCGCGAAGACGGCGCCTTGATGCGGCTGTCGGATCTCGACGTGCCGTTCGACGCGGTGGTCGCCGGGGTGCGGCGCCAGCCGTTTGCAGCACTGCCGTCGCGGTACCGTCAGCAGCGGCTGGCCGCGCTACAGCTGCGTTCGTTGCCCTATCTGCCGATCGGGCTGGGTCCGCAGGTGGCGGCCCGGCTGTGGCAGACGGCGGCGTTCATCGATCCGCGGGTGGTGACCCCGATCGTCATCGGCGGTGACAACCCGCGCACCGATGTCAACGTGGTGGACGCGGCGTCGTTCTCCTCGGCGATCCCCGGTGTGCTGCACCACGAGACCGCCGACCCGGAGATGGTGCCGTTCTTCGACGAGATACTCGCCGACAACGACGTGGGTGCCCTCGTCGACGGCGGAGCGGCCAGCAACGTCCCGGTCGAGTTGGCCTGGAAACGGGTCCGTGACGGTCGCCTCGGTACACGCAACGCGTGCTACCTGGCGTTCGACTGCTTCCATCCGCAGTGGGATCCCCGCAACCTGTGGCTGGTCCCCATCACCCAGGCGATCTCGCTGCAGATGGTGCGCAACGCCCCCTACGCCGATCACCTGGTCCGCTTCACTCCCACCTTGTCGCCGGTGAACCTGGCTCCGTCGACGAACGCTATCGACCGCGCCTGCCGGTGGGGACACCGCAGCACCGAACGGGCGGTGCCGGTGATGGGTGCGCTGTTGGACCCGGTGTGGTGGGACGGCGACGCTCCACCGATCCCGGCGACCAAGACGAGTCGCCCCCGACCTGCGGCCGCCTCGATGAACGCGGTACTGTCCGCGCTGGGTGGTCGGCGCAACCGGTTCGAGCGGTGGCGCGACCGCCGGCAGAGCTGAGCGCCACGGCACGGCACGGCACGGGTCAAACGGTCAGCAGCCGCCACAACCCGATCAGCCCGACGACGAGGATCACCGCCCGCAGCGCGGTCGGGGAGAGCCGTCGGCCGTAGTGCCCGCCGAGGAACCCGCCGACCAGCGATCCCCCGGCGATCAGCCCGGCCGCCACCCAGCTGATCCGGTCGGCGGCCACCAGAATGTAGGCGCTGGCGGCGACGGTGTTGACCACGAGCGCCAGCAGGTTCTTCGCGGCGTTCATCCGCTGCATCGACTCGGGCAGCAGCACCCCCATCACCCCGACGAGCAGAATCCCCTGGGCGGCAGAGAAATAACCCCCGTACACCCCGACGGCGAACGTGCCGATCGTCAACGCCACCAGCCGGCCCCGACTGAGCTGCTCGAGCGAACGTCCTGCGGCCGCTGCGCGCCGCTGCGCCAGCCGTTGGATGGCGGGACCCACCACCACCAGAACCAACGCCAACACCAGCAGCGCGGGCACCACCCGGTTGAACACCCGCTCGGGCAGGTGCAGCAGCAGCCACGCACCGCAGACCGCGCCCAGCAGCGAACCGGGGAGCTGCCAGCGAAGCCGCGTCCATTGCCCGCGCAACTCGCGCCGATACGCCCAGGTGCCCGAGACGCCGCCGGCGACGAGGCCGACCGCGTTGGAGATCGTGGCGGTCAGCGGCGGATAGCCCAGGGTGATCAGGGTGGGGAAGGTGATCAGGGTGCCGGTGCCCACCAGCGAGTTGATCGCCCCGGCACCGAGTCCGGCCAGCGTGATCAGCGCCAACTCGAACCATGACATCGACAGCACCTTACGCGGTGCCGCGCGGTCAGCGGCTCTTGCGCTTCTCCCGCATCCGCACGTTGATCCGGATCGGACTGCCCTCGAAGCCGAACTCTTCACGCAACCGCCGCTCCAGGAAACGCCGGTAGCCGGCCTCCAGGAATCCGGTGGTGAACAGCACGAACGTCGGGGGGCGCGCGGTGGCCTGGGTCGCGAACAGGATCCGTGGTTGCTTGCCGCCGCGCACCGGCGGCGGGGTCGCGGCGACGACCTCTTTGAGGAAGGTGTTGAGCCGCCCGGTGGGCACGCGGGTATCCCACGACCGCAGCGCCGATTCCAAGGCGGGCACCAGTTTCTGCACGGCACGTCCGGTGCGTGCGGAGATGTTGACCCGCTGCGCCCACCGCACCTGAACCAGTTCACGATCGATTTCGCGTTCCAGCACGTAGCGACGGTCCTCGTCGACTAGGTCCCACTTGTTGAACGCCAACACCAGCGCGCGCCCGGCCTCGATCACCATCGTCAGCACCCGCTGGTCCTGCTCGGTCAGCGGCTCGGATCCGTCGATCAGCACGATCACCACTTCGGCGGCGTCGATCGCCCCATGGGTGCGCACCGAAGCGTAGAACTCGTGCCCGCTGGCCTGGCGGACCTTGCGCCGCAGCCCGGCCGTGTCGATGAATCGCCAGGTGCGCCCGCCCAACTCGATCAGCGAGTCGACCGGGTCGACGGTGGTGCCGGCCACGTCGTGCACCACCGACAGTTGGTCGCCGGCCAGCTTGTTGAGCAGCGAGCTCTTACCGACATTCGGCTTGCCGACCAGCGCCACCCGCCGCGGCCCGCCCTCGCCGGCCGTGGCGACCCCGGTGACCTCCGGCAGCGCGGCGACCACCTCGTCGAGTAGGTCGGCGACTCCGCGGCCGTGCATGGCGCTGATCGCGTGCGGTTCACCGAGTCCCAGCGACCACAGCGCAGCCGCGTCGGACTCGCCGCGTTCGTTGTCGACCTTGTTGGCCGCCACGAACACCGGCTTGCCGGATCGGCGCAGGATCTTCGCGGCCGCCTCGTCGCCGCCGGTGGCGCCGACGACGGCGTCGATGACGAGGATCACCGCGTCGGCGGTGCGCATGGCCACTGCCGCCTGCTCGGCGACCAGCTGCTGCAGCCCCTTGGCGTCGGGTTCCCATCCCCCGGTGTCCTGCACGACGAAGTTCCGGCCGGTCCAGTTGGCGTCGTAGGACACCCGGTCGCGGGTCACGCCGGGGAGATCCTGGACGACGGCTTCGCGACGCCCGAGGATCCGGTTGACCAGTGTGGATTTGCCGACGTTGGGCCGGCCCACCACCGCCACCACCGGAGGCGGCGCCAACAGCTCGGCCGATGAATCGGCATCACCTGAATCATCGAGGTCGCCGATCTCCCAGTCGCTTTCGTCGCTCCACGTCCCGTCGGAGCCGGTGGTGCTCATCGGCGTACCCCGCTGCGCTCATCGACCAACGCGATCAGGTGCTCGACGACCGCGGCCTCGGTCATCGCGCTGGTGTCGACGATGACGGCGTCGCGGGCGGGCAGCAGCGGCGAGTCCGCGCGAGTGGAGTCGAGGTGGTCGCGACGCTGCACGTCGGCGAGGACCCCGGGGTAGTCGTCGGGCTGTCCGGCGGCGACGTTCTGGTCGTTGCGTCGCCGCGCCCGGGTCTCCGCCGAGGCGGTGAGGAAGATCTTCAGCTCGGCGTCCGGGAGCACCACGGTGCCGATATCGCGTCCTTCCACCACGATGCCGTCGGGACCGGCCGCCAACTGTCGCTGCAACTCCACGAGTCGCTGCCGCACCTCCGGTACCGCCGAGACCGCAGAGACCGCTCGCGTCACCTCCGCGCCACGGATCTCGGCGGAGACGTCTTCATCGGCGAGATAGAAACGGTCGCCGTCAGGATCGGCGCCGACCGAGAGGCGCACGGCGGGCACGAGTCCGGCCACTGCGGCGGAGTCGCCCGGGTCGACACCGGCCCGCAACACCGCCAACGCCACGATCCGGTACATGGCACCGGTGTCGAGGTAGCGCGATCCCAACGCGCGCGCCAACCCTCGTGACACCGAGGACTTCCCGGTGCCGGCCGGCCCGTCCACGGAGATCCTCAACGCGCTCACAGCCCGACCGCCTTATACAGTTGTCCGATTTCGTTGCGCCGCAATGGTCTGATGCTCCCCGGTCGTTGTTCGCCGAGCGTGACGGCACCGATGTCGGTACGGACCAGCTCCTGCACCGGGAACCCGACCGCAGCCAACAGGCGTCGGACGATCCGGTTGCGGCCTTCGTGCAGTGTCAGTCGCACCAGTGTGCGCCCGGGTACCGCGTCGACCACTGCGAAATCATCCACCCGTGCCGGGCCATCCTCCAACTCGATCCCGGCGCGTAGTTTCTTGCCCAGCGCACGCGGCACGGTGCCCAAAACGGTTGCCAAGTAAGTCTTCGGCACCTCGTAAGACGGATGCATCAGCCGATGTGCCAACTCCCCGTCGTTGGTCAACAGGATCAGCCCTTCGGTGTCGGCGTCGAGGCGCCCGACGTGGAAGAGATTCTTGTTGCCCCGCACCCGGTGCTCGACGAAATCGCCGATGCAGGGCCGGCCGCGGTCATCCGACATCGTCGAATAAACGCCGCGGGGCTTGTTCAACGCCAGATACACCAGCGATTCGTCGACGGTCACCCGTGCGCCGTCGACGCGGATCACCGCCGACTCCGGGTCCACCCGGGTCCCCAGTTCGGTGACCACCTGCCCGTCGACCTCGACGCGCCCGTCACGGATCATCTTCTCCGCTACCCGCCGTGAGGCCACCCCGGCCTGGGAGAGCACCTTCTGCAGGCGGATTCCCTCGGTCATTGGTCCACGTCGAAGGTCAGCGGCTGATCAGCCGTTCCGCCACCGAGTTTCATGAAACGGGGCTCACTGTCCAATGATTCGCTCAGATCGTCGATGCTGTCGACGTCGGGCAGCAGTGGGGCGATGTCGGGCAGGTCCGACAGCGAGGACAATCCGAGTCGCTCGAGAAACAGTTCGGTGGTGGCGAACGTCGCCGCGGCGGTGTCGGGGTCGGGACCGGACTCGGTGATCAGGCCCCGCGCCAGCAGGGTGCGCATCACCGCATCGCAGTTCACCCCGCGCACCGCCGACACCCGCGCTCGGGTGACCGGTTGCCGGTAGGCCACCACCGCAAGGGTTTCCAGCGCCGCGCGGGTCAGTTTCGAGCGCGCCCCGTCCAGCAGCAGCCGCTCCACATACGGGGCGTAGGCCGCCCGGGTGTACAGGCGCCAGCCCCCACCGGCCTCCCGCAGCTCGATGCCACTGTCGCGGGCGGTGAGCTCCTCGGCCATGACGCGCAGCTGCCCGGCGACGCGGTCGACGGGCTGCTCGGTGGCGGTGGCCAGCGACTCGGTGGCCACCGGGGTGTCGACCACCAGCAGCAGCGCCTCGAGAACCGCGGTGAGTTCGGCGTCATCGAGTTCGGCGGTGGCGACATCGATGCCCAGAGCGTCGTCGTCGGGGCGCGCGTCGTCGTCGGCGTGGGTCATGTCGGGTTGTCTGCTTTCACCAGTTCATCGAGGTCTCCAGCGGTCGGACGTTCTCCGGTCCACGAAACCTGGAGCACACCAAGTGGCTCTGCCTGCTCGAATGCTACCGCCCGGGCCCGATACAGCTCGAGCAGTGCCAGGAAGCGTCCGACGATCTCGATCGGCACCTCGCAATCGGCGACCAGCTCGCGAAACGACGCCCAGGTGCCGCTGCCGCGGGTCTCCAGGATCGCCAGCAGCCGCTGTGCCTGCTCGGGCACCGAGACGCTGACCTGGTGCAGGTGACCGGTGGCCACCGTCGGCACCGGCCGGGGGGTGAAGGCACTCGCGGCGATCTCGGCGAAGCGCTGCGCGTCGACCCCCAGCATCACCTCGGGCAGCAGGTCGGCGAAGCGGTCCTCCAGCGACACCGACCGTGGATAGCTGCGCAGTGCGGCGGCCTCCAGCTCGGCGAACATCTGGGCGACGTGCTTGTAGGCGCGGTACTGCAGCAGCCGGGCGAACAGCAGGTCACGGACCTCCAGCAGCGCCAGGTCTTCCTCGTCGTCGACCTGCCCGGCCGGCAGCAGTCGCGCCGCCTTCAAATCGAGCAGGGTCGCGGCGATCACCAGGAACGCCGTGGTCTCCTCCAGCCCCAGCTGCGCCCCGATCTCCCGGGTGTAGGCGATGAAGTCGTCGGTGACCTGGTGCAGCGCCACCTCGGTGACGTCGAGTCGGTGGGCGAAGATCAACTGCAGCAGCAGGTCGAACGGGCCCTCGAAGTTGGTCAGCCGAACCTGGAATCCCTGCGGGTCGGCGGTGTCCTCCGCGCTCACCTCAGGCGCCGAACCGGTCGATGACCTCGCGGGCCAGCGCACGGTAGGCCTGGGCACCGCCGGATTTCGGGGCCCACGTGGTGATCGGCTCGCCGGCCACGGTGGTCTCCGGGAACCGGACGGTACGGGTGATCACGGTGTCGAAGACCAGATCACCGAAGCGTTCCACCACCCGGGCCATCACCTCACGGGAGTTGATGGTGCGCGGGTCGTAGCGGGTGACCAGGATGCCGCTGATCTCCAGTTTGGGGTTGAGCCGGTCGCGCACCTTCTCCACGGTGTCGGTGAGCAACGCCAGCCCCCGCAGCGAGAAGTACTCGCACTCGGTCGGGATGATCACACCGTCGGCGCAGGCCAGCCCGTTGACGGTGAGCAGCCCCAGCGACGGCTGGCAGTCGACCAGAACATAGTCGTAGCGGTCGATGACCGGGTGCAGCGCCCGGCCCAGCGACTGCTCGCGCCCCACCTCGTTGACCAACTGGATCTCCGCGGCGGACAGGTCGATGTTCGACGGGATGAGATCGACGTTTTTGATCCGGGTGCCGATCAGCACCTCGTCGGTGGAGACACGCGGTTCCACCAGCAGGTTGTGCACCGTGCGTTCCAGCTCGTAGTGCGGCACCCCCAAGCCCGCCGAGAGCGCCCCCTGCGGGTCGAGATCCACCAGCAGCACCCGGCGTCCGTATTCGGCGAGCGCGGCCCCGAGGTTGATCGTCGAGGTCGTCTTGCCGACGCCGCCCTTCTGGTTGCACATCGCGATGACCTGCGCGGGCCCGTGTGAACTCCGCGGCTGCGGTTCGGGGATGTCGCGCGGCGGCCGGCCGGTCAGGCCCACCTCGACGGCGCCGTCAGCATCGCTGGTCATCGGCGCCCGGGGCCCGTCGAACGACTCGGTGCTGAGGTGGTGGCGGACATCGGCCAAAGTCTAACGGGTCGGCACCGGTCCACAGGCAAGATCACCGGCCCGGCGGCATAGGCTGGGTGCCATGAGTCTCAAACAGCGCTTCCCGTTCCTGCGCTGGTCGGTGCTGCGGATGGTGACCTTGCCCCGCAACATCTCCAGGACCGGTCAAGTCGGTGACGGCCGTGAGGACGCGGTGGTGCGCTATGTGCTGGCCAACGCCCGCGCCGGCGACATCGATGACGTGATCGCCACGATCGACCGCTTCGCCTACGACAAGTCGATGTTGATGAACGTCGGCGACGAGAAGGGCGAATTGCTCGACGCCGCGGTGCGGCGCGCCGAGCCGGCCCTGGCCGTCGAGTTGGGCACCTACGCCGGCTACAGCGCTCTGCGGATCGCCCGCGCGGCCCCGCAGGCGCGGGTGGTGTCGGTGGAGTTGGCCGAGGCCAACGCCGCCAACGCCCGCACCGTCTGGGCACACGCCGGGGTGGCCGACCGGGTCAGCTGTGTGGTCGGCACCATCGGCGACGGTGGGCGCACCCTCGACGTCCTGGCGCGTGATCACGGTCTGACGCCGGGGAGCCTGGATTTTCTGTTCCTCGATCACGACAAGGTGGCCTACCTGCCCGACCTGCAGAGCATCCTCGAGCGTGACGGGTTGCGTCAGGGCGCAATCGTCGTCGCCGACAACATCCTGGTGCCCGGCGCCCCGAAATACCGGGCGTACATGCGCGAACAGCAGTCCGTGCTGTTCGACACCGTGGAGCACAAGGCGCACGCCGAGTATCAGAGCCTGATCCCGGATCTGGTGCTCGAGTCGCGGTATCTGGGGACGCGTTAGCGGGCCCGCGGGTGGGCGCCGGCCCACACCTCGCGCAGCGCGTGCACGGTGACCAGCGTGTAGATCTGGGTGGTGGTCACCGAGGCGTGGCCGAGCAGCTCCTGCACGACACGCACGTCCGCGCCCCCGTCGAGCAGGTGGGTGGCGAACGAGTGGCGCAGGGTGTGCGGGGAGACCGCGGCGCTGATCCCGGCGTGCTCGGCGGCGTCGTGCAGCACCTGCCAGGCGCTCTGCCGCGACAGCCGTCCCCCCCGGGCGTTGAGGAACACCGCCGGTGTTCCGCGGCCGCGCCCGGCCAGCCCGGGACGTCCGCGCACCAGGTAGGCCTCCAGCGCGGCGACGGCGGGACGCCCGATCGGCACCAACCGCTGTTTGTCGCCCTTGCCGTGCAGCAACACCGAACGGTCGGTGGTGTCGATGTCGTCGAGATCCAACCCGACCGCCTCGGAGATCCGCGCGCCGGTGGAGTACAGCACCTCCAATAGCGCCCGATTGCGCAGGGTCAACGGGCTGTCGGAGGGCCGGTCTCCCCCGGCGGCTTCCAGCAGCGCGAGCACCTCGTCCACGCTGAGGCTCTTGGGCAGCCGGCGCCCCGCGTTCGGCGGGCGGACCTCGCGGGCGACGTCGAGCGGCGCCACCCCTTCGGCCGCGGCGAACCGGTGCAGACCGCGCACCGCGACCAGCGCCCGTCCGGCCGAGACCGCCGACAGCGGGCTCAGGCCCGCCTCGGAGTCGCCGCGCTGCAGGGCGATGACGAACTCGCTGACATCGGCCTCGCTGACCTTGCCGAGGTCGTCGATGCCGCGCTCGCGCAGGTAGTCACCGTAGCGACGTAGATCGCGCCGGTAGGAGCTCAGCGTGTTGGTCGCCACGCCCCGCTCGATCGTCAGATGCGCCAGATACCCGTCGACCTGGCCGTCCAGAGCGGTCGGGGCGGCTTGGGCGGCGGTCACGATCGCTCCCGTCGGGCGGCGAACGCGGTGGGCCGGTCCACCCAGGCCGCGTCGAGGGGCCGCGGCGTGCCGGCCTGGGTACGCACGACGTGGGCGGCGAGGATGCCGGCGACCGCGATCGCGTTGACGATCTCACCGGCCATCACCGCGGCCACCGCCTCGGCCAGCGAATACCACCGCAGCTGCAGGTCGGCCTCCTCGTGGTGGGCGACCGGGCGCTCGACCTCACGCAGCCCGGTGGCCAAAAACACCCGCACCGACTCGTCGCTGAACCCCGGGGTCGAAGCGAGGTCGACGAGCACCTGCCAGGTGCTGGCCTGCAGGCCGGCCTCCTCCTGCAGTTCGCGTGCGGCGGTGCGGTGCGGTTCCTCACCGTCGGCGTCGAGCAGGCCCGCGGGCAGTTCCCACAGGCGGCGCCCCAACGGCACCCGGTATTGGTAGATCAGTGGGATGTTGTCGTCGTCGTCGAGGGCGACGATCGCCACCGCCCCGTAGTGTTCGACGACTTCGCGGGTCGCGGTCGTTCCGCCGGGCATGCGCACTTCGTCGGCGCGCAGCGCGAAGATCTTGCCGCTGTGCAGCAGCTGCGAGGAGACGGTCTCGAAGACGTGCTCAGCCACGAGCGGCGGGCTCTTCCAACAGCGGTTGCTCAGCACCGTTGGCGTGATGGTCGGGGATCTCCACCGGAAGCCGCTCGGCGGCCTTGTAGTCGATGGCCGCGCCGACGAACGCCACGAACAGCGGGTGCGGCCGGGTGGGTCGGCTCTTCAATTCGGGATGGGCCTGGGTGCCGACCAGGAACGGGTGGACGTCGGCGGGGTATTCGACGAACTCGACGAGGTGGCCGTCGGGTGAGGTCCCGGAGAACCGCAGACCGCTCTCGGCGATCCGTTCCCGGTAGGCGTTGTTGACCTCGTAGCGGTGTCGGTGCCGTTCGGACACCTCGGTGGCCTGATAGGCCTGGGCCACAAGAGAATCAGCCTCCAGCACCGCCGGGTAGGCACCCAGGCGCATGGTGCCCCCGAGGTCGGCCTCGCCGGCCACTGCCTGCTGTTGGTCGGCCATCGTCGAGATGACCGGATCGGGGGTGTCGGGGTCGAATTCGGCGGAGTTGGCGCCGTCGACACCGACCGACCGGGCGGCCTCGATGACGATGCACTGCAAACCGAGGCACAGGCCCAGCAGCGGCAGACCGCGCGCACGGGCGTAGCGGATCGCGCCGAGCTTGCCTTCGATGCCGCGGATCCCGAACCCGCCGGGGATGAGCACCCCGTCGACGTCGCCGAGCGCGGCAACGGCACCGGCGGGCGTTTCACAGTCGTCGGAGGCGACCCAGCGGATCTCCACCTTCGTGCGGTGCTTGAAACCGCCGGCCCGCAACGCCTCGGCAACCGACAGATACGCGTCGGAGAGCTCGATGTATTTGCCCACCAATGCGATTCGCACCGATTCGTGAGAGTCGTGAACCCGGGAGAGAAGATCGTCCCATTCGGTCCAGTCGACGTCACGGAACGGCAGGTTCATCCTGCGCACCACGTAGGCGTCGAGTTCTTCGCGGTGCAGCACCTTGGGGATGTCGTAGATCGACGGCGCATCGGGAGTGGAGATCACCCCGTCGATGTCGACGTCGCACATCAGCGCGATCTTCTCTTTCAGCGGTTCGGGGACGTCGCGGTCGCATCGCAGAATCAACGCGTCTGGGGTGATACCGATGCTGCGCAGCGCGGCCACCGAGTGCTGGGTCGGTTTGGTTTTGAGCTCACCGGACGGCGCCAGGTAGGGCACCAGCGAGACGTGCAGGAAAAAGCAGTGATCCCGGCCGACATCGTGGCGGACCTGGCGGGCGGCTTCCAAAAACGGCTGGGACTCGATATCGCCGACGGTGCCGCCGATTTCGGTGATCACCACATCGGGCCGGTTCCCGTCCTGGTCGGGCTCGCCCATCGCCAGGATCCGGCACTTGATCTCATCGGTGATGTGCGGGATCACCTGCACGGTGTCACCGAGGTACTCACCACGGCGCTCCTTGGCGATCACCGTGGAGTAGACCTGCCCCGTGGTGACGTTGGCTGTGGCCGACAGGTTGCGGTCCAAGAAACGCTCATAGTGGCCGACGTCGAGGTCGGTCTCCGCGCCGTCCTCGGTGACGAAGACCTCGCCGTGCTGGAACGGGTTCATCGTTCCCGGGTCCACATTGAGATAGGGGTCGAGTTTCTGCATGGTGACCTGCAGCCCGCGGGCGATCAACAACTGCCCAAGGCTGCTGGCGGTCAACCCCTTGCCCAGCGAGGAGGCGACACCACCGGTGACGAACAGATAGTGAGTGGCGATGTAGGGGTGCTTGCGCAGTGTTGGCAACAGCCACCTCCGTGACGACGCGCAGGGCGAGACCTAGCTTGTGCTAGTGGGGCCTGCCGACCCACGGAATCTCACCCTAACACCCGGCCGGAGCGGTCGGCGTTGACACGCCCGACCCGCCTCACTGGGCGACGGTGACCGCCGTCGCCCCGGGGCCGATGCCGTACTGGCCGGGATGGCCGCCGCCGACGAGTTCGGCCAGCCCGAGCACCGTGGTGATGCGTCCGGCCTCGGTGTCGATGTCGTCGACGGTGCTCACCGCCGCGGCCATTCCGGCGTCGGCGCGGGTCACCGCGACCGCCGCGGACCCCGACGCCGACCCGTCCCGACCGGCCAGCAGCGTCCCGGCCCCCCGCGGGGCGAGCGCCGCGGCCAAGCGCGCCACACTGGCGCCCTGGTTGCCGGCGTCATCGGCGACGGCACCGCCGGTGAGCACCAGGGCGGCGTCGGCCGCACCGATCCGCTGATCGCCGTAGGAGATGAATCCGGTGTCGCGCAGCGCGGCGAGCACGGTCTCGCGTTGGGCGTCGTCGGCGGGTTTGACCGCCTTGTCGCGGTTGATCAGCACGGCGATGCCGAGCAGGTCGCCGGCCTGTGACCCCTGGTCGATCAGGGCGGGGTTGAGTTGGGCACCGGCGGGCAGCACCGAAGAGGTCACCACCGAACGCAGCTTCTCGGCGGAGTTGGCGTCGACGAACTCCTGTGTCAACGACACGGTCCCGGTGACGGTCGCCCCGGATTGGCCCAGGGTACGGGTGATCGATTCGACGTCGTCGCTGTCTGCGTCCGGCGCCCGGAAGATCACCACCGACTTGCCGGCCAGTGCGTCACGCACGATGCGACCGGCCACCAACGCGTCGAAATCGTTGACAGCGTCAAGCTTCTCGTTGAGCGCGTTCTTCTCGTCGTTGAGTTCGCTGATCTGGCTGCGCAGATCCTTCTTCTCCGCGCGCACCCCCGACAACAGCGAGTCCGAGAGCAACCCCGAACCCAGGACCACGCCGACGGCCAGCGCCAAAAAGACTGCGGCCAAAGAGATCACATGGTGCCGTAGTGAAATCACCGCGGCCGCCTAGGTGATCCAGCCCTGCACCCACGCCGCGAAGTGGTTCCAATAGTCGGTGATCCAGTGCAGCACCGACACGTCGGTGCGCGACACCCACAGCGCCACGATGACCGCGATCAGCATGGTGAACACCAGCAACGCGATGGCGCCTGCGGAGACCCGGTTGCGGTAGAGGGTGGCCACGGCCTTGGCGTCGACGAGCTTGTCCTCGACCTTCAGGCGGGTCAGGAACATCGACGGGTTACTCTGCTGGCGGGTGCGATCGAAGAACTCCTCGATGCTCGCGCTGTGACCGGCGGTCACCAGCAGCGCGGCACCGTGGTGGTCGGCCAGCAGCAGTGCGAGATCCATCGGCGAGCCGGCCGCCGGGAACGTCATCGCCCCCACTCCGAGATCCTGGATGCGTTCCAGGCCGGAGGCGTGCCCGTCGGCGTCGGCCGGCAGCACCACTTCGGCCCCGCACTTGAGGACCTCGGTGCTGATGAGTTCGGGGTCCCCCACGATCAGCTGGGGCCGGTAACCGGCCTTGCGCAGCACGTCGGCGCCCGCACCGACGCCGAGCAGCACCGGCTGGTACTCCTTGATGAACGGTTTGAGCAGCCTGAGGTCATCGGCCGCCGACGGCTCGTCGCCGACGAGCACGACGTGGCGGCGGCGCAGGTTGATGTCGACGTCGGGGATGCCGATGCCGTCGATGAGCAGCGGGCTTTCGCTGCGGATGAACTCGATCGTGTTGCCCGCGAACGCCTCGAGGTGGGCGACCAGCCCGCTCTTGGCTTCGTGCATCAGCTCGGCGATGTCGTGGTCGGCCCGCTCGGAGGCCTGGATCAGCCGACGGTCACCGGAGTAGATACCGCCCTCGTAGAGCCGGATCTTGGCGCCGTCCTTGATCTTCTTGAAGACCTCGGGGCCCGCCTCGTCGAACAGCGCGACACCGTTGGCGACCAGCACCTCCGGCCCCTGGTTGGGGTAGCGCCCCGAGATCGACGGCGCGGCGTTGACGACACCGGCGACCTGGGCTTCCACCAGGGCATCGGCGGTGATCCGGTCCAGGTCCTGCGCCTCGACGACGGCGATGTCGCCCGGGCAGAGCCGACGGAGCAGCCGATCCATATCGCGGTCGACCCGTGCCGTTCCGGCGATGCCGGGTCGCGAGCTGTTTCGGGAAAGCAGCGCTGACATCCTCATGGGGCGATTCTGTCGGCCAAAGCCGCTCCCGTCCGGGAGGCGCGCCGTAACACCAGCCTCAATAGTCACATCCCGTCACATTCGCCACAGGGAGGCGGCCGGGGTCAGGGGTCGGTCGGCGGCCGGGGTCAGGGGCCGGCCGGCGGCGCCTCGAGGTCGGTGATCTCCGATTGCGCGGTGCTGAGCAGTTCACGCGCGTGGGCGCGTCCGCTGTCGGATTCGCCGAGCCCGGCCAGCATCCGGGCCAGTTCGGCGACCCGCTGGTCTGCATCGAGGCGGCACACATCGCTGGCCCCGTCGGCTGCGGTGCCGGCCACCGTCAGGTGCACGTCGGCGTAGGCGGCGACCTGCGGCAGATGGGTGACGACGATGACCTGGTGGGTGCGCGCCAACCGGGCCAGCCGCCGTCCGATCTGGACGGCGGCCCGGCCCCCCACACCGGCGTCGATCTCGTCGAACACCATGGTGGTGCCGTGCGAGCGGCGCGTCGCGGTGGCCAGCACCACCTCGATCGCCAGCATCACCCGAGACAGCTCCCCACCGGAGGCGCTTTTGGCCAACGGCAGCACGGTGGTGCCGCGGTGGGCGGTGAAGCCGAACTCGACCTGGTCGATGCCGTCGGCGCCGGCACGGACCTTCTCCCCGGAGGCCAGGGTGAGCGCGGCCGGGTCGTCGTCGGCGGCTGCGACCGTTCCGACGGTGACGGTGAACTCGGCGTCGGCCATGGCCAGCCCGGCCAATTCCGTGGTGACCGCCCCGGCGAGCCCGGCGGCGTGCCCGTGGCGCAGCGCGCTGAGCGCCGAGGCCGCCTGACCCACCTGGGCGGCCAGGTCGTCGGTGCGGCGCTGCAACTCGGCCAGGGTCTCCTCGGAGACATCCAGGGTGGCCAGCCGGTCACCGGCGTCGCGCGCCCAGGCCAGCACCCCGTCGGTGTCGGCGGCGTATTTGCGGGTCAGGGTGCGCAACTCGGCCTGGCGGGCCAGTTTGGTGTCCAGGGCGCTGGCATCGTCGGGCAGCGCGCCGAGGTAGTCGCCGAGTTCGGTGATGACGTCGGCGACGACGGTCAGCGCACCACCGAGCTGGGCGGCGAGGTCGCGCAGGGCGCGGTCGTCGGTGCCGTCGAGGGCGGTGCGGGCCTGCCCGAGCAGGCTGGACACCGACGATGTCGCGGCTGCGGGGTCGTCGGCTTCGTCGGCGCCGGCCAGCGCAGCGCGCGCCCCGGCGACCGCGCCGCGCAGCGTGTCCAACTCGGAGAGGCGGCGGATCTCGGCGGTGAGGGCGTCGTCTTCGCCGGGCTGCGGGTCGATTTCGGCGATCTCCTCGAGGGCGAACTGCAGCCGGTCGGCCTCCTGGGCCAACTCGCGGGCCCGTCGGCGGCGTTCGCTGAGGTCACGCAGGGCGGCCAGCCAGCGGTCGCGCAGTTTGCGGTAGGTCTCCAGTTCGTCGCCGACTCCGACGTAGCGGTCCAGGGCGCC
Source organism: Mycolicibacillus koreensis (assembly GCF_002104795.1). Taxonomy (GTDB): domain Bacteria; phylum Actinomycetota; class Actinomycetes; order Mycobacteriales; family Mycobacteriaceae; genus Mycobacterium; species Mycobacterium koreense. Next base: position 17,152 of record NZ_NCXO01000056.1, read on the forward strand.
GCGCTGCTCTTCCGGGCGCATCAAGCGCAACTGGTCGTTCTGACCGTGCAGGGTGAGCAGACCCGCGGTGAACCCGCTCAACGACTTCGCCGGGACGCTGCGCCCACCGAGGTAGGCCCGTGACCGGCCGTCGCGGCTGACCGATCGGGAGGTGATCACGCTGCCGTCCTCGTCGGGGTCACCACCGCAGGAGTCGAGGATCTCCGCGACGTGACGGGCGGTCTGCTCGTCGAGGTCGGTGGTGGCGAAGCGACCCTCGACCACGGCGCGGTCGGCGCCGGAGCGGACCCGGTTGGCGTCGGCGCGCGCGCCACCGAGCAGGTGCAGTCCGGTCACCACCATGGTCTTACCGGTGCCGGTCTCCCCGGTCAGCACGGTCAGGCCGCGACCGAACTCCGCGGTCGCGGCGCTGATCGCCCCCAGCGAGGCGATCCGGATCTCGGTCAGCACCGTCGGGCCCTCACTGCCCGCGCCATCCGGTGACCGGCAGCCGGAACTTGCGGACGAGGCGGTCGGTGAACGGCGCACTGTCCAGGCGGGCCCATTTGACCGGGGTGCGCCCGCAGGTGACCTCCAGGCGGCTGCCGGCGGGAACCCGCATCTCACGGCGCCCGTCGCAGAAGACCATCGCGTCGTGGCCGTCGGCCTCCAGTTCGATCGCGATCGTGGCGTGCGGGCTGGTCACCATCGGCCGCGCGAACAACGCGTGGGCGTTGTTGGGCACGACGAGGATGGCGTCGAGGTCGGGCCACAGCAGCGGCCCCCCCGCGGAGAACGCGTAGGCGGTGGAGCCGGTGGGGGTGGACACCAGCACCCCGTCGCAGCCGAAGGTCGACACCGGCCGCGCATCGACCTCGACGATGACGCCCAGCACGCCGAGCCGCTGACCTTTCTCCAGGCTGGCCTCGTTGAGCGCCCAGCCGCGGTCGATCACGTCGCCGCCGGCGCGCACCGCGACGTCGAGGGTCATGCGGTCTTCGACCCGGTAGTCGCGGGCGATGACGTGATCGAGCACGGTGTCGATCGCCTCGGCCTCCGCCTCGGCGAGGAACCCGATGCGCCCCAGGTTGACGCCGAGCACCGGGATGCCGGCGTTGTGGGCAAGCTCGGCGGCCCGCAGGAAGCTGCCGTCCCCGCCGAGCACCAGCACCAGCTCGCAGCCGTGAGCGGCGTGGTCGTCGGCGTCGACGACCTCGATGTCGAATCCCATCGCGCGGGTGTGCTCCGGCGCCAGTTGCAGCCCGCCCCGGTCGACGGCTTCCGCGGAGAGCACGCGCAACCCGATGCCGTGTTCACCGAGGACCTTCTCCACCCGGCGCGCGGTGTCGGTCGCGTCGTCGCGGCCGGTGTGTACCACCAACAGAATGGTGCGCTCTGGGGTCATTGCGGTCCTTCCACGACGGCGGACTGCACGGCGTCGTCGAGCGCCGTCCCGGTCAACGGGTGCTCGGTGCGCGCGCGCAGCCACAGGAAATATTCGACATTGCCCGACGGGCCTGGCAGCGGGCTCGCGGTGACGCCGACGGTGTGCCAGCCGCGCTGTTCGGCGTGACCGGCGACGGCGAGTACGGCCTCGGCGCGCTGCTCGGGGTCGTGGACGACGCCCCCGGCACCCACCTGGCCCTTGCCGACCTCGAATTGCGGTTTCACCATGGGCACGATATCGGCGTCGGGGGTCGCGCAGGCGATGAGCGCGGGCAGCACCGTGGCCAGCGAGATGAACGACAGGTCGGCGACCACCACATCGACCGGGCCGCCGAGGAGTTCGGCGGTGATGCTGCGCACGTTGGTGCGCTCGAGCACCTGCACCCGCGGATCGGAGCGCAGCACCCAGGCCAGCTGTCCGTAGCCGACGTCGGCGGCGACCACTTCACGCGCGCCGCGGTCGAGCAGCACCTCGGTGAAACCGCCGGTCGAGGCGCCGGCATCCAGGCAGCGTCTGCCTGTCACGTCGATGGCGAAGGCGTCCAGCGCGCCGATCAACTTGTGAGCGCCGCGCGAAACCCAGGAGGGCTCCGCGGCGGTGTCGACGGTGAGATTCGCTGTCGGTGCCACCGCGGTCGCCGCTTTGGCCGCCGGCATCCCGTCGATGCTGACCTTGCCGGCGCTGATCAACTCCGCGGCCTGCTGGCGGCTTCGGGCCAGGCCCCGGCGGACCAGTTCGGCGTCAACACGGGCGCGCCGCGCCACGACACACTCAGCCTTTCTCCACCGATTCCAGGGCGTGCACCAGCACATCGTGCGCCTCGGAGAGTTGCCGCGCGATCCCGGCGAGGTCGGCATCGATGAGGGCCGGGTCGTCGGCGTCGGGCAGCGGGGAGAGGAGGGCATCGATCTGGGTGCGAATCTGGTCGGGTTCGGTACTCATGACGGCTCTCACGCTAGTCGATCGGGGTCGTCGAGCAGCGACCAGCGGTCCAGCGCCGTGCGTGCGGCGTCGTCGCCGGCCACGACCGTGCGCCGGTGTCGCCGGGGCGCGGCGTCCCACACCGCGCGGGCCACGGCACGCACCACCGCCAGCGGGTCGCCGGTGGCGTCGGCAGCGGCGCACGCCACGGTCACGGTGGTGTCCTCGACGGTGACCCGCCAGCTCGGGTGTGCGGCGATGGCCACCGTTTCGGCGCCGCGGTGCAGGGCGCGCAGATCGGCTCCGAGGTAGGTCGGGCGTTGCTCGGGGACGGCGAAGACCGCGTCGCGGGCGGTGTTGACGCCGGTGAGCACCATCAGGCTGGGCAACCCGGTCGCGGTGGCCCCGGCGATGTCGGTGTCGAGCCGGTCACCGACCACCAGCGGCCTGGCGAACTGTCCGCGCTCCAACGCGTCGGTCATCAGCGTCGGCGCGGGTTTGCCGGCTATCTGGGGGGTGGTGTCGGTGGCGGCCTGCAACGCGGCGACCATCGATCCGTTGCCGGGCAGCAGTCCCCGCTCCGACGGCAGGGTGCGGTCGACGTTGGACGCCACCCACAGCGCCCCGGCGCGCACCGCCAGCGCGGCCTCCGCCAGTTGCGCCCACCCGGTGTCGGGAGAATGGCCCTGCACCACCGCCACCGGGTCGTCGGCGAACTGGCGCACCGGTGTCAGCCCGACCGCCCGGATCTCGGCGGCCAACGCGTCGGTGCCGACCACCAACACCGCTGCACCGGGTGGGATCTGGCGGGCCAGCAGGTGCGCGGCACTTTGCGCGCTGGTGATGACGTCGTCGGCGCCGGCGTCGAACCCGAGTTCACCCAAATGCTCGGCGACCTGTTCGGCGCTGCGGGAGGCGTTATTGGTGACGAACAGGGTGCGCGCCGTCGTGGCCGCCAGCGCCTCGACCGCTCCGTCGGTGGGCTCATGCCCGCGGAACACCGTGCCGTCGAGGTCGAGCAGCAGGCAGTCGAAGTCGTCGACGAGGGTCGCCATGTCAGCCCAGTTCACCGATGCGGTCTTCGGCGTCGGTCACCCCGTCGACGTCGGCGGCCGCGCTGCGCAAAAACCACTGCAGTGCTTCGTCGGTGCGGTCCAGGGCCAGCAGGATCTCGGCGTGGGCGTAGTAGAGCCGGGCCGCGATCGCGCCGGTGCGGTCGGGGTCGATCTGCGGTGTGGTCAGCACCGCCAGGGCGGCCTCGAGCTGCCCGAGGTCGACCCGGGCCCCGGCGGCGACAATACGTAGTTCGTCGGCCTCGTCGCCGATGAGTTCCGCGGCCTCCGAACCCCGCGCCAACTCGACGGCCCGCTGCGGGCGCCCGAGACCGCGTTCGCAGTCGGCGATCAGCGGCAGCAGCGGCGATTTGCTGCCCATCCGTCGCGCGGCACGCAGCTCCGCGAGGGCCTGCGCCCAGTCGCCGCAGTGGTAGGCGGCGATCCCGACCGCTTCGCGCACCGCGGCGATGCGCGCTGCCCGCGCCCGAGCGGCGCGGGCGTGCTGCAGCGCCGCCTCGGGGTCCTCGTCCAACAGTGTGCCGGCGGTTACCAGGTGCCGGGCCACCGTGTCGGCGGTGGTGCGATCCAGCGTGGACAGTTCGCGGCGCACCTCCGGGGCCAGTTGTTTGGCTTCCACCTCGGGCGGGATCACCGGCCCCTGCCCGGCCATGGTGTCCTTGGTGGTGTCCTTGGCGGTGTCCTTGGCGGTGGCCTTGATCGCCGCGGGGTTGGGCTGTGCCCGCCGTCCCCGGCCGGGTCCGGCGGACCGTGGTGCCTGCGCGCCGGTGCGCGGCCGCCGCTGCGGCCCACCCGCGGGCCCACCTGCGCCCGAACGCGGCCGCCGATCCGCACCGTTGCCTTGGCTCACCAGTACCGCCCTCCGCGTTGTTCCCCGGTCAATAAAGGATACGGGGCCGACTGTCGCGTCCCCGGTGCGCCCAACAGCGACCGCGACTGTGCCAATGTCTACGGTGCCGATGTCCGCCGTGCCAATGTCGCGCCGTGGCAATGTCGCGCCCCGAGGCCATCACAAGCCCGGCGTTCTCCGCATTTCAGCGGATATAGCGGACTTTTCCGGATTCGGACGAAGCCACATTTCCTCAACAATGGATCGCCAATTCGGATATCGGCGTCGATTCGCAAATCTCATTGCCGCCGTAGAAATGCCTGCTGTAGATATGCCTGTGCCCCCCGAACGAATTCGGGGGGCACAGGTTAATGTGTGTTCGGCGGTGTCCTACTTTTCCACCCGGGTTGGGTAGTATCATCGGCGCTGGCAGGCTTAGCTTCCG
>NZ_NCXO01000057.1 GCF_002104795.1 Mycolicibacillus koreensis
GGCGGGGCCCGGGGCGGCCCTGCGGGGCTGCGGCGATGACCGCCGCGACGATCGTGCCGTGCGCGTCGCAGTCGGACAGACCGTCACCGCCGGTGATGTAGTCCCCGCCGGACACGACCGGTAGCCGCGGACTCGGGTTGACGCCGGTGTCGATGACCGCCACCGGGACCCCGTTGCCGGTGGAGTAGTCCCAGGCGCGGGCGATGTCGAGCATCGCCGACCCGGGGGCGGGCTGCGCGACGTCCGGGTCGGCGACGGTGATGGTGCGGGCGCACAGGTTGCTTTGGCGCATCGGCTGATCGGGTCCGGGCACACCGTCGACCGGCACCCGGCCCGGGTCGATCTGCGGTGGGGGCACCGCCGCCGCACCGGGCACGGTGACCGCCGCGACGATGGCGACTATGGCGGCTATGGCGCCGATGGCGGGTCTCATGGCAGGTCTCATCGCATCCGCACCCAGGTGAACAGCCCGCAGAGCCCGGCCGCCAAGGGAAGTGCCGCCACGATCGCGGCCAACTCGATCCACTCGACGGCCATGCGCACCAGCGGAGTGAAGCGGGCGGTCGGCACCAGCAGCGCCGCCAGCAGCGCGCCACCGGCCACCCCGGCAAACACCGCCGCCGCGGTCGCCAGCGCGGTGGTGCTCTGCGGCGCCTCGGCGACGACATAGCGCAGCACGGTGGCGCAGACCGCGCCGCCCGCGCCGCACAGCAGCGCCGCCGCCGGGTGTCTGGCGGTCAGGGCGCGGCTGCGGCCCGCGAAGATCACCACGAACAGGCCCACCAGCCAGCCGCCGGCCGCACCGCGACCCGGGTCGACGGCGGCCCACGCCGCGACCGGGAACGCCACGGCGGCGCCCAGGCAGATACCGGTGAGCGCGTCGTGCGCGCGGGTCGCCGCGGCCACCAGTCGCGCCCCGCTCGGGGTGGTGTCGGCTGCCGGGTCGTCGGGGTCGGCGGTGGCGGGGCCGGCGGGGACCGGACTGACCGCGTCCGGTGGCAGCCCGTCGGTGCGCCAGAACAGGTCTCGTCCGGTGATCGACCCGAAGTGCGGTGGGCGGATGTGGGCGACCCACAGTGCGATCGTCGGGGCGGCGGTCAACACCAGCAGCAACGCCACCAGCGTTGCCGTCCCGAGCCAGGGCGCCGGCACCGGATGCCACATCCGCGGCGTGGCCGCCGCCGCGCCCAGGGCGCACACCGTCACCACCGTCGTGGCCGCCAGCAGGCCGCGACCGGTGACCGCCACCAGTGCCGCGGCCGCCACGGCGCCCACCAGCGCCCCGATCACCAGGTGGGCGGCCCCGAGCGCGCCGGGCGCTGCCAGGGCGGCGGCGGTCGCCAACAGTCCGGTGCCGATCCATCCGAATCCGGTGAGCAGGTCGCGCCGCCGCGGCCACCATCGCAGGACGGCCCCGAACGCGGCGGCGAGCATCGCACCGGCTGCCGCGGACGCCGCCGCCGGCGTCGGGGTGTCGGCGGCGAGCCGGGCGCGCAGCGCCACGGCTGCCAGACTCGCCGCGCACAGCGCGGTCAGCCCCACCGCGAGGTGGGCGGCGAGGTCCGCGTCGAGCGGCGGAAACAGGTGTCTCCCGGTGTGCGCCAACCCGGTCGACAGCGACTCGTACTGGGGTGCGAACGCCTCGCCGGTCACCGTGGGCGCCAGGATGAGGCTGGCGCCGTCCTCGATGCCCAGCTGGTCGAGGGTCTTGCCCGCATCGATGCGCACACCGTTGGCCCGGTGCAGCTCATAGTCGGTCTGCGTCGGCAGTTCCGTCTCACCGCGGCTGCGCAGTTCCTCGTTGAACAGGGCCACGACGTCGTCGAGGAAGGCCTCCAGCGGGACCGCGGCCGGCAGGACCTGCGCCACCAGGTGGTGGTGGTAGATCACGGCCACGGCGCACCGTGCCGGCGCGATGCTGGCCGCCATCAGGGTTGCCGGTCGGCCTCGGGGATGTACTTGTCGGCGATACCGGCGGCGATCTCGACCAGCCGCAACCGCGTCGCGGGCCGCAACTGGTGTTCGATGTCGATGATCCCCCCGGTGGCCAGGTGCGGGTCGTAGGGCACGAACTCCACGGTCGCGCCCCACTGGCTGAACCGTTCGGTCAGGTAACGCCGCGCGTCGGAGTCGACGTGCCCGCGGCTGTCGTTGAGCACGACGGTGCTTCCGGCCACCAGTTCGTGGTAGCCGTGGGCGCGCAGCAGTTCCACCGTGCGGGTCACCGGCAGCGAGGTGTCCACGGTCAGCCCCGACACCAGCACCAGCGTGTCGAGGGATCCGAGCACCGCGGCCATCACCGGATGCTCCAGATCGTCGGCGGTGTCGACGACGAGGATCGTGTGGGTACGCCGCAACCGGGTGAGCACACCCCGATACATCGCCGAATCCAGGGGGCGGGACCGGTCGGAGGCCTGGTCGCCGGCGAGCACGTCGAGACCGAGGGCGTTCTGCCCGAGGTGCTCGCGGATGTCGGCGTAGCCGTACACCTCGGTGTCGGCGAGCACGGCGGCGTAGTCGCCCGGCGGGTTCTCGTCGATGCGGGCGGCCAGGGTGCCGAAGCCGGGCGCTGCGTCGAGCGCGACGACGTTCTCCGGGCGGCATTGCCGGAACACGCCGGCCAGGCAGGCGGTCAGGGTCGTCTTGCCGACCCCGCCCTTACCGGAGACCACTCCGATCACGAATTGTTTGCGGATGTGGCGGCGGATCCGGTTGCGCAGTTCACGGTAGTGCCGTTCGCGGCGTGATTCGCCCGGATTGATCCGGTGGGCGGAGGCGGTGTAGCAGAGGCGCCGCCAGCCCCCACCCGGCGGGATCTTGCGGGGCGCCACCAGATCTGCGATGCGCAGCGGGCTCACCGTCCCCGACGGTGGCATCTGCGGTGGGCCGCCGCGCACCGCGTCCGACGCGTCCTTGCGTGCTGTGGTCATCACCGGCTCCTGTTCTGTGTTGGTTTCGGTGGTGTCGGGTCACCTTCCGCGCCGGACCGCATGCCAGTCCCGACGCGCCGGGAGGCGCTGCAGCATCCGGTCGATGGCGGCGATCGTGGCGGTCGGCGTGCCGGGCGCGATCACCATCCAGCGGTGCCCGGGGGCGAACACCTGCTCGGCGAGCAGGCGCCCGACCGCGGTGTCGACGAGCGTGACCGCCCCGGGGTCGACGTGTCCGCCGGGGGCGGCACCGCCGGTGCCGGATTGCAGCGCCACGAACGACGCCTGCGCACTGGCCCGCGGATCCAGCGCTGCACGCATCAGGTGACGCTGGGGTCCGTCGAGGATCAGATCGGCGAGGCTCCCGCTGAGCTCTTCGACGGTCGCTGCGCCGAACACGCCGGCGGGCACCGTGATCGGGCGTATCGGCGCGGCGGGCAGGGCGCCGCACAGCCGGGTGATCTGGGTGTGCACGACATCGACGGCCTCATCGTGGTCACGACTGCAGCCGACACCGCTCAGACGCAGGGCGTCGGCGTGCCGTTCGAGCACGACCCAGAACTGGGCGCAGCGCGCCAGGATCGCCGTGGCCGGCTCCCCGCCGTCGCCGGGACGGCGGATACGGGCCACCAACGCCACGTCGCGGCGGGCCAGCACGGTCAGCCATTCCCGCACCGCCGCGTCCACGGTCCCGTCGGCGCCGATCGCCCCCGCGGCCCGCAACTCGTCGGCCACCGGATGGCGCAGCGCCGACTGCGCAGACTCATAACGCACCAGTAACGGGCGCAGCCCCAACTCCGGTGCCAGGCACTCGATTCGACTCAGTGCCTGCAGCACCCAGATGCCGTCGACGGTCGTGGTCAACACCTCGGCTCCCGGCCCGGCAGCCGGCGTCAGGCGCCGGCACACCGGGCAGTGTCAGACGAAATAGGTGGTGCCGAGCTGGTCGGTTTCGTGGGCGCTGTGGCCGGTCTGGTTGATGAGTTTGCCGTGGGCGGCCATCACCGCGATGAGGTCGCCGAGCGCGCCGATCATCGCGGTCTGCCGGTCGGCGAAGGCGATGTGGGCGTCACCTTGGAAGAACTCCGCGACCCGGTTGGTCTGGGTGATCACGCTCTGCAGGTCCTGGTCCAAAACGCCGGCGTGCTGGCCGACAGTGGAGCCCAAACCGAACACCACCCCGTAGTTGTAGGTGATCTGATCGTTCATGATCGTCGTGTCTTTCCTGTCGTGACCGGCTCAGACACCGGCCGCGGTGTCGGGGGCGAAGGCCGTGAAGTTCTGGGCGGCAGTCATTTCGTGGTGCTGCATCAACATCGCCACCTTGCCCAGCCCGTGGGCCAGGCTGGTGCCTGCGGTCAACAGCTTGGTCATGTCGGCCTGGATCCGGATCGCCGTGGCGTAGGAGGCGTTGTAGCCGTCCCCCGCGTAGCCGGGCGCCGCGTCCTCGTGGCTGGACAGGTATTGGTTGGCGACGGTTTGCGCGTCGACCAATGCGTTCTCGATGGCGCGCTGCGCCTCGAGCATCATGTCGGGGGTGACGATGACGCCGCCGCCGGCCGGTATGTTTCCCATGCCTACCTCCGGGCTGCCGGCCCCGCCGAATGGGGACCTCGTGCGTCGAGTCTAAACCCGATGTGACGAATGTCACTTCAGTGATTTAGCCCGCTGGGGATCGTTATCCCATTCTCCGGTAACAACTTTCACTGCAGGCTCGCCTGACTCGGCGTCCCCAGATCCTGGGTGTTCACTGGGAACCCGGAGTGCCGCCGGCCGCAGCGACGACCCGTGCGCGGCCGGTCTGCGCGGTGTCGTCGCGGTCGCGGGGGCTACCGCCCACCGGGGCCAGCGGCATACCCGCCCCGACCGGCACCGGCGCCGCGCGCGCACCGGGCGGCTCGGGGCCGGCGGTCAGCAGACCGGAGCCCAGTGCGGTGGGCCGGCCGGCGTTCTCCGGGGCGAAGCTGCTCGTCGGTTGGGTGTAGCGGGTGAGCCCGACCGGGGCCAGCGGGCCGGCGCCGACGGGTGGCGCCGCAGACCCGCCGCCGAGGCGCACCGGTTCGGCGGCCTCCCCGGCCGCGGCGAGCTCACCGGTCGACGCCGTCGCGGCCGGGGTCGCGAACATCCCGCCGCCGACCGTGCCCAGCACGCCGGTGAGCGGTTGCACCGCGCCACCGGCCGACTGCGCCAGTTGTGCCGGGATCTGGGCCACCTGCTGCACCGGTTGGGTCACACCGCTCAGCAGCGGGGTCACCTGGCCGACCGTCGACCCGAGATCACCGAGTCCAGAACCGGCCCCCGCCCCAGGGTCGGCCAGCGCTGCGGCCGGGGCCGCGGCCCCGGGACCGTCGAGCATCCCGGCGGTGTCGGCGGCGAGCTGTCCGCCGGCGGCGGCCGGGGCCGCCGGGTTCGCGCCGGGCACACCGAGCGGCGGCGGCAGCGCCAGTGCGGCGGTCAAAGCGGTGAGCGCAGCCGAATACGCCCACCCGAGCGCGGCGTTGTGCGGATAGTGCTCGCCGAAGTATTCGGTGTCCAGGGCCACGATCGCCGGGGTGTTGAAGCCGAAGAAGTTGGTGGCGTTCAACACCGCCCACTGATCCCGGTTGGCTTGGCACACCACGGAGGGGATGACGCCGGAGGCGGCCACCGCGAACGCGTCGGCGGCGGCCTGGGTCACCGCGACCTTGTGGGCGATCCAGCCACCCAGGGTGGCCAGGTCGAGGTTGAGGCCGGTCGCGGTCGCCGCAGATGCGGTGGCGCCCAAGCCGATCCACTGGCTGGAGGTGGCGGCGGTGTTGGCTGCCGACACTCCCGCCACCACCTCGTGGTTGACCGCCTCGGTCAGCCACACCGCCTGGTTGGCCACCGTCGACGTCGGCCCGGGTCCGGCTTCGAACGTCGCCGCGATGATCTCGGGTGGACCCATCCACCGGGGGTCGACCATGGTGTGCCTGCGCTTCTGGGGGTTTAGAGCGTCAGGGCGAGGGAGCTGGCCACCTCGTTCACCACATAGGTGAGGGAGGCGAGGTTCTGGCCACCGGCGAGCGCGGCGCGGTGGCCGACGTGGTCGGCGGCCACCCCGAGATAGGCGGCCCCCGCGGCGTTGAGCGCCGCGGCGAACGCCGCCGAATCGGCGTCGAGCGCCATCGGAATCACCCCGACCAGTGCCGCCGCACCACCGGCGGTGGTGGCTGCCATCTCCCCGCCGAGTGCCGCCTCGAGAAGTGCGGATCCCTCCACGGCAACGGTATTCACGTCCAGTAGCGACATCATGCGCCTCCCGGCATCGCGTCCGTAGTCCACGCGGCTGCGGAATTTTTTGAGTCTAAGACTCCCGGCGGCCGGTGTCGATACCGCCGGCGGGATCAGCGGATGCGCGCCCGCGGCTACCCGGTGGGCTCGGCCCCCGGGGCGCGCACCACCATCGGCACCGCCGGGAAGTAGGCCGCCATCTCCGAGCGGGATTTGCGCAGCGCGGCCGTGCCGTAGCCGCGTTTGCGCATCTGCGGACGGATCCAGATGCGGACGTTGACCTCACCGCCGGTGAGCTCGCCGAACACCATCCCGACTTTCTCGGCGCCCTCGACGGCGACGAACCAGGCGGCCTCCTCGTCGTCCTCGCGGGCCAGCGCCGCACGGATCTCCTCGTCGAGTTCGTGGGGCGGGGCGCCGGACCCGTCGCCGGTGGCGCCGACGTCGGCGGTGCGTTCGGCGAAGATGTCGCGGTCGGTCTGACCGGAGAACGGCCGCAGTTCCAGGGTGTCGCCGGAGCTGGCCGGGCGGTCGGCGAGGGTGAAACTGAGTTGGCTGTTGAGGTCGTCGAGTTCGGCGGCGATCTTCTTGCGCGCCTCCTTGGTGATCCGGTCGAACGACAGGCCGATCACCGCCTCGCTGCCGGCTCGCGAGGTGCCCAACAGTTTCCCGATCGCCGTCACCGCGCCGGCGCGGTCGTCGGCCTCGACGATCACGTCGAGCACCTCGTGGCGCCGGTTCAACGCATTGAGCAGGGCATCGGCAATTTCGCGGCGGGCCGCCGCCTGGTCGAGGTCTGTCATGGCTTCGAGCCTAGAACAGCCGCCGCCGCGACGCTGCGCCGTTGCGGGATCTGACGGGTCTCGCCGCGGGCCCGCCCCGGGGCGGATCAGGGCCCGTCGTGGTGGACCGCGTCGGCGTGCAGGCCCTTCAGCGCCCCGTAGGCGCGGGCGTTGAGCGCGATCGCGTCGCGTTCGGCGTCGCCGAGGCTGCGCCGCACCTTCCCGGGCACCCCGGCCACCAGGGAGCCGGGCGGAATGTCGGCACCTTCGGGGATGAGGGCGTTGGCGGCGATGAGGCTGCCGCTCCCGATGCGGGCGCCGTTGAGGACGGTGGCGCCCATGCCGATGAGGACGTCGTCGCCGACGGTGCAGCCGTGCAGCACCGCGTTGTGGCCGACCGACACCCCGGTGCCGACGACGAGCGGGAAGCCGGGGTCGGCGTGCAGCACGCAGCCGTCCTGGATATTGGTGTCCGCGCCGATCGTGATCGTCTCCACGTCGCCGCGCAGCACCGCCGAGTAGAACACCCCGACCCGCGCGTCGAGGCGGACCCGCCCGATCAGGACCGCCGTGGGCGCCACCCAGCAGTCGGCGCCGAGGTCGGGGGTGTGGCCGTCGAGGGTGGTGATCACAGGTTGCCTCCTGGGTCGGGTGCGGTGCGGCGGGGTGCGTCGATGAGGACCCCGGGGTTGAGGATGCCAGCCGGGTCCAGGCGGGTCTTCGCCGCGCTCAGCGCCGCGGCGAACGGGTCGGGGCGCTGCCGGTCGTACCAGCGGCGGTGGTCGCGGCCCACGGCGTGGTGGTGGGTGATGGTGCCGCCGGCGGCGCTGAGCGCCTCGGCGACCGCGGTTTTGATCTCGTCCCACTGCCGGTCGAGTGACCCCCAGCGCCCGGCGGCGTAGATCCCGTAGTAGGGCGCCGGCCCGTCCGGGTAGACGTGGGTGAACCGGCAGGTTAGCACCCCGGTGCCGCAGACGTCGCGGATCGCGGCGGTGGCGGCGGCGGTGACCGCGGCGTGCAGCGCGTCGAAACGGTCCCAGGTGCAGGCGGTTTCGAAGGTCTCGGCGATCACCGAGCGCCGTGCCAGCGCGTCGCGCAGATACGGCATCCGTACGAACGCCGACCGCCAGCTGTCGGCCGCGTCGGCGGGCCCGGCGGCCGGTGCGGCGGCGTCACGGGAACGCCGGGCCAGCACGGTGCCGTGATGGTCGGCGACGATCGCCAGGGCACGCTCGATCCACGGATCGACCGGATGGTGGGCGGATTCGAAGGCGAGCACCAGCAGCCCCCCGCTGACGGTGGTGGCGGCGTTGAGGGCGGCCTCGGCGGGGTCGAGCAGCCGACAGTTGCTCGGGTACAGCCCCGCCTGGGCGATGGCGCGGGTCGCGGCGACCGCCTGGGACCAGTCGGTGAAGGCCACCGACGCGGTGGTCTGCCACCGGGGGCGGTCCTGCAGCCGCATCCAGGCCTCGGTGATGATGCCCAGGATGCCCTCGGAGCCGAGGAACAGCCGGTCCGGGGAGGGACCGGCGCCCGAGCCGGGCAGCCGACGCGATTCGCTGACCCCGGCGGGGGTGAGCACCCGCAGCGACTCGGTCAGGTCGTCGATGTGGGTGTAGAGGGTGGCGAAGTGTCCGCCGGCGCGGGTGGCCAGCCACCCGCCGAGTGTGGAGTGCGCGAACGACTGGGGGAAGTGCCGCAGGGTCAGATCGTGCGGGCGCAGTTGGGCTTCCAGCGCCGGGCCCAGGACCCCGGCCTGGATGCGGGCGGCACGGCTGATCCGGTCGATCTCGAGGACCTGGCCCATCGCGGTGAGGTCGACGGTGAGCGCCGGGCCGTCGACGCGGGGTTCGACGCCGCCGACCACCGAGCTGCCGCCGCCGTAGGGGATGACCGCGATCGCCTCGCGGGCACACCAGTCGAGCAGGTCGCCGATGTCGGATTCGGTGCGGGGGCGGGCGACCAGGTCGGGCAGCGGTCCGACGCTGCCCTGCAGGTTGCGGGCCACGTCGCGAAACGCCTTGCCGCGGGCGTGCCCGGCCCGGTCGACGGGATCCGCCGAGCACAGCGGCGCCAGTGCCGCGGGCGCGCTGATGCGCGGGGCGGGCAGTCCCGCGGCCGCCGGGTCGGGCGGGTCGTGGACGGTGAGGTCATGGCCGGGCAGCAGTGCGGCCACCCGCGCTTCCAGCTGCGCGGCCTCCGCGCCGGTGTAGGCCTGCTCGACGGTGCCCCACCCCCACCATGAGCGCACGCTGCTCACCTCCCGTCACCGGCCCGGACCGTGCCGCTCCGGCGCGGCGCCGGCGCCACGCCGGTGCCCGGCAAGCTACCACCCGGTGCCCGCCGGGGCGGGGGAGTTGCTCAGCCGGCGGCGTTGCGGGCCAGGTCGATGGCGTAGTCGCTGACGAACCGTCCGGCCGCCGGTTGGCCGCGGTCGCAGCTGCCGTCGGATTCGCCGACCCGTTTGATCCACAGGTAGGCGTCGGCGTGCGCACCGGCGGTCGCGGCGGTCGGCGCCACGCCCAACGCGCGGCCGTCGGGGTTGCACCAGTTCAGTGGGTGCTCGGGGGCCGGGCCCGCCCCGTTGCGGGAGGTGTCGATGACGTAGTGGCTGCCGCCGGTCAGCGCGGAGACGGCTTCGCCGTAGTCGATCTGCTCCTCGGTGGTGTAGTAGTTCGTGACGTTGAGGCTAAAGCCGCGGGCCTGGTCCACCCCGGCCTGCGCCAGTCGCCCGGCCAGGTCGTCGGCGCCCAGCCAGCGGGAGTGCCCGCCGTCGAGGTAGACCGCCGCGGCGGGGTCGGCGCCCAGGGTCTGCACCGCGTAGCGCAGCAGCGCGAACCGTTCGTCGCGCTGCTCGCCGGTGAGGCAGTCGGCCATCGCGATCGCGTCGGGTTCGACGATGATCGCCGCCGGCCTGTCGCCCAGGCCCGCACTGATCGCGTCGATCCAGCCGCGGTAGTCCTCGCCGCTGGCGAACCCACCGGCGGCGTAGCTGCCGCAGTCGCGGTGCGGGATCGCATACAGCGCCAGCACCGGCATCGCCCCGGCGGCCGCGGCGGCCCCGGTGTAGCCGGCCACCGTGTCGGCGACGGTGCCCGCCGGGAACGCATGGTCGAGCCAGTAGGCCTGCGGGGTGTTGGCGATCGCGGTCAGCTCCGGGCTCTGCGGGTCGGCGGCGCGCGCGGCGGCCATCGCCTCCGACGCCGGGTCGACGTAGAACGGCCGGCCCGCCAACGGGTTGGGCGCATCGGCCAGGCGCACCGCGGCCGGGGCGCTCACGGCGGCCAGCGCGCCGAGCACGGCGAGGGTCAGTGCGGGGACGATCCAGCGGGCCACGGCGGTGCAGGCGGAGGAGATCACCTGCAGGAAACTAATCGGCGACCGGCGGACAGGCAAAAGCACCGCACCCCGTAGTCTGTCGGCGTGGACATCAACGGAGCCAGCGCCATCGTCACCGGTGGCGCGTCAGGAATCGGGGCGGCGACTGCTCGGCAGTTGGCCGCCAAGGGTGCCAAGGTCGTCGTCGCCGACCTGCAGGCAGAGAAGGGCGAGGCGCTCGCCAAGGAGATCGGTGGCACGTTCGCCAGTGTCGACGTCACCGACACCGACCAGATCATCGCCGCGGTCGACGCCGCCACCAAGCTCGGCCCGCTGCGGGTGCTGGTGAACTCCGCCGGGATCGGGTGGGCGCAGCGCACCATCGGCAAGGACGGCGAGTACGCCTCGGCGCACAACCTGGACCTGTACCGCAAGGTGCTCGACATCAACCTGATCGGCACCTTCGACTGCATCCGGATCGCGGCGACCGCGATGAGCCGCAACGAGCCGACCGCGACCGGCGAGCGGGGCGCGATCGTCAACATGACCAGTGTCGCGGCGTTCGACGGTCAGATCGGCCAGGCGGCCTACTCGTCCTCCAAGGGCGGCGTGGTCGGGCTGACCCTGCCGGTGGCCCGCGACCTGTCGGCGGTCGGGATCCGGGTCAACACCGTGGCCCCCGGCCTGATCGACACCCCGATCTACGGCGAGGGCCCCGACTCTGAGGCGTTCAAGGCCAAGCTCGGTGAGTCGGTGCTGTTCCCGCGCCGCCTCGGTGCGCCCGACGAGCTCGCCTCGATGGTGTGCGAGCTGGTCACCAACTCCTACATGAACGCCGAAGTGGTCCGGGTCGACGGCGGCATCCGGATGCCACCGAAGTAGCCCTTTCCCGACGACACCGGACCGGCCGGCTGACCCTCGCGTCAGCCGGCCGGTCCGCGTTGGGGGGTGCCCGCGCACGGGGCCATTGACACCGGCACCCGCTATAGGAATCATGTGTTTCCTATGTTGTCTGTGTCTCCCGAACTCGACGTGGCCGGCCGGGCGGCGCTGGTCACCGGTGCCGCCCAGGGCATCGGTCGCGCCGTGACCCGGAGTCTGCACGCCCGCGGCGCCGCCGTCGCCCTGATCGACGTGGACGCCGACGGGGTCGAGCGCGCCGCCACCGAGTTGGGGGGCTCGGCGATCGGATTGGCCGCCGACGTGCGGGACCGCGCCGCGATGGCCGCCGCGGTCGCTGCCGCGGCGACACGGTTCGGACGGCTCGACGTCGTCGTCGCCAACGCCGGGGTCAGCCCGGTCCCGGCGACCCTGCGGACGATGACCGGCGACGACTTCGACCGGGTCCTCGACATCAACCTGACCGGGGTGTTCAACACCGTCAAACCCGCTGTGGAGCATGTGATCGCCACCGGCGGTCACATCGTGACGGTGTGCTCGGGCGCTGCGTTCACCCCCGGGCCCGGCGGCTCGCCGTACATGATCAGCAAGGCCGGGGTCGAACAGCTCGCCCGTGCGCTGCGGCTGGAGTTGGCCGGTCATTCCGTGACCGTGCAGATCGCCTACTTCGGCCTGGTCGACACCGCGATGACCCACGACCTGCTCGACGAGCACCCGTTGGGGCAACGCATCGGCGCCCTGCTGCCCTGGCCGTTGAATCGGCGCATCAGCACCGCCGACGCCGCCCACTCGATCGTCGCGGGCATCACCGGCCGCGCCGCGACCACGACGGCGCCGGCCGGCTGGCGTCTCTACAGCGCGCTGCGCGGCATCGCCAACCCCGTCCTCGACCGGCTGTTGAGCACCGACGCCACCGTGCGGCAGCTGATCACCGACCTGGAGACCGAGGGAACAAACCCATGAGTCGGCGCCGCACCGACGGCCACCGCAGCTCCTGCCATGCTGATCGCCATGGGTGAGCACACCGACGCCGACCTGGCGGCCTGGGACCAGTTCGTCGAGGCGCTGAGCGCCGCCGGCCGGCAGGTGGCCGCCGACACCGCGGAGCTCAGCGACGTCGAACGCGCCGACGGGTTTCGGGCCCTGCTGCGGGCGGTGGCCAACCAGCTGGGCCGTTTCGAGGTCGATCGGGAACGCCCCGAGTTGGTGGCGTTCAACGGGTGGCGCCAGAAGTTCCTCATGGACAATCCCGACTTCGGCTACTGGGTGGCCGACATCCGCGACGACCGCCGCTACCGCCTCGTCGGGGAGCGCGCCGACGCGGTCTACGTCTCGATCACCGCCTACGCCGTCACGGCGACCGGCGCGCAGGCCACCGCACGGGTCGACAGCGACGCGCTCACCGTCGATGCGGCCGGCCGCTTCGACCTCGCCGTCGGCGGTGAGCGCCCCGCCAGCGGCGACTGGCTGGAGCTGCCGGCCGGGGCGCGCGCGGTGTGGGTGCGGTTCTTCTACGACGACGCGGACACCGACCGGCAGGGGTGGTGCGCGATCGAACCGGTCGACACCCCCGCGGTACCCGTCCCGATCGACCCGCCGCGGTTCCGTCGAGCGTTGCAGCGTCTGGGTGCCACCACCGCGGCCCTGCCCCAGATCATCGCCACGGCCACCGCCGAGGACCGCCAGCGCCCCAACGAGATCCGGCCCTGGTCACAGATGACCGGCGGCGCGGTGTTCACCGAGCCCGACATCTCCTACCTGCGCGGCGCCTGGCACCTCGAGCCCGGGGAGGCGCTGCTGATCGAGGGTGAGCCGGTGGCCTGCCGGTACTGGAACATCCTGGCCTACAGCCGCTTTCTCAATTCTCTCGACTACCGGTATCGGCCGGTGTCCTACACCGGTGCCACGGCCACCCTCGTCGACGGCCGCTACCGGTTCGTGCTCGCCGCGGACGATCCCGGCGCCGGTGACTGGATCGACACCGAGGGCCGCGGTTTCGGCATCGTCGTCCTGCGGTTCTTGCAGCCGGCCGCGGCCCCGCCGCTGCCGTCGGTGCGCCGGGTGCGGCTGGCCGATCTGCCGGGCCGGCGATGAGCGCCTGGGCGCCCGCCGCCCGCAGCGCCGAGGCCCGGCGGGTGTACGCGGCCGCCGAGGCCGACCGCGCCGAGCGGCCGCAGCGCTACCGGCTCGGGGTCGAGGCACTGGGCGCCGTGGTCGAGACGGCGACCGCGGGCCGCGACCCTGCCGGGTTGGGCGATCCGGACCAGTGGCGTCCCGGCCTGGAGCACTACCTCGCGTCGGCGGACGAGGACGGCAGGCTCAACGCGCTCGGCGCCCGGATGGTGCGCGACACCGCCGTCGGCCGGCTGCGCGCCCGCGCCGCGCTCGCCGGCTACACCCGGGAACATCCCACGGTGCCCGAGCGGGCGCTGCGCCCCCCGATCGTCATCGTCGGCGGCTGGCGCACCGGGACCACGTTGGTGTTCCGCACCCTGGCCCGCGATCCTCGGCTGCGCGCGCCGCTGCCGGTGGAACTGAGCGCGCCGTGGCGGATGGCCGGGCTCCGCGACGGCGACCGCGAGGCCCGCATCGACGCCAGCGCACCCGCCCACGACCTGTTGCACCTGCTCAATCCCACCATGGCGGTGGTGCACGATTCCGGGCCGAGGATGCCCGAGGAGTGCGTGCTGGGCATGGGAACCACCCTGCGCAACTGGGCGTTTCCCTCCACCGTCCGCCTCGACGGCTACGCCCGCTGGCTGGCCGGCGAGGATTTCGCCGCCGAGTACGCCGCGCACCGCACGATGCTGCAGATCCTCGACGACGGCCGGCGCTGGGTGCTCAAAGCCCCCGCCCACACCGCCGAGTTGGCGCACCTGGCGGCCACCTATCCGGGCGCGTGCCTGGTGTGGCTGCACCGCGACATCGTCGACACGGTGGCCTCCGGCGCCAGCCTGTTCGCCACCTACCGGGCCACCTACAGCGACCACGTCGACGCCGCCGACGTCGGGCGGTTCCAGACCGAGCAGACCGAGCTGTGGCTGCGCCGCGCCGTGGCGTTCCGCTCGACACCGCTCGCCCGGGCGGTGACCATCGTCGACGTCGCCTACGGTGAGCTGCTCGCCGCCCCGGCGGCGGTGCTGCGCCGCGTCTACGACGCCGCCGGGCTCGACCCGCCCGACACCGCGGCCCTGCTGGAGGCCCAGCGCCGCGATGCGCCGCGCCACGCCCACGGCACCCACCGCTACCGGCCGCAGGACTTCGGCATCGACCCGGCGGCGCTGCGCGACCGGATGGCGTTTTACACCGACCGGCTGCCGGCCGGAGGCTGAGCGCCCGCCGCCCCGCGCCGCGGAGTGACCCGCGCCGCGGCAGCCGCTACCGTCGATTCCCGTGAGGGTGTCGAGGCAACGTCACGCCCGGGTGCGCGCGATGACCGCCGTCGTCGCGGCCGGCGCCGTGCTGTGCTCCTGCGGGCAACCGTCACCGCCGCCGTCGACCACCGGCCCCGCCACCACCCCGCACGCGGCGCCGAGCACCGCCGCGCCGCCCCCGCTGCCGCCGGTGGCACCGGATCCGGCGTTCGCGCCGATCGCCCCGCTGATCGACGCCGCGATCGCCGCCCACCGACTGCCCGGCGCGGTGGTGCAGGTCGGCCACGGCGGCACCATCGTCTACCGCCAGGCGTTCGGCGAACGCAAACTCCCCGGCGAACCCGGCCTGGACAACCGGCCCTCCCCCGCCGAGCCGATGACCCCCGACACCCTGTTCGACATGGCGTCGCTGACGAAGTGCCTGGCGACCGCGGTGGCGGTGCTGCAACTGGTCGAGGCGGGCCGGGTCGCCGTCGACGAGCCCGTGCAGACCTACCTGCCGGGGTTCAACACCGAGCACGACCCGCGCCGCGCCGCGGTGACGGTGCGGATGCTGCTCACCCACACCTCCGGCATCGGCGGCGATTTGAGCCATCAGGGCCCGTGGGGGCTGGCCCACCCGGACAAGGCCGATGGGGTGCGCCGGGCGCTGACCGCACCGCTGGAGTTTGGCCCCGGCGAACGGTTCCACTACTCCGACATCGGGTTCATCGTCCTCGGCGCCCTGGTGGAGAAGCTCACCGGCGAGCCGCTGGACCACTACGTGCCCGACCACGTGTTCGCGCCGCTGCACATGAGCGACACCCGCTATCTGCCGGTCGCCAAGGCGTGCGGGCCGCACCGGGTGCGGGGTTCGGTGATCGCCCCCGACCCCGACGGCGACACCGACACGCGCGACTGCCCGGAGGACTCGTGGAGTACCGCCCTTCTGTCCCGCATCGCCCCCACCGCCCACGACGGCGACACCGAGGGGATCAACCCGGATTTCGGTGCGCTGCTACGCGGCACCGTGCACGACCCGACCGCGCGGCGTATGGGCGGGGTGGCCGGTAGCGCCGGGGTGTTCTCCACCGTGCACGACGTGGGGCTGTTCGCCCAGGCGCTGCTCGACCGGCTCGGCGGGCGGCCCAGCGCGTTTCCGCTGAGCACGGCGACGCTGACGGCGATGACCAGCCCGCAGCAGCCCGGGCACAGCCCGCAGCAGCTGGTGGCCGCCAACGACGCGACCCGTGCGGCGACGGCCGCCACCCCCGACCGGCCCGATCCGCTGCTGGCACCGGCGTATCCGGCGATCGGCGGGCAGGATCTGCGCGGTTTCGGCTGGGACATCGACACCCCGCACTCGGCGCCGCGCGGGGTGGTGTTCCCGATCGGCAGCGTCGGGCACACCGGGTTCACCGGGGTGACGTTGTGGATCGACCCCGGCTCCGACACGTATGTGGTGGTGCTCGCCAATGTCATCCACCAGCCCGGTGGGCCGCCGATCGCCGGGCTCAGCGGCGAGATCGCCACCCTGGCCGCCCGGGCACTGCACCTCTACGGCAGCTGAGCCCCCGGCTCAGGTCGCGGCGCTGGCCTGCACCGCCGCCAACGCCGTAGCGGCCAGCCGGCCCAATTCCTCGGTTTCGGCGGTGTCGAGAACCCCCGCCGACAACTGCGCCATCCACCGGTTGGTTTGCCCCTCGGCGCTGGTGTAGGCGTCTTTTTTGTCCGCGCCGTCGGCGAACGGCTCCGGCCAGCCGAACATCGCCGTGTACTGCGGGCCCTTGTTGAGCATGTGCGCCTCGACCGGGCTGATCCCGGCGAGCATCAGGGCGTGGAAGTGCACCGCCGCGCGCAGTTCGCGCAGCACGAACATCACCTGCAGCGCGCGCGCCGGTGCGTCGGCGGCCAGCGGCATGGCCCGCCAGCCGGCGAACAATGCCAGCCCGCCGGTCGGGGCGGCGGCGATGAGTTTCTCGCCCAGTGCGGCCAGGCGCTCCAGGCCGTCGACGCCGCCCAGGTGGCGGCGGGCGAATTCGGCGGTCTGCTCCCAGTACACCTCGGCGGCGCCGGCCGCGCCGCGCACCGCGACGCCCTCGTCCCACATCGCGGCCAGGGTGGCGGGTTCGAAGACGGTGAACACCGCGGCGACGGTGGTGCCGGTGGCCTCGCCGAGGACCCCGCCGCGGGCGGCCACGTAGCCGGCCAGCGGGTTCTGGTAGCCGGCGGCGGTGCTGTCGGCGAAGGTCTGCGGGTGCAGCATGAACAGCGCGACGGTTTCCCCCATCGCCGCACCGGTTGCTGCGGTGGTCTCGATCAGGGCGGTGTCGGTCATCCTCGGGTCTCCTTGTCGACGGCGGGGCGGGGTGTGCCCGCAGGTGCGAGTATGCCCGCGGGGGCATCCACGGCGTGGGCCACACGAATAACACGAATAACACGTGCCACATTGTTAACATCTGCGCATGGCCGGTCCCCCGTCGATGCCTCCGCAGCGCCGCACGCACCGGGCGTCGCGCCGTGACGCGCTGCGCTACGCGGCGGCGGCGTCGGCTCTGGCCGGGGCGGGGGTCGCGGCGGCGCGCGCCGGGATACCGCCGGCGTCGGCGGCGAACCCGATGCTCATCGACTACGCGATGCGCCAGATCCCCGCCGAGGCGATCCGGGCGGCCGGCTACGCCGGGGTGATCAACTACGTGTCGACCTCGCGGCCCGGATCGAACTTCGGGGCCAAACCGATCACCCGGCCCTACGCGCAGTCGCTGACCGCCGCGGGGCTGGTCATCGTCAGCAACTACCAGTACGGCAAACCCGGCGGCACCGCACCGTCGGATTTCACCCGCGGGTACGCCGGCGGGGTCGCCGACGCGCGGACCGCCTGGCAGATCCACACCGCCGCCGGCGGCGGGCAGAGTGCGCCGATCTTCTTCAGCGTCGACGACGACATCGACCGGCACACCTGGGACACGGTGGCGCTGCCGTGGTTTCGCGGCATCAACTCTGTGATCGGGGTGCAGCGCACCGGCGTGTACGGCGGGGTCGACGTGTGCCAGTGGGCGGGCGCGGCCGGCGTGATCGGCAATTCCCGCACCCCCGGGCACCGGTGGGCCTGGCAGACCCGGTCATGGTCGAACGGCCGTCGCGACCCCGCCGCGGTGCTGTTTCAGCGCATCGTGGCCACCGCGTCGAGCCCGGGGCCGATCGTCGGCGGCACCGAGGTCGACGTCAACGACGTTCTGGCCGCCGACTGCGGGCAATGGAACCTGCACCCGTAGGCGCGGGCACGTCAGCGCCGCACGGCAGCGACCACGCGCAGTTCGGGCCTAACCGCAGCGGGCCGTGCACGCCGGACCGCCTCCGTCTTCATCAGATTCGGGCCGCTGCGCCGCAATTCGAGCCAAACGTCCTTCATCGCGGCTTCGTCGAACAGTGGTGCGAGCGCCACGAGCAGCGCCTTGCCGTCGTCGTGCCAGGCGATCGCCAGCTCCCGCAGGATCTCCAGTTGCGCCGCCGCGAACTCCCCGCGCGCTGCGGGCAGCGGCAACGGCCCGACCCGCTCGGCGATCCGGCGCAGCGCCGCGAACAGCGGCCGGCGCGAAACGGTCATGCGCGCCATCAGCGCCCGTTCGCATGCCACGGTCCGGGCGACCAGCACCCGCCTGAAATCGACCATGCCGTAATTTAGCATAGGCTTACCTTATTTTTGAGAGGGTCCTGGGCTCACGCGAAGTACCGTCGCGACCCGCGGTGTTTTGCGGTGATCGTCGGGTCAGGGGCCGGTTCGCTCGCGGAGCGTGGCGGCGCCGGGCCCGTCGAGTTCCTCGGCGACGCCGTGGCGGCCGGCGATCGCCATCAGGAGCGCTTCCGCGGGCCCCATCACATCGAGGCCCTCTCCGGCGGCCCAGTCGAGATCGGTCGCCACCAGACGAAGGCCGTGAATGCGTTGGCGGGCACCGATAGGAGGTGCCATTCGCGCGAAGTTCAGCGCCGGAACGAGGCGCTTACCGGGGATGTCGCGTGGCATGCCGAGCGGACGACGGATGTCCTGGTGGTGCACCATCGCATCGAGCAGGGCGATGCGGCTCCCGAAGCCCCGGGTGAGCCCCCGCGGGGTTATGCAGCGATCGAGGAGGTCCAGCAAC
Organism: Mycolicibacillus koreensis; assembly: GCF_002104795.1. Classification (GTDB taxonomy): domain Bacteria; phylum Actinomycetota; class Actinomycetes; order Mycobacteriales; family Mycobacteriaceae; genus Mycobacterium; species Mycobacterium koreense. The sequence goes on from NZ_NCXO01000057.1 coordinate 18,678, forward strand.
TGCCGGGGGGTACAGTCGGCGAAGTCCGCCAGCCCGAGCGCATTGGCCTGGTCGAGGTGCAGGTGCCCGCGGGCGAATCGGCGGGCGAGCCCGGTCAGACCCAGCTCGTCGTAGCTGAGCATGTGCGCAACGACGTCGCGCACGGTCCACCCGTCGCACGGCGACGGAACCCGCCACTGCTCGGCGGTGAGAGATTTCAGTAACGCAGCGAGATCAGCGCGCTCAGCGGCGGCCAGGTCGCGCACCGAGAGCTTCATTGCTGTCTGCCTGCCTGACACCCGCATTCCGCCTCATGCCGGCGTGGTCGACGTATCGCGCACCTGCCCGGACTGCCCGGACAAAGCCGCAACGCCGAGGGCTGCGAACGACGCCGCACCGCCGCCGGTGATGATCACACCCGTCGGCGCCAGCGTCCCCGCGCGCACACCGCGCGCTGCGGCGACGACGTCCAGCACGTCGACCGCCAGGCCCCACTGCAATGCACGCGTCCGTATTGACGGCGGGCCTGGGGCGGCGACCGCCAAGGCCAAGACCAATTCCCGCGCGCCGAATAGTTGGGCCGTGAACGGCTGATCGCGACCGGAATTCAGTCCGATGAGACGTCCGGTCGTGTTCGGCGCCACCCAAGCCGCCACACCGGTAGCCAACCGGAGACCGACGAATGTCCGGAGCAGCGTCCTGATGCGCCTGCGCGTCATCGCATCTACTCTTCCGCACGTCCCGGCATCGCGTCCAGCGATCCGTTACGCGCTCTTTCACCCCTTCCGTCCGCGGGCAACCGCGGTGCGGGCCGCGCCCACCGTGGTCATGTGACATGGGCGGCCGCCGCCACGAATGTTTACTGTTACTTCAGAGTATATTTATTTTTCTTACTTTTTGGGTACCGTCCTCGGGGAGCCTGGAACCGGGCGCTGTCCTGCGAGGGAGGTCACCGGATGCCCACCGAACCCGACAACGCTCAAGGCGCCCGCGCGCCCCGGCTGTCGCCGGTCTCCGACGCTGCGGAGGCGTACCGCCTCGTCTACCACCGTGTCGCGACGCTGCTGCGGGGACGCGATGAGGTCGGTGAGGTGGTCGTGCCGGCCTGCCCTGCGTGGACCATCCGCGACACCCTTGCGCACCTGGCCGGTGCGGCGCAGGATGTCGTCTCCGGCGACCTGGCGGGCGTGGGCTCGGAGTCGTGGACCCGAACGCAGATCAACCGCCTCGGACACAAGAGCGTCGATGAGTTACTCGACCTGTGGGGAGGGTCGGTCGGTCTTCTGGCCGCACAGATGACCCAGGGCGCGCCGGAACTCGCCGCCGGGCAGCTCATCTTCGACGTACTCACCCACGAACACGACATCCGAGGCGCGGTGGGCGAACCCGGAGACCGGACCGCCGATCTCACCTACCAAGTCGCACTCGGGTTCTTGACGACGATGTACGACCTCGCCTTCCGAGGCAGCCACCGAGTGGCGATGCGACTCACCACGCCGTCGATCGGAACCGTGCAACTCGGCGATCCCGATACTGCGACGGATCAGCCGGTGATCAGTCTCTCCGATTTCGACGCCCTGCGGGCCTTCGGTGGCCGGCGCAGCGAACGGCAATTGTCAGCGCTGCCCTGGCAGGGAACTCCACCGGATCCGCCACCCGTCGCCCGGAATCACGCCATCCGACCACCACGCCACGATCTCGTCGAATGATCGTCCGTGACTGCGTCGCCGCGGCGATCGGAGGGCCCAGTGTTCGGCTCGGATGACGGCGGCTTCAGAAGTGCGCAGGCACGACAACGCTATTTGGCCCTGTATGACCGGGTGCGGGCGCTGACACCTCGTCCCGATGTCGTTCACGATGTTCCCACGGAGTTCGGCGCCGCGCGGGTGTACCAGCACGGGCCCAACGGTGGCGTCCCCATCGTGTTGATACACGGCTACTTCTTGACCTCTGCGATGTGGTGGCCCCAAGTCGCCGGCTTGGCAGGGGATTTCACCGTTTACACCATGGACATGCTGGGTCAGCCCGGAGCCGGCATGCAGTCGAAGGCGATGTTGACCCCCGCACGCGGCGCGCGCTGCATCGCTGCGGTATTGGCAGGGTTGGGGCTGCACGACGTGCACCTCGTCGGCCATTCCTACGGTGGCTGGCTGGCCACCCATACCGCGGCCCGCGCACCGGATCGGTTGGCCACGTTGACGCTTATCGATCCGGCCCACACAGTGACGCGGCTCTCGGCAACGACGTGGCGAAGCCTCGCTCTTCTGCTAGTGCGCCCGAACTCAGCTCGCGCTAGACGCGCCGCGGCGTGGATAACCGGTGACCCTGCGGCGGGCAGTTCCATCGACATGTTGACCGACCTCTTTGTCGCCGGGTTCGCTGCTTTTGCATCACCCTTTCGCACACCGCAACTTCAATTTGCGGGAAATCGTCTGCTGCGCTCGGTGCATCGTCCGGTTCAGGTCCTTCTCGCGGGTAACTCAGTGCACGATTCGGCCACGGCGATTCGTCGTATCCAGTCGGTGGTGCCGAATTGGGAATACTCGCTGTGGCCATACGCCTCCCATGCCCTGTTCGCCGAGGCCGCCGACGAGGTGAACTGGTGCATTCGGCGGTTCGCCGCCGAACACCGCAGCCGCTCTTAGCCTGGATGCGCCGATGAGGTAGTGGTTCGGGGTGGGGCGTAGCGCCGAAATGCCCTGTCGTGGTGGGAGAATGAG
>NZ_NCXO01000058.1 GCF_002104795.1 Mycolicibacillus koreensis
CGGCGGCACTGACCGCCTGAACCATCTCAACGAAGAATCATGCGACGACGTCGTACACCACACCCGTGGACTTGACCCACAGGTGGTGGAGCTACGGGATATCGAACCCCGGACCTACTCGATGCGAACGAGACTGTCCGGCGTGCCGCGCCGCAGACCAGAGACGTCTCCATCAGCTTGAACGGCAGTGTTTCCAGTCAGCTAGTAGCACGATGTATCTGCCCAGCGCTGCCCGTTGTGTCCTCGCCGTGTCCTCGGAGCGCCTGTTCGCGCTGGTGTTCGATGGCGTCGGCCACCCGGTCGAGGTCGTCATCGAAGAATTGGGAGTAGGTGTCCATCGTCATTCGACTGCTGGCGTGACCCAACAAGGTCTGCACGCCCTTGACCGTGGCCCCGGCCTGAATCGCCAGGGTTGCCCCGGTCCGGCGCATCGCATGGATCGTCACCTTCGGGAACGCCGGGTCGGCCTCGATGCACCGTTTGACGGCCGGGTTGAACACGCGCGGCCGGAAGATCGAGTTCCGCAGGACCGCACCCGATGGCGTCGTGAACACCAGGTCGTCCCGGGCCTTGCCGGTCATCTGCTGTGCCAGCGGCTGCACCAGGCTGGCCGGGATCGGCACGACGCGCGCACGGCCGGTCTTCGGCGTCGACCAGACCAGTTCGCCTTTGACCTCGGTCACCCCGCGCCGGACGTGGATCCGCCGCCTCAGCATGTCGAAGTCCTGGACACGAAGCGCCGCCAGTTCCCCCCACCGCAGCGCGGTGTAGGCCAACACCTCGATCACCAGGCGATTCGGCTCCCCCACCTGGTCGGCCAGCGCGGCGACTTGCCGGTGAGATAGGAATGGCCGGTCGGGCGGTTGACGCTTGGGCACCTTGATCCGGCTGGCGGGCGACACCGCGATCAGTCCGTCCTCGACGGCCAGGTCGAACAGCTGCCGGACGATGCCGACGACCCGCTCGATGGTGGCCGCGCCGACGCCCGCCGTTTGCAGCTCACTGACCCACGCGCGGACTTCACTCGGCTTGACCGAGCCCAGCGGCCGGTGCGCCCACTTCGGCTCGACGTGGTGGGCGTACCAGAGTTTGAGGTTGTGCCGGGTCGTCGGTTTCAGGTGGGCCTGCTGGGTGTCCCACCGTTTGGCGATCGAGCCGATGGTTTGCTTGCCGAGGCCGGGGTCGACCCACTCGCCGCGAGCGGTCTTGACCTCCAGGTCGGCTTGCCACAGCTGCGCCGAACGCTTCGTCGGGAAGGACTTCTTGCGGCGGAACCGGCCGCGTTCGTCACGCCACCGAACTTCCCAGAGCCGGCCCGACTTGGTCGCGTACGGGTGAACGCTGCTCACAGCCTGGCCTCGATCTGGGCGACCAGTTCGCGGGTGATTTGGCCGAGCCGGGAGACGTTCGCCCCGGGTTCGGCGCGGTCGCGCTGCTCGGACAGGTTGACGCCCCACAGGTTGACGCTGTGCCGGGTCAGTTCCGCCAGGTCGATGCCGAGCCGTTTGGCTGCGCGCTGCTCGGCAAGCCCGGACTGGTCCATCGCGATCAGGTACGGCAGCACCTTGGTCTGCGGCACTCCGAAATCGGCTGCGGCTCCGGCGAGGTCGGCCCAACCCAGCCGGCGGGCGATGTCGAGCGGCCCGACGTTCGTCTGCCCATCCGGTTCGACGGCCTGGCCGCGGAACAGGCCGGCACGCTGGTCGCCCTCGAACAGGTCGGCCAGGGCGACCGGCTGGTCGGCGAGGTTCGCCAACACTTGCGTGAGCGCCAGCACGGTGTCCACCTTGGCCTCGACCCGCCCTCCCTCCAGGTCGGAGACGCGGCCGGTGCTGTAGTTGAGTCCGTAGCGTTTGGCCTCGCGGGCGAAGGTCTCCAGCGATATTCCGTGCCGGGTGCGGATCCGACGTACGTTCGCGCCGATGACCCGCCGAACGTCGACGGGCGGAGTCGGCTTGTCGGTGATCTTCATCAGGCGGCCGCCTTCTCGATTGCGTTGAGTGCGATTCGGGCCGCCTGGAAACACAGCTCTTCTGACGCATCCGCACGTAGACGTTCACGTGCCTCCGCGGCCAGTGCGGCCAGATCGCGGTGCACGCTGACCGCAGCCAACAGGCGACCGACTTTGCTTGCCGCACGTGCATCATGTCCGGGCAGCCAGATGCCGCCGGCGGTCATGCCTTCACATCCGCATCCGCACTCACGCGGCTGTAGGGCTTTCCGGCCGGCAACCCGCCTAGCCGGGGCCAGCCCCGACTGGGCTCCAACCAGTTTCCGTCCCGCGTCAGTCAGGTAACCCGAGTCGACGACTAGGCCGCGCGTGGCCAGTGCGGCAACGGTGCGGTGGTGAACGGTGGCGCCTTGCCCGTCTGCGATGGCGTCCAGCGCCGCAGTCTGGGCTCGGTTCAATATCAGGTTCACGGCTAGCTCCTCCCGTAGTTGACTGTGGACCGACCAACACTGCTTACTCTATCACGCTAGAGATACGTAAAACGATTCGATACCACAACGAGTGCGATCGTAATAATCACTGCAACTATCATTGCGTCTCTGCTACGCTAGTGACACGCAAATCGCGTACGCACCGCCGAACCAATGGAAGGGATCGACCGATGAACAACGAGCCAGAACTCAAGCGCTACAACAACGATCGCGAGGTTGCAGCATTCCTCGACCTGTCGGTGGCCACACTGCGGCGCTGGCGCGTCGAGGGCACCGGACCCAAGTTTCACCGGATGGGCGCGAAAATCGTCTACCCACGTGAATGCGTCCTGGAATTTCTCGGCAAGCCCGTCTCCAGCCTGGCCGAAGCCGACGCCAGAAGATCTGCCAAATAGCAGTCGACCCCGACTCGCTCACGCGGAACCGGGGTCAATAGCACCCACCAGGAAGGGGTAAGACCATTAAAACACGATCGATATTTCGGCGGCTCGCAGCAGAGTTTGCCGCCCAAGGCCAGCGGATTTTCCCGTTGGTTCCCGGCACCAAGCGTCCCTATGCCGGGAGTCACGGCCATCTGGACGCCACCGATGACCCCCTTGTGGTGTCCCGTTGGGCTTCGGAGATGCCGGACGCCAACATCGGGATCAGACCGCCAGACAACCTCATCGTGCTGGATTTCGACTCCCCGGAAGCCCTGTCCTGGAGCACCGAGCAGGGGCTGGAGCTACCACCGACCCGGACAGTAGCCACCCGGCGCGGCTGGCACTACTACTACCGACTGAAGGAGCCGATCAAAGCTCGCGCCCATGTACCGGACGTGAAGATCGACATCAAGACCGAGCGGGGGTTCGTCCTGGCTCCGGGGTCGGTCGTCGAGGGACACGGCTACCGCCTGCTGCACGAAGGCCCCGTTACGGAACTACCAACCGACTGGCTGCCCTTGGTGATCCGCCCCAGGCCGGTACCGCGCACTGTCGACCAGGAGGGGCGCTATCAAGGCGACCCAACGAGATTGGCGCGACTGCTCAACGTGATGCGCCCCGGCGAGGGCCGACGCAGCTTTCTGCGCTGGGCATTGTGCCAGGCGCACCGCGATTACGCCGGCGCCGAACTGGCCCAAGCCATCCACGCGCTCATCGAGGCGGCCGACTGCATCGGCCTGGATTCCGACAACACCGCCGAGCTGGCCGAATGGGCAGCCAGCCAATTCCACCAGGAGACGGAGCGATGAAGCTTTCCACCGACCTGATCCGCCAGATGGACATCGGGTCCCTTGAGCTGCGCGACGGCGACAACCGTCTGCGCCTGGACGACTCGCCGCTGTCGGCCTACCTCGCGCAGCGGTTGCGACCGCGCTACCGGTACGCCCCCGGACTGGGCTGGCTGCACTACAACGGCAGGGTATGGCGACGAGTGCCCGACGATCGCCTGACGACCGAGGTGCAGACCCAGTTCACGGCCCTGTTCACGGAGGAGGCACCGCACGTTGACGGCGACCGGCGCAAGCAGATCGCTGGTCTTCTCGCCAACCACCGGGTCCGGGCAGTCAAGGGCCTGCTGCGCGGCCTGCTATTGGAGGACGACAGCCGGTTCGATTCCCGCGACCACGCGCACCTGCTCAACACCCCGAACGGAGTCGTCGACCTGCGCACCGGCGAGCTGAGCCGGCACGACCCCGACCTGCTGCTGACCAAGATCACCAAGGCGGCGTACCGACCCGGCGCCTCGCACCCGGACTGGGACGAGACGCTGCAGGCGCTACCCGACCCGGAGGTCCGCACATGGTTGCAGGCACGGCTCGGGCAGGCGATCACGGGCCTTCCGCCCACCGACGACGTGCTGCCGATCTGGTACGGCGACGGGGCAAACGGCAAATCGACCGTGTTGGCCTTCCGGTTCGCCCTCGGCTCCTACGCAGGCGACATCAGTGAACGCGTGCTGACCGCCCGACCGAGCGACCATCCGACCGAGTTGACCGACCTCAAGGGCCTACGCCTGGCCGTCTTGGAAGAGCTGCCCGAAGGACCGCTGTCGGTCCGCCGGCTCAAGGCAATCCTGGGCACCGACCGGATGACTGCCCGCCGAATCAGCCGGGACACCATGACGTGGGACCCCACCCACACACCGGTGGTCACAACCAACTACCGGCCGCGTGTGGTCGAGGTCGACCACGGCACCTGGCGCCGGCTGGCGCTGGTGTCGTTCCCGCTGCGGTACCGCAAGCCCGGCCAGCCGCTGGAGCGCGACACCGACCGGCACGGCAGCGAGGGCCTGCGCGAGCGGATCAAGCACGGCACTGCACAGCAGGAGGCGGTGTTGGCGTGGCTGGTGGCCGGCGCCAAACGCGTCTACACCGAGACCGGCGAGCAGCAACTCCCGGTCCTGCCCACCCGGGTACGGGAGGACACCGACGCGTGGCGCAACGACGTCGACCTGCTGGCGCTGTTCGCCGCCGAACACCTGGTGTTCGACCCGGCGTGGGCGGTCCTGTCGCGCGACCTGTTCGCCGAGTTCACCCGGTTCCTGGAGGCTCACGGCCACGCAACGTGGTCCGACCAGACCTTCACCGAGAAGCTGCTGAACCACACCCTTGCCGCCGAACACCAGCTGACGAAGGCCCGCGTTCGGGCGAAGCAGTTGTCGTGGCCACGCTGGCAGAAGGCCCCGGAGCCGCCCGCCGGCAAGGCCGTGCAGGTTCTCGGCGTTCGCTTCCGCACCGCCAACGACGACCAGGAGGGCTGACCCCGAGCGCGCGACCGGGCAGGGGTGGGCAGCATTCCTCCCCCACCCCGTCGGGAAGTGATTTCCCAGAACACGGCCGGAAGACCCCAGCCCGCCCCTGCCCAGTTGCGCTCTAGCCCAGGTCACGGTGGGTGTGCAGCGGGGAGGCCCTCCTGGTTCCCTTGCCGCCCACCATGATCCGACCTTGGCCCAGACTCCGTGGTCCGACCTGACGCACTGCCGCATTAATTTCACCCGAACTGCCCATGCACGTCATCACAATGACGCCCAGGCCATGGCGCTAGGTGTCGTGACCTGACACGTTGTTGTCAGGCGGCGAGCCGGCTGATGGGTGGGTGTCCGCCGAGGGCGGAGTGGCCTCGTTGAGTGTTGTAGCGATGCAAGAATCGGTCAAGACCTCGGGTGCGTAGGTTGTTTGACGTCCAGGGGCGGGCGTAGGCCCATTCGTTGAGCAGGGTCCGGTTGAAGCGTTCTGCTTTGCCGTTGGTCCAGGGGAAGCCGGGTTTGATGAATCGGCGCCGCAGCCCCCAGGCGGTGCACACCCAGCCCCAGTTGGTGCCGCGGCGGTAGACCAGGGCGTTGTCGGTGAGTAGCCGTCGTACACGTATGCCGTGAGCGGTGAACCAGGCGATGGCGCGGTGCAGGAACTCCGCACAGGTCAGGTCTTTCTCGTCGGGGTGGACCTCGCTGTAGGCCAGCCGGGTGTGGTCGTCGATGGCGGTGTGGATGTAGTCGTAACCGATTCGGGTCTTCTTGTGCCGGTTGGCCACTGAGACTGCGGCATCGCGGCCGTGCAGGCGCCATCCGCCGCCTTTGGGGATCCGGCCGAGCTTTTTGACATCGACATGGACCAGCGAGCCTGGGGTGCGGTGTTCATAGCGGTTGGGGCTGCGCCGTGATGAGCGCACCGGCTCACCGGTGATCGGGTCGATCGCGGCCAGGTGTGGCACCTGGTGGCGTGCCAGGATCCGGCCCACGGTGGAGGCATGCAAGCCCAGTTCGGCGGCGAGTACGACCGCGCCGCGCTTGCGGCGCTGTCGAGCTCTGAGCACTTTCTGTTCGACCTTCTTGGTGGTGCGCGCCGGCATCCGGTGTGGCCGCGAGGAGCGATCCTGCAACGCCTCCAGCCCGCCTTCGTCGTATCGACGCAGCCACTTGTAGACCGTGGCCCGTGAAATGCCCAGCTGTTCAGCGACATGAGCGGGCGGCCAACCAGCGGCGACACGTTCCACAATCAGACGTCGAGCGAAAACATTGGTGCGGGCGTTAGCGTGAGACACGAGGACCTCCTTCGGAATGAATGCCTAGACACATCCACTCCGTCAGGAGGTCCTCCCCATTTCAAGCAGGCACGCCGTCAATAACGTGTCAGGTCACTACAGCTAACCGCTCACACCTCAATCCTGACCGGTGTCGTAGTCCGCCGCGAGATCCGACCGGTACAAGTCGGCCGCGCTCTCGCTTCCCACCCGCACCGCCTCACGCACTTCGAGCCGCTGCATATCCAAAACCCGCATCCCTCCGTCGATCTCGGTGATGGCCTCGATGCGGTGAAACGCCTCTCCGTACTTGTCCGCGAACGCCGCGAGCGCTCTGAGTTTCATCGCAGCGTCGTCAAGGTGGTGTCCATGCGGGTCGACGATCGACGCGGCGATCTCGCCAGCGACGTCGTTGAAGAACACGAAGTCCGGGTGCATGGACCGCCAGTTCGCCGTGGTGTCGTCCCGGTAGGCGATGCCCAACGAGTCGACAGCCGGCCGCGACGGATTCCGATACCACGCCTTCACGTTCGAGCGAGCCAGTTCCGTCCGTACGATTTGGCGCTCCCACCCGTTGAGCGTCGTCAGCGGGAACTGTCCGTCGCCATCAGACATCAGATGCAACGGCGCCAGTGGCGCGGGCACGAACTCGTCCTCCACCTCGATCGAAAACCCCTCCACCCGGGTCCGCGGCGGGCGCAGCGCGCCCAGTTGGGGCTCAGTGGCCATGGCGCGGATATCTTCGTACGCCTGCTGCCGCTCGTCCGGGAGTTCTTTCAGCCGCACGCGGTGCTTGGCGAACAGGTCATCGGTGAGCCTGATCGCCTCCGTGCCGACCTTGTCACGCACCTCCTTGACGGTCGCGAGTGCCGCCGTACGGACATACGCATCACGCAGACGATCGTCGTCCGGGTCATCAGGCGCAGCGAGGTGGTTGACGTACGACTGGGCCACGTCGGCGCCGAACGCCTTCTTCGCGGCCTCGAACCCGGTACGGATAGCACGGTCGTCAGCGTGCTCGACAAACTCGGTGTACGACAGTCCGGTCTTGCCGAACCGGCCGGCGATTTCCTTGATGTGGACGTCCCACACTTCGCGGACCGCGGCCTCGATTTGGGTTTCATAAAGCTCCCCGTACGCATCGAGGATGCGGTGCAGCTCCGCCTCGACCTCGCTGAGCGCTCCGGGGTGGACCGCGTCTGCGGACAACGCCTGCGCCAGAGCCACGAGCCGCTTGACCGGACGCGCTCCGCGCTGCGGCAGCGTCTGAGTAGGCAGCGCCGCCCACCTGTCCCACACGGCATCGTCCACCCCCGGATTCCGCAGCAGTTCCTTGCCGTCGATGACCGCCTTCCTCGTGGCGGCCGGCATCTCCTCCAAGTCGCCGGTGAGGAACCGAACGACCTTGACCGCCGTCGTGCGGTCGAAGAACGGCAAGATGCAGTCGACAGCATTAAGTCGCTCGTCACCCGGAACACGGCGCGCCAGCGGGTTGCGCACCATACGTCCGAGCAGCTGCGTGATGTGCGTGTGGTCCTTCGCTGGCCGGAACGACACCAACACCTCGGCTCGTGGGCAGTCCCAGCCTGTCGAGATGGCGTCCTTCGCGATGAGAACGCGCACGCCCTTTTCGTCCTGCACGCGTTGGGGTTCGATCCAGTCGACCTCCCACGCTCCGAACTTCTGCGTCGAGTGGTCACCGAGCACGTGCCGCACGGACGACGACTTTAGCTCCGGGTACTCGGCAAAGATCGTGTCGATGGCAACACCGACGTCGTCGGGGTTCGGCGTGTTCGGCGTCTGGAGGACCAGCAGCGGGTGCACCGCCTCCAACAGCCCTTGCGACTTCGCGTAGGCCTTCCACCGCTCGGTGGCCTCCTTCAGCTTTCGAGCAGCCCGGCGCACGAGCACCGAGTCAAAATTCCCGACCTCGTCGGGGATGTCGAGCACCAGAGCATCCTTGACTAGGCCGGACTCCTGCACGCGGCCCGGGTCGACTCTCACAGGCGGAAGCGCGCGCCGGCCCCGGGTCGCTTCGGACTCAGTCATGGCCGTCTCGAACTTCTCGATGGTCGCCGAAATACCCCACACGACGGGGATCGGGGGGCGCACCTTGGTGCCGTTGATGAGGCGCCGCACGATCGTGGGCTTGTCCGACTGAACCCGCCCGTTAAAGCCCCGGTGAGCTTCGTCGAGCACCAGGTACAAGGTCAGGCCGGCATCCCCGATGGTGTTCGCGAGCGTCTCCCAGATTGTCCACCCCTGCATATCGGGTGGCGCAATCGCAGCCAGGCCGGTGATCTGCTCCTGATCGCCTGAGGCTGTCTCGACGTGTCCTCGCGTGAGCAGTGAACTCTTGCTGAGCTTTTGGGTGTTCAGGAAGTACACCTTGCCGGGGTCCAATCGCGGTTTGGCGAACGGCGGTTCGACACGAACCAGATTGGTGTAGTTGAACTTCTCCGATGCCTGCATGAGGCGGTTGCGCGTCTGCTCGTTCAGGCTCGGGTCGTCCGAGAACCACACCACGACCGCTCCCGGGTCAGGGGCGAAGTCGAACGCTTCGTTACCCCAGAACAGCGCCTCGATCGCGGCGGCCGCCATCACGGTCTTTCCGGCACCGGTCGTCGCAGTCAATGAGAACGCCGACACCTCGCGTTTGTCGGGATCCTTGAAAAGGTTCCGCGCCCGTTGGAGGTTGACGAGGACATCGTCAACGGCCTCCACCTGGTAGTCCTTGAGCGTGAACCTCACAGTGCACCTCGCCCGGACTCGATCTCGAAGTTTCGCAGGTACGACTCGTACAGTCGAATCGCCTCGACGTGGTCCGGCAACTCTTGCGCCACACTCTCGAAGAGTCGATCCTCATCGGTGATGATGTAGGCATGCGCAACAGCCTCGTTAGCGGCGATGGCCTTTAGAAAGTCTTCGGTCTTGTCCAGATCTGCAAGCACACCATAGTTGTCAGAGACTTCCCAACCCCCCGAAATGTCGTCGATCCTGCGCCCCTGTGATCCGGATCGCATCCAGAGAAGCGGCGCAATCCTCGTGAACTCGCGATTGCTTGCGACACGCAGCGGTGATTCATAACAAAGCGAGAAGAATTCGACATTCTCATCGAAGCCTTCGCATATTGGGAATTCATCAACGAACTTATACTCACCTGCAATTAGCTCACCTTCAGGAGTCTTCCCGGTGACCGCAGCAGCAATACGAGGCTTGGTGATGTATTCGCAAATTCCCCACCTCTCCCATTCTGCGTCGCCGGGCCTCAAGCCCTGTTTATACAACCCATTTCGCTCGTCAGCAGCGACTTCGTTATTTGTTACCAAAATCGCCTGACGCCGACCGCCGTCCTGCCTGTTCAACCGCATGGCAGCGTGCAAAGTCGTACCCGATCCAGCGAAGAAATCGAGCACTATTGCATTTGGTTTCGATCCGACAAACAAGCGGAGGACGTCTTCAACTGCATAGATCGACTTGGAATAGGGAAATTTTCGCCCAGGGATCAACGACGAAAGCAGCCCCGTACCATTGCTTTGCGCGTTGTGCGATTCCCTGTCCCACTGAGTGGTCGGCAGCGATGCCTTTCCGGTGACATACTCGACGATTGCCGACCCATTCGAATCATGACCAGTAACGAGAAGTTCACCATTCGCAATTTCTGCGACTTGACCACTCGTCAGGTAATACAGTGTAGGAGGTTTGCCATTCCTGCCAGGAGTGGCCTTCACAAACCCCTCCGCTAGGCGCTTGCGCAACGTTGCAGGAGTCAATCCCCAAACCATCTCTGTGCCATCGGGCTTGAGCGGCCACAGGGTCTGACATCCAGGCAGATCTGAGACCGTGGAACGATCAACGCCTACCGGTATTGAGGTCCCCACATGCTCAATGCGGCCCGAATCGACGCCTAAATATATCGGATAAAATTGATCAGGACGCGACTGCGGACCATTTCTCCGTGACGAGTTTTCAAATCTCCGAAGACTCGCCCATCGCACTTTCTTATCTGAGATTTGCCGTTCGGCGAATAATTCCTGGTCTCCAAATAGGACAAGAAAAATGAACTCGTTGGTCCTAGTGAGTTCATTAGTTCGAACAACGCCCTTACGATTGATTACGGATGACACCATTTGAATTTTCGCTTCCGGGAATAACTGCTCCAGTAACAATCCAAGCCTGAGGTACTCTCGCTCGTCGATTGTGACGATCAATGCAGAAGAAAGCGGATTCAGTAGATTGCGACAAACAATTAGACGACGCTCCATGAATGCCAACCACTTTGAATGGCGGTAAAGATCGTCACCTTCGACGTAATGATTATTATACTTCCAGTCCTTGGCGCCCGAATTATAAGGCGGGTCGATATAAACGCAGTCAACCTTTCCGCGATGGGTATACGACAGCATTTCAAGCGCATGGTAATTTTCGGCATTGATCACCGCATGGAAGGGCTTATCTCCACCTCGCTCGAGCGTGTCCGTGGAAACCAGACTCGGATAGATTGGGTCCCGGAACTCCGCGACCACGACGAGGTCGTCGAGAGCTCCGTCTCGTGTCTCATCGTCCGCAAGCGCGGCAAGAGACGCCGTCCCGGACGTTCGGTCCACTCCCACCACACGCCAGAGCCTCCCGTCGGGCTGCTTTGGCATCGCTCCACGCGGCGGAAGGATCCGAACTTTGTCTCCCTTTCGCACCGGGCGACCGGGGAGTTCCACCGCCTCAGGGACGTGCCGTTCGAAGTTCAAGCCGAATGCCCGCCGGTCAGCGAGCACAGCCACTTCCCGTTCGAGGTCTTGGGCGAGCTGCGGCTCCTTCTCTCGGAGCTGGCGCAGTAGGTCGGTGAGCCTGGACACGGTCCTCCCATCACGTCACAACGGAGATAGCCTGCCACGACGGCCAGGGCAGGCCCACCTTAAACTGCGGCCACGACACCGGGAGATCCGTGCAGTCTGCTCAGCGTCCTGTAAACATTGGTGATCATGACGTCGTACACCGCCGCCCAGGCAGAGGCCATCCAGTGCCTCGACGAACCGTTGCAGATCATCGCGTGCGCAGGGTCCGGCAAGACGCAAGTCATCTCACAGCGGATTGCTGCGATCCTGGCCCAGCCCGGGGTCGAGCCCCGCAACGTCATCGCGTTCACTTTCACCGAGAAGGCAGCAGCGGAACTCAAAGAACGCGTTCTGTCGATCGTCGAAGCGGAACTCGGCGAGGTCAGAGGACTCGCCGAGATGTACGTGGGCACCATGCACGGGTACGCCCTCGATTTGTTGCAGCGGCTGGTGCCGGAGAAGTTCAAGTTCTCAGTCCTGACCGACATAACTGCCCGGTTGTTCGTCGACAGGTACAGCGGTAAGTCTGGACTGACGTCGTGCCCGGTGAGCGCCAGGCAGGGCGTGCTGAAACGGTACGTCGACTCCAAGCTGTATTTACAGGCCCTCAGCGTGCTGCGCGAAGACCAGGTTGAGATCGACAGCGTGCCGGCGGGCGTTCTCGGGTCGTTCGACAAGTACACGACCCTGCTTAGCGAACACGCGATGTTCGACTACACGCAGATGATTTTCAGCGCGGTTCAGTACCTCGAAGGCGACCCGTACGAGGACGATGACAACGTTCGCGTTCAGGATCACGTTAAGAACGACATCAAGTACGTCGTCGTCGACGAATACCAGGACGTCAACCCGCTCCAAGAGCGACTGGTGGCGGGGCTGGCCCGATTTGGCGCCAACCTCTGCGTCGTCGGCGACGACGACCAGACCATCTACCAGTGGCGCGGCAGCCAGGTGACAAACATCGTTAAATTCGACCAGCGGTACCAGGGCGTACGGCGGGTCACGCTCGACGACAACTTCCGATCCAGCCGCGGCATCGTCGAACTCGCCCGCTCAGTCGCCGAACGCATCCCCGCCGCGGACCGGCTGTCGAAGTCGATGGTCGCCGCCGGGCACCAGCAGTGGAAGCGTGGCGATCTGCTGGCCCTCAGCTTCGACGATCCCGACGCAGAGGCCGTGTGGATCGTCGACAGGGTCCAGGAGCTCCACGGGCTAGCCTTTAGCGACCGGCCTGACAGCGAGCCCCGCGGGTTGTCCTGGTCGGACTGCGCAGTGCTATTCCGGTCCGTATCACACGACTCCGGACCGGTGGTGGACGAGTTGCGCCGGCGGGGTATCCCGTTCGTCGTCAAGGGTCTGAACAAGCTGTTCGACAGCCCCGAAATCATGGCCGTCGTCGGCATCTTCCGATTCATGGTCCGCGAGATTGACGCTGACCTGCTGAAGAGCCTCTGGGACCGAGCACAGCTGATGCCGAGTAGTTCAGACTGGCCGAGTGGTTTGCGGGTGCTCGACACCGCACGCACTTTCGTCGACAGCGGGCAGCGCTCGGTCTACAGCAACCTGCAGCGGCTGTACCTCGATTTCCTGGAGGCACTGAAGATGCGGGAGGACACTCTTCCCGGCGACCCAACACGCGGCGAACTCGTGTACTACCAACTCGGCAAGTTCAGCCAGGCCATCTCCGACTACGAGCAGATCCACTTCACAACCGAGGCCAAGGCGAAGTACGACGGATTCGTCAAATGGCTCGAGCACCAGGCGCCCAGCTACTACGCCGACGCTGACGCCGACGTCGGCTACGCGACCCCGGACGCCGTCACGATCGCAACGGTGCACCAGGCCAAGGGCCTGCAGTGGCCGGCCGTGTTTCTGCCGGCGATGCGCAAGAACCGGTTTCCGTCACGGGTGATGGGCGGAGTCTCCCTGCGCCACGTCATTCCGGACGAGGCGCTCGACGATCCCGCCCGATATCGAGGAACGGTCGACGACGAGACACGTTTGCTCTACGTCGCGGTGACCCGCGCCCAGAAGTACCTCTCCGTGACGTTCGCGCCAATCGCGGACAACCAGCAGCAGCGCAACCGCTCCGACTTCTTCGACCACATCGCCTCCCAGCAGTGGGTGTCGACCGCCCCGTCGCCGCTCACCGGCACTCGGCTTCCACCCCACCCGGTGCACGAGACCCCACAGGTCACCCTGTCCTTCTCCGAGCTGAAGTACCTGTTCGAGTGTCCGTACCAGTTCAAGCTTCGGTTCCTGTACGGCTTCAACCCGCCGATCCACGAAGCCCTCGGCTACGGTAAAGGCCTCCACGACGTGCTGGCGGAGGTCCACAAGCGCGCACTCGACGGTGACCTCGTTACGAAGGACGCCGCCCCGGCGCTGGTCGACCGGCACCTCAACACACCGTTTGCGTACCCCACTCTTCGGGATCAGCTGCGGCGGGCGGGCATACAAGCCATCGAGCGGTACTTCGACACGCACGGCGACGAGATCGCGAACACCGAGTTCTCCGAAAAGCAGATCCAGGTGCACGTCGCGCCCGGCATCACCGTGGACGGCCGGATCGACCTGATCCGCCGTCTCGACACCGGCGAAGTCGCAATCGTCGACTTCAAGTCCACCGATCGCGCCCAGGCTGAAGACGTCACCCGCGACCAGCTGCATGTGTACGCCGTCGGGTACCAGGAGCTCACTGGCCGCTCCGCGGACCTGATCGAGGTACTCAACCTCGACGAGAAGGGCAAAACCACGCGCGAGGTGATCGACGACCCGCTCATGACCGCCGTCCGCGACAAAATCCGCAACGCGGGCGAATCGCTCCGAACCAACAACCTCCCACGACTACCCGTCTGGGACGAAGGCGTGTGCGGCTCGTGCGACTTCGTCGGGGTCTGCCGAGACCGCCCCCGCCGGTAACCTCCGCCGATTCGGCGACACCCGGCTCCGCATCCCCCGACCTTGTCGGACGGTCGTGGAACACTTCCCGACTAGGTAGTTCGATTTGTACGGAGGGACGACATGGCCGAGCTCATCCCCGGTGTCGGAGCCGGGTCACTGCTGAGATCCGAGTTGCTCGCTGACGACCGATCGACCCGGATCGGCGCCGTGTACCGCCTCGACTACAACGAGGCGACCGTTCTCACCCACGACCGGTGGAAATTCGAGGCGGGCGGCATCCCCCAATTTTCGTTTCTCCTCGCTACCGCGCAGGACATCAACACTCCGCAGGTCGACGACGACGAAGTTCTCCTGTTGCGCGTCGAGGGGACGTCGCCCCTGTCGCTAGAAGCCGACCTGCACGCCGTGCGCGAGGAGTCCCTCCGGGTTGCTCTGTCGAGCAGCCAGGACCCGTCACCTGCGGTCGTGCTCGACGTCGAGATGGACCCGTTCACCAAGAACCGGGTCTCGTTCACGGGCCTCCGTTGCAAGGTCCTCGGCACCTTCTACGAGGACGACGTCGACGGCAACAAGGTCCTCGAATTCGGCGCCGACGTCGACAACTTCTACGCGACGTCCACCTACCGGGTGCTTAAGCCGGTGGGTGAGGGTCTGTCAACGATCGCGTCTTACTTGAAGCCGACCGGACGCCCGGTCGAGCGGGTGCGTATCGGGGCCGTGCGCTACTCCGCGACGCGTCGGCGCGCGAAGGCGTCGAAGCAGGCCGACGCGGCGGTCCAGGTCAACATCCGCGATTTCATCGGGAACAAGACTGCGCTGCTCGGGATGACCCGAATGGGCAAGTCGAACACCGCCAAAACCATCATCGCGCGAACGTTCGTTGTCTCCGAGCGACAGCGAGCCGAAGGGAAGCCACCAGTCGGCCAACTCATCTTCGATCCTCAAGGCGAGTACGCAAACCCGAACACCCAGGATGGCACCGAAATTGCGGCTATCGGGGACAAGCACGTTCGCATCTTCAAGTTCGGAGCCGACGGCTCGCAGCCGCACGTGAAGCCCCTGTCGATCAACTTCTATTCCGAGAACCAGATCGACGCCGTCCAAAGCCTGATCTCGGATCAGCTAAGCACCGACGAAGCCGGCTACATCAAGGACTTCGCGGGGGCGTCGTTCAGAGATGTCCCGGGCGACCAGTCCGCGACGACGCACGCGCAACGTGCACGACTCGCCCTGTACGGCGCCCTCATGCGAGCCGGCTTCGATGTCCCAAGCGGCTTCCGGGCTCGTATCAATATGAAGTCCACGTTCCAGCAGTCCGTCGTCAGCGCACTCGGGCGCAACCCATTCACGCAGGCTGGCCCCACCTCTAACATCGTGGCGGTAGCGGCAACCGATATCGAAGATGTCGTCGAGAAGATCGTTGAACTGCGCGAGAGCGGGGATGCCGCCGCCGTTGACTTCGCCAAGAACGTTCGGTGGACAAGTGTCGAGCCAATCTTCACAACGAAGAGCGGGGGGCGAAACGTACGCGGCTGGAAGAACCTCAACCCGCTCCGGCCGTTTCATAGCCCACTGACCCAAAATGATCCAGCGCTTGAGATCTACGACGAACTCACTGACGGACGAATCGTCATCGTCGACCTGCACGTCGGAGCTCAGGCGATAACCAAAGCGTTGAGCGAGTCCATCACGGCACGTCTCCTTGAACGCCAGACTGAGGCCTTCACCTCAGGCAAGGAGCCCCCAGCGATCCAGGTCATGTTGGAGGAAGCGCACAACCTGTTCTCTTCTGACCGGTACAAGGACGACCGCGACATTTGGGTCAAGCTGGCGAAGGAGGCCAGCAAGTTGAACCTTGGTATGACCTACGCGACCCAGGAGGTGTCAGGCGTTGCACACCAGGTCAAAGCCAACACTGCCAACTGGGTGGTGGCGCACCTCAACAACACGAAGGAGGTTGGGGAGCTGGCCAAGTTTTACGATTTTGGCTCCTTCTCGGACGCCATCATCTCGTCCGAAGATCGCGGCTACGTGCGGCTCAAGACTCTGTCGTCGCCGTTTATTGTCCCGGTGCAAATCGACCGCTACGACGAGGAGCTCGTGAACGAGGCGCGAGCCGCGGCTGGAGACGCTCCACTGATGACGAACGGGCAGGCCTGATGCCGTATGAGACCGTAGGCGGCGCACACGAACTCGCGTCACGCCTCGGCCATTCAACGGCCGCAGTGCGCGCCGTCGCGGATCGACGCACGTTCTTCGTGCCTGCAGAGGCATTGCGTGATGCCGAAGACCTCAAGAAGAAGGTCCGGCACCGAGTGGAATTCAGCTTCCCGCCAGCTGAGACGCGGCTGGTCTCCGCGCTTGCGATCGATGGATCTCGTGATGTCGAGCAGGTGCGTGACGGCCTGCCGTCAGTGCTGTACGGCTTCGCCCAGATTGCGGCCGCCTACGTTGACCTCGACATCCTCGAGACCCAGAAGGCCGAACGTTTTGTCGACCCGTACGAGATTGAGCGGGCCGTCAATACAGCACTCGTGACGCTCGATCTCCCCGTTGCAGGCGCATACACGCGCGAAGGCGTCGATATCGCCACCTCGTGGCGCGAAGCGATCGACCACCTGTTCCGCACGAAGAGGATTGAGGTCAACCGTCTGAACCAGACGCTGCTTGAGCTGCTCTTCATGCTCCACGGTAAGCCAGGTGCGCCCGCTCCCACCGTCCCGGTGAACTGCCCGACCGACGACTGCAATAAGGACGTCCCGGTCGGACAATCCGGTGCGCAGTGCGACGCATGCGGCGTCTGGCTATTTCCGACCGACGTGCTCCGCATCCACGAAGAAGTCGGCGAGGAGATGCGAAATGAATCGGCACTCGGCCGCCTCATGGCGGTGGTCGAGCTGCTCAGTCTCGTCGGCCTGGCCACTCTGCTCTGGGAACAGTCCCGTAACGAACTGTTGTCGAGGACGCTTTTCATTGTTGACGGCCCTCTTGCTATGTACGGCCCGCCGGCGAAACTGCGTGGCAGAGCGCTCGACTACTTTCAGTCCATGACGGCAAAAACTCCCGGCGACGGACCGTTCGTGTGCGGGATCGAGAAGTCAGGCGCGATGGTCGACTACGCCCACCAGTTGGCGCGTCATGATGTCCTGATGCCTGGCGACCTCCTTGTGTGCGACGAGGATGTGATTGGTCGCGTCACCAACGCTAGCAACGCCCGTGCATACGGCAAGGAAACCTACTGGGGCAGGAAGTTCGTCTACCGGGCTTTGGACGGCCGTGTCGTCGTGCCGACCGTGATGCCTCCGACCGGGGCGCCCTACGACACCCAGGGCGGCCAGTCGGACCCTGACGATTACCCCACACTCCCTGCGATCCTGGACGTGATCGACCGGACCGGATCCTCGATGTACGTCGATGGGATCATTCCCGTCGCTGCGGCACATGGGAAGGCTGCGTTCCCAATCGGTGTCGGAACCGACGTTCTGCGACTGGTTGCAACCCAGCTGCTGGGCCTCGACCGCGCTGGTCGTACGGATACGGCACAGGTGCCGGCACCGTGACTGTCGCAGTGCACGGCACGAAGGCGCCCGGCGTCATCGCTCCGGTCCCGATCCGCAAGACACCACGCAGAATCGATCCCGCTCCGGCTGCGGTCACGCACGCCCTGGCCGACGGCCGGTATCAGAGCCCCCTCCGGTATCCCGGAGCAAAGAGTGGACTCGCGAACGTGATCGGAGAACTTCTCACCTCAGCCCAACAGTCCGCCGAGGTCAGGAAGGTTGACCTGCTAGTCGAACCGTTCGCCGGTGGCGCATCAACCACTCTCCGCCTTTTAGGCGCGGGGATTGTCGAGCGTGCGCTGCTGGCGGATGCTGACCCAATGGTGGCTGCCTTCTGGCAGGTGTCGGCGTCACGTACCCAGGAACTCATCGAGCGAATCTCCGACGAGCACCAAACCTACGTTGCAGCCGGAGGCTCAGTCGCACTGGAACGCTGGGACTATTGGCGAGCGTGGACTGCTCGGCCGGGCACTAGTCACGCGACAGCGGATCTTGAGCTGGCCACGAAGTGCCTGTTTCTGAATAGAACGACCTTCTCGGGGATTCTCCACGGACATGCCGGTCCTATCGGCGGACGAGCTCAGACCTCGGCCTACAGCATCGGGTGCCGGTTCAACCTCCCAAACCTGGTCGAACGCATCGAATTCCTCGGCCACCTTTACGACACGAAGCGACTCGTGGACGTCTGGCACTCAGACTGGAAAACCACATTGCACGGCGTCGCGTCGTACTACAAGACACTCCTCCCGAACCGGGTCGTTGCATACCTGGACCCGCCCTACCTGTCGAAGTCCGGCAAACTCTACCCACGATCGTTCGACGGCAGGGAAGGTCCGACGGGTAGCGACCTCTTCTGGACCGCCCAACTCCAACACCACCGCCTGGCCGAGTATCTGCGGCGCGAAATGCAGTACCGATGGATTCTGTCCTATGACCATGACGACCGGCTTTTGGCCGATGACGGGCTTTACGCCGCACGAGCCATGAGCCCAGACCCCGAAAACCGCCATCTGAGCGGTGTGAAGGCTTGGCGCATTTCGAAAAGGCTCGTAACTCTCAACTACACCGCCTCGGCACGGACCGGGCGAGGGTTGGCGAAAGAGTTGCTGATTACGACGCTGCCGTGGGCAAAGGTTCCCGTAAACGACCGCCTGCTGGCAGTCAGCTAGCTGAAGCCAACCCGGGACGCCCAACAGTGCCGTCACCAGCAGAGGGTCTGGGCTCGCACCACCGCCGCGCAGGACAACGTCTCGGTGCCCGAGCAAAACATCTCGCCCCATCAGGGGGGAGGAGCACCCAAGCCGCGATCCTCCCGGGCAATGGCGGCGTGCACGAGCAAGTGAGGTGGGCCCCCTGTAGTGGTCCAGTCGTTGTGGGACTCTGTTGCCCGAGTGTTCGGGCAGGAAGAATCAATCAA
>NZ_NCXO01000059.1 GCF_002104795.1 Mycolicibacillus koreensis
TGTTGTGTATAAGACACCGGGGGGGGCGGCGGCGAGCCGCCCCCACCGCCACCGCCGTCGAAGACGCCGATGGTGATCGGGATCGTGGCCGGGGTGCTGGTGGTCGCGATCCTGGCGGTCACCGCGGTCTTCGCGCTGCGCGACGACGGCGACGACACCGCCACCGGCCCCACCACCCCCGAGCTGAGCACCTCCCCGCCGGTGTCGATGACCCCGCAGAGCCCGACGAGCACCCCCTCCAGCGCTCCGTCGACATCGCCGTCGTCGAAGTCCGACGGAAAGCAGAACGCCACCGACTGCACCGCCAACGTCTCCGGCGGTGATCTCACCGGCGACCAGGCACGGGCCGGCGCGTTGGGCTTCCCGGTGAGCCTCGCGCCGGGCTGGCAGGTCATCGCCGACACCAACGTGCCCAACGGCATCGGCGTGGTCGGGGTCGCCCGCCCGGTGCCCACCGCCAAGGACTGGATGATGGAGGCCGTGGTCGGCGAGTCCAACCTGGTGGCCAGCATGGACATCACCGAACAGGCCTCCAAGCTGCTCACCTGTGTGGCCGACGGGCCCGGCTACGACGGGGCGGACCCCACACTGAACACCCCGAAGACCTCCAAGGTCACCGTCGACGGGGTCGACGCCGCCCGCGTCGACGCCGACGTCACCATCGGCGACGCCACCCGCGGCCTGCCCGGGGACGTGGTGACGGTCATCGCGGTGAAGACCGAACCGGTCACCTTCTTCTTGGCGACCCACCCGATCGGCGACGCCGCCAGCCAAAGCGCCGTCGACGCCATCATCGCCGGACTCACCGTCGAGCGGGGCTGACCGCCCCGCGGCGCCTACGGCAACGTCGCGGGGTTGATCTCCTCGAGCATCTCGGTGACCAGCGCGGCGATCGGGGACCGTTCGCTGCGCAGCAACGTGATGTGGGCGAACAGCGGATGCCCCTTGAGTTTCTCGATCACCGCGGCCACCCCGTCGTGGCGACCCACCCGCAGGTTGTCACGCTGAGCGACGTCGTGGGTGAGCACGACCCGCGATCCGGCGCCGAGCCGGGAGAGCACCGTGAGCAGCACGTTGCGTTCCAGGGACTGCGCCTCGTCGACGATGACGAACGAGTCGTGCAGGGAGCGGCCCCGAATGTGGGTGAGCGGCAACACTTCCAGCATCCCGCGGGAGGCCACCTCCTCCAGCACGGCCGGACTGGCCAGCCCCTCCAGGGTGTCGAAGACCGCCTGGGCCCACGGCCCCATCTTCTCGCTCTCGCTGCCGGGCAGGTAGCCCAGTTCCTGTCCGCCGACGGCGTAGAGCGGGCGGAACACCACCACCTTGCGTTGCGTCCGCCGTTCCAGCACCGCCTCCAAACCTGCGCACAGCGCCAACGCGGACTTTCCGGTGCCGGCCTTGCCGCCCAGCGACACGATGCCCACCGATTCGTCGAGCAGCAGGTCCAGCGCGACCCGCTGTTCGGCGGAGCGTCCGCGCAGCCCGAACGCCTCGCGGTCACCGCGCACCAGTTGCACGCGCTTATCGGCGTTGACCCTGCCCAGCGCATGGGAATTGCCGCCGAGTAACCGAACACCGGTGTGGCACGGCAGATCCCGCGCTTCGGCCAGGTCGGCCTCACCCTCGGCGAACAGGGTGTCGATGTCGCCGGGCAGCGTCTCCAGCTCGGTCATCCCGGTCCACCCGGAGGTGACGACGTCCTGGGCGTGGTATTCGTCGGCGGCCAGCCCGACCGCGGCGGCCTTGACCCGCAGCGGGATGTCCTTGCTCACCAGCGTCACCCGCCGGCCCTCGGCGGCCAGATTGGCCGCGCAGGTCAGGATCCGCGAGTCGTTGCTGTCGCTGCGGAAACCCGCCGGCAACACGGCGGGATCGCTGTGGTTGAGCTCGACGTGCAACGTACCGCCTTGCGTCCCAATGGGAACGGGCTCATCCAACCGGCCGTGCTGCAGCCGCAGGTCGTCGAAGAGACGCAGCGCCTGACGGGCGAACCAGCCCAGCTCGTGGTGATGGCGCTTGGCCTCCAGCTCGCTGATCACGACCAGCGGCACGATGACTTCGTGCTCGGCAAACCGGGTGCACGCCCACGGATCGGACAGCAGCACCGAGGTGTCCAGCACGTAGGTGCGGACGCGGGAAACCGACGGCGAATCAGTCACGGAACGCTCCAGGATGGTCCGCGCGACCCCGCGCGAACCGTTCGACGGGGCCGGCGGCACCGGGACCGGGGCCGGTCCCGCCGTGGACGTAACGGTGGGTACCGCCCGGATAGCAGAGCATGTCGCTAGCCATCGCCTCCCGACGCTACCCCCGCAGCAGCGGGCCTGCAGCGCAGGCGCGCCGGGGCGCGGTCGACGCGACGGTGAACGTCAGGCGAATCCCGGTCGGCCCTGTTTGACCGTGGTCGGCCCGGCCGGGCGTCCTCAGACGTACTGGGCGAGCTCGGGGGCATCGGCCAGCCCCCAGGCGGTGATCCGGTCGGCGATGACCTGGCGCAGCTGGTCGGGGCCGAAGATGTTGGCCTCGGCCATCGCGGCGACCTTGTCGGCGAAGGGATCGATGTCGGCGCCGAGCACCTGCAGGGCCTCGGCCTGCGAGGCGATCGCGGCGATCGTCTCGTCGCGGTGGTTCTGCAGGCAGTGCGCCACCAGGTTGGCGAAGAACTCCTCGTGGCGCTGCTCGTCCTTGGCGATCCGGTCGATCAGCCCGTTGAGCACCGGCTCCTCGATGTGGGATTGCAGGTTGCGGCAGAACACCACGTGTTCGCGCTCGAAGAACGCCATGAACGCCAGCGTCTCGATCTGGTTGAGCCGGTCGCCGCGGTAGCCCTTCATCACGTGCTCGACACGGGCCTGCTCGTTGGCGGTCGGGTCGATCTCGCGGGTGACCACCAGGTATTCCCGCAGCGCGATCGCATGCAGGTGCTCCTCGGCGGTCCAGCGGCCGATCCAGGTGGCCCAGTTGTCCTCGAGGATGAAGTGCTCGACGAGCTCCCGGTGATAGCCGGCCAAACTGTCTTTGAGCAGCAGCAGGATCTCGCACCCGTCGGTGATGGTGCGCGGCAGGCTGGCCTGCGACTCGTCCCAGTCCCGGCCACCGAGGAACGCGAAGTTCTCGCCCTGCTCGAACGGGACGTAGTCGTGCGCGAACCAGATGTCCTCGGTGTTGAGGTGCCGGTCGTAGTTCTGCTCCACGATCGGGTCGAGTTCCAGCGTCAGCGCGTTAGCGACAGGTTTCTGTGCCATTGGGTAACTGTAACCGAGGTTTACGCCAAATGTGAAATCAGGCGTGTCGGCCGACCAGCGGCCAGTCCTCCAGGCCGTCGTAGAGCGGGAAGTCCTGCGCGAGCTTGGTCACCCGGGCCCGCAGCGCGGCCACATCGGCACCCGAACCGGCGGCCAGTGCGGTGGCGATGACGTCGGCGACCTCGCTGAACTCGGTGTCGCCGAAGCCGCGGGTGGCCAGCGCCGGGGTGCCGATCCGCAGCCCGGAGGTGACCATCGGCGGGCGGGGGTCGTTGGGGACGGCGTTGCGGTTGACGGTGATGCCGATCTCGTGCAGCAGGTCCTCGGCCGCCTGACCGTCCAGCGGGGAGTTCCGCAGATCCACCAGGACCAGGTGCACGTCGGTGCCGCCGGAGACCACCGACACACCGGCGGCGGCGACGTCGTCGGC
The DNA here is from genome assembly GCF_002104795.1 of Mycolicibacillus koreensis. GTDB lineage: Bacteria > Actinomycetota > Actinomycetes > Mycobacteriales > Mycobacteriaceae > Mycobacterium > Mycobacterium koreense. The sequence goes on from NZ_NCXO01000059.1 coordinate 3,679, forward strand.
CAGCAGCCGTTCGGCGAGGATCTTCGCCCCCGACACCACCCGGCGCTGCCGCTCGGCGAACTCCTCGGTGCCGGCGATTTTCAGTGCGACAGCCTTCGCGGCGATCGCGTGCATCAGCGGCCCACCCTGCTGACCGGGGAAGACCGCCGAGTTGATCGCCTTGGCGTACTCCTTTTGGCCCAGGATCAGCCCGGAGCGGGGCCCGCCGAGGGTCTTGTGCACGGTGGTGGAGACCACCTGGGCGTGCGGCACCGGCGAGGGATGCAGCCCGGCGGCGACCAGCCCGGCGAAGTGGGCCATGTCCACCCACAACGTCGCCCCGACCTCGTCGGCGATCGCGCGGAACGCCGCGAAGTCCAGCGTGCGCGGGTAGGCCGACCAGCCGGCGATGAGGACCTTGGGCCGGAATTCGCGGGCCTGCGCACGCACCGCGTCCATGTCGATGCGGTGGGTCTGCGGGTCCACCCCGTAGAACGCGGTCTCGTACAGCTTGCCGGAGAAGTTCAGCCGCATGCCGTGGGTCAGGTGCCCGCCGTTGGCCAGGTCCAGGCCGAGCAGCCGCTCCCCCGGGCTCATCAACGCGTGCAGCACCGCGGCGTTGGCCTGGGCGCCGGCGTGCGGTTGGACGTTGGCGAACTCGGCGCCGAACAGCTCCTTGGCCCGGTCGCGGGCGATGTTCTCCACCACGTCGACGTACTCGCAGCCGCCGTAGTAGCGCCGGCCCGGCAGCCCCTCGGCGTACTTGTTGGTCAGCACGCTGCCCTGGGCCTGCAGCACCGCGCGCGGCACGAAGTTCTCCGAGGCGATCATCTCCAGGGTGTCGCGCTGACGGCCCAGTTCCTTGCCGAGCAGCTCGGCGATGTCCGGGTCGACCTGGTCCAACGGCGCGGACATGGTGGCGGTGTCGGGGCGGGCGTGCGGTGCGGCAGTCACGTCCTCCAGTCTGTCACGCGAGGCTCGCCGCACCGCAACCAGCCACCGGCGCCGACGGGTGGCGAAAAACGTGTCCGGCCACCCCGGCGGCGTCCGATAATTGAGCCCAGCGGGTCCCCGGATGCGGAGCGGTCCGCCGGACCGAAGGAGGTTGTGATGCTCACACGCATGATCGCCGGTGCGGGATTGGCGGCCGGGATGGCAGCTGTGGGATGGCTGCCGGCGGCCCAGGCCGACCCGCCGCCGTATCCGGACATCAGTCGCTACGCCAAGCTCGACTTCGAAGGGTTCAAACTCGACAACCAGCCCGGGATCTGGTTCTCCAGCCCGACCGGGCTGCCGTGCGGGATCTGGGACAACGGCAGCTTCGGCTGCACCGGCCCGATTCCGGGCTCACCGGCGGGAACCAACCAGGTCGGCTGGTTCCCCGGCGACGGGCTGCCGCACTTCGACCAGACCGATCAGCCGCGTTTCGCCGCGGGCGGACCGCAGCGGGTGCTGCCGGCGAACAATTACCTGGAGTACCACGGCGTCCGCTGCGCGACGACGCCGGACAACGGCGTGTACTGCACCCGCAACGCCCCGGTGTCGTTCCTTCTCACCCCGCAGGACTCCTGGCTGGGTTCCTGACCGCGCCTGACCGGATCAGCGCAGCGCGGAGGGGATCAGCGGCTCGTCGAGCAGCCGGGTGAACCGTTCGGTGAGGCTGACCGTCGGCGGGCGGTCGTCCAACCAGGCCCGCAGCAGCCGGTAGCCCTCCACGTAGGTGGAGGTGTAGGCCCGCCACAGCGGGGAGGACACAAAGCGCAGCATCTGGCGCGCCCGGGTGTCGTCGACGAGCAGCCAGCGCCGCAAAAACGCCGCCACCTCGGTCTCGTCGCGGTGCTCGTCGTGCAGCATCAGCGCGGCGTCCTGGCGCACGTCGGCGAGCGCCGCGGTCGCCTCGGCGACCGCGACGGCCCGCTCGGCGTCGAAGCGCAACCCCAGGTCGGCGTAGATCTCAGCGGCCCACGGCCCCCAGTCGGGGCCGACCGCGGCATGCAGCGCCAGGTCGGCGAGCCCCTCGGCCATCAGGCACTGGGGGGTGTTGACCAGAAACAGGGTCTGTTCGGCCTGGCCGAGCCGGGTGACGAGCCCGGCCTCCTTGCGGCAGTGCTCGGTGTGATGGCCCGGATACGACTCGTGGGCCACCAGCCGCGGCAGGTTCGACATCAGCTGTTTGAGGTCGCCGTTGACCGCGACCGTGGACCGGTAGCCGCCGCGGTAGTAGTTGAACCCCGACCACGGTTTGTCGGTGACCACCTCGTAGTCGACGGTCTCGGTCTCCGGCAGCGGATAGTCGACGCGCACCCGGTCACGCAGCGCCGAGGAGAACGCGTGGATGCAGTCCGCCAGGCGCTGCGGCGGGATCTGCTCGCCGCGCCGGTAGTCGGCCATCCGGTCGGCCAGCGTCCCGGTCCCGCCCAGCGCCTCGTCGAGGCGGGTGTGCGCCGCGCGGTACCGGTCGGGGTCGCCCTTGGCGATGTCGACGTCGAAGTAGGCCCGCACCTCGGTGACGAACCCGACCGGCTGCCCGGCGAATTTGCGGCCCGCGCACGCCAACGCGACCAGGTGGGCACGCAGGTAGTCGGCGCGGGTGGCGCTGAGTCCGCCGGGCAGGTCGGCGATCAGCGCTTCGGCGCGGGTGGCCAGCTCGGCGGGGTCGGGGGGCGGCTCGTTGTCGACGAGCGCCCGCAGCGCCGGGTCCCCGGTGTAGGAGTCCACATAGCCCGGTTCGATGCGGTCGAAGCGCAGACCCAGCAGCAGATACTCCCGGATCACGGTGTCGGTGTCCGAGACGGTCGTCATGACCGCCCACGCTAGCGGCATCCCCGGTGCGTCGCGCCGCGGCGGGGCTGCAAGACTGGCGTCATGCCGCGGCTGAGCGAGCCGAGCCCCTACGTGGAGTTCAACCGGAAAGAGTGGCGTGCGCTGCGTATGTCCACGCCGCTGCCGCTGACCGAGGAAGAGGTGCTCAGCCTGCGCGGGCTCGGCGAACAGGTCGACCTCGCCGAAGTCGAAGAGGTCTACCTGCCGCTGGCGCGTCTGCTGCACCTGCAGGTGGCCGCCCGGCAGGGACTGTTCGCCGCGACTGCGGAGTTCCTCGGCGAACCGCCGAAAAACCCGGACCGGCCGGTGCCGTTCATCATCGGGGTGGCCGGCAGCGTGGCGGTCGGCAAATCGACGACCGCGCGTCTGCTGCAGGCGCTGCTGGCCCGCTGGGATCACCACCCGAGGGTGGATCTGGTGACCACCGACGGGTTTTTGTATCCCAACGCCGAGTTGGAGCGGCGCAACCTCATGCACCGCAAGGGCTTTCCGGAGTCCTACAACCGGCGGGCGTTGATGCGCTTTGTCACCGCGGTGAAATCGGGCTCGGACTACGCGTGCGCGCCGGTCTACTCCCATCTGCACTACGACGTCATCCCCGGGGAGAAGCAGGTGGTGCGCCACCCCGACATCCTCATCCTGGAGGGGCTCAACGTGTTGCAGACCGGACCCACACTGATGGTCTCCGACCTGTTCGACTTCTCGCTGTACGTCGACGCCCGCATCGAGGACATCGAGCACTGGTATGTCTCCCGGTTCTTGGCGATGCGGTCCACCGCGTTCGCCGACCCGGCGTCGCATTTCCACCACTACTCGGCGTTGAGCGACCGCAAGGCGGTGCTGGCCGCCAAAGACATCTGGCGTTCGATCAACCGCCCCAACCTGATCGAGAACATCCTGCCCACCCGCCCGCGCGCCACCCTGGTGCTGCGCAAGGACGCCGATCACACCATCAACCGGCTGCGGCTGCGCAAACTGTAAATCTCCAGCGCACCCGGGTTCTCAGCGCACCCCGGAGGCGGCGCCGACGAACGCCGCGATCTGTTCGGCGGTGAACGCCGGCTGGTCGCGGCAGACGAAGGTGCGACTGTCGGGCACCTCCACCAGGGTGGCGTCCGGCAGGATCTGCGCCCACCGCTGGGCGTGCCGGTAGGGGAAGAACGGCGCCTTGCGCGGCCACAGCAGCAGCACCGGGGCGCCGAACCCGCCGAGGCGCTCGGCGGCGGCGAGGGTGTCGGCGCTGTCGACCGCCCGCAGGAAGCGGCCGACGTCGGCGCGCACCGCCGGGTCGGTGCGAAACGGGCGCATCCAGCCCGCCAGGGTCGCCGCGTCGACCGGATGTTTGCCCAGGGTGCGGTAGATCAGCCGCTGCACCCACGGTGGGCGCATCAGCGCCGCGCCGAGGCCGAGCAGCCCCGGCACCCGCGGCGCGACCTGCAGGATCCGCAGTGCCGGCGGCAGGAAGTTGTCGAACGAGTCGCACGGGGTCAACACCACCCGCGCCACCCGGTCGCACCCCTCGGCGAGCAGCAGTTGGGTGATCGCCCCGCCGGTGTCGTTGGCGACCAGGGTGACCTCCCGCAGATCCAACGCGGTCAGGAACTCCCCGATCGCGCGGGCGACACCGCGCGGGGTGACCTCGGCGCCGGGGCGGGCGGGCACGGTGTGCGCGCCCAGCGGCCAGTCCGGGCTCAGGCAGCGGAACCGGTCGCGCAGCCGGTCGACGACCGGCTGCCACAGGCCGCCGTCGACCAACAGGCCGTGGACGAAGACCAGCGGCGGCCCGGCCCCCTCGTCGCGGTAGCGCACGGTGCCGATCGTCAACTCGATCTCGGCGGTCGCGGGCCGGTCGGCGTGGCCTCGGGTCATGGCGGTGCTCCTGACTGTCGGTCGGCTATCAACACCGCCAGCATCGGGGCGCGGCGACTGCCAGATCGACACCGGCGACTGCCAGATGCTGCCAACCGCAGGTCAGCGCCGTCTCACCGGTCGGCGACGATCGGCCGGCGGCCACGCAGGTCGGCGGCGATGAGCCGGGCCGCGGTGTTCTGCCAGTTGTGCAGCGACCGTTGCGGCACCTCGGTGACCAGCCAGTGCCAGGCCTGTCGCGCCACCGGGTCCAGGCCGGCGGCGGTGGCGTTTTGGGCGTAGGCCCGCACCCCGGCGACATACGGGAAATACAGGGCGTTGTAGTAGCGCCACTGCTCGGTGGTGCCGAACTCGCCGTCGCCGCGGGGCTTGAGGCGCTCGATGTGTTCGGCCAGCAGCGTTTTGAGTTCGTTGGCGCGTTCCAGCGGATGGTCGGGGGCGCCCCGGGCGGCCAGCCGCTCGTCGATGACCGGCAGCGCGGTCAGCGGGCTGGCGAGCAGTTTCGCCAGATCGCCGTAGTGGCCCAGCGCGCGGCGGGTGAGCCGGACGAACGTGTCGTCGTCGATGTCGGCCAGCGGGTGGGGCGCGCGACGGGGCAGCGCGGCTTCGGTGCTGCGCAGCGCCGCCAGTTCGGCACGCAGCGCCGGGGACCGGCGCAGCGCCAGGCGGTCCAGCAGCCCGGTGAGCGGATCGGCGAACACCTGCACCGCCACCGCGACCGCCAGGCTGGTGAACTCCAGCAGGGTCAGGGCCGGGTCACCGGTCAGCGCCATCGCCAGCATCACCTGCCCGCCGAAGAGCCCGGCCACCGCGGCCGCACCCGTCAGCGACCGGGCCATGTCGGCGCGCAGCGCCTGGCCCTCGTCGAAGGCGTCCCAGACCGCCACCGCCACGCCCAGGAGCAGCACGTCGAACCCGGTGGAGGCCAGCGCCAACGCGCTGGGCATCAGGGCCAGCGGGATGATCAGGATCGCGTTGGCCAGCGCGAAGAACAGCGTGGCCACCACCACCATCCCGATCATCGAGCCGGGCCGCGCGGCGCGCGACGACCGTCGCAGCGCCACCGCCATGGCGGCCAGGGTGGAGGTGGAGATGACCGCGAACATCACCCAGTGACCGGTGCGCAACGGGCCGTCGACACCGCCGGCCAGGGTCGCGCCGGTCAGCAGCGCCACGGTCACCGCGGCGAGCACCAGCCGGCGGCGGTGACGGTTCGCCCACCGGTCGCGCGGCTGCGCCCACTGCAACAGCACCGACAGCCAGGCGACCGCCGGCACCGCGGTCAGATACAGCTCGATGCGGCCCAGCACCGGCACCGCGACCGTGACCCGCACCGCGTCGATCGCGACGACCAGAGCGAACCCGCACAGCCCGATCGCCGCGGACACCAGCACCGGTTTGCGCGGGTCGCGGGCCACCAGGTACAGCCCGAGCCACCAGCTCAGGAAGAACACCAGCGCCGACAGCGCGATCACGTCGTCCAGTGTGGCACGCGCGGGGCGCTGCGACCGGCGGGTTTACCGCCCGAAGCGGCGGCTGCGGGCGGCGTAGTCGCGCAGCGCCCGCAGAAAATCCACCCGGCGGAACGCCGGCCAGTGCGCCTCGGTGAACCACATCTCCGAGTAGGCGCTCTGCCACAGCAGGAACCCGGAGAGCCGCTGCTCGCCGGAGGTGCGGATCACCAGGTCGGGGTCGGGCTGCCCGGAGGTGTAGAGGTTCTTTGAGATGGCGTCGGCGGTGACCGCCTCGATGAGCTGTTCGGCGCTGGCACCGCCGGCCAGCTCCTTGCTGAGCAGTGCGCGCACCGCGTCGACGATCTCACGGCGACCGCCGTAGCCGACCGCGACGTTGACGTGGAAGGCGCCGTTGGGGGCCGAGGAGGCCCGCTCGACGGCGTCGCGCAGCCGCCGTGACGGCTCCTCGCCGAGCAGCTCCAGATCCCCGACGGTGCGCACGCTCCACCGGTTGTCCGGCGCGCAGATCTCCTCGACGACCTCGGTGATGATCTCGATGAGCGCGGCGAGTTCCTCCGGGTCGCGCTGCAGGTTCTCCGTGGACAGCAGGTAGACGGTGGCCATCTCGATCCCGGCGGCCTGGCACCAGCGCAGCATCTCGGCGATCTTGGCCGCGCCCATCCGGTAGCCGTAGCTGACGTCGTCGTAGCCGGCGTCGCGGGCCCAGCGCCGGTTGCCGTCGCAGAGCACCGCGATGTGGCGGGGCAGCTCGGATTTGTTGGCGGCCAGTTCCTGACGCAGCCGCATCTCGTAGACCCGGTACATGGGTTCTTTGAGACGTGCAGGAATGAGCGCCACGGCAACTCAGACTACTGTGGGCAACAATGATGACCGGTAATCGCATACTCGGGGAGGCACTGTGAGCATGCCGACGAGCATGCCGACGAGCATGCAGACCGACATGCCGGCCGCACCGGCGGCGTCCGGCCCGGCCCCGGCGGGCGCGCGTCCACGGGCTCGGGGCTGGATTCACCTGGTGTCGGCGATCGTGGCGGTCGTCGCGGGCGCCACCCTGATCGCGGTGACCTGGCCGCTGGCCGGCCTGGAGGCGGGCCTGTCGACGTTCATCTACACCGTGTCGGTGGTGGGGATGTTCGCGGTCAGCGCCACCTACCACCGCATCACCTGGCGGTCGGTGTCGGCGCGGATCCGGATGAAACGCCTCGACCACGCGATGATCTTCGTGTTCATCGCCGGCACCTACACGCCGTTCGCGGTGCTGGCGATGACCCCCGCCCAGGGCGAGCTGGTGCTGCTGATCGTCTGGGGCGGGGCGCTGGCCGGGGTGCTGCTCAAGCTGTGTTGGCCGACCGCCCCGAAATGGGTGGGGGTGCCACTGTATCTGCTGCTGGGCTGGGTGTCGGCGTTCTACATCGCCGCGATCATGCACCACGCCGGGGTGGCCGCGATGGTGCTGCTGGCCGTCGGCGGGGTGTTCTACAGCGTCGGGGCGATCCTCTACGCGCTGAAATGGCCCGACCCGTGGCCGGCCACGTTCGGCTACCACGAGTTCTTCCACGCCTGCACGGCGATCGCCGCGATCTGCCAGTACATCGCGATCTGGTTCGCCGCGCTGTACTGAGCCGGGCCGGCCCGGCTCACAGCTGGGTGATGTTCTCCGCCGACCAGTAGGCCTTCATCGCCGCGATCCGGCCGTCGTCGTTGAACGCCATCACGTCGATCGGTTCGATGCGCATCCGGTGGTCGCCGGCGGTGATGGTCAACGCGAACACGAACGCCGCCTCGTTGCCGGCCACCCGCAGCGTCACCAGTTCGCAGTGCCGGTCGGCGTTCTCGATCGCGGTGTAGAACCGGCGGATCGATTCCCGCCCGATGTGCACCTCACCGCCGACCGGGTCCTCCACGGTCGCGTCGTCGGCGTAGAGGGCGGCCAGTTGCTCGGCGCTGCCCCCGCCCACCAGCTCGAGGTAGCGGTGGACGGTGTCGGTGATGGCCTGGGTGCGCTGGGTGTCCGGGGTGGCGGTCATGGGCCGCACGCTACACGGCGGCGGTCGGACTCGCGCACCATCACCGGCGCACCATCACCGGCGCACCGTCGCCGCGAGTTCGGCGGCGGTGGTGACCGGCAGGCCGCAGACCGCGCCGCGGCACACGTAGGCGGCATCGGCGCCGTCGACCCGGTCCCGGCCGGCCAGCAGCGGCGCGGAGTCCACCGCCCCGCCGACGACGACGGCCCCGCCGGGGGCGATGCGGCGCGCCTCGGCCAGCAGCGCCGAGCGGGTCGGGTCGCAGGCCACCGCGATCTGCAGCGGCCCGGCAACGGCGGCTTCGGCCACCGCCAGCCAGTGCCCGGCGGCGCGCGGCGCCCGCTCCAGCAGCACCGCGTGCCGCGCCAACGTCGCGGCGGCCAGACGCCGGTAGCGCTCGGCACGGTCGTCGTCGGCGAGCACCCCGGCCCACAGCAGCGCCTCGGTGATCGCCGACGCGCCGGACGGGGTCGCCCCGTCGGTCGGGTCGGACGGCCGGTACACCAGCGCCTCGGCGTCGTCGGCGGTGTCGAACCACCGCCCCTCGGTGTCGGGGTCGACGAAATGGCCGACGGCGTCGTCGATGAGCCCCAGCGCCGCCTCCAGCCAGTGTGTGCCCCCGTCGATCTGGGCCAGCGTCAACAGCCCGACCGCGAACATGGCGTGGTCGTCGAGGCCGGCGGCGCTGTCACCGACCTGCCCGGCCAGGCTGGTGCGCCGCAGCCGCCCGTCGACGACATGGGTGGCGTGCAGCGCGGTGGCGCACGCCGCCGCGGCGGCCAGCAGCCGGGGTTCGTCGATCGCGACCGCGGCCTCGGCCAGCGCGGTGATCGCCAGCCCGTTCCAGGCGGTGACCACCTTGTCGTCGCGGGCCGGTTGGGTGCGGGCGCGGCGCGCCGCCAGCAGGGTGGTGCGGACCCGGTCGAACCGGGCCGGGTCGTCGGGGTCGGCGGGCAGCTGCAGCACCGAGGTGCCCCGCTCGAAGGTGCCGGCGGCGGTCACGGCGAACACCGCCGCCGCCCACCGGCCGTCGTCGTCGCCGAGGACCTCGGTGAGCTGGGCGGGGGTCCACAGGTAGGTGGCGCCCTCCACCCCGGCGGTGTCGGCGTCCAGCGAGGAGGCGAACAGCTCCCCGACGCCGAGGTCGGACAGCAGGAATTCGGCGGTGGCGGCGGTGACGCGGCGGGCCAGCGGGTCGCCGGTGCACCGCGCCCAGTGCGCATAGCCGCGCAGCAGTAGCGCGTTGTCGTAGAGCATCTTCTCGAAGTGCGGCACCACCCAGGCGTCGTCGACGCTGTAGCGGGCGAACCCGCCGGCCAGCTGGTCGTAGATGCCGCCGCGCGCCATGGCCTCACCGGCCCGGCGCACCGCCGCCAGGGCGTCGGGCGCCCCGGTGCGTTCGTGGTGGCGCAGCAGCGCCTCCAGCAGCGCCGACGGCGGGAACTTCGGCGCGCCACCGAACCCGCCGCGGGTGGGGTCCTCCTCGGCGAGCACCGCGGCGACCGCGTGCTCACACAGGGCGGCGTCGAGGGGCGCCTGCCCGGGCGGCAACCCCGATTGGCGCGCGGCGAGGTCGGCGGCGATGTGGTCGGAGGCCTGTTCCAGCTCGTCGCGGCGACGGACCCAGGTGTTGGTGACCGCGGCGAGCAGCTCGGCGAACGCGGCCTTCGGGTAGTAGGTGCCGCAGTAGAACGGCCGGCCGTCGGGAGTCAGGAAACACGTCATCGGCCAGCCGCCCTGGCCGGTCAACGCGATCGTGGCGCTCATGTACACCGCGTCGAGGTCGGGGCGTTCCTCCCGGTCGACCTTGATGCAGACGAAGTCGGCGTTCATCACCGCCGCGATCTGCTCGTCGGCGAACGACTCGTGGGCCATCACATGGCACCAGTGGCAGGCGGCGTAGCCGATCGACAGCAGGATCGGCACGTCCCGGCGGGCCGCCTCGGCGAGCGCCTCCGGCGTCCACGGCCGCCACCACACCGGGTTGTCGGCGTGTTGACGCAGGTACGGACTCGACGCCGAGGCGAGCAGGTTGCGCCCGCCGGCGCGGTCAGCCGGGTTCATACGGGTGGGCGCGGTCGCCGGGCTCGCCGCCGTGGGGGGTGTCGACGGCACCGAGGGTGCCTTCGTCGGTGGCCTGGTCGGGTTCGGGATGCTCCGGGTCGAAGGTGTCGGGCAGCTTCTTCAGATGCCGGCTCATCGACCGGATCAGCAGCGCCGTGCCCACGATGAGCAACGCCACCACCAGCAGCCCCACCGGGCTGGCCTTGCCGAACTCCGGGCCGGTGTTGGCGGGGGCGGGCCCGTCGGCGGCCACGGCGCCGGCGGCCAGGGTCAAAAACAGATGGGTCACTCGTCGTCCTCGATTCCGGCGAAAAGGTCGGTCTCCGGCAGTGCGGCCGGCACCCGGGAACGGGCCAGCTCGTACTCTTCGGTCGGCCACAGCCGCTGCTGCCAGGCGATCGGCGCGGCGAAGAAATCACCGTTGGGGTCGATCTGGGTGGCATGGGCGCGCAGCGCGTCGTCGCGCTGGGCGAAATACTCGGCGCACTGCACACGGGTGGTCACCCGCTTGGCGTAGACGTCGTGGTCGGGATCCCAGCGCGCCAACCATTTCTCGAACGGGCCGCGCTGGCCGTGGCGGGCGAACTCGTCCTGCAGCATCTGCATGCGTTCCCGCAGGAAGCCGTGGTTGTAGTACAGCTTGGACACCGACCAGACGTCCCCGGTGCCGGGGAAGCTCCGATGGTCGGCGGCGGCCTCATAGGCGGCCACCGACACCTGGTGGCAGCGGATGTGGTCGGGGTGCGGGTAGCCGCCGTTCTCGTCGTAGGTGGTCATCACGTGCGGGCGGAATTCGCGGACCAGCCGCACCAGCGCCGCGGTGGGCTCCTCCAGCGGCACCCGCGCGAAGCAGTCGTCGGGCAGCGGCGGCAGCGGGTCGCCCTTGGGCAGCCCGGAGTCGACGAACCCCAGCCAGGCGTGTTCGACGCCGAGGATGCTCGCCGCCTTGGCCATCTCGTCGCGGCGCACGTCGGCGATGTGTCCGCGAACCTCGGGCAGGTCCATGGCGGGGTTGAGGATGTCGCCGCGCTCGCCCCCGGTCAACGTCACCACCAGCACGCGGTGGCCTTCGTCGGCGTAGCGCGCCAGGGTCGCCGCCCCCTTGCTGGACTCGTCGTCGGGGTGGGCATGCACCGCCATCAACCGCAGTTTGTTCACGCGCGCCTCACCTAGGTGTTTCCGGCCCTGTACGTTCTAATACCAATAGTTCCATCATGTCGATGGCGCCTCGCATGGGCGATACGAAAGCCGATCCTGCCACCATGACCGAAACCGCACAGTTACCCCCGACACCCCCGCCGGCCCGCTACGGGCGGCAACGCCGCGCGCGCAGCCCGCGCCGTCGGGTGGTGATCGCGGTGACGGTGCTGGCCATCGCCGCGGGCACGGTCATCGCCGTCGTCGGCTACCAGCGGTTCAGCCGTGCCGAGGTGGCCGGGAAAATGGTCGGCTACCAGCTGCTCGACGAGCGGACGGTGGCGGTGACGATCAGTGTGACCAGGCAGGATCCGGCGACACCGGTGGCGTGCATCGTGCGCGCCCGCGCCAAAGACGGCAGCGAAACCGGGCGCCGGGAGGTGCTGATCCCGGCATCCTCGCAGCCGACGGTGGTGGTGACCACCCGGGTGACCTCCGGTAAACCGCCGGTCGTCGGCGACATCTACGGCTGCGGCACCGATGTGCCCGCCTATCTGCGCGGCCCCTGACCGTCGCCGCGGTCGCTTTTCCCCGCGGCGGTTTTCTCCGCGCCACCGCGCGCCGCGGTGCTATCCTGGTGTCCATACACGGTTCCTGTTGGGACCGTGTATTGCTGCATTAGTGCGGTTTTTCTCGCGGGCGCCCGCCGGCGAGGTTAGAACCGTCCCGAGACGGCAATACACGGGCGAGCCGCATCGGTCCCGGCAGGTGGGCCCACGCAGCCGCCGACAGCGACGTCGCGGAGACATACACACAAGGAGCGTGACACGATGACGGACACTCAGCTGACCTGGCTGACCCAGGAGTCACACGATCGACTCAAGGCCGAACTCGACGAGTTGATCGCCAACCGTCCCGTCATCGCCGCCGAGATCAACGACCGCCGCGAAGAGGGCGACCTGCGCGAGAACGGCGGCTACCACGCGGCCCGCGAGGAACAGGGCCAGCAGGAGGCCCGGATCCGTCAGCTGCAGGATCTGCTCAACAACGCCAAGGTCGGCGAGGCCCCCACCCAGTCGGGGGTGGCGCTGCCCGGCTCGGTGGTCACGATCTACTACGACGGCGACAAGTCCGACACCGAGACCTTCCTGATCGCCACCCGCCAGGAGGGTCTGCACGAGGAGGGCGAACTCGAGGTGTATTCGCCGAACTCCCCGCTGGGGGCGGCGCTGCTCAACGCGAAGGTCGACGAGACCCGCAGCTACACGGTGCCCAACGGCAACACCATCAAGGTGACGTTGGTCAGCGCCGAGCCCTACCGCGGCTGAGCCCGCCGCGCGGCGCCGGGCTCACCGGCCCGGCTCCAGGGCCTGCTCCAGGTCGGCGATGAGGTCGGCGACGTCCTCGACGCCGACCGACAGCCGCACCAGATCGTCGGGCACTTCCAGCTGTGATCCGGCCGTGGACGCGTGGGTCATGGCGCCGGGGTGTTCGATCAGCGACTCCACCCCGCCGAGGGATTCGGCGAGGATGAAGATCTCGGTGCCGGCGCAGAGGCGTTCGGCGGCCGCCCGTCCCCCGCGCATCCGCACCGACACCATGCCGCCGAATCCGCTCATCTGCCGGGCGGCCACCGCGTGGCCGGGATGGTCGGGCCGCCCCGGGTAGAGCACCGTGGCGACCGCGGGATGGGTGCTGAGGAACTCCGCGACCGCGGCGGCGTTCTCGCTGTGCCGCTGCATGCGCAGCACCAGGGTTTTCAGCCCGCGCAGCGTCAGGTAGGCGTCGAACGGTCCGGGCACCGCCCCGGCGCCGTTCTGCAGGAACGCGAACGCAGCGTCGGTCTCCTCGTCGTCGGTGACCAGCGCCCCGCCGACCACATCGGAGTGCCCGCCGATGTATTTGGTGGTGGAGTGCAGCACCACGTCGGCGCCGAGCGCCAGCGGCTGCTGCAGCGCCGGGGAGGCGAAGGTGTTGTCGACGAGGATCTTCGCCCCGGCGCCGTGCCCGATCTCGGCGAGCGCGGCGATGTCGGCGATCGACAGCAGCGGGTTGGTGGGGGTCTCCACCAGGATCAGCCGGGTGGTGTCGGTGATCGCCGCGCGGACCGCGTCGAGGTCGGCCAGCGCCACCGGGGTGTAGCCGATCCCCCACCCGGTGAGGACCTTGTCGATGAGCCGGAAGGTGCCGCCGTAGGCGTCGTCGGGGATGATCAGGTGATCCCCGGGGCGTAGCAGCGCGCGCAGCGCACAGTCGGTGGCCGCCATCCCCGAGCCGAAGGCGCGCCCGAAGCGCCCGCCTTCGACCGCGGCCAGGGCGGTCTCCAGCGCGGTGCGGGTGGGGTTGCCGGTGCGGGCGTACTCGTAGCCGCCGCGCAGCCCGCCGACCCCGTCCTGGGCGAAGGTGCTACTCGCGTAGATCGGGGGGTTGACCGCGCCGGTGGCCGGGTCGGGCCGGTAGCCGGCGTGGATGGCTCGGGTGGACAGGCCCCGCGGGCGGGGCTCACGGTGTTTCGTCATCGCCGCTCCAGCCTAGTGGCCGGGGCGGCGCGGCGGCGCTCAGTACGGTCGGGGCTGGTTCGTCGGCTCGAGGGGCAGACAGACGGTGGCCATGATCTTGTCGGCCAGGGTCTGACGTTTGACGTCCCACAGCGGGAACAGATAGCCGATGCCCAAGATGATGCCGTCGACGACGTGGGCGAGTTGGCGCACGATCGACATGCCGAAACCGATCGGCTGGCCGGTCGCCTCGGCGACCACCTTGAACTTCAGCACCGACTTGCCGATGCTCGAGCCGGTGACGCCCTGGCGGTAGCCGAAGTTCCAGATCCCGTAGCCGAGCACCGCCAGTTGGGCCAGCAGCCAGAGGAACGCGGCCGTGCCGGCGCTGCCGGAGGCCCCGACGACGACTGCCACCAGGAACATCACCACGACGATCGGGGCCGCGTCGACGAGGTAGGCACCGACCCGCGTGATCCACGGCGTGTACGCCTCGGCCGGCAGCTGACCCAGCGGGCTGGGCACCGGCGCGTACCCGGGCGGCGGCGGTGCGAAGTTCCCCGGCGGCGGCGGGGGGTAATTCCCCGGC
>NZ_NCXO01000005.1 GCF_002104795.1 Mycolicibacillus koreensis
ACCGGTCTCGGCCGGTTGACCCCCATCGAATTCGAAGCAATCATGACCCCACCGGCCAGTCAGGCCGCGTGACCAAACTGTCACCTATTCGTGCAGCAGACCCTGTTTTCGACAAAACCAACACGCATCGCCAAGCTGAGCTCGCCCGACTCCTGTTCACACATGCTCTCTACCAGCCCACCAACAATGGACACACCGTCACAAGTGGGTCATCTCACGAGCCATCCGTGCCGTCTGCATGAAAAGCGGTTCGGCGTGCTCGACAACCCCACGCGCCATCCCCTCATGCGTCGCCGTCTTGCTACGCAGTCCGGCGAAAATGTGTTCATGACCGACCCGACCAGAGTGCCACCCTGGGAAATGCCAATCCGGGAAATGCCACCCCGGCAACCCGGGCAATACGTGCGCCATTTTTGTTCTCCGTTCTCACAGTGGATTACCGAAGAAAACCACGCGCCACCCGGACTGTCGTCAACCGAACGGCTGAATTATGTTGCGAAACCAGAATTTCAACCGTTCGAATGAGATTCGACGGAGCGATCAGCCTAGGTTGCCGGCACGTTGTCGTCGCCGTGATGCAGTTCTTCGAACAGCGGCGTGAGCTCGTCGCGATGTGCAATACCCAACTTCGCGAATATTCGGTACAGGTGGCCGTCGATCGTCCTGACCGACACCGACAGGCGTTCGGCGATAAGCCGATTCGATAACCCCGCCACAGCCAGCTCGGCGATCTCGCGCTCCCGCGCACTGATGGGAAGCGGACGTGCCGCCGCACGCACCGCGGGCGAATCGAGAACGCAGGCATCAGCCACCACGCGCGCGTGATGCGCAGCCGCGAACGCACTACTGCGATCACCGAGACGGTCGTATTCACCGGCCGCTTGTGCCGCGGAGTCGGCGGCCAATGCCATCGCTCCCAACGCTGTGAATCGAGCGGCCGCCGCATCGAGCAGATCACCGCGGTGACTGGCCATCCCTCGCGCCTGCAGTGCAAAGGCGGCCGCCATGTCCGTGCCCAACCTGTCAGCCAGTTCGGTGAGCCAACCCGCCAATGACCTATCGCCGAACCGGACTGCGGTGTGCAGAGCGCGCGCCTCCACCGCCGCCATCCCGGTCCGCTGCGCCATCTGCGCGGCGCGCGCGGCGTGAGAGCGTGCGGCGGTGATCTCGCCGGCGGCGGCCCGCACCCACGCTCGCGCCAACTCCAGTTCCGGAGCGAAGACGGCCACCTGGGGGCCCGCATCCTGCTCGGCACTGTCCAGTGCGGCGGCGGCAGCAGCCGGATCGCCGCGCGCCCCCTGGGCCTGGGCACACCAAGCGGCGAGCAACGTCACCCATCCGCCCGGGAAGCCCTGCGTGAGAACCGAGACCACATCGGTCAACGCGTTGCAGGCAGTCGCCACCGAACCGCGAGCCAGGTCCGTCAGTCCGCGGATGGCACTTTGGACGACATCGCCGCCGGACAAGCCGACGCCCTTCGAGTCATACGCGTCGACCACCCGATCGGCGGCAGCCAGATCCCCGGCTTCGAGATGGGCGGTCAACTCGGCGAGGGCGGTGGCCAGGCGTTGCATTCCCACGGCGCCGACCCCTGTGCTGCGCAGTTCGGTGTTCACCAGCTGGCTCGCCTCATCGAACCGGCCGGCCAGCCCCAACGCCCAGGCGGTCGACGTCATCATGGCCTGCCACGCCCGTGTCCGACGGTGGCCGACGCCGGATCGCAGCGTCAGACCGGCGTTGATGGCGGTATCGAGATCACCGGCGAAGAACGCGAGCGAGACCCGCAGTTCCGCCAGGGCCTCGCGGTGCTGGTCGCAGGTAGCGCTGACCGTCGCTTCCCGCAGGGCCTGTTGTGCGGCCTCCACACGGCCGCAGCCCCAGAACAAATGGCTCACCCGGGCGCGCGCCCACCGCTGCCACTGGTCCGTGGCGTCCGTGTCGTCCTTGGCGTCCGTGGCTTCCGTGTCGTCGGGTTGCGCTTCGGCGAGCAGGGACTCGGCCTCCACACCACGCCCCTGCCAACTGAGGGTCTCGGCAAGTATCAACGCGGCATTCAGCCCGCCGTGATGCTCCCACGCGAACCGGGCGAATTCTTCGGCGTACTCGAACATCGCCATCGTCAACGCGCTCGCGGCGGCGGTGACGAGCACATCGGTGTCGGGGGCGAGGTCGCTGTTCATCATGTACTGCGCCAGACGGATCCGCCCACGAACGTCGGGCAGCCGTGACTCTCCGGTGCGGTGACCGAGATGTTTTCGCTGCGCCACGGCCAGCAACCCGTTGAGCTCACGCACGCGGACACGGCCGGCACGGCGCAACGCGGCCTCACCGACGACGGGGTGGATCAGTCGCGCCAGCAGGTCCGCGCCGTCGGCGACTATCTGGATCGTCCCGCGACGTTCCAGCCGTTCGACGACTTCAGGGCGGCACAGGGCGCGCAGAACCCGCCAATCCAACACTTCGCCCGCCGCCAGGGTTTCCACGGTGTCCAGTTCGTCGGGTGCCAGCGCCTGCAACCGCAAATCCAGCAGATCCTCGAGTTCACGGTCGGGACGCAGCCGCCCGGCCAGATGCCACCCGTCCGGGGCATGAACCAGCGCACCTCCGTCGGATTCGGCTGCCAGCAGGCCGCGCAGCAGCAAAGCGTTGCCGCCGCTGTACCGGAACAATTCGTCGATCAACCGATCATCGACGGCATCGGCGAGCACGGCGCCGGCCAATAGCGCGGTCTTCTCCCGGTCGAACGGCTCGAGATGCAGGCACCGGAGTCGGCGATCGGTCAGCAGCGTGGTGACCGCGTCAGGAACGGGTTCGCCCGATCCGATCGTCACGATCAATTGCGCCACGCCGCTGGTCGCCACCTGCTGGACCAGCATCGCCGACAACGGGTCGAGCAGGTGCGCGTCGTCGACGACCAGCACCAGGTCGTCGTCCTGCGCCAGATCGGCATAGGCGCCGGCCAGGATCACGGCCGGCTCGCGCGCCCCCGGCACACGCACAGCACGGGAGAACGCCCCCAACGGGACCGCCCGGCCGGTCTCGGTTCCCAGCACGAACCGCACCGGCCGACCGCGTGCGCCGAGTACCGTCGCCAACTCCCGCGCCAGCGTCGACTTGCCGACCCCACTGGCGCCGGTCAGCGCGATTCCCCCACCGGGTCCCCCACCGGGTCCTCCACCGGGCGCGCCGTCACCGAGCATCGTCAGTGCCTGACGAAGCTCGTCGTCGCGGCCCACCACCGGCCAACCCGGCCGCGCGCCGTTATCCCCGTTCACCCGGATCCACCACCTCCCCAGATGGTGTGTGCAGAGATATTACGCCTGCGATCTCACGCGCCGTACGGTAAAGGAGTGGCCCGAACCCGCACTGTCGACGCCTGCCCCGGCGCGCTGCAGACCCATCAGGCCGCCGACGGGCCCCTGGCACGCATCCGGCTGCCCGGCGGCGCCCTGAGCGCGACGCAACTGTCGGCGTTGGCCGGCGCCGCGGTCAAGTTCGGCTCCGGCGCCCTTGAGCTCACCGCCCGGGGCAACATCCAGTTGCGGGGGCTCACCGACACCGTCGCGGTCGCCGAGGCGGTGGCGGCCGCCGGATTGTTGCCGTCGGTCAGCCATGAACGGGTGCGCAACATCGTGGCCTCACCGCTGTCGGGTCGTTGCGGCGGTCAGGCCGATGTGCGCGGACTCGTCGCCGGCTTGGATCGTGCACTCTGCGCCGACCCGCGGTTGGCCGCGTTGCCCGGTCGGTTCTGGTTCGGGCTCGACGACGGTCGGGGGGACATCGGTGGGCTCGCCACCGACATCGGCGTTCACCTGCTCTCCGCCGACTGCGCGGCGCTGCTTCTGGCCGGGCGCGACACGGGGGTGCGCCTGGATCACGACGCGGTGGTGCCCACCCTGGTCGACGTGGCCGCCACGTTCCTCACCGTGCGCGACTCGGCCTGGCGGGTCGCCGAACTGGAGCGGCCCACGGCCCTGCTCCACGGTATGGAAGCAACCGAGCCGGGTGGGCGGACCTGGCCACCGGCGACGCGTCCCCCGGTGGGATGGATAACGCAGGACGACGGGCGGGTGACGTTGGGCGCCGCGGTACCGCTGGGTGTGCTGACGGCGCGGGTCGCGGAGTACCTGGTGGCCCTCGACGCGCCGGTGGTGATCACCCCGTGGCGTTCGGTGCTGCTCGGTGATCTCGGTGAGGCGGCCGCCGACGCGGCGGTGCGGGTGCTGGCCCCGCTGGGATTGGTCTTCGATGCGCAGTCGCGCTGGCTGGCGGTGAGTTCCTGCGTCGGCAGCCCCGGATGTGCCCATGCCCGCGCCGACGTGCGCGCCGACGCGGCCGCCGCGGTCGACACCCCCGCCGACGGCCACCGCCATTTCGTCGGCTGCGAACGTGCCTGCGGCAGTCCCCCTGTCGGGCAGGTGCTGGTCGCCACCGGGGACGGCTACCGTCAGCTCAGACCGTAGGGTGAGCGGGTGCTCGATTACCTGCGCACCGGGGCGGAGATCTACCGACAGTCGTTCGCGACGATCCGCGCCGAGGCGGATCTGACCCGGTTTCCCACCGACATCGCCCGGGTGGTCGTCCGGCTGATCCACACCTGCGGCCAAGTCGATCTGGTCGATCACATCGCCTATCGCGACGACGTCGTCAGCCGCACCCACGCCGCACTCGCCGCCGGCGCCCCGGTGCTCTGCGACTCCTCGATGGTGGCCGCCGGGATCACCCGCGCGCGGTTGCCCGCCGACAACGAGGTCGTGTCGCTGGTCGCCGACCCGCGCGCCGCCGCTCTGGCCGAACGGGAGGCCACCACCCGCTCGGCGGCGGGGGTGCAACTGTGGGCCGATCGCCTCGCCGGGGCGGTACTGGCCATCGGCAACGCCCCCACCGCACTGTTCCGGCTGCTGGAGTTGATCGACGAAGGGGCCTCGCCACCGGTGGCGGTGCTGGGTGGTCCGGTCGGGTTCGTCGGGTCCGCGCAGTCCAAACAGGAACTGATCGAGGACCCCCGCACCATGAGCTATCTGGTGGTGACCGGGCGCCGTGGCGGCAGCGCGATGGCCGCCGCGGCGGTCAACGCGATCGCGAGTAGCACAGAATGAGCGAAAACACCGGGTACGGAACACTGTTCGGGGTGGGCCTTGGCCCTGGCGACCCGGAGCTGGTCACCATCAAGGCAGCTCGCGTGATCGCCGAGGCCGACGTGGTCGCCTATCACAGCGCCCGACACGGTCGCAGCATCGCGCGCGGGATCGCCGCACCGTATCTGCGGGACGGCCAGATCGAGGAGCATCTGGTCTACCCGGTGACCACCGAAACCGTCGACCACCCCGGCGGGTATGCGGGAGCGATCGAGGAGTTCTACACCGTTGCCGCCGAGCGGATCGCCGCGCATTTGAGCGCCGGGCGCAACGTGGCGCTGCTCGCCGAGGGCGATCCGCTGTTCTACAGCTCGTATATGCATCTGCACACCCGGCTCACCGAACGCTTCAACGCCGTGATCATCCCGGGGGTGACCTCGATCAGTGCGGCTTCGGCGGCCACCGCCACCCCGTTGGTGACCGGGACCGAGGTTCTCTCTGTGCTTCCCGGAACCCTCGGGGCCGCCGAACTCAGCCGTCGGCTCGCCGACACCGACGCCGCGGCAATCATGAAATTGGGGCGATCCTATCCGGCTGTGCGCCAGGCACTCTCGGACTCGGGACGCCTCGATGAGGCGTTCTACGTGGAACGTGCCAGCACGGCCGGCCAGCGGGTGCTGCCGGCCGCCGACGTCGATGACGCTGCGGTGCCGTATTTCTCGCTGGCGCTGCTGCCGGGCGGCCGGCGCGCCGCCTCGCGGGCCGCTGCGGTGACCGTGGTGGGGTTGGGGCCCGGCGACGAGGCGTGGATGACCGCGCAGAGTCGCGCCGCGCTGACCGCGGCTACCGATCTGATCGGCTACGGGCCGTATCTGGATCGGGTGCCCAGCGTCGACGGTCAACGCCGCCACCCCAGCGACAACACCGAGGAGGCCGACAGGGCCCGGTTGGCCTGCACCCTGGCCGCCCAGGGACGGGCGGTGGCGGTGGTGTCATCGGGGGATCCGGGAGTGTTCGCGATGGCCGCCGCCGTGGTCGAGGAGGCCCGCAACTTCCCGACGGTGTCGGTGCGGGTGGTTCCGGCGATGACCGCCGCCCAGGCGGTGGCCAGCCGGGTCGGCGCTCCCCTGGGCCACGACTACGCGATGCTCTCCCTGTCCGATCGGCTCAAGCCGTGGACGGTGATCGCCGACCGGGTGCGTGCGGCGGCGGCCGCGGATCTGGTACTGGCGATCTACAACCCGGCATCACGCACCCGCACCTGGCAGGTCGCGGCGATGCGTGACGTGCTGCTGGAATACCGCGCACCGGACACCCCGGTCGTGGTGGGCCGCAACGTCTCCGGCGCTTCCCCGGGGCCGGAGGAGAGCGTCGCCGTGACCACGCTCGGCGAGCTGGACCCGGCCGGTATCGACATGCGCTGCCTGGTGATCGTCGGGTCCTCGCAGACGCGCAGCTATCGCGGGCCCGACGGTGAGCGCGTGTTCACCCCGCGGCGCTATCCCGGTTGAGCCCGGTTGAGCCCGGTTGAGCCCGGCTCAGCGTTCCCAACTGGTCGGCATCATCGGCACCGTTCCCGCGCCGTCGGCCGTGGCGCCCACGCTGGCGAGCCCGGCGGCGCGCACCCCGGGGGCCGCCGCCGCACCGGCGAACCCCAGCGTTCCCGCACCGGCCGGTGAGGCGTCGGTGGTCTCGGCGGGCGGGGACGACTCGTCGGCGGCGGGAGTCGGGTCGGCGTCGAGGAACTCGTAGCGGTACCCGCGCTCAGTGGCCGTGCCGCGGCGGCGCCGCCGGTGTTTCATCCGCGCGGTGAACGCGGTCGGCTCCCGGGTCGCCTCGGTGGCGTCCTCGTCGGCGCCGGTGGGGTCGGGGCGGCGCGCGGCCCGTCGGCTGCCGGCCCCGCGACGGGCCGAGGCCCCGACCGCGGTGGCCACATACAGGGTGTCGGTCAGCCCAGCCCCGGTGGTCTGGGTGGGCCCGAACCCCGTCCCCGGTCCCCCGCCGGCCGCACCGCCGGATGCGGGGGCGCTCGGCGCCGAGGGAACCGAGCCCGACGTGGCGGGGGCGCTGCTGCCCGCTGCACCGCCGGCACCACCGGCGGCCGCGCCCATCCCGGCGGGCGCCCCGGAGGGGGCGGGGGTCACGGTCGCGGGGACGTCGACGGTCTGGGACTCGAGTCCGGAAAGCCCCGCCAGCCCGGACAGCCCCGCCGCGGCGCCGCCACCAGCGGCCGCGGCGGCCATCACCGGGACCGCGCCGGCAAGCACCGGGATGGCCATCTGCACCGCGATCTGGCCCATCGGCCAGATCAGCATCAACGTGTGGTAGGCACTCCAGCCCAATGCAGAAGCCAACACCGGTGAGATGCCCGGGATCTGGCCGATCAGCTGACCGAACTGGGTCGCGGTCTCCACCGGCGGCAGCGGGTAGCCGTCGACGCCGAGCAGTTTCCACAGCTGTTTGGCGATGGGGTCGGCGAAACCCATGTTGTACTCGCTGAGCCAGTCGGCGATCTGCTGATCCCAGCTGACACCGCTGCTGGCGGCCTGCTTGTCGGCGGTGGCGTCGGGGGCGCGCAACTGCGCGCCGGACTCCGCGGCCGGACCGCCCGCCGGGGCATGGGCCGCCGCGGCGGCCTCCCCGCCGGGCGCCACGATCGGCGGGGCGGGTGCCAGCGCCGGCACCGACGCCAACGCCGGTTCGGCGACCGCCTGGTAGCCGGCCATGACGGTGGCGGCCTGGATCCACATCCGCACGTAATCGGCTTCGTTGACCGCGATCGGAATGGTGTTGATGCCGAAGAAGTTGGTGCCCACCAGCACCGCGTGCGTGGCATGGTTGGCGGCGAGCTCAGCCAGGGTCGGCATGGTGGCCAGCGCTGCGGTGTGGGCGCCGGCGGCGGCCTCGTGGGCGGCGGCGGCGATCGCGGTTTTGGCCGCGCTCTCGGCCAGCCATCCCAGGTACGGGGTGTGTGCGGCGACGTAGCGCTGCGCGGTCGGCCCCTGCCAGGCGCCGGACTGCACCCCGGCGAGCACCGCGGTGAGCTCCTCGGCGGCGCCGGTGTACTGCACCCCCAGGCCGGACCATTCGGCGGCGGCGGCCAGCATCGGCCCGGCCCCCGGACCGGCACTGAGCAACGCCGAATGCACCTCCGGGGGCGAGGCCAGCCAGACCGGTGCGATCATCGGTTGCCGTCACCCCCTCTCCCGTGCTGTGACCGTGGCCGACCGCCGGTCACCCCGCGCGCCCCAGCGGCGCTCCAGCGGTTTCCCAGCGGTCCTACAGTGGTCGGCCCGAGGACCCGATTAGTTCCCGACGATCACGCCGAGCGGTGTGGTTTGGCTCACAGGTGGCGATGCGCCACCATGGAAGCGTGAAATGTGCGGTGGTCCGCGAGGCACTCTCGGCGCGGCTCGACGGCGAACAACAGCCGCAGTTGCCCCCGGGGGTCGACGCCCATCTGCAGTCCTGCGCGCGGTGTCGCGGCTGGCTGGTCGGTGCGGCCGCCCACACCCGGCAGTTGGCCACCGCCAGCGCCCGCCGGGGCCCGGACCTGACCGATCAGATCCTGGCGACGGTGCGCGCCCGGGCGGTCAGCACCGCGTCACTGTGGTGGCGCGGGGCGTTGATCGCGGTCGGGGTCGGCCAGATCGCGGTCGCGGCGGCACAGATCGGCGGCCTGGACTTCGGCATGGTGCACACCGAGGGGCACGGGGCGGCCACCGGTGCGCACCTGTTGCACGAGTCCACCGCCTGGCTGGTGGGCCTGGGGGTGGCGATGATCGCGGCCGGGATCTGGACGGTCGCCGCGGTCGGGGTGTCGGCGGTGACCGGCGCGTATGCGGTGGCGCTGATCGGCTACGTCGCCGTCGACGCCGCCAGCGGCCAGGTCACCGCGGCGCGCATCCTGAGCCATATTCCGATCCTGGTGGGGTTGGTGTTCGTCCTGCTGGTGGTGCGCGACCGGTTCGGCCCGCCACGCCGGCGCGGCCGTGACCGCGACGCCGAACCCCTGATGGCGCCATTGCCCGAGGTGCGCCGGCGCGACCATCTGCGGCCGGTCAACCAGTCGGCCGCGTAACCTCAGAACCCCCTTCCGTGGCTACGACCGCGGGTCGTAGACTTCGGTCGACCCGCAGATCGGCAAAGGTGGCCCCATGACCGCGCGCAGCGATGACGAGGCGGTGACCGCGTTGGCGCTGGCGGCCGCGGGTCGCAACGCCCGGGCGCTGGAGGCCTTCATCCGGGCCACCCAGCAGGACGTGTGGCGCTTCGTCGCCTACCTCGCCGACGTCGGCAGCGCCGACGATCTGACCCAGGAGACGTTCCTGCGGGCGATCGGCGCGATCGAACGGTTCTCCGGACGCTCCAGCGCGCGCACCTGGTTGTTGGCGATCGCGCGCCGCGTCGTCGCCGACCACATCCGCCATGCCCGGTCCCGCCCGCGCTCCGCGGCCGGCGCCGACCCGGAGTTGCTGGCCGAGCGGCATCGGCCCAGCCGCGGATTCGAGGACGTCGTCGAGGTGACGACGATGATCGCCGACCTCACCGCCGAACAGCGCGAGGCGCTGCTGCTCACCCAGGTGCTCGGGCTGTCCTACGCCGACGCCGCGGCGGTCTGCGACTGTCCGGTGGGCACGATCCGCTCCCGGGTGGCCCGGGCCCGCGACGCCCTGATGCTCGACCCCGACGCCGACGACCTGACCGGATAACCGCCAGTCAGCCGAGTACGGCCCCGACCCAGTCGGCGGCAGCACCCACGTCGGCGACGGTGTGCACCCCGGCCGGCCGCGCGGGCCGCTGCACCATCACCACCGCGACCCCCAGGTCGGCGGCGGCGTCGAGTTTCGCCCGGGTCATCGTCCCGCCGCTGTTCTTGGTGACCAGCACGTCGACCCGGTGCTCACGCAGCAACCGGTGTTCGTCGTCGTAGTGGTACGGCCCGCGCGAGAGCACCACCCGGTGACGTGCCGGCAGCACCGTCGGCTCCGGGGCGGTGACCACCCGGATCAGATACCAGGCGGTGCCGCCGGTGAACGCCGCGAGACTCGAGCGTCCGGTGGTGAGGAACACCCGCCGGAACCCGCGGCGGGCCACCAGGTCGGCGGCTTCGGCGGTGGACTCCACCGGCAACGCCCCCTCGACCGGCCAGGCCGGCCGCGCCAGCACCAAGTGCGCCACCCCCATCTGGGCGCAGACGGCGGCCGCCGTGGCGGTGATGGTGGCGGCGAACGGATGGGTGGCGTCGACGACGGCCTCGATGCGGTGGTCGGCCAGCCACCGGCGCAGCCCCGCCGGGCCGCCGAACCCGCCGATACGCACCGCACCGACCGGCAGGGCCGGATCGGGCACCCGGCCGGCCAGCGAACTGATCACCGGGATCTCGGTATGCAACGCGGCGGCCAGGGCCCGCGCCTCGGCGGTCCCGCCGAGCAGCAGCACCGTCGGGGCACTCACGGAGCGCTCCCCCGCCGCCGGTCGGCGGAGTACAGGTAGCTGTCGGTGAATCCGGTCGCGGCCAGCGCCTCCCCGACGATGATGACCGCGGTCTTGGTGATCGCCGCGGCATGGACCTGTCCGGCGATGTCGGCCAGGGTGCCGCGCAGCACGGTCTGCTCGGGCCAGCTGGCGTACGCCACCACCGCGGCCGGGGTCTCGGGCCGGTACCCCCCGGCCAGCAGATCTGGTACCAGCGTATCGATCTGGGCCGCCGCCAGATGCAGCACCACCGTCGCTCCGGGCGCGGCCAGCGCCGTCAGCTCCTCTCCGGCGGGCATCGCCGTCGACAGTGTCGCCACCCGGGTCAGGGTGACCGTCTGGGCCACCCCGGGCACGGTCAGCTCCCGCCGCAGCGCGGCCGCGGCCGCCGCGAATGCCGGTACGCCGGGCACGATCTCGTAGTCGATGCCGCGGGCGTCCAGCCGCCGGCACTGCTCGGCGAGGGCACTGTAGAGCGACGGGTCACCGGAGTGCAACCGCGCCACGTCGACACCGGCGGTGTGGGCGTCGGCGCACTCTTCGATGATCTGGTCGAGAGTCAGCGGCCCGGTGTCGATGATGCGCGCCTGCGGCGGACAGTGCTCCAGCAGGTCGGTGGGCATGATCGATCCGGCGTACAGGCAGACCGCGCAGCGTTGCAGCAGCCGCTGCCCGCGCACGGTGATCAGGTCGGCCGCGCCGGGTCCTGCCCCGATGAAATACACCGTCACGGCACCGTCACCGCCCACTGGGTGATCGGGTGGTGGGCACGCCAGGTGGTCAGCGATCCCAGTGGTGCGGCCTGCGCGTGCTGGAACCGCCGCAGTTCACCACCGTATTCCGAAAACGCTTGGGCCAGAATCGCTTCTGATTCCACGGTGACGGCGTTGGCGACCAGCCGGCCACCGGAAGCAAGTGCGTCCAGACACTCGTGCAACAACCCCGGCTCGGTCAGCCCGCCACCGACGAACACGGCATCGGGGATAGGCGCGTCAGCCAGCGCCGCGGGTGCGCCGCCGCGTACCTCGACCCGTACACCGAAGTTGTCAACGTTGCGGGACAAGCGGTTTCGACGCTGCTCATCGCGTTCGAACGCCACCGCGGTGCACTGGCGCCAGCTGCGGCACCATTCGACGGCGATGCTGCCCGCTCCGGCGCCGACATCCCAGAGCCGCTGGCCCGGGCGCGGGTTCAACGCGAGCAGGGTGAGCGCACGGATGTCGGCTTTGGTGATCTGCCCGTCGTGGTCGAAGGCGTCATCGGGCAGTGCAGAAACGCGTTCGTCGGGCAGATAGCGCACCGCGATGACGTTGAGGTCGTCGACGTCGCCGGGGGCCTCGTGCGCCCACGCCCGCGCGTCGGAGTCGCGGCGGCGCTCGGCGGGGCCGCCGAGTTGCTCGAGCACGGTGAACGCCGAATCGCCGCGCCCGGCCGACTCCAGCAGTTCGGCCAGCGCGGCCGGCGTCGACGCCCCGGCCGACAACACGATCGCCTGCCCGCCGCGGCGCAGCGCAGTGACCGGGGCGGCGGTGACCAGGCTGATCACCTCGGTCTCGGCCACCGCCCACCCCATCCGGGCGCACGCGAGGGTCACCGCCGACACGTGCGGCACGACCGTGACGCGGTCGGCGCCGAACAGCCGGATCAACGTGGTGCCGATGCCGTGCAGCAACGGATCGCCGCTGGCGAGCACGTGCACGTCGCCGGCGCCGTCGAACAGGTCCGGCAACGCCGGCAGCAGCGGCGAGGGCCAGCGGTGCACGGTGGCGTCGACCGCACCGTCGAGCAGGTCCAGTTGGCGCCGGGACCCGTAGATCCGGCGTGCCGTGGCCAATTCGGCGCGGGCCTGCGCGCCGAGTCCGTCGACGCCGTCGGCGCCGATACCGACGACCACGATGCGGCTCATCGGGGCATCCTGCGCCACACCGGTTGCGGCAGCATCCGCAGAACCGCCGCCAGCGGCCGCAGTGACCACGGGATCCACACCACCCGGCGACGCTTGGCCAGTGCGCGCGCGGTCGCCGCGGCCACCGCGTCGGGGGTGCGCGACAGCGGTGCGGGACTCATCCCGGCGGTCATCCGCCCGATCACGAAACCCGGCCGCGCGATCAGCAGATGCACCCCGCTGCCGTGCAGCGCGTCGGTGAGTCCGCTGGCGAAACCGTCCAGGCCGGCCTTCGCCGAGCCGTACACGTAGTTGGCCCGCCGCACCCGCACCCCGGCGATCGAGGAGAACACCACCAGCGATCCGTGGCCGGCGGTGCGCATCGCGGCGGCCAGATGCGTCAGCAGGCTGACCTGCGCGACATAGTCGGTGTGCACGATCGCGACCGCGTAGGCGGCGTCATCCTCGGCACGTTGCTGGTCACCGAGGATCCCGAATGCCAGGACCGCGGTGCCGATTTCGCCGTATTCGGCGATCAGGTCGGCTACCAGCCGGCCGTGTCCGGCCACGTCGTCGGCGTCGAACTCGACCGAGTGCACCGCGGCGGCACCGGCAGCGCTGAGCGCGGCGATCGGCTCCTGCAGTCGGTCGGCGTGGCGCGCCGCCAGCACCACGGTGGCCCCCGACGCCAGTCGGCGGGCCAGTTGCACCCCTATTTCGCTGCGGCCCCCGAAAATCACGATCGGTCCGCTCACCGTGTCCTCCACGCCTGTGATTATCACCTGCGATAGCGTGGGCATCGATGGCGAACACCACCACCCGGCTCACCGACGAGGCGCACGCGTTCCTCACCGAACGCCACCTGGCGATGCTGACGACGCTGCGCGCCGACGGGTCGCCGCACGTGGTGGCGGTGGGTTTCACCTTCGACCCCAACACCCACATCGCACGGGTGATCACCAACGGCGGTTCGCAGAAGGCGGTCAACGCCGAGCGCGGCGGTGTCGCGGTGCTCAGCCAGGTCGACGGCGCCCGCTGGCTGTCGCTGGAGGGCAGTGCCACCGTCAGCGACGAGACCGACGCAGTGCGCGACGCCGAACTGCGCTACGCGCAGCGCTACCGCACCCCACGGGAGAACCCCAACCGGGTGGTCATCGAGGTGCACATCCAGCGGGTGCTGGGTTCGGCGAGTCTGCTGGAACGCACCCCGGACTGACGCGCGGAGCCCCCGGTGCTACACGACGAGCAGGTCGTGCGGGCGGCGGTTGAGCGGTTCGGCACCGGTGTCGGTGACCACCACGATGTCTTCGATGCGCGCACCCCAGCGGCCCGGGAAATAGATGCCGGGCTCCACCGAGAACGCCATCCCGGCGGCCAGCGGCAGCGTGTTGCCGGCGACCAGATAGGGCTCCTCGTGCACCGACAGCCCGATGCCGTGGCCGGTGCGGTGCACGAAGAACTCACCGAGACCCGCCTCGGCGAGCACGTCCCGGGCGGCCGCGTCGATCTCTTCGGCGCGGACTCCCGGACGCACCGCGGCGACCGCTGCGCGCTGGGCGGCCAGCAGCACCGCGTACCGCTGCGCCACCTCCGCGTCGGGTTCGCCGATGCTGTAGGTGCGGGTGCAGTCGGAGTTGTAGCCGGGGACCACCGGGCCGCCGATGTCGACGACGACGACATCGCCGCCCTGCAACACCCGCTCGGAACACTCGTGGTGGGGGTCGGCGCCGTTGGGCCCCGATCCGACGATGATGAACGCCGGCTCGGTGTGGCCTTCGGCGACAATCGCCGCAGCGATGTCGGCGGCGACCTCGGCTTCGGTGCGCCCCGGGATCAGCATCGCCGGCACCGCGGCGTGCACCCGGTCGATGGCCGCACCGGCGCGGCGTAACGCCTCCACCTCGGCGGGGTCTTTGATCATCCGCAGCTCGCGCAGTACGTCGGTGGCCAGCACCGGCGTCGCCCCGAGCGCGTCGGCCAGCGGCAGCAGGTGCAGGGCCGGCATCGCATCGGTGACCGCGCTCGCCACACCCGCGGGGACGCCGCCGAGGGCCGCCGCGACCAGGGCGTAGGGGTCGTCGCCGTCGACCCAGTCGCGCACCGGAATGCCGAGGTCGCCCACCGCGGAGTCGGCCAGTGCCGGGAGCTCGAGGCGCGGCACCACCATCGTCGGCGGTCCCGCCGCCGGCACCACCAGCGCGGTGAGCCGTTCGAAGGTCTGCGCACGTGATCCCAGCAGATACCGCAGGTCATATCCGGGGGTGATGACCAGCCCGGCCAACCCGGCCGCTGTGGTGGCCTGCGCGGCGGCGGTCAGTCGGCGGGCGTACACGGCGCTGTCGAATCGGGAGCTCACAGGCCACAGGTTAACGGCCGACGATGGCCGACGAAATAGTATGGCGGGCATGCCCGCTCCCCTGCTGCTTCTCGACGGTGCCAGCATGTGGTTCCGATCGTTTTTCGGGGTACCGTCGTCGATCACCAGCCCCGACGGCGCGCCGGTCAACGCGGTGCGCGGGTTCCTCGATTCGGTGGCGTCGCTGGTCACCACCCACCGGCCGGCCCGGCTGGTGGTCTGCCTCGATCTGGATTGGCGCCCGCAGTTCCGGGTCGATCTGATCCCCTCCTACAAGGCCCACCGCGTGGAGGAACCCGGCACCGACGCGGACCCGGACGTCGAGGAGGTGCCCGACGAGCTGAGCCCACAGGTGGACTGGATCCTGGAGTTGCTCGACGCCGCCGGGATCGCCACCGCCGGCGCCGAGGGCTTCGAGGCCGACGACGTGCTGGGCACGCTGGCCGCACGCGAATCGACCGACCCGGTGGTGGTGGTCACCGGCGACCGCGACCTGTTGCAGGTGGTCACCGATGCCCCGGTGCCGGTGCGGGTGCTGTATCTGGGTCGCGGGCTGGCCAATGCGACACTGTTCGGCCCGAGGGAGGTGGCCGAGCGCTACGGCCTGCCCGCGCAGCGGGCCGGCGCGGCGTACGCGGAGTTGGCGTTGCTGCGCGGCGATCCGTCCGACGGGCTGCCCGGGGTGCCCGGCATCGGGGAGAAGACCGCCTCGAAGTTGCTGACGACGTACGGTTCGCTGGCGGCGGTGCTGGACGCCGCGGCGGATCCGGGCTCGGCGATGGCGGCGGGGCTGCGCACCAAGCTGACCGGGGCCGGCGACTACATCGCCGCCGCCGGTGCGGTGGTCGCCGTGGTGACCGACGCGCCGGTCACCGTGTCGCAGCCGACCGATGCGCTGCCGTCGGCGTTCGCCGATCCGGCGCGGGTCGGCGCTCTCGCCGAGCGTCTCGGGCTCGGTTCCCCGGTGACGCGGCTCGAGACCGCGCTGCAGACGCCGCGGTGATCGGCCTCGGTCAGCGGGGTCGGCTGACCTCGTAGGTGCCGGAATCGTCCTGGAAGGTCACCGTCACCCGGCGTTTGGTGCCGTCGATGCTGACCTCACAGTCGAAGCTGTCGTCCTTTTTGACCGTCGGGTCGCCCTTGCCCTCGTTGCAGATGACGTCCT
Organism: Mycolicibacillus koreensis; assembly: GCF_002104795.1. Classification (GTDB taxonomy): domain Bacteria; phylum Actinomycetota; class Actinomycetes; order Mycobacteriales; family Mycobacteriaceae; genus Mycobacterium; species Mycobacterium koreense. The sequence continues at coordinate 15,963 of NZ_NCXO01000005.1, forward strand.
TGACGTTTTTGGCGCCGTACCCGTTGGTTTCGTCGCTGAGGATCTGCTGCACACGGTCCTGGGTCTTCGCGATGTCCAGTTTGGTGGTGACGAAGTATCCGGGCCAGACGAAACCGACCACCAGGACCGCGGCGACGATCGCGGCGGTGAGCACCCCGAGGGTGACCGCGGCGCGACCGCTGATCGGCAGCCCCAGGAACTTGGTGCGGGCGTCGGCGACCAGGTGATGTTCGTGGTGGCCGGTGGGAGCCTCGGCGCCGGGCTGTGCGGGCGGCATCCCCGACACCGGCTGACCGTACGGACCCGGCTGGGGGTACTGGGTGGTCTGACCGTAGGGGCCGGGCTGCTGGGCGTACTGGATCGGCTGCCCGTACTGGCCGGGCTGGGCGTACTGGGTGGTCTGCCCGTAGGCGCCGGGTTGGCCGGGCTGCACATACGGCGTGGGCTGGCTGTACTGCTCGGGCTGCGGATAGCCGGGGATCGCCGGGTACGTCGTCGGCGGGTACGCGGGCTGCGCCTCGCCGGGCGGCTGGTCCGGCGGGCCCCACTGGGCGGTCTCGCCCGGGAAGCCCACGGCGTCCTGCGACCCGTCCGCCGGCGTGGCGTCGCCCTGCTCGGTGGGGGGCTGCCAGGGGTTCGCCGGATCGGGTTCCTGCGGTCCGCTCATGAAATCTCCTGTGTGCTGCGTTCGCCGACGATGGCGACTGTGCGCGGCCCAGCCTACCGGCCTACCCTCCCTCCACCGCGACGACACCGCGACGGACCGCGTCGATGGCGTGTTTGGCGGTCGCCCGCAGCCCCGGATCGGGTGCGGCGTTGCGCACCTGGTCGAGGAGATCGAGGACTTGGCGGCACCACCGCACGAAATCGCCCGCCGACAGCGGAGCACCGGTGTCGGCGACGTCGGAGGCGGCCAGCGCCGCGGACAGGTCACCGGTGCGCGCCCAGTGATGGATCGCGGCGACGAACCCGTCGTCGGGTTCGCGCCCGGTGGCCAGCCGGTGGCGCTGCTCGTCGGCGCGCAGCTCCGCGCACAGCCGCAGGGTGGCCGCCAGCGCCCGGCGGATCGGCGCGGTCGGCGCGTCGAGCCCGTGGGTGCCGCCGGCGCTGTCGCCGCGGGATTCGTAGAGCACCGCGGAGACCACCGCCGCCAGCTCGGCCGGTGCCAGCGTGTTCCAGGCGCCGGTGCGCAGGCACTCGGCGACCAGCAGGTCGCTCTCGCTGTAGATGCGGGCCAGCAACCGGCCGTCCTCGGTGACCTGCGGATCGGGATCATCGGCGGTGCTGTCGGCGGTGATGAACCCACGCTCGGTGAGCAGCGCGACGATGCGGTCGAAGGTGCGGGCCAGCGAGTTCGTCGCCGCGGCGACCTTTTTGTCCAGCGCCGCGTTGTCGCGCTCGATGCGCAGGTAGCGTTCGGCTTCGCGCAGCCCGGTGTCGCGTTCCGGCGCGTGGTGCACCGGATGCTCACGCAGCCGGGTGCGCAACGTCACCAACTCCGGGTCGGTGATGGTCTCGTCGGTGTCGCGCCGGCGCGACGGCACGGCCAGTCCGGCGGCGGCCGAGCGCAGCGCGGAGGCCAGGTCGCGGCGCACCCGGGGCTGCTTGTGTTCGACCCGTTTGGGCAACCGCATCGTCCCGAGGGCGGCCCCTCCGCCGTAGTCGGCCGCCGAGATGCGACCGGCCCAGCGGTGTTCGGTGAGCACCAGCGGGCGTGGGTCGACGTCGTCGCGGGCGGGGTCGAGCACCACCGCCAGGCCGCCGCGACGCCGATGGGTGACGCTGATGATGTCGCCGCGACGCAGCGCGGCGAGCGCGTCGGTGACCGCCCGGCGGCGCTGCAGCCGGGAGGCGCGGGCCTGCGCCTTCTCCCGCTGCGAGATCTGTTCGCGCAGCCGGGCGTAGTCGAACAGCGGTGCGTCGTCACCGCCGAGTTCGGCGGCGATCTCAGCTTGCATGCGCCGGCCCCGCTGCACCCCGCGCACCAACCCGACCACCGAGCGGTCGGCCTGGTACTGGGCGAAGGACTGCTCCAGCAGGCGGTGCGCCTGCTGGGGGCCCATCCGCGCGACGAGGTTGATCGTCATGTTGTACGACGGCGCGAACGAGCTGCGCAGTGGGAAGGTCCGGGTGGAGGCCAGCCCGGCCACGTCGGCCGGCTCGATGTCGGGATGCCACAGCACCACCGCGTGGCCTTCGACGTCGATGCCGCGCCGCCCGGCGCGCCCGGTCAGCTGGGTGTACTCGCCGGGAGTGAGCGCGGCGTGCTCCTCGCCGTTGAATTTCACCAGCCGCTCGAGCACCACCGTGCGGGCGGGCATGTTGATGCCCAAGGCCAGGGTTTCGGTGGCGAACACCGCCTTGGTGAGCCCGGCGGTGAACAGTTCTTCGACGGTGTGCCGGAAACCCGGCAGCATCCCGGCGTGGTGGGCGGCCAGCCCGCGCAGCAGGCCTTCGCGCCATTCGTAGTAGCCGAGCACCCCCAGGTCGGCGTCGGCGAGGTCCGCGCAGCGCCGGTCGATCACCGCCGCGATGCGCTCGCGCTCCTCCTCGGTGGTCAGCCGAAGCGGTGAGCGCAGGCACTGTTTGACCGCGGCGTCACAGCCGGCGCGGGAGAACACGAACGTGATCGCCGGCAGCAGGCCCGCCGCATCCAGGGTGCCGATCACCTCCGGGCGTCCCGGCGGGCGGTAGCTGCGCACCGGGTGGCGCCGCCGGTTCCGGTGCGGCTGCCAGTCGGCGAGCCGGTCGGCCTCCCGGCGGTGCGCGATGTGCCGCACCAGGTCGGGGTTGACCGCCCCGGGGGCGCCGGGGCGGCCGCCGTCGTCGTCGAACAAGTCGTAGAGCCGTTTGCCGACCAGCATGTGCTGCCACAGCGGCACCGGGCGGTGCTCGTCGACGACGACGGTGGTGTCGCCGCGCACCGTCTGGATCCAGCCGCCGAACTCCTCGGCGTTGCTCACCGTCGCCGAGAGGCTGACCAGCCGCACCTGCTCGGGCAGGTGCAAGATCACCTCCTCCCAGACCGCGCCGCGCATCCGGTCGGCCAAGAAGTGGACCTCGTCCATGACCACGTGCGACAGGCCCCGCAGCGCCGGGGAGTCGGCGTAGAGCATGTTGCGCAACACTTCGGTGGTCATCACCACCACCGGGGCGTCACCGTGGATCGACTGGTCCCCGGTGAGCAGCCCGATCTGCTCGGCGCCGTAGCGCTCCCGCAGGTCGGCGTACTTCTGGTTGCTCAGCGCCTTGATCGGGGTGGTGTAGAAGCATTTCCCGCCACCGGTCAGCGCCAGGTGCACGGCGAATTCGCCGACGACGGTTTTGCCGGCGCCGGTGGGCGCGCACACCAGCACCCCGTGCCCGGCGTCCAGTGCTGCGCAGGCGCGCTGCTGGAACCCGTCGAGAGGAAACGGCAACCCCGCGGCGAAGCGCCCCAGCCGGCCCTCGGCGGCGGCGTCGGGCGGGTCAGGTGATGGAGTCATCGACCCTGGGTGCCGGTTCCGGGGACGCCACCGGGGTCGGTGGCTCGATCGTGGCGGCCTCGTCGTCGGCGAGCCCGGCCGCCGCCCGTTTGGCGCGACGCTTGTCGTGCAGGCGGGACACCTGGATGGCCAACTCCAACAGCAGCGTCAACGCCAGTCCCAACGCGATCATCGAGAACGGGTCGGAGCCGGGGGTGAAGATGGCCGCGAACAGGAAAACCACGAAGATCAGCCCGCGGCGCCACTGCCGCAGCCGCGCGTAGGGCAGCACGCCGACCGCGTTGAGCATCACGATCAGCAGCGGGAACTCGAAGCTGATCCCGAACACCAGCAGCAGGTTGATCAGGAACCCGAAGTACTGGTCACCGGAGAGCGCGGTGACCTGTACGTCGCTGCCGACGGTGAGCAGGAAGTGCAGCGCTTTGGCCAACACCAGGTAGGCCAGCAGCGCCCCGCCGATGAACAACACCACCGCGCAGACCACGAACGTCACCGCAAAGCGGCGTTCCTTCTGGTAGAGCGCCGGGGTGATGAACGCCCACAGTTGGTAGAACCAGACCGGGCAGGCCAGCACCACCCCGGCGGTCAGACCGACCTTGAGACGCAGCATGAACTGGTCGAACGGAGCGGTCGCCAACAGCCGGCACTGCCCGTCGGCGCTGATGTCGGCGCGCGCCGACGGCGGCAGCGCACAGTAGGGGTGGCGCAGCCACTCGCCGAGGGACTCCACCCCGAACACCGGGTGCGAATACCACAAGAACCCGGCGATGGTGGTCACCACGATCGCCGCCAGCGAGATCAGCAGCCGGGTGCGCAGCTCCCGCAGATGGTCGGCGAGAGCCATGGTGCCGTCCGGGTTGGTGCGGCTGCGGCGCTGCCGCGGATCCAGCCGGGTGAACAAACTACGAGTGCGCGCCATCAGTGGGTGTCGGTGCGGTCAGCCCGCACGGCGGGACCGGTCGCGGCTATGCCGACCGACCGTCGGCCGCCGGCGGGTCGACACGCTCGGCGGAGACCTGGGTCGGCGGTGCCGCCGGCGGCGGGTTCTGCGCCTTGGTGTCGTTCTGCAATTCCCGAACCTCGGATTTGAAGATGCGCAGTGACTTGCCCAGCGACCGTGCTGCGTCGGGAAGTCGTTTGGCACCGAACAGCACGATCACCACGATCAGCAGGATCGCCCAATGCCACGGACTCAGACTGCCCACTTTGGTTACCTCCAGACGTCGCCCCGATGCTACCGCAGCACGCCGGCGGTGAGGCTGCCGCGCACCGCCGACACCGCCGTCGCGTTACGGGTCGGCGCGGTAGGCCGCCACCGCGGCGGCGGCCGCAGCACGCACCCGGTCGGCCAGGGCCGGCGGTGCCAGCACCTGCACCTCGGCGCCGAAGCCGAGCATCAGCCGGGTCATCCACTCCTCGGAGGCGTAGGTCATCGTCGCCTCGCAGGACCCGTCGGGGGCCTCGGCGGTGACCCGCATCGGGTAGTACTCGAACATCCACGCCGCCGACGGCGCCACCCGCAGCGTGGCCGCCGGCAGCCCGGGTGCGGCGGTGAACAGCGAGGTGTCGGTGCCGGCCTGCACGGCCGGCTCCGGCGGCGCGGCCGGCTCGTCGAGCACCGAGGCGTCGACGATGCGGTCGAACCGGAACAGCCGAACCCCGTCGGCCTCCCGGCACCACGCCTCCAGATAGCTGTGGTTGCCGATCACCGCCACCCGGATCGGGTCGACGACCCGGGTGCTCAGCGTGTCATGGGAGGCGGCGTAGTAGTCGATGCTCAGCGCGCGGCGGGTGTCGACGGCGTCACGGACCGCCGTGGCGCTCTCCCCCTCGGCGGGGGCGGGCTCGGCGACGGCGGCGGCGCCGTCGGCCGCCCCGGTGGCCGCTCCCGCCGCCGCCTCGATCTTGGCGATCGCGCTGCGGGCGGCGGCGGCGTCCACCGCGCCGGGAACGTCGGTGAGCGCGCGCAGCGCCATCAGCAGCCCGGTGGCCTCCGGGGAGGTCAGCCGCAGCGGAAAGTCCAGTCCGGCGGAGAAGGTCACCTCCAGGTGATCGGCGTCGATGTCGACGTAGTCGATCAGGTCGTCGGGCAGGTAGCCCGGCCGGCCGCTGACGAACAGCAGGTACAGGTCGCTGGCCAGCTGCTCGGCGCTGACCCCGAGGTCGGCGGCCGCCTTGGCGCGGTGCACCCGCGGGTTGGCCTGCAGGTACGGCACCAGATTGAGCAGCCGCACCAGCCGTTCGGCGCTTCCGGTCATCCCGGTCACTGGTCCACCTCCGTGTTGGCGTGCAGTCGGGCCAGCACCTCCTCGCGCAGTGCCGGCGGTTCCAGCACCACCGCGTCGGCGCCGTACCCGGCGATCAGCCGGGTCAGCTGGTCCCCGGCGCGCAGCGTGACCGTCATCAGCTCGCCGTCGCGGTCGCCGCGCCGCTCGGCGCCGAGCACCGTGGCGAACCGGCGCAGCCCGGTGGCGCGCCCGGCGGCCACCCACAGCCGCGCGGTCACCTCCTCCTCGGTGCTGGCCGCCGAGACCGCCGCGGTGACGATGGCGCGCAGGTCGGCTCCCTCGGGGCGGGTGACCACCCCGGCGGGCCCGACCGGCTCGACCGCGCCGACGATGCGTGAGACCCGGAACACCCGGGTGTCGTCGCGGTCGCGGTCGTGGCCGACGAGATACCACCGTCCGTGGGCGGTGAGCACCCCCCACGGTTCGACGGTGCGCCGGTTGACCGGTCGGCCGCGGCTGGGCCGGTGATCGAAGGCGACCGGCTGGCCGGCGTCGACCGCGGCCAGCAGCGCGCCGAGCACCTCCTCGCCGCCGCGCAGCCCGGGCAGGTCGGTGGCCGGGGCGATCGCGGTGGAGGCATCCGGGTCGACGTCGACGCCGGCGGCCCGCAGCTTGAGCAGCGCCCCCTGGGTGGCGGTGATCAGCTCCGGGGTCTCCCACAGCTGCGCGGCGACCGCCACCGCGGCGGCCTCCCCGGCGCTCAACGTGATCTCCGGCAGCTTGTAGTCGTCGCTGGTGATCCGGTAGCCCTCGATCGGGTCACTCGCGGAGGCGCGGCCGACCTCCAGCGGGATGCCCAGCTCCCGCAGTTCGGCCTTGTCGCGTTCGAACATCCGCGCAAAGGCTTCGTCGCTGGCGTTGTCGTAGCCGACCACACTGGCGCGGATCTTCTCGGCGGTGAGATACCCGCGGGTGGACAGCAGAGCGATCACCAGGTTCAACAGCCGCTCGACTTTGGGTTTCGCCACGGCTACCAGCCTAAGCGCTGACCCGGCCGGGGCGGGGTCAGGCGCGGCGGGTCACATCGAGGCGATGAGCCGTTTGACGCGCTCGTCGTCGGAGCGGAACGGGTCCTTGCACAGCACGGTGCGCTGCGCCTGGTCGTTGAGCTTCAAATGCACCCAGTCGACGGTGAAGTCGCGCCCGGCGGCCTGCGCGGCACTGATGAACTCGCCGCGCAGCTTGGCCCGGGTGGTCTGCGGCGGGACGTCGACGGCGGCGTCGATCTCCTCGTCGGTGGTGACGCGGGCGACCAGGCCCTTGCGTTGCAGCAGGTCGAACACCCCGCGGCCACGCTTGATGTCGTGGTAGGCCAGGTCCAGCTGCGCGATCTTGGGGTCGGAGAGCTCCATCGAGTAGCGGTCCTGGTAGCGCTGGAACAACTTGCGTTTGATCACCCAGTCGATCTCGGTGTCGACCTTGGCGAAGTCCTGACTCTCCACCGCGTCGAGTTGGCGGCCCCACAGGTCGATGACCTGCTCCAGCTGCTCGTCGTGCGCCCGGTTCTTCAGGTACTCCACCGCACGGGCGTAGTACTCGCGCTGGATGTCCAGCGCGCTGGCCTCCCGCCCGCCGGCCAGTCGCACCGGGCGGCGCCCGGTGATGTCGTGGCTGACCTCGCGGATCGCCCGGATTGGGTTGTCCAGGGAGAAGTCGCGGAAGGCGACGCCGGCTTCGATCATCTCCAGCACCAGTGCCGCGGTGCCCACCTTGAGCATGGTGGTGGTCTCGCTCATGTTGGAGTCACCGACGATGACGTGCAGCCGCCGGTATTTCTCGGCGTCGGCGTGCGGCTCGTCGCGGGTGTTGATGATCGGCCGGGAGCGGGTGGTGGCGCTGGAAACCCCTTCCCAGATGTGCTCGGCGCGTTGGCTCAGGCAGAACGTGGCCGACTTCGGGGTCGCCAGCACTTTGCCGGCGCCGCAGATCAGCTGGCGGGTGACCAGGAACGGCAGCAGCACGTCGGAGATCCGGGAGAACTCCCCGGCCCGCACGATCAGGTAGTTCTCGTGGCAGCCGTAGGAGTTGCCGGCGGAGTCGGTGTTGTTCTTGAACAGGTAGATGTCCCCGCCGATCCCCTCGTCGGCGAGTCGCTGCTCGGCGTCGATGAGCAGGTCCTCCAAGACCCGCTCCCCGGCACGGTCGTGGGTGACCAGTTGCAGCAGGCTGTCGCATTCGGCGGTGGCGTACTCGGGGTGGCTGCCCACATCCAGATACAGCCGGGCGCCGTTGCGCAGAAACACGTTGGAGCTGCGGCCCCACGACACCACGCGGCGGAACAGATAGCGGGCCACCTCGTCCGGGGACAGCCGGCGCTGGCCGTGGAACGTGCAGGTGACGCCGAACTCGGTCTCGATGCCCATGATTCGTCGCTGCACCCCTTGAGCGTACTGGGTCGGGGCGCAGCGCTTCGGGATTGCCGCACCAATGCCGCCCTCGGGAGCTCGCAGAGGCTACTCGGCGGGATCGGGCTCCGGCTCCGGCTCCGGCAGCAGCGTTTCCAGGGCGGCCCGGCTGATCCGCCGGAATGCGCGTTTGGGACGGCCGGCGTCGAGGATCGCCACCTCCAGGGTGCCCGGGCCGAGCATCCGCGGTTCGGCGCCCTCACCGTTGTCGGCGTGCAGGGCGCGCACCGCCACCTGGACGGCGTCGGCGAGTTGCGCGCCCTCGGTGTAGGACTCCTTCATCGCCGCGATGATCGGTTCGGTGGTCCCGCCCATCACCACGAAGTGGGGCTCGTCGTTGATCGAGCCGTCGTAGGTGATGCGGTACAGCTCAGGGTTCTTCGTCTCGCCGTAGTGGGCCACTTCGGCCACGCACAGCTCCACCTCATACGGTTTGGCCTGCTCGGTGAAGATCGTCCCCAGTGTCTGGGCGTAGACGTTGGCCAGTTGACGTCCGGTGACGTCACGGCGGTCGTAGGCGTAGCCGCGGGTGTCGGCGAACTGGATGCCGCCGCGCCGCAGGTTGTCGAACTCGTTGAACCGGCCGACGGCGGCGAAGCCGACCCGGTCATACAGTTCGCTGACCTTCTGCAGCGACCGCGACGGGTTCTCCGCGACGAACAGCACCCCGTCGGCATAGGCCGACACCACCACGCTGCGGCCGCGGGCGATGCCCTTGCGCGCCAGGTCGCTGCGTTCGCGCATGGCCTGTTCGGGGGAGATGAAATACGGGAAGCTCACTGCGCACCCCCCTGGCCGCCGGTCTCGGCATCACCGGCATCGGGACCGAAAGTGTCCGCGCGCGAGCGGCTTTGAATGATCTCGCGGGCAAGCTCGGCGATGCGGGCCTCGGCGACGTCGTCGGCGCCGTCGGCGTCGATGGTGACCGCGGTCGGAAAGATCCCGCGCACCAGATCCGGCCCGCCGGTGGCGGAGTCGTCGTCGGCGGCGTCATAGAGCGCCTCGACGGCCACCCGCAGCGCCGAGTCTGCGTCGTGGACACGGTGATAGAGCTTCTTCATCGACGATTTGGCGAACAGCGAGCCCGACCCCACCGACTGGTAGCCCTCTTCCTCGAGGTTCCATCCGCCGGCGGCGTCGAACGACACGATCCGCCCGGCGCCGGCCGAATCGGCGGCGTCGATGTCGTAGCCGGCCAGCAACGGCAACGCGATCAGCCCCTGCATTGCCGCGCCGAGATTGGACCGCACCATGATCGCCAGCCGGTTGACTTTGCCGGCGAACGTCAGCGGCACCCCTTCGAGCTTCTCGTAGTGTTCGAGCTCCACCGCGTAGAGGCGGGCGAATTCGACCGCGACCGCGGCGGTGCCGGCGATCCCGGTGGCGGTGTATTCATCGGTGATGTACACCTTCTGCACGTCACGCCCGGCGATCATGTTGCCCTGGGTGGACCGTCGGTCCCCGGCGATGACGACACCGCCGGGGTATTTCAGCGCCACGATCGTGGTGCCGTGCGGCAACCGATCACCGATCTGTCCGGTCTCCGCAGCCGTCGTCGGCAACAGCTCGGGGGCCTGTCGGCGCAACAGCTCGGAGAACGAGGAGAGTTCGCTGAACGCCGATCGGGGGTCAGCGCGCTGGGCAGCGTCGAACATCCAGGTCACTCGCCACCCTTTTGCACGTAGGCCCGCACGAAGTCCTCGGCGTTCTCCTCCAGGACATCGTCGATCTCGTCGAGCAGATCATCGGTCTCCGACGCCAGCTTCTCGCGACGCTCCTGACCGGCTCCGGCATCGCCGGTGACGTCGTCGTCATCGCCGCCGCCACCGCCGCGCTTGGTCTGCTCCTGAGCCATCGCTGCCTCCTGCTCGTTGGTTGGCCGGTGGTCACCCGCACCTGCCAGCGTCCTTCAGCCTACCGGGCGGGCGGTCCGCCGCCGCGGGGTACGACGCTTCAGGTGGTGAGTTGATCGACCAGTTCGGCGGCACTGTCCACCGAATCGAGCAGCTCGCCGACGTGGGCCTTGCTGCCGCGCAGCGGCTCGAGGGTGGGGATGCGCACCAACGACTCGCCGCCGAGGTCGAAGATGACCGAATCCCAGCTGGCCGCCGCGATATCGGCGCCGAACCGGCGCATGCACTCCCCGCGGAAGTAGGCGCGGGTGTTGGTCGGCGGGTGCTCCACCGCGTGCAGCACCTGCTGTTCGCTGATCAGCCGCTTCATCGACCCGCGGGCCACCAGCCGGTTGTACAGGCCCTTGTCCAGCCGCACATCGGAGTACTGCAGGTCGACCAGGTGCAGCCGTGGCGCCGACCAGTGCAGGTTCTCCCGCTGCCGGAAGCCCTCCAGCAGGCGCAGCTTGGCCGGCCAGTCCAGCAGCTCCGCGCACTCGGCGGGGTCGCGTTCGAGCAGGTCGAGCACCCTCGCCCAGGTTTCCAGGACGTCGGTGGCGCGGGGATCGGGGTCGCGGGCGTCGACCAGCTTGGCCGCCCGGTCGAGGTAGATGCGCTGCAGGGCCAGGCCGGTGAGCTCGCGGCCGTCGACGAGCGCGACGGTGGCGCGCAGCGACGGGTCACGACTGATCGCGTGCACCGCGTGCACCGGGCGTGCCAGCGCCAGGTCGGCCAGGTCCAGGCCGTGCTGGGGCCCCTCCTCGATCAGGTCGAGCACCAGCGCGGTGGTGCCCAGCTTGAGGTAGGTGGAGGTCTCGGCGAGGTTGGCGTCACCGATGATGACGTGCAGCCGCCGGTATTTGTCCGCGTCGGCGTGCGGTTCGTCGCGGGTGTTGATGATGCCGCGTTTGAGCGTGGTCTCCAGGCCCACCTCGACCTCGATGTAGTCGGCCCGCTGGGAGAGCTGGAAGCCGGGCTCCTCCCCCGAGGCGCCGATGCCGACCCGGCCGGAGCCGGTCACCACCTGACGCGACGCGAAGAACGGGGTGAGCCCGGCGATCACCGCCGAGAACGGGGTCGACCGGTTCATCAGGTAGTTCTCGTGGGAGCCGTAGGAAGCGCCCTTGCCGTCGACGTTGTTCTTGTACAGCTGCAGTTTGGCCGCCCCGGGCACGCTGGCGACGTGGCGCGCCGCGGCCTCCATCACCCGTTCGCCGGCCTTGTCCCAGATGGTGGCGTCCAGCGGGTCGCTGCATTCGGGCGCGGAGTACTCCGGGTGGGCGTGGTCGACGTAGAGCCGGGCACCGTTGGTGAGGATCATGTTGGCGGCGCCGACCTCGTCGGCGTCGACGATCGGCGGTGGCCCGGCGGTGCGGCTCAGGTCGAAGCCACGGGCGTCGCGCAGCGGGGATTCCACCTCGTAGTCCCAGCGGGTTCGTTTGGCCCGCTGGATCCCGGCGGCCGCCGCGTACGCCAACACCGCCTGGGTGGAGGTCAGGATCGGGTTGGCGCTCGGGTCGGTCGGCGAGGAGATGCCGTATTCGACCTCGGTCCCGATGATCCGCTGCATGCCGTCCACCCTAGGGTGTGCCCGCCGGGCGGGTTCTGGCGGTGATGCCGCGCGGTCAGGGCAGCAGCTCCCAGGTGTCGCCCTTGTCGACGGGTCCGGCGGTCACTTTGACGGTGCGGTTCTGACCCGCCGGGTCGGTGGCGGTGCACTCGAAGGAGTCCCCCTCGGCGACGACCTTCACGCCCTGCCCGCAGTCGACGGTGACCGCGAAACCCTGGTCCTCGGAGATCTGGGTGCCGAGCTTCTCCGCGGCGTCGGGCAGGTCGTAGAGGGTGTCGACCGTCTTGAAGTCGGCGCGGCCGTCGTCGCCGGCGGTGACCTCGATGTGCACGGTCAGGTCGTCGTTGCCGTCGACGTGGGTGGTGCACACGAACACCTCCCCGGCTTTGGGGGTCTCCTTCGGCCGCGGGCAGGTCACCTCCGAGGGCTCATGGCCGATCCCGGCGTACTCCTCGACGAGTTTGTCGTGGATCGCCGACTCCAATTTCCCGTAATCGGGCCCACCGGAGGAGGACAAAAGACTGCACCCCGCCAGCGGCGCGAGCAGCACCGCCGACAGCAGCGACCCGGTCATGCGCATCGTCATGCCCGTGACATTAATGCACCCGCCGGACGGGCGATTACAGATATTGGCCGAGGTTGGACTCGGTGTCGATGGCCCGGCTGGCCGACGAACTCTTGCCGGTGACCAGGGTGCGGATGTAGACGATCCGTTCGCCCTTCTTGCCCGAGATCCGCGCCCAGTCATCCGGGTTGGTGGTGTTGGGCAGGTCCTCGTTCTCGGCGAACTCGTCGACGATCGAGTCGAGCAGATGCTGGATCCGAAGCCCCGGCTGGCCGGTGTCGAGCACCGATTTGATGGCGTTCTTCTTGGCCCTGTCGACGACGTTTTGGATCATCGCCCCGGAGTTGAAGTCCTTGAAGTACATGACTTCCTTGTCACCGTTGGCGTAGGTGACCTCCAGGAACCGGTTGTCGTCGATCTCGGCGTACATCCGGTCGACCACCTTGACGATCATCGCCTTGATGCACGCCGCGCGGTCGCCGTCGAACTCGGCGAGGTCGTCGGCGTGCACCGGTAGGTCCTCGGTGAGGTATTTGGAGAAGATGTCCTGGGCGGCCTCGGCGTCGGGGCGTTCGATCTTGATTTTGACGTCGAGACGCCCGGGCCGCAGGATCGCCGGGTCGATCATGTCTTCACGGTTGGACGCACCGATGACGATGACGTTCTCCAGGCCCTCCACACCGTCGATCTCACTGAGCAGCTGCGGCACCACCGTGGTCTCCACGTCGGAGGAGACGCCGGTGCCGCGGGTGCGGAAGATCGAGTCCATCTCGTCGAAGAACACGATCACCGGGGTGCCCTCGGAGGCCTTCTCGCGGGCACGCTGGAAGATCAGCCGGATGTGGCGCTCGGTTTCGCCGACGAACTTGTTCAGCAGCTCAGGGCCCTTGATGTTGAGGAAGTAGGACTTGGCTTCCTTCGCGTTGTCGCCGCGCACCTCGGCCATCTTCTTGGCCAGCGAGTTGGCGACCGCCTTGGCGATCAGCGTCTTCCCGCAGCCGGGCGGGCCGTACAGCAGCACCCCTTTGGGGGGACGCAGCAGGTATTCGCGGTAGAGCTCCCCGTGCAGGAACGGCAGTTCGACCGCGTCGCGGATCTGCTCGATCTGGCGACCCAGCCCACCGATGTCGGCGTAGCTGACGTCGGGCACCTCCTCGAGCACCAGGTCTTCGACCTCCGCCTTGGGGATGCGTTCGAAGGCGTAGCCGGCTTTCGCGTCGACCAGCAGCGAATCCCCGGGCCGCAGTTTGCGGGGGCGGGTGTCGTCGTTGAGCGCATCGGGCACCCCGTCGGGCAGATCCTCGGCGATCAGCGGGTCGGCCAGCCACACGATGCGTTCCTCGTCGGCGTGGCCGACGACCAGCGCGCGGTGACCGTCGCCGAGGACCTCACGCAGCGTGGAGATCTCCCCCACCGATTCGAAGCTGCCGGCCTCGACCACGGTCAGAGCCTCGTTGAGCCGCACCGTCTGGCCCTTGCGCAACTCCGCGGTCTCGATGTTCGGCGAGCAGGTCAGCCGCATCTTGCGTCCGGAGGTGAACACGTCGACGGTGTCGTCGTCGTGGACGCCGAGCAGCACCCCGTACCCGCTGGGCGGCTGACCGAGCCGGTCGACCTCCTCGCGCAGCGCCAACAGTTGCTGGCGGGCCTCTTTGAGGGTCTCCATCAGCTTGCTGTTGCGCGTGGTCAGCGAATCGACCTGGGCCTCTAGCTGGGCGGACTCGCGGGAACTGCGCCCGGCCGCGCGGGCACCGGGTGCCGAACGCAGCTGATCGCGCAGGCTCGCGGCCTCACGGCGCAGCTGCTCCAATTCCGCGGCGTCTTCGCTCGACAGCGCGCCGGACGGGGAGTTGTCGCGAGGAACACCGAACGCGTCACGCTCTGATTCGCCCATGGGAACCCTCCTTTCCCGCGCCGGACCCGGCGGGTGGCTAGTTCAACGCTACCGGCGATCGCGATCGGATGCGCGATGTAAGAATTCGACACACCCGGCGGCGCTGTTAACCTTGTTTCCCAGTTGGCCCGAGTCGGGCCGACTGAAAGGACGCATCTCATCGTGAAATCCCTAGCCACAGGCGTGGCGGCGGTGGTGGCCCTCGGTGCCGCCGCGGCCGGCGTCACCCCAGCACCGGCCCCGACGGCCCCCCAGATCCAGCCGGTGGTCTTCGGCGCGCCGCTGCCGTTGGACCCCGTCGCCGACGTGCCGACCGCCGGCGATCTCGTCGGCATCCTGTCCAGTCTGGCCAACCCGGGCACGCCGTTCGCCAGCAAGAGCTACCTGGTCGAAGGCGGTATCGGCCCGGTGGAGGGCCACGTCGCCGACAAGCGACTGCAGAAGGCCGCCGATGCGGGCAGCCTGCCGCTGTCCTTCGATGTGGCCAACGTCACCCCGGCCGGTCCCGGCACCGCCTCCGCGGACGTGACCGTCTCGGGTCCGAACATGGCCCCGCAGACCATGACGATCACCTTCGTCAATCAGGGCGGCTGGAAACTGTCGCGCACCTCGGCGATGACGATCATGCAGGCCGCCGGGGCCCGCTGAGCGGAGCAGGCATGCGCCGGACACTGACCGCGCTCGGTGGTGCCGTGGCGCTCGGCGCGGCGTTGGCGCTGCCCGGGTGCGCCCCGGACGCGGCCCCGCCGCCGGCGTTGAGCACGCAGGTGTCGGCCTCGACGACACCTGCGGCACCGCCGGTGGATGCTGGGCTGCCGGAGCCGGGCGCGCTCACCGACGTGCTCTACCGGCTCGCCGACCCGGAGGTTCCCGGCGGCGAGAAACTCACCCTGGTGCAGGGCTCCAGCGGCGAGGACGCCGAGACCCTGGACCGCTTCGCCGCCGCCATGCGCGACAACGGCTACCGTCCGGCGACCTTCACCGCCGCGGACCTCGGCTGGGCCGATGGCGGCCCGCCCGACGACGTGCTGGCCACCATCACGGTCACCAAGGACGGCGACGATCCGGGCTTCTCCCTGCCGATGGAGTTCGTGCGCACCAACGATCAGTGGCAGCTGTCCAAGGACACCTTCACGATGCTGATGGACGTTCAGGCCCCCGCGCCGGAAGGCCCCGCTTCGGATGCCCCCGCGCCGGAGGAGCCCGGTCAGGCCCCGCCACCGGAGCCCGAGGCGCCCGAGCCGCCCGGGTGAGCCCCGATGTGGATCGGCTGGCTGGAATGTGACGTGCTGCTCGGCGACGTGCGCTCGTTGAAGCAGAAGCGGTCGGTGGTCCGGCCGATCATCGCCGAGTTGCGCCGCAAGTTCGCGGTGTCGGCCGCCGAGACCGGCACACCCGAGTTGCATCGGCGCGCCGGGATCGGGGTGGCGGTCGCCGCCGGGGACCGCGCCCACGTCGTCGCGGTGCTCGACGCCGCCGAACGGCTGCTGGCCGGCCGCCCGGAGATCGAGCTGCTCTCCGCCGGTCGGGGCCTGCGCCGCAGCGACGATTGAGGTCCCGCGATGTCCTACGATCTCACCGTGTACGCCCCGGGCCGAGACATCCCACTCGACCTACCGGCCCTTATCGCGTCGATTGCCGGACTGTCGGTCGAGGCGGCCGATGACGTCGAGACCAAGGTACGGCGCGGCGCTGGTTACTCGTTCACCGTTTTCGGGCCATTCCGGATCGAACCCGAAGATGTGCCCGTCGCGGCGGTGCCGCATGTGCTGGAACCGGGACTCTGCTGGCAGGTGATCGTCGAGGGCAGCACTGCCGCTGAGGTGCCGACCGCGGTCCGGTTCGCCAAGAAACTGGCCACGGCATCCGAGGGGGTGGCCGTCGATGAGCAGTCCGGTGAACCGTTGGGCACAGCGAAGTTTCGCGCGGTTGCCGCCCCGAGCACCGGCCGGGCCAGCATCGTGCAACTCCGTTGGTACACCCCGACAGCGGGCTCCGACCCCGTCGACGGACCGCGACTGTGGCTGGAACTGGCCGAATCCATGCTCCCCGAGGCGCTGCCGCGCCGGTTCGGCAACGTCGAGCCGTTCCAGTATCGGCTGGACCGCGACGGCGAAGAGCGCTTCTACGCCTGCTTCCACAACGAGGACTTTTCGCTCGCGTTCACCACCCGCCGGCCCTGCCTGAGCGGTGGCCTCGGAGCGGCAAGGAACACTCCGACGGTCTGCGACCATCTGACGGTGCTGGCCGATCCGTTGCGGGACCCCCGCTGGCGTAACACAATTCGTCGATTCTTCATCGCCTATGCGGCGCGGCGCGGCGCAGTGCTGGCGACCGGTTCGATTCTGCGCGACTACCTGGTGAGCGCCAGCGGGGCGGCCGCCGCTGGTCCGCGACTACCTGCCGGCCGACGCCACCCACCACTACTCGGCAGGTGCGTTCTACGCCGCCGCCGAAGAGCCGACGCACCGTCGCGATCTCCGTCGCCGTCGTGACCCGTTCCCGGCGGCGCTGCGTAGCACCGCCGTGCCGGGTGCGTACGCACTCGACGACATCGAGGCGGCCGCGATCCGGCCGATGTTCACGGTCTAAATGTGACGTTTTCGGCGCTGCCGGGTCGGGGTGATCACCCCGGGCGCCAGGCGGCGTACCGAGACCAGAAACGCGGTGTGCCCGCGCATGTTGTGTTGGGGGCGCACCGCCAGGCCCACCACGTCCCAGTCGCGCTGCAACGTCTCCCAGGACCGCGGCTCGGTCCAGCACTGCTGTTCGCGTAGCGCCTCCACCACCCGCGAGAGCTGGGTGACGGTGGCCACGTACACGATCAGCACCCCGCCCGGGGCCAGCAGCCGCGCCACCGCCGCCAACACGTCCCACGGGGCGAGCATGTCGAGCACGACCCGGTCGATGGATCCGTCGGGCAGGTCGGTGCCGGCGAGGTCGCCGAGGACCAGCCGCCAGGTGGCGGGGGTCTCGCCGAAGAACGTCGCGACGTTGCGCCGGGCGTGCTCGGCGTGATCGTCGCGCACCTCGTAGGAGATCACCTGCCCGGTCGGCCCGACGGCCCGCAGCAGTGAACAGGTCATCGCCCCGGAGCCGGCGCCGGCCTCCAGAACCCGCGCACCGGGGAAGATGTCGCCCTCGTGGATGATCTGGGCGGCGTCTTTGGGATAGATGACCTGCGCCCCGCGCGGCATCGACAGCACATAGTCGACCAGCAGCGGACGCACCGCGAGGAACGGGTCACCGTTGGTCGATTTGACCAGGCTGCCTTCCGGCAGCCCCAGCAGGTCGTCGTGGAGCACCGCCCCCCGGTGGGTGTGGAACTCCGCACCGGCGGCGAGCACCACCGTGTAGCGCCGGCCTTTGGGGTCGGTGAGTTGGACACGGTCGCCGACGGTGAACGGGCCGGTAACAGACACGGTGGTCTAGCCTGCCAGCCGCGCGCTCACCCGCGCGAACCGGCCCGGCCGGATCAGGCCACGGCGACCAGCGCGGCGATGCCGATCCCGCCGAGTACCGCCACCAGGTCCTCCAGCAGCGCGACCGACAGGTGGTGGCCGCCGGTGGCCGGCACCAGGCGTTTGCGGATCTCGTAGCCGCCGAACGTGCCCACTGCCGCGCCGCACACGCCGGCGCCCAGCGCGCTCCACGGGTAGCCCCAGGCGGTGCCGATGACCGCGGCGGCGAATGCCCCCAGCACCAGCCGCGCACCGAACTGAACCGCGATGGTGCGATCCGGGGTGCTGGGCAGCTTGTCGGTGACCAGTTCGATGAGCGCGAGGATCGTCAGCAGGGTCACCGTGACGGGGGTATCCATCCACGACGCCCAGGTGTCGTTCAAGTTGATCCAGTGCAGCGCGGCGGCCCACGACACCACCGCCGCCGCGGTCAGCGCCCGCAATCCGGCGATCACACCGATTCCCGCGGCCAGTAACAGAACAACGAAGTGCGTCACGGCGTCCTCCCTGCCCGGGCTCGATGATCACCGGACGGTAACACGGCTCAAAACCGGCAGAACCGGATATCGGAGGCAAGGATCGCTTTGGCTCCGATCTCGGAGAGGCGGTCCATCGTGGTGTTGACGTCACGACGGGGCACCAACGCGCGCACGGCCACCCAGTCGGGGTCGGCCAGCGGAGCGATCGTCGGCGATTCCAGCCCCGGCGTGATCGCCGAGGCGGCGTCGAGCACCGCTCGGGGGCAGTCGTAGTCGAGCATGAGGTACTGCTGACCGAAGACCACTCCCTGCACCCGCGCGGCCAGATGGCTGCGGGCACCGTTGAGCGTCTCGTCCGGGGCGTCGCGTTCGATGAGCACCCCCTCGGAATCGCAGAGTGACTCACCGAAGGCCGCCAGGTTGTGCAGTCGCAGGGTGCGCCCGGAGCCGACCACGTCGGCGATGGCGTCGGCGACGCCGAGTTGGATCGAGATCTCCACCGCCCCGTCGAGTCGGATCACCTCGGCTTCGATGCCGCGTTGGGCGAGATCGTTGCGCACCAGGTTCGGATACGACGTGGCGATACGGGTGCCGGCCAGATCGGCCACCGTCCAGTCCTGCCCCGCCGGGGCGGCGTAGCGGAAACTGGACCGGCCGAAGCCCAGGGCCAGCCGTTCACGCACCGGCGCTTGAGATTCCAGCGCAAGGTCCCGGCCGGTGATCCCGAAGTGCAGGTCACCGGAGCCGACATAGATCGGAATGTCCTTGGGGCGCAGGAAGAAGAACTCCACCTGATTGGTCGGGTCGAGCACGGTCAGGTCTTTGGTGTCGCCGCGACGGCGGTATCCGGCCTCGCCGAGCATCTCGGCGGCCGCCTCACTCAAAGCGCCCTTGTTGGGCACGGCAACGCGCAGCACGGTCACAGCTTCCGGTAGATGTCATCGAGGGTCAGGCCCCGCGCGATCATCAGAACCTGCGTCCAGTACAGCAGCTGACTGATCTCGCCGGCCAGCGCGTCGTCGCCTTCGTGTTCGGCGGCCAGCCACACCTCACCGGCCTCCTCGAGGATCTTTTTGCCCACCGTATGGACCCCGGCGTCCAGGGCGGCGACCGTGGCGCTGCCCGCGGGCCGGGTGCGCGCACGCTCCCCGAGTTCGGCGAAGAGATCCTCGAAGGTCTTCACAGGCAGGGATTGTTTCACGGCTCCGCCGGCACCGTCACATCGGTTTCGGCGGAGCCCAGCCCGGCATGGATCCGGCGCAGGTCATCCGGACCCAGTCCGATCAGCGATTCGACGTGGTGGCGGCCCGGGCCCGCCGGCACCGTGACCGCGTTGGGCACCACCAGCACCGGGCAGCCCGCATCCTGTGCGGCGGTCACCCCGGTCACCGAGTCCTCGATCACCAGGCAGTGCGCCGGGGCGACCCCCAGCGCGGCGGCCGCCACCCGGTAGGGGTCGGCGGCCGGTTTGGCGTGCACCACCTCATCGCCACAGACCGAGGCCGCGAAGTAGTGCCCACCGATCTGCTCGAGGGCGCGATCGGTCAGCGACCGGGTGGTGTTGGTCACCAGCGCCATCGGCACCGCGGCGGCGGCCAGCGCGTCGAGCAGCTCCCGCGCCCCCGGACACCACGACAACCCGGCACCGAACAGTTCACCGACCCGGGCGTGCATCCACGCGATCGACGCACGCATGAGTGCTGGGTCCAGCGGACGCCCCAGGTCGGTGTAGACGATCCGCATCGCGGCCTCCGCAGAGCTGCCGACGGTGGCGTGGCGCACCGCGGCGTCGAGGCGACCACCGAAATGTGCGTAAAGCTCCACCAGCGCGATGTCCCAGAGCTTCTCGGAGTCGACGAGGGTGCCGTCCATGTCCCACAGCACGGCGCTCAGTGCTGACAGGGCTCAGTCCTCCGGGTTGTAGCCGAGGTTGGAGCCGAGCCAGCGCTCGGCCTCGGGCAATGTCCAGCCCTTGCGCTTGGCGTAGTCGGCGACCTGGTCCTGGGCCAACCGGCCGATCACGAAGTACTGCGACTGCGGGTGCGAGAAGTACAGGCCGCTGACGGCGGCACCGGGCCACATCGCCATCGAGTCGGTCAGCTCGATGCGCGTGCGCTCGGTGACGTCCATCAACTTCCAGATCGTCGCCTTCTCGGTGTGCTCTGGGCACGCCGGGTAGCCCGGCGCGGGGCGGATTCCCTGGTACTTCTCGGCGATGAGTGCGTCGTTGTCCAAGGCCTCGTCGGGCTGAAATCCCCAGAACTCCTTGCGAACCCGCTGGTGCATCCGTTCGGCGAAGGCCTCCGCGAGCCGGTCGGCGACCGACTCCAGCAGGATCGCGCTGTAGTCGTCGAGGTCTGCCTTGAACTCCGCGATCTTCTCGCCGCTGCCCAGGCCGGCGGTGACGGCGAAGGCGCCGATGTAGTCGGCCAGACCCGTTTCTTTGGGTGCGATGAAATCACCCAGTGACTTGTTCGCGATGCCTTCGCGGTGCGCACCCTGCTGGCGCAGGTTGTGGAATACCGTTCGCACCTCGGTGCGCGTGTCGTCGGTGTAGACCTCGACGTCGTCACCGACGGCGTTGGCCGGGAAGAATCCGATGACCGCGTTGGCCGTCAGCCACTTCTGGCTGATCGCGTCGTCGAGCATCTGCTGGGCGTCGTCGTAGAGCTTGCGGGCGGCCTCCCCCGACGCCGGGTTGTTGAGGATGTCGGGGAAGCGGCCCTTCATCTCCCAGGCGTTGAAGAACGGCTGCCAGTCGATGTACTCGCGCAGCTCGGCGAGGTCGTAGTCGAGAAATTCCCACACCCCAGTCCCGGTAACGGGCACCGGCGGTGTGTAGCCGTCCCACTCGATCGGCGTCCGGTTCGCGCGGGCCTTCTCCAGCGGCACCATCGGCCGCTCACTCTTCTGGGCGTGCCGTGCCCGCAGCGACGCGTAGTCCTTCTCGGTCTGCTCCAGCAGCGTCGGCCGTTGCTTGTCGTCGAGCAGCGCGGCGGCGACCGGCACCGACCGGGAGGCGTCCTTGACCCAGATCACCGGACCTTTGCGTCGCGGGGCGATCTTGACCGCCGTGTGGGCACTCGAGGTGGTCGCGCCGCCGATGAGCAGCGGGATCTCGAGGCCTTCGCGTTCCATTTCGGCGGCGAAACCCGCCATCTCCTCCAGCGACGGGGTGATCAAGCCGGACAGGCCGACCATGTCCGCGTCGTACTCGTTGACCGCGGCCAGGATCTTGTCGGCGGGCACCATCACGCCGAGGTCGACGACGGAGTAGTTGTTGCACTGCAGCACCACCCCGACGATGTTCTTGCCGATGTCGTGGACATCGCCCTTCACCGTCGCCATCACGATGGTGCCGTTGGTGTGCTCGGCTTCACCGGGCCGCTTCTCGGCCTCGATGAACGGCAGCAGGTAGGCGACGGCCTTTTTCATCACCCGCGCTGACTTCACCACCTGGGGCAAGAACATCTTGCCCGCGCCGAACAGGTCGCCGACGACGTTCATGCCGTCCATCAGCGGGCCCTCGATCACCTCGATCGGCCGCCCGCCGGCGGCGGCGATCTCGGCCCGCAATTCCTCGGTGTCCTCGTCGACGTTGGCGTCGATGCCTTTGACCAGGGCGTGGGTGATCCGCTCGCGGACCGGCAGCGATCGCCACTCGGCCGCCGCGGGAGCCCCATCCTCCCCGGTCTTCGCTGCGGTGCTGAACCGTTCGGCGATCTCCAGCAGCCGCTCGGCGGCGTCGGCGCGACGGTTGAGCACGACGTCCTCGATCCGCTCGCGCAACTCGGCGTCGATCGAGTCGTAGGGCACCAGCGCTCCGGCGTTGACGATGCCCATGTCCAGGCCGGCCTTGATGGCATGGAACAAAAACACCGCGTGGATCGCCTCGCGGACCGGGTTGTTGCCCCGGAACGAGAACGACACGTTCGAGATACCGCCGGAGATGTGCACCCCGGGCAGGTTCTCCTTGATCCAGGCGCAGGCCTCGATGAAGTCGATGCCGTAGGTCGCGTGTTCCTCGATGCCGGTCGCCAGCGCGAAGCAGTTCGGGTCGAAGATGATGTCCTCGGCCGGGAATCCGACCTCCTCGGTCAGGATCCGGTAGGCGCGCCCGCAGATCTCCTTGCGGCGCTCCAGGTTGTCGGCCTGCCCCTGCTCGTCGAACGCCATCACGACCACGGCGGCGCCGTATTTGCGGCACAGCCGCGCCTCGCGGATGAACTTCTCCTCGCCCTCCTTCATCGAGATCGAGTTGACGATCGGCTTGCCCTGCACGTTCTTCAGGCCCGCCTCGATGACCTCCCATTTGGAGGAGTCGATCATCACCGGGATGCGGCTGATGTCCGGTTCGGCCGCGACCAGTCTGGTGAACCGGTCCATCGCGGCGACGCCGTCGATCATGCCCTCGTCCATGTTGATGTCGATGACCTGTGAGCCGACCTCGACCTGCTGCAAGGCCACCGACAGGGCGGTGTCGTAGTCCTCGGCCTTGATCAGGTTGCGGAACCGGGCCGAGCCGGTGATGTTGGTGCGCTCACCGATGTTGACGAACAGCGACTCATCGGTGATGTTGAGCGGCTCCAGGCCGGCCAGCCGGGTGGCCACCTCGATTTTCGGTACCTCGCGCGGCGGCTTGCCCTCGACGACCTTGGCGATCTCGGCGATGTGCTCCGGCGCCGTTCCGCAGCACCCCCCGACCAGGTTGACCAGGCCGGCGTCGGCGAAGTCGGCCATGTAGGAAGCCTGACGCTCCGGGTTCTCGTCGTACTCGCCGAACGCGTTGGGCAGCCCGGCGTTGGGGTAGCAGGAGACGAAGGTGTCCGCGATCCGCGCCATTTCCGCGATGTAGGGCCGCATCTCTGGGGCGCCCAGGGCGCAGTTGAGGCCGACCGCGATGGGCTTGGCGTGCCGGATCGAGTTCCAGAACGCCTCGGTGACCTGGCCGGACAACGTGCGCCCGGAGGCATCGGTGATGGTGCCGGAGATGATGACCGGCCACCGGCGTCCGCGGTCCTCGAACAGCGTCTCGACGGCGAACACCGCCGCCTTGGCGTTCAGCGAGTCGAAGATCGTCTCGACGAGGATGAGGTCGGCACCGCCGTCGACCAGCCCACCCGCGGCTTCGAGGTAGGCGGCGACCAACTGGTCGTAGGTGATGTTGCGGGCACCGGGGTCATTGACATCCGGTGAGATCGACGCCGTCCGCGTCGTCGGCCCCAGGGTGCCCGCCACATAACGGGGTTTCTCCGGCGTGCTGAACTCATCGGCGGCCTTACGGGCCAGCGCGGCGCCGGCATAGTTCAGTTCGTAGGCCAACTCCGCCATGTCGTAGTCGGACAGCGAGATCGCGGTCGAGTTGAACGTGTTGGTCTCGATGATGTCGGCGCCCACCTCGAGATACTCGCGGTGGATGCCCTCGATCATCTGTGGCTGCGTCAGGTTGAGCAGGTCGTTGTTGCCCTGCAGCGGGCTCGGCCAGTCGCTGAACCGCTCGCCGCGGTAACCGGCCTCATCGGGACGGTCCCGCTGGATCGCCGTGCCCATCGCGCCGTCGATCACCACGATCCGTTGACGCAGCGCGGCGGTCAGCTCATCGGTGCAATCGGGCCGGATGTTGGGCTCAAAGTTATTCACGCGGGCTCCCTCCGTGACGGAAGGCGTCCTTGAACTCCGTCGAGCGTGGCGGCCACCGGTAGAACCCGACACGCCGTTGCAACGCCTCTCGACGCTGAAGAGTCTACTTCGTCGTGCGGGGCCGGCACGACGGCTCCAACACGAAGGCTCCAAGGCGCGGGCCGCACGCCGTAGGCTGATTTCCGTGACCAGACCGCCCGATGGCCCTGCGCTGCCCGACCTGCACGACCCCATCGTGGTGGTCGCGTTCGAGGGGTGGAACGATGCCGGCGACGCCGCCACCGGCGCACTGGAGCACCTCGACACGGTGTGGGCGGGCGTGCCGATCGTGGAGATCGACGACGAGGGCTACTACGACTACCAGGTCAGCCGCCCGGTCATCCGGCTTGTCGACGGGGTGACCCGCGCGCTGGTGTGGCCGTCGATGCGGATCGCCTACTGTCGCCCGCCCGGCGCCGACCGGGACATCGTGTTGATGCACGGGGTGGAGCCGAACCTGCGGTGGCGCACATTTTGCACCGAGCTGCTCGACACCGCCGAAGACCTCGGTGTCGACACGGTGCTGATCCTGGGGGCGCTGCTGGCCGACACCCCGCACACCCGCCCCGTGCCGGTCTCCGGGGCGGCGTACTCGGCGGAATCCGCAGCCCGGTTCGGCCTGACCGAGACCCGCTATGAGGGGCCGACCGGGATCGCCGGGGTGCTGCAGGAGATCTGTGTGAGCCGCGGCATCCCGGCGGTGTCGTTCTGGGCGGCGGTGCCGCACTACGTGTCGCAGCCGCCGAACCCGAAGGCCACGGTGGCGTTGCTGCGCCGCGTCGAGGAGGTCCTCGACATCGAAGTGCCGCTGGCCGACCTGCCCGCCCAGGCCGAGGAGTGGGAACAGCTGGTCAGCGAGATGACCGCCGAGGACGAAGAGATCGCCGACTACGTGGCGTCCCTGGAGGAACGCGGCGACGCCGAGGTCGACATGCACGAGGCACTCGGCCAGATCGACGGGGATGCGCTGGCCGCGGAGTTCGAGCGTTACCTGCGGCGCCGCCGGCGCTGAGGCACGCCGTTGGGTTGACCCCCGTCGGCCCGATCACGGCCGTCACGACCCAACCAGGCACAGGTATGTGCACTCACGGCGCAGGTATGTGCACTCACGGCGACGATTGTGGGCTTTTCATCGCCCTGACTGCACAAACCTTGAGCCAGCAGCGTTGAGCTAACGGGATGGAGCTAACGGTGCGGGGCTGACGGCCCAGCTACTGCGGGTCCGGGTCCACCGGCACCACCTCGCGCAGGAAGTCACGCCGGCCCAGGTATTCGGAGAGGTATTGGCGATGCTCCGGGCAGGCCAGCCAGATCTTGCGCCGGTCCGGGGTGTGGATCTTGGGGTTGTTCCACACCACCTGGAAGGCGGCCGGGGCTTGGCAGCCCTTCGCCGAGCAGACCAGCTCCTCGGGGCCGGGGGTGGGGTTCGGGTCGGTCACGCCGGTCCTTCCTGTAGGTGCACGGTCACGCCATCACAGGGTTCAACCCTGCGGCGGCGGCAACCCTTCCCCACCCGGACCGGCGGGCTGGTCGTGGTCCCCGGCGTGTTCCAGCGCTTCGGTGTGGGCGCTGGTGGATCGGCCCAAGGCGGCGACCTCGGCGTCCATCCGGGGCAGCAGGTCGGCGACGAACCGGCGCACCGGCGCCTCGCCCACCGACGTGGACAGCAACGGGCGCAGCCAGCGCACCACTCCCACCCAGCGGGGCCGGTTGATCCGGCGGCGACGCGCGGCCACCCCGGCGGCCAACGCCGCCGCGCAGTCCTCCACCGAGGTGGTCCGGTTCAGCGGCGGGGGCAACCGGGTGATCATCTCGTCGAAGGTCGACAGGTCGGCCTGGGTGTCGTGCACCATCGCGGTGTCGATCCACGACATGTGCGCCGAGCCCACGGCGACGCCGTGATGGGCGACCTCCAGGCGCAGCGCGTTGGCCAGCTGCTCCACCGCCGCCTTGGATGCCGCGTAGGCGCCCAGCCCGGGCGCGGCGGCGTAGGCGGCCAGCGAGGAGACGATTAGCATGTAGCCGCGCCGCTCCGTCACCGCCGGGAGCGCCGCGCGCACCGTGTTGAACACCCCGACGACGTTGACGTCGAGGACCCGTTGAAACGCGCCGGGATCGACCTGCAGCAGCGAGGCGACGCTGATGATGCCGGCGTTGGCCACCACCACGTCGAGCCCACCGAACCGCGCCACCCCGGCGTCGACGGCGGCCTGCATCGCCGCCAGGTCGCGCACATCGGCGACGGCGGTGTGCACCCGCTGCCCGCCGAGGCTCGCCGCGGTGGCGTCCAGCGCCGTGGCATCGAGGTCGGTGAGCACCAGCGACGCCCCCTGGGCGTGTAGCCGGCGGGCCAACGCGGCGCCGATCCCGGCGGCCCCTCCGGTGATCAATACGACGGTGTCCACGACGGTGTCATCGCCAGAGCCCATGGCGGAACGCTACCCGGGCGCGCCTACAACGTCACCCCCAGCAGGGCGTCGACGGCGGTGGCCACTGCCGCGGGCTCGCCCTGGTGGTGCCCGCCGTAGTCCAGGGCGTCGGTGGCCCACCCGTCGACGGCGGCCAGCGCGCCGGGGGTGTCGAGGTCATCGGCGAGGTAGCGGCGCAGCCGGGCGATCACGTCGGTGGCGTCGGGGCCGGCCGGCAGCGCGGTGGCCGCCCGCCAGTGCGCCAGCCGCGCGGTGGCCTGGTCCAACACCGTGTCGTCCCAGGACCGGTCGGCGCGGTAGTGCCCGGCGAGCAACCCCAGCCGGATCGCGGCGGGCTCGACCCCGTCGGCCAGCAGTGCGGAGACCAGCACCAGGTTGCCGCGGCTCTTCGACATCTTGTGCCCGTTCCAGCCGATCATTCCGGCGTGTACGTAGTGGCGGGCGAAGCGGCGCTCCCCGGTCGCCGATTCGGCGTGCGCGGCGGAGTATTCGTGGTGCGGGAAGATCAGGTCCGACCCGCCGCCCTGGATGTCCAGGCCGATGCCGAGACGGTTGAGCGCGATCGCCGAACACTCCACATGCCAGCCGGGCCGACCGTCGCCGAACGGGGACGGCCAACTCGGCTCGCCGGGCCGCGCCGCCGACCACAACAGCGCGTCGAGACGATCGGATTTGCCGGGGCGCTGCGGATCCCCGCCGCGCTCGGCGAACAACTCCAGCATCAGCTCGTGGGAGTAGTTCGACTCGTAGCCGAACTGGCGGGTGGCACCGGCCCGGTAGTAGACGTCGGCGTAGTCGCTGCCGTCGGCGGTGGACAGCTGGTAGGCGGCTCCGGCGGCGAGCAGCTTCTCGATCAGCTCGATGACCTCGTCGATGACCTCGGTGGCCCCGACGTAGTCGTGCGGCGGCAGCACCCGCAGGGCGGCCATGTCCTCGGCGAACAGCGCCACCTCGCGGTCGCCGAGCGCGCGCCAGTCGATGCCGTCGCGGGCGGCGCGTTCGAACAGCGGGTCGTCGATGTCGGTGATGTTCTGCACGTAGTGCACCCGGTGGCCGTTATCCAGCCACACCCGGTGGATCAGGTCGAACGCCAGGTAGGTGGCGGCGTGGCCCAGATGGGTGGCGTCGTAGGGGGTGATGCCGCAGACGTACATGGTCGCGGTCTGCCCCGCGGTGACCGGGCGCACCGCGCGGTCGGCGGTGTCGTAGAGCCGCAGTTGGGGACCGTGCCCGGGCAGCACGGGAACGGGGGCCGCCGACCAAGAGTGCATACCGTCGACTGTAAGACGTGCCGCTCAGGCCATGATCTGCCGGATGGCGTCGAGCAGCGGCGCGGCCACATCCGGGCGGCACATCAGCAGGTCCGGCAGGTAGGGGTCGGGCCGGTTGTAGCGCAGCGGGGACCCGTCGAGCCGGGAGGCGTGCAGCCCGGCAGCCCACACCACCCCGGCGGGCGCGGCCGAATCCCACTCCCACTGGCCGCCGGCGTGCAGGTAGGCGTCGACATCGCCGCGCACCACCGCCATCGCTTTGGCGCCGGCGGATCCGATCGGCACCAGCTCCAGCGGCACCAACCGGTGCACGTAGCGCAGGATCGCCGGGGCCCGGGTGGCGCTGACCGCGACCCGCACCGTCGCCGGGGTGCCGGTGAGCTCCCCGGCACGCACGGTGTCGCTGCGATACACCTGACCGGCGGCCGGCACGGCGACCGCGGCGTCGGTGATGGCGCCGTCACCGCCGTCGCGTTGCCACAGCGCGATGTGCACCGCCCAGTCGCTACGCCCCACCGTGGAGTATTCGCGGGTGCCGTCGAGTGGGTCGACGATCCAGACGCGGTCGGCGTGCAGACGCGCCCGGCTGTCCGGGGATTCCTCGCTGAGGATCGCGTCGCCGGGGCGGGCGGCGCGCAGCCGATTGAGGATCAGCGTGTTGGCGCGCTTGTCGCCGGCGTCGCCGAGATCCCACGGCGAGTCGAACCCGACCTCCTCGCGCACCTCCATGAGCAGCCGGCCGGCGTCCTCGGCGACGGTGGCGGCCAGCGCCGCATCGGTCTGCTCGGCGGGAGTCGTGGTCACCGTCCCAGTATCGGGGGCGTCGCGCAGCCGCGCACCGCTGGGGTGCTCGCGGTCAAAACGCCGGCCACGGAATCGGGCGGTGACGATCGGCACTGGGCATCACCGGATCGGCCAGCAACGCACGCGCCCGGTGCCGCAGCGCGCCGACCTCGGCGGCGGTGATGTTCTCGGCGAGTGCGGCGGCCAGTTCACCGGTGCCGTCATCGAGGTCGGCGGCCAACTGCGCGACCGGCGCCAAGGTGTCCTCGTCGACCGGTTTGCCGGCCCAGCCCCACAGCACCGTGCGCAGTTTGTCCTGCACATGCAGGGCGACCCCGTGATCGACGCCGTAGAGCGCCCCGTCGGCGCCGGGCAGAATGTGCCCGCCCTTGCGGTCGGCGTTGTTGATCAGCACGTCGAACACCGCCATCCGGTACAGCCGGGGGTCGTCGGCGTGGATCAAGGTGACCTCGGCTCCGGCATAGTCGTAGGCGTCGAGCACCGAAAGATAGCCCGCGGGGACCCGCCCGGCCGGCACCACGTCGACCAGATCCGCCGGCGGGGCGTCGTCGGTGCCGTCGGTGGGGTCGTCCACCCAGCGCTGCACCATGCCGGGGCCGGCTGGACCGTCGCGGATGACGGTGTAGGGCACGATGTTCCAGCCCAGGTGCTCCGAGACGAGGTAGGCGGCACGTTCCCGGCCGGCCAGCGTGCCGTCGGGGAAATCCCACAGCGGCTGCTCGCCGGCGACCGGTTTGTACACGCAGTGCACCGCGACGTCGCCGACGCTCACCTGGCATAAGAAGGTGGCGTTGCTGGCGGCGCGCAGCCGTCCCAGCACCTCGAGTTCACCGTCGTCGAGCGCAGCACGGACCTCAGCCGACGGGGTCATCACCGGCCCAGGAGCCGCGCCGGTAGCCGTTGGTGCGCGCACAGATGTGACCGTCGGCATCCAGCGGCTCGTCGCAGAGCGGGCACGGCGGGCGACCGGCAGCGATCACCCGGTTGGAGCGGCTGGCGAACTGCCGCGCCGACTCGGGGGTCAAAAACACCCGGACCGCGTCGGGGCCCTCCTCGGTGTCGTCGAGCACCACCGAGGCGTCGAATTCGGTGTCGCTGACGGCGAGCAGCTCCACCACCACCGTGTGCGCGTCGGAGTCCCAGCCCAACCCCATGGTGCCCACCCGGAACTCGGCCTCGATCGGGGTGATCAGCGGCTCGAGGTCGGCCACGGCGTCGGGCTCGGGCGGGATGGGGGTGCCGAACCTCCGGTTGACCTCGACCAGCAGCGCGTCGATGCGTTCGGCGAGAACCGCGACCTGTTGCTTCTCCAGCACCACCGAGATGACGCGGGTGTCGTGGACCGCCTGCAGATAAAAAGTGCGGTCCCCGGGCTGCCCGACGGTGCCGGCGACGAACCGATCGGGGCTGCGGAAGACGTGGATGGCACGGGGCATGGCAGTTCCAAAATACCGGCCGGGGCAACCGGCCGAGGCTCCTCTAGTCGGTGGTCCCGCCGACGACGGCGGTGTCGGCGGAGTCGGTGCCGTCGTCCGGGGCGGCCGGTGGCCGCAGCGCGGCGGTCAATCGCTCTCCGGTGTGGTTGGCGTGCAACACAAACGGCTGGCGCGCGGTGTAGCGGATCACGCTGATCGACGCCGGGTCGGCGACCAGGCGCTGAAACTGGTCCAGGTGGGTTCCGGCCGCGTCGGCGAGCACCGCCTTGATCACGTCGCCGTGGGTGCAGGCCACCCAGAGCACGTCGCCGCCGTGCTCGGCGGCCAGGTGGCGATCGATCTCGCGGACCGCGGCGACCGCGCGGGCCTGCACCGCGGCCAGCGACTCCCCGTCGGGGAAGACGGCGGCGCTGGGCTGGTCCTGCACCACCCGCCACAGCGGCTCGTCGGTCAGCTCGGCGAGGCGGCGCCCGGTCCAGGAGCCGTAGTCGACTTCGATGAGCCGCTCGTCGGCGGTCGGGGCCAGCCCCGTCGCCGCCGCCAGCGGCGCCACCGTGCGGCGACACCGCAGCAACGGCGAATGCACGATCGCGCTGATCGTCAGACCGGCCAGCCGCTGCGGCAGTGCCTCGGCCTGCGCGAGCCCGGTGTCGTCGAGGTCCACGTCCGCGGAGCGTCCGGCCAGCACCGCCGCGGTGTTCGCGGTGGAGCGGCCGTGGCGGACCAACAGCACCGTCATGTGGTGAGCACCCCCGTCGCCAACAGCACCATCACCGCGATCCCGGCGAGCACCCGGTAGCCGACGAACCAGTACATGGTGTGGCTGACCAAAAACCGCAGGAACCAGGCGACCGCGGCGTAGCCGACCACGAACGCGATCAGCGTCGCGACCAGCAGTTGTGGCCCGGTGGCGCTCATCCCCTCGCTGACCGGGTGGAACGCGTCGGGCAGCGAGTACAGCCCGGAGGCGAACACCGCCGGGATGGCCAGCAGAAACCCGAACCGGGCGGCCAGCTCCCGGTCGAGCCCGAGGAACAGTCCCGCGCTGATCGTCGCCCCCGACCGACTCACCCCGGGCACCAGCGCCAGCATTTGGGCGGCACCGACGATCAGCGCGTCGGAGAGCCGCAGCTGCTCGACGTGACGGGTCTGGCGCCCGAGGTATTCGGCAGCCGCGATCACCGCGGAGAACACCACCAGGGCGGTGGCCACCACCCACAGGTTGCGCGCCCCGGAGCGGATCAGGTCGGTGAACACCAGTCCGGCCACCCCGATCGGGATGGTGCCGACGATGACGTACCAGCCCAGCCGGTAGTCGGCGCCGCGGTGCGCCGGTGAGCGCAGCCCGGAGAACCAGGCCCGCACGATCCGGACGATGTCGCGGGCGAAGTAGATGATGACCGCCGCCTCGGTGCCCAGTTGGGTGACCGCGGTGAACGAGGCGCCGGCGTCGGCGTCGAAGAACAGCCGCGAGGTGATCGCCAGATGCCCGGACGAGGAGATCGGCAGGAATTCGGTCAGCCCCTGCACCACCGCCAACACGATGGTCTGCAGCCACGACATCTCCTCGACCACCGACACTCCGATGACCGTACCGGTGGGCCGCCGAGGTCAGGGGAACGGGTTCAGCGGGCTACCGGCTCGGCGTCGGCGACCGCGTCGCGGACCGCCGCGGCCAGGCTGCGCTCGTCGCAGACGTCGATGCCGATCAGCGGCCGGGTGGCGGTGGCCACCACGTCCTCGGCCTGCGGCACCGGCCCGGCCAGCCGGGGCCGGTAGACCTCGACGGTCAACGCCTGGTGGTCCACCCGGAAGGCGAAACTGCGTCCGTCACCCACAGCACCGAAGCCACTGCCGAAAACCCCCGTCGACATGTCCTCGATGACGAACTCCTGGCCGATCTGCGGCCGATCTGCGGCAAGGGTCATACGCTCGACCATACCTCTTAGCCTGGTGCGTGTCGGGGTTACCGGCACGCGGGGCGGCGGGCGTTTCGCGCTGGTGGCACGTACCGTTCCTTACACTCGGGACCGATCCCGGTTCCCCGAACACCGAAGGTTTCTCCGTTGCCCAACCTCGCCAGTCGCATCCGCCGCTCGTCGCTGCCGGGGCGGGCGCTGGTCGTCGCGCTGGTGGCCGCGGTGGTTTTCGCCGCGGTGGGGTGTTCACAGAACCCCATCGACACCGCCCCCCGCACGATCCCCGCGGCCACCCCCGCGGAATCCCCGCCGACCGCCCACCCACCGGCCGGGACGGTGTATCCGCTGGCCGGCCAGCCTCGGGCGGCGATCGTCGATCCCGGCGCCGGGCTGGCGGTGTTGGTCCCCGGTGCGGATCCGCAGACCCCGACCAGCCTGGCGATCCTGCACGGGGGCCAGGTGCACAGCATCGCGCTGCCGGGTCCGGCCAGTGCGCTCACCGGTGACGGGAACGGCACCGCCTATCTGGCCACCCGGGGCGGCTATTTCGTCGTCGACCTGGCGGCCGGGCACGCCAACCGGATCGATGTCGACGACGCCGGCGATGTCGAGTTCACCGCGATCGCGCGGCGCGCCGACGGCAACCTGGTGCTCGGCAGCGCCGACGGCACCGTGTACACGATGGCTTCGGAGACCGCGGTGGCCAAACGGCACCGGGACTTCGCCCGGGTCGACGCGATCGTCACCGACGGCGATGTGGCGGTGGTGCTCGACCGTGGGCAGACGTCGGTGACCGCGATCGGCCCCGACGGCGACCCACGGCAGTCGCTGCGCGCCGGATCGGGGGCTACCACGCTGGCCGCCGACCCGGCCGGACGGGTGCTGGCCGTCGACACCCGCGGCGGCCAGCTGCTGGTGTTCGGCGCCGACCCGCTGGTGATGCGGCAGGCCTACCCGGTGCCCGAGGATCCCTACGGCCTGGCCGGCTCGGCCACTCTGGCGTGGGTGGCGCAGACCGGCACCAACACCGTCGTTGGCTACGATCTGAGCACCGGGATCCCCGTGGAGAAGGTGCGCTATCCGACCGTGCGACAACCCAATGTGCTGGCCTTCGACGACGCCGCCGACACCCTGTATGTGGTCTCCGGTGTCGGCGACGGGGTGCAGGTGATCGAGCACCCGGAACGGCGGCGGTGAGCTCGACGGTGGGCCGGTGGCCGGCCGGGTGGCGCAGCGGGCTCTCCGACGACTACGAGTGGGTGCCGCTGCGCCTGCCGCCGGAGGTGTCGCGGCTGACCGCCTCGATCAGGTTGTCGATCGAAGCCGAGTACCGCGGCTGGGAGCTGACCCGCGTGCGGCTGTACACCGACGGAAGCCGACGGGTGTTGTTGCGCCGCAAGAAAACACGACATCTCCTCGACCAACCGGAGCATTAGATGGCCTATCGCCTGGTGCGGCAACTGTTGTTCACGGTGCCGCCGGAACGCATCCACACCCTGGTATTCGCCGCGCTGCGCGGGGCGACCGCGCCCGCGCCGCTGCGCCGGCGGCTGCAGCACGCCCTGGCGCCGTCGGACCCGGTGCTGGCCAGCACCGTGTTCGGTGTGCGCTTTCCCGGCCCGCTGGGGCTGGCAGCCGGGTTCGACAAGGACGGCACCGGGATCACCAGTTGGGGGGCACTCGGGTTCGGCTACGCCGAGATCGGCACCGTCACCGCCGAAGCGCAGCCCGGCAACCCGAAACCGCGACTGTTCCGGCTGCCCGCCGACCGGGCGCTGCTCAACCGGATGGGGTTCAACAACGCCGGCGCGGCCGCCCTGGCGACCCGGCTGGCCGCGGCCGGCCCCGCGCAGCGCGGCGTGCCGATCGGGGTGAACATCGGCAAGACCAAGCTGACCCCGCCGGCGCGGGCGGTCGACGACTACCGCTACAGCGCCCGGCTGCTCGGCTCCCGGGCCGCTTACCTGGTGGTCAATGTCAGCTCGCCGAACACCCCGGGGCTGCGTGACCTGCAGGCGGTGGATGCGCTGCGCCCGATCCTGGCGGCGGTGCGCGCGGAGACCACCACCCCGGTGCTGGTGAAGATCGCCCCGGATCTCTCCGACGACGACGTCGACGCCATCGCCGATTTGGCCGTCGAGCTGGGCCTGGCCGGCATCGTCGCCACCAACACCACGGTGTCGCGGGCCGGGCTGGCCACCGGTGACGTCGATGCGCTGGGCCCCGGCGGGATCTCCGGGCCTCCGGTGGCCGACCGGTCGCTGGCGGTGCTGCGCCGGCTGCGCGCCCGCGTGGGCGACCAGCTGGTGTTGATCAGCGTCGGTGGCATCGAGACCGCCGACGACGCCTGGGAGCGGATCACTGCCGGGGCGTCGCTGCTGCAGGGCTACACCGGCTTCGTCTACGGCGGCGGGCTGTGGGTCAAGCGCATTCACGATGCGCTGGCCGCGCGCCTGCGCGCCGGCGGGTTCACCTCACTGACCGAGGCGGTCGGCTCGGCGGTGCGCTGAGCGGCAGCATCGAGCCAGCCCCGCGGGTCTTACGCAGTGCCGTTCAGCGCTGCTCGTAGGTGCCGACGATGACGGCGCGCGCGATGGCGTTCATGAACAGGTTGAATCCCAGAAACGCCGGGCTGGCGTCCTCGGACAGTTCCAGCTTCTCCACCTTCACCGCGTGCACCGCGACGTAGTAGCGGTGCGCACCGTGTCCGGCGGGCGGGGCGGCACCGACGTAGCGGCGCATCCCCGCGTCGTTGACCAGGGTCAGCGCTTCACCGGGCAGCAGGCTGCCGTCCCCGACGCCAGCGGGCAACTCGGTGCAGGTGGCCGGCAGGTTGGCCACCGCCCAGTGCCAGAACCCCGACGCGGTGGGGGCATCGGGGTCATAGACGGTGACCGCGAAACTGCGGGTCTCCTCCGGGAATCCCGACCAGCTCAGCTGCGGACTCTCGTCTTCGCCACCGGCGCCCATGATGCCCGAGACCTGGGCGTTGCCCAGCGGCTGACCGTCGGTGATCGAGGTGGAGGTCAAGGTGAAGCTCGGCAGCTGCGGCAGCGCGGCGTAGGGGTCCGGCGATGCATTCGTGCTCATCGATGTTCCTTTCGTGTGTGCTAACAGTGGGTCAGAAAATGTTCGAGCACCTCGGTGCCGAACCGCAGGGCGTCGACGGGCACACGCTCGTCGACACCGTGGAACAGCGCCGTGAAATCCAGCTCCGGGGGCAGGCGCAGCGGGATGAACCCGAAACACCGGATTCCCAAGCGGTCGAACGCCTTTGCGTCGGTGCCACCCGACAGCATGTAGGGCACCGTGCGGGCCTCGGGGTCGACGGCCAGCAGCGCGGCGTTCATCGCGTCGACCAGGTCGCCGTCGAATCCGGTCTCGTAGGCGTCCAGCGCGGTGATCCATTCGCGGCTGACGTCCGGGCCGATCAGCTCGTCGACCTCGGCCTCGAAGGCGGCCTGCCGGCCGGGCAGCACCCGGCAGTCCACCACCGCCTCCGCGACCGCGGGGATGACGTTGGCCTTGTATCCGGCGGCCAGCATGGTGGGGTTGACGGTGTCGCGCAGTGTGGCCCCGATCAGTCGCGCGATCGGGCCGAGTTTGGCGATCGTGCCCTCCAAGTCCGGTGACGCCGGGTCGAAGTCGTGGCCGGTCTCCTCGGCCACCGCGGCGAGGAACTCCCCCACCGCCTCGGTGAGCACCAGCGGGAACCGGTGGCGGCCCAGCGCCGCGACCGCCTCGGCGACGGCGGTGACCGCGTTGTCGTCGTGGATCATCGAGCCGTGCCCGGCGCGCCCGCGGGCGGTCAACCGCATCCAGCGCATGCCCTTCTCGGCGGTCTCGATCAGATACAGTCGGCGCTCGCCGCCGTCGCGGCGCGGCACGGTCAACGAGAAGCCGCCGACTTCCCCGATCGCCTCGGTGACCCCGGCGAACAGGTCCGGGCGGTGCTCGACGAGCCACTGCGCCCCGAAGCGCCCACCGGCCTCCTCGTCGGCGACGAACGCGAACACGAGATCACGCGGCGGCACCACCCCGGCACGTTTGAACCGGCGGGCCACCGCGATCATCATCCCGATCATGTTCTTCATGTCGACGGCGCCGCGGCCCCACACATAGCCGTCCTCCACCGCCCCGGAGAACGGGTGCACACTCCAGTCGGCGGGCTCGGCGGGCACCACATCGAGGTGGCCGTGGATCAGCAGCGCTCCGCGGCTCGGGTCGGCGCCGGCCAGTCGGGTGATCACGTTGCCGCGCCCGGGTGCCCCGGATTCGACGTATTCGGTCTCATAGCCGACCGCCTCGAGTTGCGCGGCTACCCAGCGGGCGCAGTCGGCCTCCCCGACGGTGGTTTCGGGCTCCCCGGTGTTGGTGGTGTCGAACCGGATCAGCCGACTGACGAACTCGACCACCTCATCGCGGGCGGCCGGGACGCTCGGGGCAGGGTTCACACTCACCGTTCCTACCATTGCACCCGCCGTCGGGCCCGCCGGGTTTGGGTCCACCGACGGTGATCCGATAGCCTTAGCTGCCCCGGCGTTGTCGGGGCATCGGTCCGAGTGGCGGAATGGCAGACGCGCTAGCTTGAGGTGCTAGTGCCCTATTAACGGGCGTGGGGGTTCAAGTCCCCCCTCGGACACATCCGGCGACACGACTCAGGTCGGCAGTCGCCGTGACTCGCCGAAGATGCGGGTCGTAGTCGAGACGCAGGCCCAAGCTTGCGTACACCTCGGCGCGCTCAGCTCCGGTTGCCGCGCCGAGGATGACCGACAGTCCGCCTAACTCCTTAACTAACTCACTGATCTCGGCGGCACACATGGCGCGGGGCCGCGCCACTCGCTCAACGCGTGCCCTCAGCTCGTCGCGCTCGGCGGTACGTTGACGCAACGCAGCAGTTAGATCCTCAACGGCCACGCCAGACTCCACGGCGGTGATCAAGGCAGCCACTTTGGCATTCGCCTCGCTCAGCTGGCGCTGCAAGGCGGCGTAGCCAGGTCCGGCCGCCGGGTCCACGTCTTGCCCGCGTGCGAGGTCTTCTGGATCGGCCAGAGTGGCGATCCATTCGTCGAGTCGCGCTGTCACTGCGTCTTCGCGGAGATAGACGGTGCGCGGATGATCACTCAGGTCCACAGGTACAGAACGTGACTTGCCGAACTCACAACGGTAGAGGATCCGCGTTGTTTGCTTCCCCGGCCGGGCGGCGCCCTGCATGCGGCGTCCACATGCGGCACAGAACAGCAGCCCGCGCAGCGCATATGGCA
Source organism: Mycolicibacillus koreensis (assembly GCF_002104795.1). GTDB lineage: Bacteria > Actinomycetota > Actinomycetes > Mycobacteriales > Mycobacteriaceae > Mycobacterium > Mycobacterium koreense. Next base: position 52,804 of record NZ_NCXO01000005.1, read on the forward strand.
CCGTCGATTCTCTGCTACACACAAGACCCGGACCCCGCCGCGCCTGCATCCGAAGTCGGACAGCCCGCGCCAGCTCGTCAGTGATCAGCGCTTCGTGCGTTCGCCGGTCAGGTGCGATCCAGTCGACCTCGTCACGCCACCGCATGCGAGTCTCGTACCCGGCAGCGACATCGTCGGGGTTGACCAAGACCTCGTATTTCTCCTGCTTGCCCCACACACGAATACCGCGGTACGCCGGGTTGTCGAGGATTGCGCGGATCGCCGAATGGGACCATCCGCGCGGATCACGGTGCCGGTTCCGCTCCGGGTCATATTGGCTTGGTGATGGCACTCCATCGTCGGTGAGCTGCTGTGCGATGAAGCGCAAGCCAGCACCATCGGCGTACATGCGGTAGATCCGCTCGACGACCGAACATGTCGCGGGGTCGGGTTCGAGACGATGGAGCCGCTGCCCAAGACTTGCCTTGGCAGGGTTGGGATGCGGGCCGGCATCGACGAGTCGATACCCGTACGGTGGGCGACCGCCGAGGTATCTGGTTGTGTCCTGCGCGAGTGCCGACATCGCGGTACGGACGCGCATCTGGATTCGTGCGCGTTCTCCCTTGCTCATACCGCCGAAGAGCGTCATCACGAGGTCGTGTGCCTCGGATCCGGGATCAACCGCTCCGCCGACTTCAGGCACCCATAGGCCAACCCCGTAGTGCGTGAGCACCGGGAAAGTGAGCGCAAATTGCGGTCCGTAGAACGCGCGAGCAGGTTCCCCGATCACCACGGCATCGAAGCCACGGTCACGAGAAGTGACATCTGCAAGCAGACGTGAAGCCTCCGGTCTGCGTTTCCAGGGAAGCGAACGGCTTTGACCTATATCGAAGTAGTCGACAGCGAGGACTCCGCCATGCGGAGTGATCAGATCGATGGCACGACGTTTCTGCCAGCTGCGGCTCGCCTCGGGATCTTGAGCGTCCTCGGTACTCACTCGGCCATAGAAAGCGAACCTGAGGCTCATGCCACTTCCCTTCGTGATCCGCGGGTCCGGTCCCGCACAGCCAGTATGACGTTTACCAGCGCGCGGTTGGCCTCGCGCGGAAGCCGATTCCGGTTCGGCAGGTCAATTTGAACACCTCCCTCTGACATGCTCGGTGCATTAATTCGAGCGTCACATTCGGAGCGAGCATGTGGGGTTGGGCATCGTTCAGCCATCGCTTGCCCCTGGTGGATCCCAATGCTGGCTGCGTGTGTGGCGACGGGCTTCCACTAGTCCGATGCGGCGGATGTGAATACGTTGGAGGGCCGCGGAATAGACGAGACTGCGATCGCCGAGGCTGCCGGGGCCGGCACGGTCAAACTCCCACGCCACCAGATCATCGCCACCGGCGAAGTCACAGTCGGGATCGTATTGGTATGCAGTGCTTTTCGAGCTTTCCTGACGCGTCCAAATGGCGCGCTGTTCGCGCAGCACGGTCATGGTAGTCGAATAACGGCGGGATTTGCTGGTGATGTGGCCGCGGAATCCGAGGGTGTGCAACCACCGCCCGATGCCGGACAGTCCTTTGTCCGCGAGATCGCTGATGGTGGTCAGGATGGTCCGCACATGCTCGGACACGTCCAGGTCGGGTATGGCTTCCGTAGATAGGCGGCGTGCGCTGATTCCGAGGGCTGCCAAGGATTTGGTGACATACTTGGCGAGATAGCGCGCCACCAGCCGGCTAGACATGGACCGGCTTGAGCCTGAATTGTGCTCATTTGGCGGCGGATCCACCGATGCGGTTAGCGGTTGGGTGTCGATCTGTGTGCCGAACCGTATCGTCTGCCCACCGCCATCGGCTGTCGGGTCGTTGACGGTGAGTGTGACGGTGCGGATGGCGTACTGGATGACCTTAGCGAGTTCGACTGCACCGATAGGTGATTCCCACCCGGGGCGGTCAAGGTCGTCGTGGGGATCCAGGCGGATCAGTGCGTGGATGTGTGGGATAGCGCGGGCTTGCAGTTCGACGATCTTGATGAAGCTCACTCGCACCGTATCCGGGTCAACTCCGGCGGCTTTCAGGCTTTTGCGTAGGGCGCGCCGCAGGGTGATGGTGAAGCGTCGCCACAGTTCGGGCAGGTGCCACGTGAACAGCACATGCCCGGCATAGTCGTAGCACTCCGGACACAGCGGCTGGCCGACCCGCTCGTCGCCATGATCATGGGACATGCTGCACCACAATTGTTTTCCATGCGGGCAGCGTCGGTAGCCGCCGACCCGGTGCTGGTCGCGGCACACCTGCGCTGCCTTCTCCCGTGACTTCGTGGCGGTGTGGACGGCCCCGAAGCTCGGTGCGGTGAGAGTGACAAACACTTGCGGATGATCGGCCACCGTGGTGGGCATGCCGTGGTGACCGCCAGCGGCACCGGCGTGCACGAGTTGCCAGGTGTCGCGGGCGTAGAGATCCGAGCAGGAGGGGCAGATGTGGGCGCGACGGTTGTTGCAGCGCGTCCATACCACCCGCTGACGCCCGTACTCATCGGCACCGATCAGCTGGATGGGGTGGGCGCAGAATCCGACGGATTCTGCTCGTCGCCACCAGGATTCGTATCCCATCGAGGCGGCGCGCCGCACCATCTGCTCGACCACCCGGGCGGTGTCAGCTGTATCCGGAACACCCGGTAGGACAAGCTGCGCCGATGTCGTGGAGCTATTCACCGCTGCCCTCACTCGCGGTGTGGCCGGTATCGGTGTTGTGTGGCTGGTGGGGCTTGTTCGGTCGCCTCGCGGTTCGGCGGAACCGGCTGGCCAGGGCGGTAATGTCGTGGTCGGTGACGTGAAAGGCCCGCACCCGCTGGGCGTGGGCGGTGCCGTCAACCATCATGTAGCCCACCCCGGGGGTGGTGTCGGGGATGCGGTCGCATTCTGCCCCGGCATCGCGCGCCCCTTGGCCGAGGACCATGGTGGTTTGGGTGGCTTCGGTCAGCCGCAACCCGATCCGCACCGTGAACAGCTGCCGTACCGGCAGGGTGTCTTTGGCCGGGTCTTGGACCGCGGCGACCACGCTGATGCCGACTGCGCGGCCTTGGGAGAGCAGCAGGCCCAGGAGTTGTTCGACTTCGGTGCGGACCTTGCGGTCGGTCACGTATGCGGTCAGTGCGGCGATCTCATCGATCACCGCAACGAACAACGGCTCCGACGTCGTGGGGGTGTGTAGGCGGGTGTGGCCGCGCAGACGATTCGCCCGGGCGTGCATCACCGTGACGAGCTGGCGTAGCAACTCCAGGGTGGTGTCGGTGGCGTCGTGGGTGAACACGGTGAACAGGGGTGCTCCGGCACCGAGTTCCATGCCGCCTTTGGGGTCGATGACACACAACCGGACCAGCCCGGTCTTCACCGCGGGGGCAATGCCGGCGATCAACGACCACAGCACTGAGCCTTTGCCTGCGCCGGTTGCCCCGGCGATCAGCACGTGGTGACCGAGCAGCGGCACCTGCCACCAATGTCGCGTTTCGGTGATCCCGACCCGCACCGACACCAGATCGACCGGGGTGGCCGGGGTTGGCATGGGCAGGGCGATCGGTTCAGCCAGCACGTCTGCGCGCATTAACGTGATGCGCAGTTCGCCGGGCGAGATGGCGGTGATGCTGATGCGGCCGGCGCGCCACGCGGCGGCCAGCGCGTCGGACTGTTTATGCCAATCTGCCACGGACTGGCCGGTGACGATCCGCACCACGAGCACATCGGTGGTTTTACCGATCGTCACCGTGCGCAGGGTGGGAGTGAGAGTGCGTCCGCCGAGGGTGGCGGTCAGGCCGTGCAAGGTGCAGGTCGATTCCCAGGTGCGGGTGTAGCGCGACCACGTGAGCCAGCGCCGCCGTACCGGTTCGGTCACCCAGGCGCGAAATGACCCCGGTTGGAGCCAGGCCCAGCCCGCATACCCGGCACTGCACACGATCGCGCAGATCAGGCCCACGCGTGGGCCGTGGCTGATAGCAAGGACGAGGCTGGCGATGATGGGCACGCTGATCGCCGGGAACAGCACCGCCCACCACAGCACATACCCGGATGCGGTGAACAGCGACATGACCAGTTCTCCGAACCAGTCGTCATCGCCTGATCCACTGTTGGTGGTGTTCTTCTTGTTCGATGTCATGAGAGATGCCCTCCGTGAGCGTGTGGTCAACAGCAATGCCCGGGGTGTCGGGGTGGCGGGGTGCGATGATCTGCTCACCGCACCCCACACCCGCTTGGGGGTTGTTACTTCTGCGGGCGTGTCTGCTCACTCGGCGCAGCACCACTGGCGGTGGCGGCGGTGAGGGCATCAGCACGGAACGCCACCCCGCTGCGATCACCTTGGGCCCACGGGATGGCCACCAGACCAACTACCGAAACAGGCTGCGTGACTGTCACTTTGGGGTCTCCTGCCACAGTGACAATGAGCACTTCGCCGCCGGAGTCATCCAGCGCGAGGACCTGGGTGGCGTACATCGGCATCCCGGTGGCGGTGTCGACTTTCGGGGCGCCGGTTTCGAAGTTCAGCCGTGGCTCAGGAGCGCGGGTGACGATAAAACGAGTCCCAGACGTATCGATTCTCAAACGCATTGTCCTACTGGTCCTTTCGTGAGCTGTTGACGCCGGTCCGGCGCTGGACTCAGTTCACGTGGACATCACGGACGTTGCGAGAGACATATGCCGACATTTCCGACACATCCACGGGCATTTCGGACACGGCCCGGACATACCCACGGACATCACACCGGCACTATCGCCGCCGGGTGGCGGCAGTCGCATGGCAAACTAGACACCACGCGCTGAGGGATGGATACGGACGACACGGGAAGATGTGCGCTGGCACGATGGACGAGCAGGACGGCACCGAGGCCGCCATCACTCCCAACGATCGCCTCGTGCAGCGGCTACACGCCAAAGGTCTGTCCTCGCAGCGGTTCGCCACCGCGGTGGGTGTCGATATCAAGTCGGTGCGACGCTGGCTGGCCGATAGCGACTACAGAATTCGCGAACACAACGCCCACAGAGCCAGCGAGGTGCTCGACTGCACCCCGCATGACCTGTGGCCCAACCAGTACCCACCCTCCACCGCGAGCGCAGTGGCAACAGCGTCTGCGGGTGGGCCGTTCACCGCGACCCTGTATGCCAGCCGCACCCAGCTACCCATCACCATGTGGCAGCAGCATTTCGCCGACGCCACCACCGGCATCGACATCCTCGTCCTGGCGGCCACGTTCCTGTTCGACACCCTCGACGGATTCCTCGACACCCTGCTCGCCGCCGCCGCCCGCGGTGTGACGGTGCGGTTTCTCGTCGGGGACCCCGACACCCCCACCACGATCCTGCGCGGCGAGGAGGAAGGGATCGGCGAGGCCGTCATCGCCCGCTGCCGCACGTCCGTGGAACTGCTCGCCCCTCACGCCGGCACCCCGGGGCTGGACATCCGCACCCACGACACCGCGCTCTACACGTCGATCTTTCGGGTCGATGACGCCATGATCGTCAACTTCCACATCTACGGCTCAGCCGGGCGCAACAACCCTGTGCTGGTTCTGTCACGTCACCACGAGCCACGGCTCTGGGCCACCCTTGAAGACGCTTTCACCCAGGTCTGGGACCATGCCAGACCGCTGACCTCGAAAGGCTGACCCCGATGCGCACCGACTACTACAACGACCCCAACGCCCCGGCGCCCAACAGTGTCGTTCCGTCGGCCTCGGCCATCGTCACCGACGAACACGGTCGCATTCTGCTGATCAAACGCCGCGACAACACCCTGTGGGCGCTACCGGGCGGCGGCCACGACATCGGCGAAACTATCGCCGACACCGCCGTGCGGGAAGTCAAAGAGGAAACCGGGCTTGACGTCAAAGTCACGGGTCTGGTCGGTGTCTACACCAATCCCCGCCACGTGGTCGCGTTCACCGATGGCGAAGTCCGCCAGCAATTCTCGCTCCTGTTCACCACCACGGTGCTCGGCGGCACCCTTGCCATCGACCACGAAAGCACGGACATCGCCTGGACTGCACCCGACGAGATCCCTAACCTGGATATGCATCCGTCGATGAGGCTGCGCATCGAGCACTACCTGCAACACCGCGACGGCCCCTACCTCGGCTAACCGGCTGGGTTTATAGCCAGTCGCGTACTCGCCGGACGGCCGCCAACAATTCGTCGCGGCCCGCGTCGACCGCCCGGTGCACCGGGTCCTCGGATCCATAACGCGACAGCACGTCGCGTAACCGATCGCGCGGTGATATCGGCGCCCCGTCAGGTCCGGTCGTCAGATCGCAAAAAGTCAGCACATCAAGGAAATCGCTGGGCGGATCACTGAACGCGGATAAGCCTGACAAGCCCCGCTCGGCAGCCTCCGCGTGCGCTCCGGTATGAAAGGCCACCAAGGAGGCGGCCAGCTCCCCGAAGCCGGCCGCTCGCACGTACTCCGCTCCATCGAGCGGATGAAACCCGGTCCGGCGCAACGACGATGCGTAACCGATATCGTGCAGCCACGCCGCTGCGACCAGACAGTCCGCTGTCTGGGGATCGAAACGCCGACTCAACCGCTCGGCAGTCGCCGCGACGCCCCGGACATGCGCCAACCGCCGCGGCTGCTCAGCCAGCCGCGTCTCGGTCTCGCGCCGTGCACGCTGCGTCAGAACCCCGCTCACAGCCGCCAGCTTACGAGCCACAGCACCATGACGCAGCCCCCTCGCAGCTTATGACGTAGATCCTGGAGGCCAGGATCTGCGAGGAACGGCGGCTACCTGCAGGCTTCGCTACGCTCGCTCTGCTCCCGTACGCTGGCGCTCCCGTCCGCGCCGCTCCCTGCGCTTCGCCCTCCGTCCGCCGCCACGCACACATGCACCCACGACCGGCGCCGGAACTAAGTCGCAGGCCACCACAGCTCTGGCATCACGACGAAGCGCAGCTGCCCTCGCTCCTCGCCGCATCGAGACGCCGCGAGCGGCAGGCTGGACCAACAGCCGCCTGACCGTCGTTGACCTGCGATGTGAGAACTTTCTTTACTGGTATCAAGAACTAGAGTCCGATACGTTTGGCAATGATCTCATTCATGATTTCGTTGGTGCCGCCGCCTATTCCGAGAATCCGGCAGTCTCGGTAGTGTCTCTCGATCTCAGACTCACGCATGTAGCCCATCCCACCAAAGATCTGAACCGCCTCATTGACCACGTAGTCGCACGCATACACAGCGGTGTTCTTGGCCATCGACACCTCGGCAACGACATCCTCCCCCGCTAGCCACCTCTGCATGACCGCACGGGTATAGGTGCACGCCACGTCGACCTGTCGAGCCATCTCCGCGAGCTTATGGCGAATGACCTGGCGCCCCGTCAAGGGTCTACCGAACGTTTCACGCTCCCGCGCCCAACTCTTGGCGAGATCGAGAGCCCGACCCGCCGTCGCGTACGCCTGGACGGCGATGCCGAGCCGTTCAGCCTGAAATTGCTGCATGATCTGCAAAAACCCGCTGTTTGCTGCCCCCACCAGGTTCTCAGCCGGTACGCGAACGTCGACGAAAGACAACTCGGCGGTGTCGCTACATCGCCATCCCATCTTGTCCAACCGGCGGGACACTTCGAATCCAGGCGAATTCTTGTCGATCACGAGCAATGAAACTCCACCGTAACCCGGTCCGCCGGTGCGTACCGCCGTAGTAACGAAGTCCGCCCGAACTCCGCTGGTGATGAACGTCTTTGCTCCGTTGACCACGTAGGTGTCGCCGTCGCGCACTGCGCGTGTGCGCAAATTCGCGACATCTGAACCTGCCCCAGGCTCGGTAACGCCCAGCGAGCCGATCATCTTTCCTGCGAGCGTCGGACGGACATATCGTTCAATCAGGGCGTCGGAGCCATTGGCGGCAATGTGGGGAAGGGCAATGCCATGGGTGAACAAGGCGGCGCAGACGCCAGTGGACCCGCCTGCGGCCAGGATGGCCTCAGTGACCAGTGCAGAGTCAATCGCATTGCCGCCGCTGCCGCCGACTTCTTCCGGGAACCCGATTCCGAGAAGCCCCACCTCGGCAGCATTGAGATGCAGGTCGCGCGGAATCTCACCCACGTGCTCCCATTCCGCTAGCTTCGGCGCGATTTCACGTTCCACGAAAGACCGCGCCATTTGGCTCAGCGCTCGTCGCTCCGGCGTGGTCCACACCTCCGGGGCGATAGCGAAACGAGCAGCCCCATCCCCGCTTGCCGTGGTCGTGCCAGCGTCCGTCATCTCAGCCTCCAGAGAATTTGATAAATGATCTATGAGGTGTCTGATGCTTGCCGTCCTCACGACGGGAAAGAAGGACGCGACGCCAACCACCCAAGCGGCCCGGCCGCATGATCTGCAGCGACGCAAGGACATGAAGACCAGCAGTGGGCATGATGCTCTTCAGAACCGGACCAGCCCTCGGATGTTTTTTCCTGAACGCATATCCTCGTAGCCCTCATTGATTTGGTCGAGGGAGTATTCGCGGGTGACCAATTCATCGAGCTTCAACAACCCAGCGGAGTACAGCTCGACCAGTCGCGGAATATCGTGCGGCGCATTGGATGAGCCATACAAAGCGCCACGAATCTGCTTCTCGTAAAGCGTCATTTCAAGCAGTGATCCTGAGATCGATGAGTCGTCGGGGTGCCCGATGGCCGTGACCACGACGCGCCCGCGCTTTCCGACCAAGGCCAGCGCTTCCGCGGTGTAGGAGGCCTCAGCCACATCGGTGGTGAGGATGCAGACATCAGCCAGCTTGCCCAGCGTCATATCGCTGACCAGCGACCAAGCTTCATCCATCGAGGCCGCGGTGTGCGTCGCACCGAACCCGCTCGCTTGCTCTCGCTTGAACTTCACCGGATCGACCGCCACAATCGCCAGCGCTCCCGCGATTCGCGCGCCCTGAATCGCATTCATTCCGATTCCGCCCGCTCCCACTACCACGACGGTGTCCCCGGCGCGCACCTCCCCAGTCCGCACCGCAGATCCGTAACCGGTCGTGACGCCGCAACCGATCAAGGCTGCCCGATCCAGGGGGATTCCGCCGTCAATCTTGACCACGGACGCCTGCGGCACCACTGTGTACTCGGAAAACGTCCCGAGCAAACACATCTGCCCGACGTCCTCGCCTCGTGCGTGAAAGCGATAGGTGCCGTCGATCTGCGGTCCCATCATGAGCGCCGCTCCCAACTCACAGAGATTGCCCATGCCGCGCGCGCAGTACGAGCAGCGCCCACACGAGGGAAGGAAGGTCAAGATGACAGAATCACCTTCGGACAGTTCCTCAACCCCTTCGCCGCACTCCACGACTGTGCCAGCACCCTCATGACCCCCCACTACCGGCAATGGGATCGGGAGGTCGCCGGTCACCAGATGTTCGTCGGAATGGCACAAGCCGGTGGCCGCCAGCCGCACGAGGACCTCCCCGGGACCTGGCGGATCCAAATCGACTTCTTCGACCTCCCACTTCTGCTCCAAGCCCCACAAAACAGCCGCACGTGTCTTCATGTTGAAGTCCCTTCTATCGAATTACGCTTCTCGAGTAGTTATCCCGACCGCGCACGGTGGTCGCGCGAACTGTCCTGGATGATCTCCGGGCACATCGCCCAGAGGCCCGCGCCGCTCACCCGTGCCCGGGCGCGGTACCGCACCGACATCACACATTGAGCAGGTCGTGACGCTTGTCGGCCTCAAGGATTGCCCGGTATTCCGGAAAGAGGTTCTTTGCCTGCGGTATGAGCTTGATCAGTTTGGTGACAGGACCTTTCGCTCGTACAGTTCCTTTCGCCATCGCCATGGTCAAGTTCACCTTCCCCAACCAGAACCTGTTGCCGGTATCCGCGGACATGAACAATTCGACATTCGGTGTAACGCCACTGTCCGCGCCGGTCTCTACGACCTTCTCCGGCATATCCACGGTTAGTACCGCATCCGGATCGGTGTAGTGGATCCGTAACACCACCCCGGACCCGGCAAGTCTGTTCGCAAGGTCTTCGTTCTCCAAACCTCGTCGAAAGATGCCGGCGAGGTAGCGGTAAACCTCTTCCGCATCAGCGAAGACAGCCATCGTGATTCTCCCTTCTTATGACACAATTCAAAGCGCTCAAATAAATCTGCTGGGTCGCAACCAGTTCGGCTTGCTCCGAAGCAATCAGAACTCATAGGAGTAGATCTCCTGCCTCCCTCAGCGCCTCCGCGAGTCGACGTTCGGCTGTCGGCAATTGCGCAGCCACGGACGCGGCGCCGCTCGCTCTTCGGTGCGGATCTGCACCGCGGTCATAAGCGGCGTGCGCAACCGCGGTCCACAACTCAGATGCGGTCTTTGCAGCCTCCGCTGCTTTAAACGCAGGTTCGAAACTCAACTCTTCAGCGACGCGCCGACATCCACGTGCTTGCAGATCTCGGAACAGACCGCCTCCGGTTCCGGCTTTTTCGATGAAGGCGCTCAGCGCAAACAAGGCTCCGTCGAGGGTGTCGTCGTCAAAGATCTTCGGCCACCGCTTGAGATCCTCCACAAAAGTCGATACCCCTGGTAGCCCACGCACCTGAATTTCACAATCGGAGTCCTCGGTGATCGGCGCGCTCACACACGAACCCTGCATCGCGTCCGCGGACCTACGGAAGGCCGACCGGGCAGCATTGCCGAGATCTGGTGCCGCGCCGGGCCACTCGACTACGTAGGTGGTGTGCCGCGTGGGGACGGGAAATCCCGTCGATGCCCGCGCCTTCCGTAGATTCTCGTAAGGCACGGCTTGAGGTGTATCGCGATCGTTATCGACCACGAAGGCGAGTTCCTCGTCGTCGTCGTACCCTACGATCACGACATCGTGCCGGCTCATACTCAGACGCGTTCTCAGATAGGGCAATTCGGCGATGTCAGTCCACACCATGACCGGCGTACCGGCATCGATCTGTTCGGTCACCCATTTCCACCCGAGATCGGGGTCGTCTGTCGAACGACACTCGAAGCGCGCGCCCAACCGGGTCAAGTATTCGTCTTCGAGGTCCGCGCTGCGTCCAACGAGGTAGATCGGTGGACGTAGGTGGGCCGAGCGAACATACGAGAAGTCGAGGGCCCCGCCGAGAGCAAACACGATGCCTTCGTCCGGGGTGTCATCACCCCAACGGATCCCGGCCCATTCGGTCAAATCCCGAAGAGCCCCCGATCCGCAGTGGCCGCCCATGTCGTGGCGATACGGCACCACCATCGATGCCATCAGTCCTCCTCCTCTAGATGACTAACGTGCGGGCGGCAACTCCTCTGAGTCATAGGGAACGCGAGATGATTTCCTTCATCACCTCGTTCGTGCCGGCATAGATTTTTTGCACGCGCTGATCCACCCACAACCTCGAGATGGGGTACTCGGTCATGTAGCCATATCCGCCGTGAAGCTGCATACAGTCATCGAGTACCTTCATCGCTCGCTCAGTGGTCCACCACTTCGCCATGGCGACGGTCTGCACGTCGAGTTGACCCGCAAGGTGCAGGTCGATGCAGTAGTCGAGGAACACTCGTGCGATGCGCGTTTCTGTCGCGGCTTCAGCCAGCGTGAACTTAGTGTTCTGAAAGCCAAAGACAGGCCGACCGAACGCCTCCCGCTCACGGGTGTACTTGAGCGTCTGCTCCAGGGCAAGTTCCATCGCTGCGACAGCCCCCACCGCGACGATGAGTCGCTCTTGTGGCAGCTGCGTCATCAGCTGAATGAAGCCCTGTCCCTCAGACTGGCCCAGTAGATGCGAGCGCGGAACTCTCACTTCATCGAAGAACAACTCGGAGGTGTCCTGGCCGCGCTGGCCGATTTTGTCGAGAACCTTGCCGCGCCGGAATCCCGCCCGGTCAGCCTCGACAACGATCAAAGAGATGCCCGCAGCGCCCTGGCTCGGATCTGTCTTGGCAACAACGATGATGAGGTCGGCCTGTTGGCCGTTGGTGATGAAAGTCTTGGAGCCGGTGATCACGTACTCGTCACCGTCCAGGAGGGCTTTTGTCTTGACGCTCTGCAGATCGGACCCGGTCCCCGGTTCTGTCATGGCGATCGCCCCGATCATTTCACCGGACGCCATCTTGGGAAGCCACTGCGCGCGCAGCTCTTCAGTCGCGTACTGCAGGATGTAGTGGGCGACGATTCCGCTGTGCAGTCCCGCGCCCCATGAGCTGTCACCTATGCGGGCCTGCTCTTCAAGCACGACCGCTTCGTGCGCGAAAGTGCCACCGCCTCCGCCGTATTCCTCAGGTATAGACATGCAGAGCAGGCCCAGCTCGCCTGCTCGGTTCCACAGTTCTCGGTCGACGTGGTGCTGGTCTGCAAAGCGGTTCGCATGCGGCGCCAATTCGGCCGAGAAGAACTTCGCAGCGAGGTCACGAAGCTCGAGTAATTCGGCATTCATCCAGGGAGAGATTGGTGAGGACATGATTACCTTCCGACAGTTGGAATTTCAGGGATTTGACGTTATGACGTTTCGATTTCGATGAGGTATTCGCCGGCAGAGTGGCGCGCACGGATGGCCTTTTTGTCGTACTTTCCGACGCTCGTTCTCGGAATATCGGACACGAAGCTCCATCGCTCGGGAATCCACCATTTGGCGACTTTGTCCGCAAGGAACGATCGGAGTTGGTCAATGTCAACATCGGTTCCGGGGTGGACGACGACAAGCGCCAACGGCCTTTCCTGCCATTTATCGTCCGCGACGCCGACTACCGCCGCTTCGTACACGGCAGGGTGGCCGATCAGCGTGTTTTCCAGCTCCACCGAGGAGATCCATTCGCCACCTGACTTGATGACGTCTTTCGAGCGGTCGGTCAGTGTCAGATAGCCCTCGGCCTCGATCTTGCCCACATCACCGGTACGCAGCCATCCTTCGTCGAACTTCTCCGTATCGTTGTCTCCGAAATAGGACCCGGTGATCCAGGGACCGCGCGCCTGGATCTCCCCAACTGATTGCCCGTCCCACGGCACGTCTTTCCCGTCGTCGTCCCGCAACCGGATTTCGACACCGCAGATCGGCCGGCCCTGGGATGCGCGCAGCTCCCAGCGCCGCGTCGCGTCGGCTCTGTGAGGCGGACGTGCAACGGTCGCCAACGGAGAGGTTTCGGTCATACCCCAGGCCTGCACAATGGGCACGTCGTACTTCTCTTCGAATGCCCGCATCAACGAAAGCGGAACAGCAGACCCCCCGCACGCGACCAGCCGTAACGAAGAAATGTCCCGCTCAGGGTGCGAATCCAGATATCGGTCGACATCGTTCCAGATCGTCGGCACTGCACCGGCCAAGGTCGGTCTGGTGTCTTCGATGATCGACACCAACGGTTCGGCTTGGAGATACCGGTCAGGCAGTACCAGATCCGCACCGGACATCAACGCTGCGTAAATAAGCCCCCACGCATTGGCGTGAAACATTGGGACGATGGCCAGCAGACGGTCGGCCTCGCTGACTGACAAAGCGTTAGCTGTGCAGGCGGTCAGGGAGTGAAGGTACGTCGAACGGTGGCTGTAGACGACGCCTTTGGGATCTCCGGTGGTACCGCTCGTATAACACATGGCCGCGGCGGACAGCTCGTCGAGCTCAGGCCAGTCGAATGATTCTTCTTGGCCGGCAAGCACTTCCTCGTAACGCAGAACGGTCTTCCCGCATCCCTGTAGCGGGGCAAGGTCGCCCTCTCCGGTGACGATGACGGTGTGCACCGACGCCATCGCTGGGAGCGCGCGCGCCAACAACGGGGCAACCGAAGCGTCGACTAGGACGATCTGATCGCTCGCGTGGTTGGCGATGTACGCCAGTTGCTCTGGGGCCAAACGAATGTTGAGCGTGTGCAGGACCGCGCCCATGGAGGGAATCGCACAGTAGGCCTCCAGATGTTCCTGGTTGCTCCACTGGAAGGTGGCCACGCGTTGGTCTGCCGTGACGCCAAGACTGCGCAGCGCATTGGCAAGGCGAGCCACTCGCGCCAGCACAATGCGGTAAGGCGTTCTCCGATATCCATTTCCGGTCGGAGTGACGACCTCGCTGTCACCGTGTATGGCTGCCGCATGCTGGACGATCGCCGACACCGTGAGCGGAACATTTTGCATTGTGCTTTGCATCGTGTAGTGCCCTTTCAGGCGAAGAGGTCGGGACGGCTGTTCGGCTGATCGATGAATGTGCCGTAATGCGTTCTCAGTGCTTGCAGGATGTCTGCTAGGGGTAGATCGTCGTAGGCTCCCCGGTCGCGCAGATACTCCATGTGCTGGGTGCCGTCAGCGGTGAAACCATGGAGTAGCGCGTCGCTACGGCCGTCGAACTCGATCGGCGAGACACCGAAGCGTGCGCACAGCTCGCGATTGAACGCCGGGGTGGCCTTTACCCACGCACCGTTGAGGAACATGAGACTGTAGCCGTGGTAGACGAAAACGTCGCTACCACCCATCCGCTCGCGCAATGCCTTGGTCTGGAGGTGGTTTCGGACGTCGGCGAACCCCAGCCGCGCCGGGATTCCCGCCGCTCGGCACGCTGCAGTCAAGAGCACGGCCTTCGGGACGCAGTAGGCCCGTTCTGCGGTCGCGACGGTGCTGGCGCGATACGCGTGCGGGTTGTCGGTCACCGTGTAGGGGTCGTACCAAATGGAGTCACGGACCGCGGTGAAGATGGCGATGGCCTTCTCGGTGTCGCCGCAGGCATCACGGATCGTCGATGACACGAAGTCACGTACCGAATCTTGTTGCCAGTCAAGAAACTCCGTGGGTTCGAGGTAGGGCCTGTGGTCGACGGTCATCGGCGCTTCAACTGCAACGGAAGTCCGTCCACCGGAATGGGCAGGGAGGTGTTGTCCCATCGGACGTGATAGTTCTCCGGCACCGTCCAGGTGAGCGAACGCAGCATCCTGTGCAGGATTGCTTTGACCTCGAGCGTCCCGAATTGCATGCCGATGCACTTGTGCGCTCCACCTCCGAACGGAACCCAGGCGAATCGGTGGTGTTGGTCTTCGCGCCGAGGCTCGTCGAAACGTGAGGGATCGAACCGCCCCGGATCACTCCAGATCGTTCGATCGAAGTGATTTACGGCAGGCGTTATAGCGCATAACGTGTTCGAGGGGATGTGATATCCATCGATGGCGACATCTCGAACCGTCTTGCGCATCACCAGCGGAACAGGTGCAAGCAGTCTGAGCGCTTCCTTGATCACGAGGTCGATGACCGTCATCTTCTCCAGGGCCTCGATGTCCGGCAACCCGTCACCGATG
Source organism: Mycolicibacillus koreensis (assembly GCF_002104795.1). Lineage (GTDB taxonomy): Bacteria > Actinomycetota > Actinomycetes > Mycobacteriales > Mycobacteriaceae > Mycobacterium > Mycobacterium koreense. The sequence goes on from NZ_NCXO01000005.1 coordinate 67,995, forward strand.
GCCGCGGCTTCCGCAGCCGCAGCCTCCTGCCACTGCGGATACTTGGCAAGGAAATAGGTGACCGCTGTGGTGGTGATCGTCGAGGTGTCGTGGGCCGCCATCATCAAGAAGATCATGTGATTCACCACATCCTCGTCGGAAAACCGCTCCCCGTCTTCGGTCGTGGCTTGACAGAGAGCAGCGAACAGATCCTCCGTTTCACCGGCTCGCGCGGCCGGCAGATGCCGGAAGAAGTAGTCCTCCAAAACGCGCCGCCCTTGCACACCAGCGCGGAATCTGGTTCCCGGAAGCGGAGCACGCACAAGGGAACTCGCCGCCCGGACCGTAGCGACGAACGCCTTGTTGACAGCATCGCTCTCGTCCTTGCCGCGGCCGCCCATGAAGACGTCGGTAGCGATGTCGAGGGTGAGTTCCTTCAACAGTGGGTAGATTCGAACCGACGGGCCCACCGGCCACGCAGGCACTGCCGAGCGAACGCATGGCGTTACCTGTTCGACGTATCCGGTCAGGCGCGGACGCGTAAACGCCTCCTGCATGATGCGCCGGTGCATCAAGTGCTCGTCGAAGCTCATGAGCATCAAACCGCGATGGAAGAAGGCGTCGATCAGGAAGGACCAGCCATCCTGAGAGAATGCCTTCGCTTCGCTCGTGAACGCCTCTCGAGTGGCGTCAGGGCCGGCGATGACCACCATCTTGGTGCCGAACGCGCCCATCCACGACACCGAACCCAGACGGTCGTAGCGCTCTCGACTGAAATCCGAGCCGAATCGGATGTAGTCGAGCGTGTGACCTACGAAGGGCAGTCCGGCATCCCCCCGGACGGCTTTCAATCCACTGCCCGCGGGTGCCGGTGCCAGTTCACGAACCGGCCAGTCCCGGCTCCATCGACGCCATCTGTCGTCGACGGCGTGAGGCGCGGGGACCATGATCACAGAGGACAACCGCTCCTTCACGTGGTGCGCAGGTGCGAGAAGGTGATTCGTCATGGTTCCTCCTGGACGCTGGGCCGCTTTGACGGCGTCCACCAGTCTTTACAAAGATGCCATTGATGTCAATATCTAGACATTATTGGCCTAGCGGTTAAGTGCGCGTCTCGTGCCCTTAGTCGGCCAGGCTCGGTTCTGCAGGGTCTCCGACCTTTAGACGCCCGACGTTTCTCAAGACGTAATCGCCGCTGTGCGGCTTCCGGGTAAGGAGTCGATAAACCAAGGTAGGCCCCGGCCAGTTCGTCGGGATTTCCCCGCTCGAGGTTCGATACCAGCTCGCACACAGCGCCCACACCGACCTCCGTAGTCGCCTTCTCAAGCGCGTGTTGTAGCGTTGCGCGCTCTCCGCCCTGACATCGATCGCATGACCCGGATGAGCAGCCACGGCTTTGATGAGCGTTGCGATGTGACGGACTTGTGACTCGATCATGTAGAGGATCGACCCCGAGCCCACATTCGTGTTGGGACCATAAAGCAGGAACAGGTTCGGGAACATGGGGACAGTGATGCCCAGATATGCGTACGCCTGGGTCTTCCAACCCTCGGCCAAGGAGACTCCGCGAGAGCCGCGCACGGACATCGGGGCGAGAAAATCGGTGGCGCGAAACCCGGTTCCGTAGATCACGACATCTGCAGGACGAAACTTTCCATCCACGGTCTTGACACCGTTGTCGCAGAGCTCTGCGATAGCCTTCGGCACCAACGACACGCGATCACTCGCGATTGCTGGATAGTAATCATTCGAGAACAGCACTCGCTTGCACCCTGGCGCGTCCGAAGGCATCAATTGCTCGCGCAAAGATGGGCTAGCAACCTGCCGATGTAGGTGGCGGCGCGCGATCGCACCGAGGACGCGTGAGAGGGGCTTCGCGTCGACTAGCGTCACAGCGAGCAACTCGAAAATTAGCCATACCGCGAAACGCTCGAGGCGCAGCGCCATCGGCAATAACTCGCTCACCCTGTCGTGAAGGACTCCATACCTGCTGTCCCACTTCGGCAAGATCCACGGAGCCGTGCGCTGATATAGCGTGACATGCTCCGCCTCCTGGGCGATGTGTGGCACGAATTGGATGGCACTAGCTCCTGTGCCGATGACGGCTACTTGCTTGCCGCGAAGCGAAACCGATCGGTCCCAACGCGCCGAATGAAAGCGCGGCCCCTGGAAGGTGTCTGCGTCGGCAATAACGGGTACGTGGGGCAAGGAGAGCTGACCCACGGCCGAGACGACGACATCGCAGGTTATTGTCTCGTTCGAGTTCGTAACCAGGGTCCAACGCCCTGGCTGGTCATCGAAGGTCATTGCGACAACTTCGGTCTGGGTACGCAGATGCGCGGCCAGTCCGCCACTCTCCACGAGTTGTTGGAGGTACTTGAGTATCTCGGGCTGCTCGGCATATCGCCGTGACCAACGAGGATTGGGCTTGTACGAGAGTGAGTACAACGCTGACGGCACGTCGCAGGCCGCTCCCGGATAGGTGTTGTCACGCCAAACACCCCCGATGTCTGCAGCCTTTTCCAGGATCGTGAAGTTCGTGAACCCGTCCTTCTTCAGCCGGTGGGCCATCGCAACCCCGGCGAAGCCGGCCCCGATGATCACGATCGACGGATCGTACGCGCGACAGGCCGTCGCGAAGTTGCTGCTCATGAGGCAGAGACGACTGACTTCACGCTGCGGCGGTCGAGGTGGTGTAGGTGTAGGAGCATTGCCTGTTCGGACACTTTCACCTGACTTCCGAGGCTTCAAGGAAGCGTCCCGCTCGATGAATCGCGTCTCGGGCTTCGGGAAGAATCCGGAACATAGCCTGGAATACATGGATCTGTCCCCGGTATACCTGGATGTCGACGTGGGATCCAGCTGATTGAAGTCGCTCGGCGAGACGGCGCGAGTCATCGATCAACATTTCTCTCCCGCCCACCTGAATGAGGATCGGCGGCATCGAGGTGAGGTCCGCGTCAAGCACGCTGAGGCGCGGATCTCCGCGATCTGCGCCACCTACGTAGAGGTCAAGAGCGCGCGCCGCTGATTGAGCGGAGGCAAAAGGATCCCGGCGGCGAAGTTCACGCGCTCTGGCAAGTTCGCACCTGAGATCCAGGACGGGAGACATCAGCAGCATCGCATCAGGGAGCGGCAATCCAACTGCACGAGCGCCCAAGGCCGTGGCCATCGTGAGCTGACCGCCCGCTGAATCGCCGGCAACCGCGACGGTGCGCTGACAAGAACCCGGGGACCCTCCGCTGGTAAGCCAGCGATACGCATTCAGCGCATCGTCCGCGGCTGCGGGATAGGGATACCGCGGGGCAAGACGATACTTCACTGCGAAGATGGGGCGCCCGCTCGCCGAGGCGAGTTCACCAAGAAGACCGCGGTGCGTCTCCGGCGAGCACATAGAATAGGCGCCGCCGTGGATGTACAGCAAAGGGTTGGCATGCGGATTAATGGCAGGCGTGGTGATCCAGTCCCCACGAACCGGGCCTCCGGCGAATACAGTGTCAACCTTGCGCACTGTGACGCCGCGCCGAGGCCGTGAGGCTACGAGCGCTGTTCGAAGCACGCGATCCATCACCGCAAGTCCGTAGGCGTTTGATGGCATCAGCTGCGCCAGTGGCCGCAGCGTGGTTCGCGAGGACATCGCGACGAGATGACTGGCAAGACTGGGCTGCCAGTCAGGGGCATCCATTCTGGTCACCGGGGACACACCTCTTCGGGCCGATTCTCGAATCGGTAGTCCGAGAGGCGAAAGGTGCGGCTCCGCCAATAGGTCTCCAGAGTCGTTGATGGACGGAGTGGAACGTCACCGTGCCTGTCGAAGTAGTAGCTGTTGGCACTGGAACAGCTCGGCTGCCAGAAAACCTGTCTGTGACGCCGCCTTAGCACTTCGGCGAAATAACGGTCGTTCGCCTCCTTCTTGACCTCCACCCAGTTAGCACCCAGCGCCCGCGCGCGACGAAGACACCGGACGATGTGCCGACTCTGCGCCTCGATGAGCGTGAAGTACGAGGAACCGTTGTAGCCGTACGGGCCGAAGATGTTGAAATGATTCGGAAATCCCGGGACGCTCACCCCTTCGAAGGCCTGCAGTCGATGCTCGCCCCACCATGTAGCCTGCTCCAGCCCGCCGCGTCCCTTCAATACGTAAGTAGGCATGTTGCCCGACTCCATCACTTTGAAGCCGGTGGCCAGGATCAAGACGTCAATGGGATGAGCTTTGCCGTCTCGAGTATGGACGGATGCATGGTCGATATGGGTTATGCCGCTCGTCTCGAGCGAAACGTTGGACCGGTTGTAGGTTGCGAGATAGGAATTGTGGAAGCTGGGTCGTTTACAGCCCAACGAGTAGCGCGGAATGAGTTGTTCTCTCGTCGTCGGGTCATGGACCTCACGCCGCATGTACCGCTTTGCGGCGCTCTCCATGACATCGGCGAACGGTATCACCGTATGAAAGTGAGCGGCGATTGGGAAAGTGATTTCCACGAACGCCTGGCTGGCGGTCCGGGTCGCCAATTGTGCCCCCGGCAGGAAATGTAGAAGCCTTCCACCCCACGTCGGTATGGGGAAGTCTGGCTTCGGCAGACAATAAATTGGAGTTCGCTGAAATACCGTCAGACTCTCTGCTTTCTTTGCGACTTCGGGTATCAGTTGCACCGCCGATGCACCGGTACCGATTACTGCAACCCTCTTCCCGCTGAGATCTTTGGCATTGTCCCATCTAGCCGTGTGGAGCGTAACGCCGGCGAAATCTCGCACCCCCTTGATTTCAGGCCACTTTGGCCGACTGAGAACGCCGGAGCAATTTATCACGAAGCGTGCCGTGAACTCCTCACCATTGGCACTGGTCAAATGCCACCGTGTTGCGTTCTCGTCGAAACAAGCCTCGGTAATGGTTGTGTTGAAACGAATATGGTCCCAGAGCCGATACTTTTCAACACATCGCTCGGCATAGGCTTTGAGCTCATTGCCGTGGGCGTACGTGCGCGACCAAGAGGGCCGCATTTCGTATGAGAATTGATAACTGAACGACGGTATATCGACAGCGATACCCGGGTAGGTGTTCCAGTGCCACGTACCACCTACGCCATCGGCGTCATCAACCATCAAGAAGTCGGTAAATCCCGCCTTCATCAAGCTAATGCCAGACCCGATGCCGGAAAATCCAGCTCCTATGATAATTATCTCGTAATTACGGTCGGACTTGCGATCCATTCCTGTATTTCACCGTTCTGACGGTCAGCCTTGCAAACTTGTATTCAGAGTGATTGCGTCAGCTCGACGTGTGTATCGTCGCGCCGGGTTATCACGTAATCATGAGGATCCAAGCGGGATAGTTCTCTCATAAACTGGGTCGCGAAACCTGGGTACATCGTGCCGTTGTAGCCGTCCTCGGTCAAATACCAACTGCTGCACCCCGAATTCCAAGTCGTTCGTCGAAGGCGGCGCTGAATTTCGGAGTGATAGCGGTCCTGACGATCCTCCCTCACATCCAAAGTGCCGATGTCATTTTGCTGAAGGAGCTTGATCGCCTTGACTATATAGTCAATTGCAGCCTCCATATATACGAGCGCCGAGTTGTGGCCTGGCCCCGAATTCGGTCCGAAAGTGAAGAATAAGTTCGGATACCCGGCCACGCTCACGCTCTTGAAGGCAAATGTCCCCTGAGACCATTCATCGCCGAGCTTCCGACCGCCGAGGCCGCTAATCGGGAACGGGGTGCCACGTTTGGCCACATCGAAGCCAGTGGCAAATACGATACAGTCCACTTCGTGCTCGACACCGTCGGCGGTCCGAACACCGTTGGGTGACAATGTGGCGATCGGCCAGCTGATCAGCTTGCAGTTATCCGCCTGTAGCGCAGGGTAATAATCACTGGTCATGAGCATGCGCTTGCATCCAGGCCTGAAATGGGGCGTCAACTGACGTCTCAACCAGGAGTCTTTCACCTGCCGACGGAGATGAGCCTTGGCCGCCAGCTGTATCGCGGACGTCGCGGCGGTGTTCCAGACCATACCCACTGCCATCACTTCGTGGGCCCAAAACCACGCGTCGCGGAGCGCTTGTTCGCTCACCGGCAGGTGTGTGAAGGTCGAACGCGCCCAGGCCGGATGCCTGAAGTTCACCCTGGGCAACACCCAGCCGGGCGTTCTCTGGAAGACTTTGACCGAGGCAGCCGACTTTACGAGCTCGGGAATGATCTGAACCGCGCTCGCGCCTGTCCCGATGACTGCAACCCTCTTACCGCCGAGATCGTAGCCATGGTCCCATCGAGCGCTGTGGATCTTTTTTCCACCGTACGAGTCAATACCCCGAATATCGGGAAAGCTGGCGTTGGCAAGTGGTCCACTGGCCATCACAACTGACCGGGTGTGATACCGCTTTCCATCTGCCGTGTCGGCCATCCAGATGCCGGCACTCTCATCGAATTCCAAGGCAGTCACGTCGGTATCAAACTGGATGAACCGGGCAAGATCGTACTTGGCGACCATATCGTCGATATATTCGAGGATCTCAGCGCTCCCCGAGTAGGTACGAGTCCAGCCCGGATTCGGCTCGAACGAGTAGGAGTAGAGAAGCGAGGGAATATCGCAGGCCGCACCGGGATAAGTATTGTCTCGCCAGGTGCCTCCGACGCGATCTGACCGTTCCAGGATGACCAAGTCATCCGTGCCCTCTTGAAGCAGTCTGATCGCCGCACCGATACCTGCGAACCCGGCGCCGACGATCAACGTCGTCGTGGTGCCTGTCATTTGGCAACCGGTTCGTAGGTCAGTTCGTCCGTCCAGGATGGCGGCCGACCGAAAATCTGAACAGGGAAAACATCGATCGCATTGCCAAGGCGCTGAGACACGAAGTGCAGAGGCTGGGACCGCTTGATGGACGACGACATGTGCGCCTTCAAGATGTGATAGCCGGGCACCCTCCGCGTATGCTCACTGCGATCGCCGACATTGGCATACCGCGTCACTGCGTTGTATAACTTCTCCTCGGACAGACCCATAGCGTTGAGATTCATCAACATGCGCGTCAGGAGCGGGATATACAGCAAAGCGCCGGTGAGAATTCGCGGGTCGACAAGAGCACCCGCAGTTTGAATGGCGTGGATTCGCATCGGGCTGGCGCCCAGGTCATTCAAGACCTGGAAGCCAACCGCGAGATGCCTTGATTCGTCGCTGTTGACCTTGTTGAACACCTCCCCGCACACAGGGTCGTCAACCTCATCGAGGAGAAACTTCAGCAGCGCTCCATCGAGCGCAGTCTCCAGTGCCGGAATCGCGGCCCCGATGACGGTCAGGGGCAGGGCTTCCGCATAACGGTCCAGCCATTCGATGACCAGCCGAATATTCTTGTTCGGGACCGGTTTCTCGCCTTCCTCGAGCATGCCCCAGCGACGCATCAAGGCAAGTTCGGCATTGGCGTGACGCTGCTCCTCGGCGTGAAAGTAACGGTAAATGTCTCCGAGCGCTTCGAATGGCGCCTTTGGAGCCATCGCGGCGAAGGCACGTGCTCCAACATGCTCAATCCACACCACGTCGGACATGAATTGCTTGAGTTTGGGACGCTGTTCATCGGTGATCAGTTCCGCGCCAGGGGCGTTCCAATCGATATCGGCAAGAGCCCATTGCTTGTTTTTGATTGTCTCGAGCATGTCACTGTATGCGAAAGCCATTTTCCCTGCTCCTCTACTCGGCTGAATCGTTCCATGAGGCCATGCGCTCCACGAGGCCCAGCGTGCGAGTAAAGGGGCCGGGTAGGGCTCTCTTGAGTTGCCACAAGACTTTGGCATCGAGTTGGGGTACTACATAAATTTGTCCGCGATCGTGCGCGTTCAACGTCGTTCGAGCAACGTGCTGTGGCGAAATGCCGGTCCATTTCATCAGGTTGGCCGCGAGTCTTGCAGCCGCCTCGTCGATTTGAGGATTGTTGACGATGTTCGTCTTCACGAAGGTGGGGCAAAGCACTGTGACGTTGATGTCAGTACCGCTCAGTTCGGCCGCCAATGTCTCCGACAGAGCGAGCACCCCGGCCTTGCTCACGTTGTAAGCCGCCATCCGAGGGGCCGAGCCAAAGCTCGCTGCCGACGCCACATTGATGACTCCGCCATGCCCATTGCTGCGGAGCCGAGGCACAAAAGTCTCGCAGCCGTAGATAACGCCCCAGAGGTTGACAGAAATCGCCGCGTTCCAGTCCTCGATCGACGTCGCGCCGATGCGGTTGCCGCCCGCACCGATTCCGGCGTTGTTGATGACGAGGCTCGCAGCCTTCTCGAACCAGTCTTCGCTCACATCAGCGAGGTTGCGGACCTGCTCAAGATCGGTGACATCGCATGCGATGTCGAAGCCCTCGCCGCCAGCCTGCCTCACCAACTCTGCCGACTCTTTTGCAGTGACGGGATCTTTGTCGGCGCACACCACGCGTCCACCTCGGCGCGCAAGCTCCACGGCGAATGCGCGGCCGATACCGCTTCCTGCGCCCGTGACGACTGCATCGGCGCGGTGCGTTCTGCCTGGTGCGCCGCCGAAGGGCAGCAATCTCATCCGTCTGCCTTTCGGGTCGCGACATGGACGTCTGCTGTGGGGAAACTCTCATCTGGGGGCACCAGCCACCATTGGTGTCGCATGCCACCAGTTTGGTGGTGGAACGAGCACCTTGTCAAGATGGAGAGGTGCGGTCGAGAAACAAGCGCTGGGGTGGTCGGACCGGGGCCGAGCGTCGTGCCGAGCGACGGCAGCAATTGATCGAGGCCGCAACCGAGATTTGGAGTGAGAGCGGTTGGGCCGCGGTCACTATGCGCGGCGTATGCGCCCGCACAGGGCTGAACGATCGATACTTCTACGAGGGCTTCAAGACGCGCGATGAGCTGCTCGTTGCTGCGTGGGATGGCGTCCGCAATGACATGCTCGGCGAGGTCGCCGCGCTCTTCAACGAGCGTGCGAATCGGCCGCCGATCGAAACCATCACCGCGGCGATCACCATCGTGGTCGACCGGATCGCACGCGATCCCGGCCGGGCACGCATCCTCCTCGCTCAGCATGTCGGTAGCTCACCGCTACAAGACCGCCGCGCCGTGGCGCTACAGGAAGCAACGCAGTTGGTCGTTGAGGCAAGCCGGCCACACCTCCGACAAGATGCCGACGAGATAGCCCTTCGCATGGACACCCTGATCGCTGTCGGGGGATTCGTCGAAGTCATCACCGCCTGGCACTCCGGTTTGCTTGCGGTGACCGAGAAAGAAGTGGTCGCGCACACCAGCAGACTTGCTGAAACCCTGGCTCAACGCTATGTCATCAGCGACTGATCGAGGCTCACAACAGGGCCAGCCAGCCCCGTGGCGATCGCTGCGAACCGCATTTGCGGGTCCGACCGCCACCTTCACCGGCCACCGAGCACCGAATCCGTGAGTCGACCGACGCGTCGCACCCTGTTCGGAAGGAGCGACGCAGGAACGGTGCTCCTGCGTCGCCGCACTTCCGCATCTTTGCTATCCCGACGAAGCGATAACTCGCTGTGAACCGTCTTGGTCGAACAGTTCTTTGCTCCAATGCTCCAGGACCGCGGCGCTGTCCCAATCATCAGGATGGAAACCCGGGCGATTGTAGGAACGGAAACGCCGCAGCGCATCGGCGGTGAACATCGGGGTGCGACTGAAGCGGTACAGACTGCGCACCAACGTGACCGGGTTATATGAGGCTTTGTCAGCGGCCATGGACAGGGCAGTCTGCAGAATGAGTTCGCCGAACAGAATTACTGAAGCGATCCGCATGCCGCGTACACGGGTGCGCTCGGTTCCTCCCACGAGCCGATAGACATCGAAGGCAACCGCTTTGTGCTCCGACTCCTCGAAGGCATGCCACAGCAGAATCGGTCGAACCTCTGTCTGTCCGATGAGCTTCTGGGCGTCTTCGCTGGTAAGAATGATTTCTGCCAGCGTAGCGGTGTAGTGCTCCAACGCGGAGGTCATGGACAGCCGCATTTCCGGCGAAAAGCGCCGTTCCAATCGCTTGATCAGGCGTGCGACATGACGGTCGATTCGCGCCGTCGGATACCCCATGACCTGGAGTCGCTCGTTGAGGAGACGATGCTGGTGTCGATGTGTGGCCTCTTGTCCGATGAAACCCTTGACCGCTGTATCCAATTGGGGATCGTCGATGGAGCTCTGGAAGTTCCTGACCGATCGGATGAAGAAATCCTCGCCTTCCGGGAACGTCGCAGAAAGCACCGAGATGAAATGGCTCATCACCAGGTCGCCATCCACGAAGTGTTGCCGCTTCGTGGAGGTCGGCATCGGAAAACGAACACGCCTGGGTTTTGGCAGCACGCGGGTCCTGGTCCGGGCTTGATCTTCCGACACTGGAGGTCCTTCCTCGAAGTTGGATCTGACTTTATGCCTTGTCAGATAAGACTGCCAGACTGTAGGACATGAGTCCAGCACGTGTTTATGGCGGGCTGTCCGCAGCTCAACGCGATGCGCAGCGCCGCGTGATGTTGATTGATGCCGCGGTCTCAATCATGGGCACCCACGGAGCTACCGCGTGCACCGTGACCGCCGTGTGTGCGAAGTCAGGAGTGACGAGCCGGTACTTCTACCAGCAGTTTCGCGACCGAGGGTCTGCTGCACGGTTAGGTGACAGTTTCGGTCACGCGGCCTGACTGGCCGGTGTGGTCATGATTGCTTCGTATTCGATGGGGGTCAACCGGCCGAGGCCGGCTTGCCGGCGTCGGCGGTGGTAGGTGCGCTCGATCCAGGTGACGATGGCGATGCGCAGCTGTTCGCGGGTGTCCCAGCGGCGGCGGTCCAGGACGTTCTTCTGCAGCAGGGAAAAGAAGCTCTCCATGGCGGCGTTGTCCCCGGCTGCCCCTACGCGGCCCATGGAGCCGACCATGTCGAGGCGTCCCAGGGCGCGGACGAATTTCCGGCTGCGGAACTGGCTGCCGCGGTCGCTGTGCAGGATGCACCCGGCGACCTCACCACGACGTGCCGCTGCACTGTTGAGGGCCTGGGTGACCAGCCGCGAGGTCATCCGAGAGTCGATGCTGTAGCCGACGATCCGGTTGGAGAACACGTCCTTGATCGCACACAAATAGAGCTTGCCTTCGCCGGTGCGATGCTCAGTAATATCACTGAGCCACACTTGATTTGGCGCGTGCGCGGTGAAGTCCCGGCCGACCAGATCATCGTGCACCGGTGGGCCGGCTTTGCCGTTCTTGCCGCGTTTGCGCTTCCCGAATGCGCTCCACCAGCCATTGTTCGAGCAGATCCGCCACGCGGTCCGCTGCGCCATCGGCTCACCGGCGTCGCCGGCCTCATCGACGAGGAAACGGTAGCCGAACTCCGGGTCTTCGCAGTGGGCGTCGAACAGCGCGTTGGCGCGGTAGGCCTCGGTGAGTTCGGCGTCGGTGATGGGATTAGCCAGCCAGCGGTAGTAGGGCTGACGGGCGAGCTTGAGGACCCGGCACGTCACCGCGACGGGGATCCCGTCGGCGGCGAGCTCCTTCACGAGCGGGTAGAGCCTTTTCCCGGCAGATTAGCCTGCGACAAATACGCCGCCGCCCGCCGCAGGACCTCGTTCTCCTGCTCCAACAGCCGGTTGCGGCGCTTGAGCTCCCACAACGCCGCCGACTGGTCTGCGGTCATCCCGGGCTTCACGCCATCCTCGACGTCGGCCTGATGAAGCCACTTCGTCAGCGTCGTGGCATGGATCCCGAAGTCCTCGGCGATCTCCTCCAACGTCGTCTTCGGGTCCCGGTTCTGAGCAACACGAACAACATCCTCACGGAACTCTTTGGGGTAGGGCTTGGGCACAGCGACATCCTTCCAGCCCGGTCACTCGACCAGACAGATCAGTTGTCACCTATCCGTGCAGCAGCCCCCGAGACGCACTCTTGCGCGCGGTATTTGCCAAGATCTCCGCCACCTTCCAGGCGGTGATAACCAGCGCCATTCCGGACGACACGGTTGCTCCTCAAGAACTCGCTTACGCTCCGATCAAGGCCCTGGTTCAGGTGATCGAGAACGATCCCAGCATGGCCCGCATACTGTTTGTCGAATCGGGCGCAGAACCCCTCCTTCGGCAGCTGCGAAGCGAGCTGATGACCGATTTTGCGGAGCTGGTGCTCAGAGAGGCCCGCTTGCACCTCGATATACCCAGCGAGGTGCTTCAAGTCGCAGATCTCGCCGCCACCTACGGTGTCGGGGGCCTGTTCGAGATACTCCGTCGCTGGATAGACGGACAACTGAACCTCTCGACTGAAATGCTTATCGAGCACTGTGCGGGTTTTCTCGGCAGTCTCGGCCTATATACCCTCGGGCAGGCGCCTGATCAGGCCGCTCCGCGGCTGGCCGCAGTTGACGAGACCCGATAGATTCTGACCGACCCGGATTTATATACGACTCGGTTGGCTGAGGCGCATGGCGCGACGCTGATAATCACTGCTGGCGTTCACCCGAGATCGCGACCGTAGACTCCACGCGCGCCGGACGAGGAACTCGATACGACCTAGCAAGGGCCCTGTGTGTGCCGTCGCGCCCGCAGTCAATTCCTTTGATCGCTCGATCTGCAGCGAAGCGCACCGCTTCGATCCATCGCGCTTCGACGGAATCGCGGCGCGGGAAACAAATCTGACGCAAGCCCTGCCGCCGTTGTCACCTGATGTTAATTGCGGCTAACATCAGCGCCTAGCAGATGACGTCGATGCTCGCCCGGAGGGAAAATTTTGGTACAGGTCTTGCCCGACCGGGTCGACGACACCGCGCCCGGGTATCTCAAGAACCGCGAAGGACTGAGCGCGCAACTCCACACCATCGTGGAGCAACTGGCGCTGGTCAACGGCGGCGGAGGCGCGAAATACGTTGCGCGCCACCGCAAGCGGGGCAAGCTGCTCGTCCGCGAGCGCATCGAGCTGATGCTCGACCCCGACACGGCGTTCCTCGAACTATGTCCCTTCGCCGCCTGGGGCAGTAAGTTCCCCGTCGGCGGTAGCGTGGTGGTCGGCATCGGCGTAGTCGAGGGCATCGAGTCGATGATCATCGCCCACGACCCCACCGTCCGCGGCGGCGCATCGAACCCCTATACCTTCCGCAAGGTGTTCCGCGGCATGGCCATCGCGCGGGAGAACCGACTGCCCATCATCAACATCGTCGAGTCTGGCGGCGCCGACCTGCCCACACAGGCAGACATCTTCGTGCCCGGCGGACAGCTGTTCCACGACTTGACACAGCACAGCGCAGCGGGGCTGCCGACACTGGCCTTGGTCTTCGGCAACTCCACCGCTGGAGGTGCGTACGTCCCGGGCATGTGCGACTACGTCGTGATGGTTCGCAACCGTTCCAAGGTGTTCCTCGGGGGTCCGCCGCTGGTCAAGATGGCCACGGGCGAGGTCTCCGATGACGAGTCGCTCGGCGGCGCCGACATGCACGCCCGCACCTCGGGGCTGGCCGATTACATGGCCGAGGACGAGCAGGATGCGATCCGCATCGGCCGTCGCATCATGGCGCGGCTCAACTGGCGGAAGAACGGCCCCGGACCCACCACGCCGCCGCACCCACCGGTGCACGACCCCGATCAGCTGCTCGGCATCGCGTCGGTCGATCCGAAGGTGCCCTTCGACCCCCGCGACGTCATCGCCCGAGTGGTCGACGGCTCGGCCTTCGACGAGTTCAAACCTCTCTACGGCACGTCACTCGTCACCGGCTGGGCCTCGATCCACGGCTTCCCAGTCGGCATCCTCGCCAACGCACGGGGCATCCTGTTCAGTGAGGAGGCCGAGAAAGGTTCGCAGTTCATCCAACTGGCAAATCAGATCGACACCCCCCTCATCTTCCTGCAGAACACCACCGGTTTCATGGTCGGTGCCGAGTACGAACAGGGCGGCATCATCAAGGACGGCGCCAAGATGATCAACGCCGTATCCAACAGCACGGTCCCCCACGTGACCATCACCATGGGTGCGTCCTACGGTGCCGGGAACTACGGCATGTGCGGGCGATCGTACTCGCCGCGTTTCCTATTCGCTTGGCCTAACTCGAAGTCGGCCGTGATGGGTCCGGCGCAACTGGCCGGAGTGCTGTCCATCGTGGCGCGCGAGTCCGCCGCCGACCGCGGGCTGCCCTTCGACGAGGAGGCCGACGCCCAGATGCGCGCCGCCGTCGAGGAACAGATCGAGCGCGAATCCGTCGCACTGGCCAACAGCGGCCGACTTTACGACGACGGGATCATCGATCCCCGCGATACGCGGACCGTTCTCGGGTTCTGCCTGTCGGTGATCCACAACGGCGAGGTCCGTGGCCAGCGTGGCTACGGCGTGTTCCGGATGTGATGGCGATGCCCAAGATCCGCAAGGTCCTGGTCGCCAACCGTGGCGAGATCGCGCGGCGGGTGTTCCGCACTTGCCGCGATCTCGGCATCGCCACCGTCGCGGTCTATTCCGACGCCGACGCCGACGCGTGGCACGTCGCCGACGCCGACGAGGCCGTGCACCTTCCCGGCTCGTCTGCCGCTGAGACCTACCTCGACATCCACCGGATCATCGCCGCTGCCTCGCTCACCGGCGCGGACGCAGTACACCCCGGCTACGGCTTCCTTTCGGAAAACGCCGGGTTCGCGCGCGCCTGTGCCGCCGCCGACCTCGTCTTCATCGGTCCGCCGCCCGGGGCGATCGACGCGATGGGCTCGAAGCTGCAGGCCAAGAAGACGATGTCCGACGCGGGGGTGCCTGTGCTGCCCGGTGGCGACACGACGGGGCTATCGGCCGAGCAGCTGGCGAAGCTGGCCGCCGACGTCGGCTACCCCGTGCTGGTCAAGGCCAGCGCCGGCGGCGGTGGCCGAGGCATGCGCATTGTCGCGTCGCCGGACGAGCTCGACGAAGCGGTCACCTCCGCTTCGCGTGAGGCCGCCGCCGCGTTCGCCGACGGCACCGTCTTCCTCGAGCGTTACGTCCAGCGCCCACGCCACGTCGAGATCCAGATCATGGCCGACACGCACGGAAACGTCGTCTCTCTGTTCGAGCGCGAGTGCTCCGTGCAGCGTCGACACCAGAAGGTGATCGAGGAGGCGCCGTCACCGGTCGTCGACGACGCGTTGCGCGCTCGGATGAGCGAGGCCGCCATCGCCGCCGCGCGCGCCGTCGGCTACGTAGGCGCCGGGACGGTCGAGTTCGTCTACGACGCCGCTCAGGATGGCAAAGCCGACTCCTTCGCCTTCCTCGAGATGAACACCCGGCTGCAGGTCGAGCACCCGGTTACCGAGCTGATCACCGGCCTCGACCTGGTGCGTGCCCAGCTGCTCGTAGCCATGGGCCGCCCGCTGCCTGAGGAGATGCACAACCCGCGAATTCGCGGTCACGCGGTCGAGGCCCGTCTGTGCGCCGAGGATCCGGCCGATGACTACCGGCCCTGTACCGGCACCCTGCGCACCTTGGATGTCCCGGCGCTTGCCGGCGTGCGGGTTGACTCGGGTTTTCGTGCCGGTTCGGTCATCAGTCATTACTACGATTCGCTGCTGGCCAAGGTCATCGCGTGGGCACCAACGCGCGACGAGGCACTTGCCAGCCTCTCGGCGGCGCTGGCCGGCGCCCGTATTCACGGCGTGACCACCAATCGCAACCTGCTTGTTCGCGTCCTGCGCCATGACGAGTTCGCCGGGCGGGGCACCGACACTGGGTTCCTTGACCGACACGACGTCGCCCAACTCGGCGCTGCCCTCCCAGACACGCAGTCCGAGCGCCTGCACGCCGTCGCGGCGACCGTGGCCGGGGTGGCCGCGCGGCGTGCCGTCGCAACTCTGCAGGCCACGTTGCCCGCCGGCTGGCGCAACAACCCTTCGCAGCCGCAGACCACGACCTGGCAGACCCAGGGTGGGCGCGAAGTGCGCGTCGGGTACACGTTAGGTTCGACAGGGACCTGCCTGCAGGTCGACGACGAGCCGTTGGCCGACGTCGAGGTTGTCGAGGGCAGTAGCGAGCGGGTGGTGCTGCGCGTCGACGGGGTGCGCCGCACTTATGATGTCGTCCTCGACGGCGATGTTGCCCACCTCGACTCGGTCGCCGGCTACTCCGCCCTGCGGCTGGCGCCACGCTTCGTCGACCCGAGCACTCTCAACCCGCCCGGGTCGCTCACCGCGCCGATGCCGGGCTCGGTGATCCGACTACCGGTCGCCGAGGGCGAGACGGTCTCGGCGGGCCAAACCCTTGTCGTCCTGGAGGCGATGAAGATGGAGCACACCGTCGCGAGCCCGATCGACGGGGTGCTGAGCGCCCTGCCGGTCCAGGTCGGCCATCAGGTCTCGAGCGGTGACGTCCTCGCCGTGGTCGAGGCGGTGGACGGCGGTGAAGTGGCGTCGGACGCCACCGAGCTCTAATGAACCCGGCGCGCTCCCGATCGGTGGCGCGTCGATACCGATGTGAGGAGTGTCATGGAATTGCACGAGACAGAGGAACGTCAGGACCTGCGCAAGGCGGTCGCCGAGATCGCCAAGGACTTCGGACACGAGTACTACCTGGAAAAATCGCTGGCCGGCGCGAAGAGCACCGAGCTGTGGCAGGCCGTGGGCAAACAGGGCTTCCTCGGGGTGAACCTTTCCGAGCAGTACGGCGGCGGCGGCGGCGGCATCTACGACATGCAGATCGTCGGTGAGGAGCTCGCCGCGGCGGGCTGCCCGCTGCTGATGACCGTCGTCTCGCCAACCATCTGCGGCACGATCATCCAGGCATTCGGCAGTGAGGAACTCAAGCAGCAGTGGCTGCCGGGCATCGCCAGCGGCGAGACGATCATGGCATTCGCAATCACCGAGCCGGACGCGGGCTCGAACTCGCACAACATCTCCACGACCGCGAAACGCGACGGCGACGACTGGGTCATCAACGGCACCAAGTACTACATCTCCGGTGTCGACGAAGCCGAAGCGATCCTGGTCGTCACCCGAACGTCTACCAACGACAGTGGTCGCGGACTACTCAGCCTGCTCGTCGTGCCCACCGATGTCCCCGGGCTCACCAAGTCACTCATCCCGGTCCAGGCGGTCACTCCAGAGAAGCAGTTCACTCTATTCTTCGATGACGTCCGCGTGCCGGCCGCCAACCTTATCGGCACGGAGAACGAGGGCCTGCGCCAGGTCTTCATGGGCCTGAACCCGGAGCGAATCATGGGGGCAGCGCTCGGCAACGGCATCGGCCGTTACGCGCTGGATAAAGCCGCCGATTACGCCCGCAACCGCCACGTGTGGGGAGCGCCGATCGGCTCGCACCAGGGCGTATCGCACCCCCTCGCCCACGCCAAGATCCAGGTCGAGCTGGCCCGGTTGATGACCCAGCGTGCCGCCGCCCTGCACGACGCCGGCGATCCGGGGTCGGGTGAGGCGTCGAACATGGCGAAATATGCCGCAGCCGAGGCGGGCATCCTGGCGCTCGACCAGGCGATTCAGACCCACGGCGGCAACGGCATGGCCACCGAGTACGGCCTCGCCACGTTGTGGGGTCCGGCCCGGCTCATGCGCACCGCGCCGATCAGCCGCGAAATGATCCTCAACTTCGTGGCGCAGCACAGCCTGAAACTGCCCGCGTCCTACTGAGTCGCCGCGGACGGAAAGGGAATCGCATGCAACTCGGCATCGGTCAGTGGGTGACCCGGCGCGCCTTCCTCAACGGCGGGCGCACCGCGTTGATCAGCAACGGCGCGCACATCACCTACGCCGACCTCGATCGGCGCACCAACCAGGTCGCCGCCGCACTCATCGCCCTCGGCGTGCGCAAGGGCGATCGGGTCGCGATGCTGCTGGTCAATTCGACCGAGTTCATCCAGGTGCTGCTGGGCTGCGCCAAAATCGGCGCACTTGCAGTTCCGCTCAACGTGCGCCTTGCCGGACCCGAGATCGGCTACATCCTGGCCGACTCAGGCGCCGATGTTCTGGTCTTCCACGAGCCGTTCGCCGCGCAGGCCAAGAGCGCCGTCACCGAGTCCGGAGTCCGCGTGCGCCATGTCGTACGCGCCGGTGGGGCGCCGGCGCCGGGCGAGCTCGGCTACGAAGACGTCGTCTCGGGCGCCGCGCCCGAACCGCTCAACGGTGACGTCGACGGCAGCGACCCCGCGTTCATCATGTACACGTCGGGGACGACGGGCCGACCCAAGGGCGCGATCCTCACCCACGACAACCTGCTATGGAACGCGATCAACGTCCTCGGCACCGACATCGGCCTGCGGGGCGAGGACGTCACCGTCGCGGTGGCGCCGTTGTTCCACATCGGCGGGCTGGGAGTACACACCCTGCCGCTGCTCTACGTCGGCGGCACCAGCGTCATCATGCCGTCCTTCGAGCCGCGAGCTACGCTGCAGGCGATGGCCGACCACCACGTCACGGTTCAGTTCATGGTGCCGGCCATGTGGACCGCTCTCACACAGGTGTCCGACTTCGACTCCTTCAACCTGTCTGCGCTGCGTTTCGCCATGGGCGGCGGGTCGCCCGTCCCCCTCACGGTCATCGACTTCATGCGCGAGCGAGGCGTGCCCTTCACCGAGGGCTTCGGCATGACCGAGACCGCTCCCCTGGTGACCGTCCTCGACGCCGAGAACATCAGCACGCGGGCCGGGTCGATCGGCCGCGTCGCGATGCATGTCGACGCCCGCATCGTCGACGACGACGACCGCGACGTCGCGACCGACACCGTGGGCGAACTGATCGTGCGCGGTCCGAATGTGTTCACCGGCTACTGGATGAAGGCCGATTCGAGCGCCGAGGCGTTGCGCGGGGGCTGGTTCCACACGGGCGATCTCGGGCGCATGGACGCGGAGGGCTTCATCACCCTCGTCGACCGCAAGAAGGACATGATCATCTCCGGCGGCGAGAACGTCTACCCGATCGAGGTCGAGCAGGTCCTCTTCCGCCACCCGGCGGTGTTCGACGCCGCCGTGATCGGCGGTAAGGACGCGAAGTGGGGCGAACGCGTCGTCGCGGTCGTGGTTGCCGACCCGGCGACGCAGGCGCCGAGCGCCGAGGAGATCGTGGCGTGGTGCCGGGAGCGGCTGGCACACTTCAAGTGTCCGCGTGACGTGCACTTCGTCGCCGAACTGCCGCGCAACGCCACCGGCAAGCTGCTCAAGACCGAGCTGCGCGCGCAGTTCACGGGCATCGAGGGCGGAGTCGTTTTGCGCTGAGTCGTGCCGCTGCACATCGCGGGTTCGGAGCAGGGCCCCTAAATCATGAACTGAGAAAAGGATCGACAGCATCGGCGGGGGCTAGCGGTTTCGTTCACCTCCCTCGATTCGGTGCGGCGGGTGCCGACGCAGGCAACCCCAGCGTCGGTAGGATCCCAGCCCAGCGGATCGGACGGCGAACAACGTAACCACAAATCGACAGGAGGCCTGAAAGTGGCCGGTTTGCGCCGCAAACTGCTCCTCGAGGCCGCCGCCGACCTGTTCGCGCGGCAAGGCTTTCACGCCGTGGGCATCGACGACATCGGTGCCGCAGCAGGGGTGAGCGGGCCGGCCGTCTACCGGCACTTTCAGAACAAGGACGCGATCCTTCGCGAGTTATGCGACGCCGCCATGACTGAGCTGCTGGCCGGCGCCCGGCGCGCCACCACGGCCGGCACACCGACGGAGGTCCTGCACGCCCTTGTCGACCTGCACGCGGCCTTCGGCGCGCGACGACGCGGCCTGTTGGCCGTCTACGCCCGCGAGCACCGCTCGCTGTCGCCGCTGGCGACCCGTGCCCTGCGACGCCGACAGCACAGCTACGAGTCCTTTTGGGTCGAGGCACTCGTACGAGCACGGGGCGATCTGGACCGTGAGCGCGCACAGGGCCTGGTCGCCGCCGTGCTGTCATTGCTCAACGCGTCCGCGTACATGCCGGCGTCGCTGGACGACGCGACGATTGAGGCGATGCTGGCCGCCGCGGCCGTTGCGGCGCTGTTCAGCCGCGCGGTTACACAGCAGGTAGACGGCGCCCCGCACCGGATTTAGTGTGTGTCGAGCAGCGACTGGGGAATGTCCACCATGCGGGACCGCACGTATTCCCCGAGCCCCTTGGCCTGTGCGTCCAGCCGGGTCGAGGAGGCCACCCCGTCACCGAGCAAGCCGTGCACCACCACGTTGAGGGCGCGCAGGTTCGGCAGTTCGAAGCGCTCCATGGGCAGGTGCGCCGTCTCCGGCCCGAGCAGAGTGCGCAGCCGCTCGACGCTGAGGTAGTCACGCGCCCACGCGTACCCAGGGTCATCCCGTGCCCACAGGCCGAGGTTAGCGTTGCCGCCCTTGTCTCCGGACCGCGCGCCGAGTACCGACCCGAGCGGCGCGCGACGTGTCGGCCCGGACGGCACTGGCAGCTTCGCGAGCGCGGCGATCCTAGCCGGCGGGACGGCACCGGTCGGCGGGTCGGGGATCTCGTGCCGTGTGCCGTCGGCGTCGACGAGTACGTGCGTGAGGGCCGACCGCGCTACGTAGGCCGGCCGGTAGACGCCGAAGGCGGTCTCCGAGGACGGTGGCGTGGTGGTGTGGAAGCCGGCGAAACCAGCCAGGGCGATCTCCATGACCCCCCCCGGAGAAGGCTCGGCCCACCTTGCGCGGGTCGGCGTCCTTCACCGTCACACGCAGGTGCGCGCAGGCTTGCTCGTTCGTCGGTGCGTCGGAGACGTCGAAACGCAACAGCCTCACGTCGACTTCGTCGAAGGCGTCGCGTCCGCCGAGAACGTCGAAGAGCTGCTGTTCGGCGAAAGCCGCCTTGGCCCCGATGTCGAGGCCGGTGAGCACCATGGTCATTGTGTTACGGAAGCCGCCCACCTCATTCAACGCCACCTTCAACGTGTCCGGCGGCGGACTGCCTTTCGTACCGCTGATCGCGACGCGGTGCTCACCCTGTTGAGCCAGCCGGATGGTGTCGAAGTGGGCGACGACGTCGGGGCCGAGGTAGGCAGGTTCAGCGGTCTCGTAGAGCAGCTGGGCGGTGACCGTGCCGACTGAGACCAGTCCCCCGGTGCCGGGATGCTTCGTGATCACCGAAGAGCCGTCCTCGGCGACCTCGGCGATCGGAAACCCCGGGTAGCGGCGGTCCGTGATCTCGTCCAGGAACGCGTAGTTGCCGCCCGTCGCCTGAGGGCCGCACTCGATCACGTGCCCGGCGACGACCGCGCCCGCGAGCCGATCCCAGTCGGCGGGTGCCCAGGCGTGCCACCAGGCGGCTGGACCGACGACCAGGGATGCGTCGGTGACCCGGCCGGTCACGACGACGTCGGCGCCCGAACGCAGCGCCTCGGTGATGCCCCAGGCGCCGAGGTACGCGTTGGCCGATACCGGTTTGATGTCGCCGACGGGCGGCGTGATTGCGTGGAGGTCGCCACGTAGGTCGTCGCCCTCGACGTGAGCGACGCGCGCGGTGAGGCCGAGACGGGCGGACAGCTCGCGCAACGCGGCGGCCAAGCCGGCGGGATTCAGCCCGCCCGCGTTCGCGACGACCTTGATGCCATGATCGAGACAGGTGCCCAGCACCTGTTCCATTTGGGTGAGGAAAGTCCGCGCGTACCCGCCGGACGGGTCTTTGGCCTGGGCCTTGGCCAGGATGAGCATGGTCAGCTCGGCCAGATAGTCACCGCACAGGACGTCGATCGGTCCGCCCTCGACCATCTCGCGGGCTGCGGCGATGCGGTCGCCGTAAAAGCCGGAGCAGTTGCCGATGCGGACCGGGACGCTCACCGCTGACGCCCTGCAAACTGGCCCGCCACGCGCCCGCCGCCAGGGGGCCCCGCGAAGGCCTGGGCGATCGCGAGCCACTGGTCGGCCAGCGGGCCGTCGGCGACCAAAGCGGTGTCGTCGCGGTGGCGGCGTTGGGTGACCAACAGGCAAAAGTCGAGCGCCGGCCCGCTCACGCGGTTGGCCGCGTCGGCTGGCCCCCACGTCCAGACGCTGCCGTCCGGAGCGGTCAGCTCAACGCGTACCGGGTCCGCGGGCAGGTCCAGACCGTTGGCCAGGTAGCTGAACGCGCGTGCACCCACCCCGATGTGGGCCACGTGACGCAGCCGTGCCGTGGCCTCGCGGGTCGCGCCGAGCGCGTCGACGACGTCCTGGCCGTGCGCCCAGGTCTCCATGAGTCGCGCTGTCAGCGACGAGACCGCGCTCATCGGCGGCCCGAACCACGGCAGGCGGGTCGCCGGGTCAATGTCCGCGAACGCCGCAACGAGGGCGGCACGCGACGTGTCGAACCACGCGAGCAGGTCGGCAGCCGGCATTTGACGGTAGCGCTCGGCGATGACGTCGGGTGAGATGGCTCCGTCGGCCATCATCGGCAGGTAGTCGCTGCTGAACCCGTCGGGGTCGGTGGCCGAGCGCACCGCGACGTCGTCGAAGAACGCCAGATGGCTGATCTGGTCGCGGATCGTCCAGCCCACGGCCGGAGTCGGCGCGTCCCAGCCGCGCGGACCTTCGGTCAGCGGCGCGACCAATCCGCGTAGGGCTGCCGTCTCCGCTTCGATGTCGGTGATAACCGACTGCATGCTCACCGCCATGTCAGTGTCCCTTCCACTGCGGCGCGCGCTTCTCGCGGAACGCCGCCGGGCCTTCCTGCGCGTCGTCGCTCAGATAGACCGGCTCCCATATCTCGTCGGCCAGGTCGTACGCGGCGGCGAGGTGGTGCTGCGCCGAGAGGTACACGGTGCGCTTGGACGCGAGCACGGACAGCGGTGCGTTCGCGGCGATGCTGAGCGCCAACTGCTGGGTACGCTCGCGTAACTGATCGGCCGGCACCACCTCATTGACCAAGCCGACCTGGTGGGCGCGCGCGGCGGTGATCGGGTCGCCGGTCAGCAGGATTTGCATGGCAACGCGCGGGGGCACCAGCCACGACAGGGGTGTCGCCCACGGCGAACCGCGGCCGACCTTGACCTCGCTGACGGCGAAGGTCGCGTGTTCGGCGGCCACGACCAGGTCGCACTGCTGCGCGAGCAGGAAGCCCCCGGCGAACGCGACACCGTTGACGGCCGCGATCGTCGGCTTCGCGACATCGATGTTGCGGCCGAACTGCGGAGCGAAGTCCTTCGGGGGCACCTTGAGCGCGTTCTGCGCCATCTCCTTCAAGTCCCCGCCGGCGCAGAACGCCTTATCGCCCACGCCGGTGAGGACGAGCACCTTCGCCGCGTCGTCGTCATTGAAGCGGAGTACCGCGTCGATAAGCCCCGTGCGCACAGCGTTGTTCAGCGCGTTGCGCGCCTCGGGCCGGTTGATCGTCAGCCAGGCCACGCTGTCGACGACCTCGTAGCGAATCGGTTGCTCGGCCACCGAGCCTCCGTCCCTCACCGTCGTCTCGCATGTGAGTGGCAGTTCACCCCGGCACCTCGACAAACGGGTCGGCCAGCTCAACGGTGGCTTCACTCGGCACGCACGGACCATCTTCGCTCGAGACGAGCAACTCGAGGTCGACGAGGCGCCGTCCGCCATCGTCGCGTTTGGCCACGACCTTGCCGCTCAGGGTCGCGGTCTGGCCCGGGTAGATCGACCGGATCATTGAGATTCTGCGGCGCCGGATGAGCGCGTCGGGTCCGGCCCATTCGTTGAGGCCGCGGTCGATGAAGCCATGGAAGAAGAGGGTTGACAGGTAGATTGTGCGCTGGCCCTGGCTGCGCGCGTAGTCGGGGTCGTGGTGACCGGGGAACCAGTCCCATGTCGAAGCCGCGTTCATGCAGATGCGCTTGTAGCTGATCTCGATCGAGACGGGCGTCAGGGTGTCGCCGACGGCGATGTCCTCGAACCGCACGGGGAAGCGGACCATGCTGTGCTCGGTGGATCCGTTCATGATGCGCCTTCACTATCGGCGGTGTCGTATCGGAAGAGCACGTTGGTGTTGCGGCCGAGGACCTCACCGTGCTGGTCGGAGAACGTACTCACCGTGGTGATGAACACGCCGGTGCCCACCCGCGTCGTCTTCGGCTCGGAGATCGAGGCGATCTCCTCCACGATCGACACGTGATCGCCTACCCGGGGCCGGCGTTCGAACTCCGTCGTCGTCGAGGCGTTGATGATGTGGTGGCCCGGCAACGGGACGCTGAGCGCGAACATCATGTCGGCACGCGCTAGGTACCCGGGCACCCACTGCGGCGCGAAGCCGAGGCTCATCAGCAGCCCGGGCGGGCAGTCCTCACCCTCCCAGTAACGGGGGTTCGCGTCCTCGACGAGCGAGCAGTAGTACAACACCATCGAGCGGTCGATCGGGAACCACGCACGCCGCGGTTCGGAGCGATGACCGACCCACGCCCGGCCTTCGTCGAAGGTCCCGAATGTCATCCCGAGGCCGGTGACGTCGCTCGTTGGCGCGCTCACCGGGCCACCTGCACGACGGCGCTCCCCTTTATCGCGGGTTCGCCGGACTGGCGCGTGACCACGAGTTCGAGGTCTGCCACCTGCTGCCCTCCGGCCTCGCGCACGCCGGTGACCCTGCCGCCGAAGCTGAGCAGGTCACCGGGCCATACCTGACCGGTGAACCGGATGCGGAACGAGCGGATGTTGGCCAGCCCCACCCAGGCGGTCAGCCGCTGGGCGAGCACACCGCCGTGCAGCAGTCCCATACCGAACACACCGGGCATGCCGGCCGCGCGGGCGAACTCCTCGTCATGGTGGATCGGGTTGAAGTCGCCGCCGGACCCGGCGTAGCGGACGATGTGCGAGCGCGTCAGCGGGCCGAACTGTGAGCTCGGCATCTCGTCGCCGGCGGCCAACGCCACCGGCGCGGGGGATGTCGTCATTGGGTGGAGCCTCCGGTTTCGATCAAGACGTCGGTCTGGCGCACGACGAGTTCGTCGCGCTGGTTGGTGAAGTCGGTCTCGATCGTCACGATTGTCATGGTGCCGCCGCGCTTGCCCTCGCGGCTGGTCACGTTCGACACCCGACGCGTCTCGGTGAGCTCGTCGCCGACGACCACCGGCGCGAAATACTCCCAGCCGCACTCACC
The DNA here is from genome assembly GCF_002104795.1 of Mycolicibacillus koreensis. Lineage (GTDB taxonomy): Bacteria > Actinomycetota > Actinomycetes > Mycobacteriales > Mycobacteriaceae > Mycobacterium > Mycobacterium koreense. The sequence goes on from NZ_NCXO01000005.1 coordinate 92,888, forward strand.
GTGCAGTACGCGTCGCAGGTCGAGCCCGAGGGCGCCGAACATGTCGTCGTCGGCGCGCCAGTGAGCCGAGGAGACGACGAAGGTCGGCGGAGCGGGGATCGCGCCGAAGCCGGCGGCGCGGGCCGCTGCGGCGTCCTGGTAGATCGGGTCGTGGTCGTCGAGGGACAGCGCGAACTCGCGCACTTTGGACCGGTCGACGGGAAATGTGGTGCTCCCGAGTTGCGTCCCGATGAGCGATGCGTCAGCCACTCTGGTCACCTTTCCCGCCGGCGAAGGCCGGTGCACAATCGCGAATGAGGCTGCCTAGGTTCTCGGCGATGCGCTCGGGCGCGAGGCCGATCGAGGGTGAGTAGAGAACGATGTGGTCCAGCACGCCCTCGTAGCGGCGCAGCCCTTCTCGGACCTCGGCGGCGGTGCCGGCCACCGCCATCGCGTCGATCATGTCGTCGGTGACGGCTGCGAACATGGCCGGCAGGTCACGCCGCGCGAACGCGTCGCGAATCGCCGCCCCCTGCCTGGCGAAGCCGCTCACATCGAGAACGTGTTCGTAGGTCTTCACCGAGGAGTAGAACGCGATCTGCTGCGCGGCCTCACGGCGTGCGATCTGTGGGTCGTCGTGCACCGCGCAGATGACCATCGAGACGATCTCAATGTCGGCGGGATCGCGTCCGGCCCGCTCCGCACCGCGCACGACGGCTGGGCGGGCGACCTCCTCGACGTAGGTCGTGGTGAATAGCGGATGACCGGCCAACCCGTCGGCGACGCGCCCTGCCACCTCGCACATCCGCGGACGCACGCCCGCGGTGATGATCGGGATGGCCCGCTGCGGCGGCGCGACGTCGCCGGTCGGGACGAGATTCATCCGATAGAAGCGACCCTCATGGCGCACGGGGCCCTCGTGCAGGTTCCAGATCCGACGCACGAGCGGGACCAGCTCCTCCATGCGCAGAGCGGGAGCGGAGGTGTCCTCCACGCCGTGCCAGTCGCTCATCATGCGGCGTGTGCCGTTGCCGAGCCCGAGCACGACGCGCCCGCCTGAAAGCTCGTCGAGGTCACGCGCCTCGGTGGCGAGCACGAGCGGGCTGCGCCCGACGCCATACAGGATCGACGACCCGATGCGGCAGCGCTTTGTGCGCGCGGCCATCGCGGCCATCGAGATCGAGCCGGAGCGCGAGTAGAACTCCGAGGCCCAGGCGGCGTCGAAGCCGGCGAGGTCGGTAGCCTCGGCGGTCTCGACAAGGGTGGCCAAGTCCGCGCCGAGCACCGAGACCCCGTACGTGCTCACGACGCCGCCGGCCTGAATCGGACCAGCCCAAGGTCCTCGTTCACCCGCTCGAACACTGCGCGCACTCTTGCGCCGATCGCAACTTCATCGGGGGCCACGCCCTCGAGACTGGCCAACAACTGCGGCCCCTCGTCCAGACGAACGAGCACGACGACGTACGGCTCGCTGCGCGGGAACGAGTCCCACGGGGGGCGGTACACCGGCGCGAAACTGACGATCTCACCAGTACCCGCCGCGGTCTCCCAGGCCAACTCACCGTCATGGCAGACGGGACACACCAGCCGCGGGTAGAGGAACGGGTGGCCGTTCGCGCACCGCTGGAAGACGAGTACGCCGCGGGCCGCTGCTGCGAAGTAGGGACGGTTGACATCGGTCAGCGGCGGCAGCGCCTCAGGATCGTGCAGACCGTCGAGGGAACTCGAAGCTGCGGTCATGACGCTCCCTCCATCACCATGCTGACGTGACTGCACAGCATCGAGCCGTAGCTGTGCACGAACGCGGTGTCCGCCCCGAAGACCTGACGGCCCTCGGCGCGACCGGGACAACTGCCAATAACCCTCGAGGATCTGCGAAATGCCAGAGGAGGTCCCGGTGTGCCCGAACCGGATCAGGCCGCCGTCGGTGTTCACCGGAAGGTCGCCCCCCGGATCGGCGCGGCCGTCACGGTAGAAATCGCCTGCCCCGCCGGGCTTCACGAAGCCCGCCTCCTCCAGGATCATCGCCGGGTTTGAGGCGAAGGCGTCGTAGAGCAAGGCGATGTCGATGTCGGCCGGCGCCCGTCCGGAGCGCTCGAAGGCCATCGGACCCGAACGGGCGGCCCCGGTACGACCCGGGCGGGCCAGCGAGGTCAGAAAACCGTGGGTGTGACCCTCTCCAAACCCGAGCAGGTGTACCGGCCGGTGTTTGCCCGCGCGAGCCCGGCGGGCCGAGCCCAGCACGAGCGCGCCACCGCCCTCGCAGGGAATCGAGCAGTGGTAGAAGTGGAACGGCCCGGCGATCGGGCGGGACGCCAGCACGTCCTCCACAGTCAGGCGTTGTGAGCGGTGCGCGATCGCCGCGGGATTCAGCGCGGCCCACCGGTCCTGCGACGCGGTGACCTCGGCGATGTCCGCCTTGCCCTGTCCCGTCTCGTGCATCCAGGCCTGCGCGATCAAACCGTACAGCGCCGGCACGGAGGGTCCGTAGGGCATCTCGAACGCGTGGTCACACACCAGCGCCATCAGTTCGCGCCCGCCATCGCGGATCGGTGGAAACTTGCCCGCCGACACGACCAGCACCGTCTCGGCCTCGCCCCGGGCGATGACGTTACTCGCCATGCGCGTCATGGCCAGATGGGTCCCGCCGCCAAGCTGACAGGTCATCTGAAGTTTCAGGTTGTGCAGCCCGAGATAGTCCATGAGGTCCTCGGACAGGAAGATCGAACCCTCGTTCGTCATCGGCCCGGCGCACACGAGACCGTCGACCTCGTCTGGGACCACCCCTGCGTCGGCGAGAGCCGCGACCGCGGCGCGCACATGCAATTCAGTGGAGGTGTACGGAACGTTTCTTCCTGGAGCGACTTCGGCGGCACCGATGATGGCCGGCTGGTCGTGTGGCATCCGGACTCCTTCCGACCACGCGTTCAACGCCGGTCCCGACGTGAACGACGGTTAGCATAGCGTGACTAGGGGGTCCGCGTCACCCCCGGCCCGCACCCGCCGCCAGCGCGGTATGGATTCTCTGGATGTCGTTGCGCCTCTTCCCAAGAGGGTGCTGCGATGACCGAAACCCGCGCCGATCGTGTCGTTTCTCGACGATGTCCAGGTGACAGATGAGGCCGATCGCGAAGCCCGCTGGTTCCGGTGGACGCCCGGCACGCGCCCGGGCGGAACTTTGCGCGCTCAGTCGCGCGTTTTTCTGAAGTGGCGCGGTGACCGACCGGTCCACCGTTTGAACGCATGTGTGAAGTTCGTGAGGTCCGCGTACCCGAGTTCTGCCGCGATCTCGCTTACAGACACCGATCTGTCGAGAATTCGCAGAATTGCTCGCTCCTGCAAGAACGACTGACGTAATTCTCGAAAGGTGGTCCCCTCTTCGCGCAGGCGCCGCTTCAACGTGCTCGGGGATATCGAGAGCTCGCCCGCCGTCCGGCTGATGTTCGTTTTTCCGGGATCTTTCTCGAGCAGGTCCCTTACTTTTTCGGAGACCGACGTGTCACGTCGTTGATCGAGAGTTCGCTGCAAATCGGTGACGGCAATCCGGTACGCCACAGGATCGGAGAATCGACAGACCTCCTCCAGCGTAGCCGCGGGAACGTGGACGAACGAGCTGGGGGCGTCGAAGAAGATCCGACCCGCCAACACTTCGTCATGAAGAACCCACGACTCCGGCGCTGAATGACTCAGATGCAGTTCAATATTCGGTACGGCACCCGCGAGCATGTCGAGCAGACGCAACAGCGCCAGCCCACCGTAGGTGACGGCCAGGCAGTTCAGGCCCGCGTCACCGGTGCGACCGGTGAGCCCGATCGTGAGGCCGCGTTCCGTCGAATGGAACGACGGGCTGAGGGCTGTGGTGATCACCGGCAGATAAGCAAGCAACTCGACAACCTCGGCTACCGAGCCCGCGCTGACCAAGGGAACACTGAGTGCCCCAAAGGACGTCAGTTTGGCGTGTTCAGCGAACGCGAAACCCAGACGGGTTCCCTGATCACAATCGAAATCGGAATATATCTCCCTGAACCACCGTAAGGGGACCTGCGCGTCGCGGCCCACCAACATCGACTCGGTGACGTGCTCGCGAACCATGATGCTGCGCAGCGCAATGCTGGCGTCATGCCCCAGCGCCTCACTGTCCAGCATCTGCAGGAAAGCCAGCGCTGGCATACCCGAGTCGTCGAGTTTCACGTGCCTCCCTGCGCGTGAGCTAAAAACACAACTCTTTGACTCCTGCGAGTCTAGCGACGCTGGTCACGCGCGACAACACTAAAAAGAGAAGTTCCAGATTGAGGAGAGTTAATCATGGCAGTCGTCACCTTCGTCTCTCATGACGGCGAGAAGTACGAAGCCCCCTTGGCCGAAGGGCAGTCCTTGATGCAGATTGCGGTCAATAACGCGGTGCCCGGCATCGACGGCGATTGCGGAGGGGAAGCCGCATGCGGAACATGCCACGTGATCGTCGCTCCCGAGTGGTCGGACACGGTGGGACTCTGCGGCGCCAACGAAGAGGAGATGCTCGCGATGAACCCCGAGCGTCAGCGGACGTCGAGGCTGTCCTGCCAGATGGCCGCCTCCGAGGCATGGGATGGCTTGACGGTCGAGCTACCTGAGTTCCAGCTCTGAAACAACGTCATGGATTTGGAGGAAACAATAATGAGTATTCCCGCGGCAGTGGCCGCCAAAGCCCAGTCTGCCGTGCCTCTGGAGCTGCAAATCCGCGGCGCACACCTCTACGACAAGACACGTCGGTGGGTAACCGGAACCAATGGTAAGAAGATCTTCACCGAGACGCCCATTCCTCCGGTCGAGGACGTCGATATCGCCGACATCGATCTCAGCAACCCGTTCCTCTACCGCCAAGGCCGCTGGAAGTCCTACTTCGAACGCGTGCGCAACGAGGCGCCGGTGCATTACCAGGCTCGCAGTCCGTTCGGCCCGTTCTGGTCGGTGACCCGCCACGCGGACATCATCGCCGTCGACAAGAACCACGAGGCTTTCTCCGCAGAGCCGTTCATCATCATCGGGAGACCGCCTCGTTTTATGGACATCGCCATGTTCATCGCGATGGATCCGCCACAACACGACTTGCAGCGCGCTTCCGTCCAAGGGGTTGTCGCGCCGAAGAACCTGCGCGAGATGGAGGGGCTGATCCGCTCGCGTGTCCAGGAAGTGCTGGACGATCTACCGGTGGATCAGCCGTTCAATTGGGTGCACCACGTCTCCATCGAACTGACAGCGCGCATGCTCGCGACCCTGCTGGACTTCCCGTACGAGCAGCGGCACAAGCTCGTGGAATGGTCGGACCTCGCCACCTCCATGGAGCAAGCCAATGGCGGTCCTTCCGACAACGACAGAGTGTTTCGTGGCATGGTCGACATGGCGAAGGGGCTCAGCGCTCTCTGGCATGACAAGGCGGCCCGTACCGCCAACGGGGAGCGACCGGGCTTCGATCTGATCACGATGCTGCAGGCCAACGAGGACACTAAGGATCTCATCGACCGCCCGATGGAATTCCTCGGCAATTTGGTATTGCTGATCGTCGGGGGAAACGACACGACTCGCAACTCGATGAGCGGAGGGGTTCTCGCCTTGAACCAGTTCCCCGATCAGTTCGAGAAGTTGAAGGCGAACCCTGACCTGATTCCCAACATGGTGTCCGAGATCATTCGCTGGCAGACCCCGTTGGCGTACATGCGCCGAGTCGCGAAAAAAGACATCATGTTGAACGGGCAATTCATCCGCAAGGGCGACAAGGTCGTGATGTGGTACGCCTCTGGTAACCGCGATGAGCGTGTCTTCGAGCGGGCCGATGAGTTGATCATCGATAGGAGCAACGCCCGCAATCACATCTCGTTCGGGTTCGGCGTGCACAGGTGCATGGGAAACCGACTTGCTGAGTTGCAGCTTCGAATCCTGTGGGAGGAATTGCTCCCTCGCTTTGAGAACATCGAGGTGGTCGGCGAACCCGAGTATGTGCAATCGAATTTCGTCAGGGGTATCAGCAAGCTGATGGTTCGCCTCACTCCCAGGCCGAGTGCATGACTCCCGAACGAGCGGTGATCGTCGGCGCGAGCCACGCCGGCGCGCAGTTGGCAGCTAATCTTCGAAGGGAGGGGTGGTCTGGGGAGGTCGTGCTCATCGGCGACGAGGGGGGACTGCCCTACCACCGGCCTCCGTTGTCGAAGGGATACCTGGCCGGCAAGAACGGCCTCGACGACCTCCTGATTCGCGGCGCTGATTTCTACGAAAAGCAGCACATTCGACTCTTGAATGCGACCGTGGAGGCGATCCACCGGAGTGCCAAGCGTGTGTCTCTGAGCACCGGCGACACGCTGACGTACACCAAGCTCGCGTTGTGCACCGGCGCAAGGGCCAGACGACTCCCCACACCAGGGGTGGATCTTCCCGGAATTCACTACCTGCGTACCGCTGCAGACGTCGAGTTGATCCGTGCCGCCGCCACACCGGGTCGGAGGGTTGTGATCGTGGGCGGCGGTTACATCGGGTTGGAAACGGCGGCCTCGCTGTGTTCGCTCGGCATGAACGTCACCGTCCTCGAGGCAACCGAGCGTGTACTCGAAAGGGTCACCGCGCCGGAGGTTTCCGCGTTTTACACGCGAATCCACCGCGGCGAGGGAGTGGAGATCCGAACACACGCCCTCGTCGAAGCCTTCTCCGGTAACGGTGGGGTGCAGGAGGTCGTGCTGGCTGACGGCGAATCGATCCCCGCCGACTTGGTCATCGTCGGCGTCGGTGTGGTGCCGAACACCGAGCTCGCCTCGGCCGCAGGATTATCCGTCGACAACGGCATCGTGATCGACGACCAGGCCCGCACCAGCGACCCCGACATCGTGGCCGCCGGCGACTGCACGAGCCACACCATGGCTCGATACGGCTCGCGTATTCGTTTGGAATCCGTATCGAGCGCCGGCGAGCAGGCCAAGATCGCTGCGGCGACAATCTGCGGAAAACACAGCGCAATCGCTGCGCTTCCGTGGTTCTGGTCCGACCAGTACGATCTCAAACTCCAGATTGCCGGTCTCAACGCCGGATACGACGAACTGTTGCTCAGTGGTGACCCGTCGCGTGACCGTGACTTCAGCTGCTTCTACTTCCGCGAGGGCGAACTCATCGCCGCCGACTGCGTCAATCGTCCTCGCGATTTCATGTCCAGTAAGCGGGCCATCAGCCAGCAGCTCCGAGTTGACCGCTCAGAGCTCCTCGCCGGCTCGATCTGACACGAGAGCTTGCTGGCTACAAACTGTGGACAACTCCCAGGTACCTGAGTGCTACGCGGGAGATCCGCTCACCGGTGGTGGCGATGTCCGCGGCGGGGAGTACAACATGACTCACTGTCAGTCGCACCAGAACATCTGCGACCTCCTCAACGTCTTCGGGATCGAGATCGTCGAAGTGGTCGTTAAACCACGTGATCAGAGCCGCGGAGCAGAGCTGAAGCAGGGAAGCCGACGTCGGCAGAAGAGGTAGGACTCCAGTAGACGACGAGCCACCGCGATCATTCCCCGAAGCGTTGGACGTCAGAACTGCCTTGAGGAGCGGGCTGTCTTCTGCTTCACAGAGGGTGAATTGCACCGCTGCGGTGATGCCGCCCCGCACGTCGCCCACGTGTTCGGCAAGGACGGCAAGAATGCCTTCCATAAAGCGCTGGCCCTCCGACACCACAAGCGCGTCGCCGAGCCCCTGTTTGTCGCCGAACTCTTTGTACAACGTCGGGCGGGAGACGCCGACCGATTCGGCAACCTCGCTCATCCGGACCTGATCCCAGCCCTTCTCGATGGCGAGTTCTCGTGTCGCCCTCAAAACCTTTTCGCGCACATGCCGGCGGAAAGACACCCGCACTGGTTCAGTTGGCATAGGAGCAGGATAGGCGCCAGCCCTACATGGGCAGTCAACCGACAGCAGGGTTCATATGGTCCTGTCGAGGAATTCGACGACCGCCGTCGAGAATGCGTCGTTGTTGTCGCCGGCAATCATGTGTCCCGCGCCCGACACGTCAACGGTTTGCGCGTGCGGAACGACGGTCAGGAAATGCCTTACTGTCTCTTCGGAGACGATGTCAGATAGTAGGCCCCGGACCAGCAGCGTTGGCGCGGACACCTGCCGCGCACCATCGAGAAGGAAGGCGCTCATCATCTCGAAGTACTCAGCGCCCTCGTCTGGATCACCCTGCAGGAACTGGAAATTCGACGTCACGAAGGCTGGATCCCATCGCCAGGACCAGCGACCGTCTTCGCGACGGGCGAGGACTTTTCGGAGCCCGTCGAGGTTTTCGGGGCGAGGGCGGTGCGGGTTGTAGGCGGCGATCACGTCAGCGGCCGACTCTAGGCTGTCGAAACCTTCGGGGTGTGCCGACATGAACGCTACGACTCGTCGGGCGCCGTCCATCTCCATTCTCGGAGTGACGTCAACCAGCACGACGGCCTGCCATAGATCCGGCGGGGCGAGCAAGTGTGTTCCGAGAATGGTCAACCCGCCCAGAGATGCGCCGATCGCGGCGACGGGGCGGCCGGAATCGGCGTATGAGCGCACGGCCAATAGGTCGGACCCCAGCCGGTCCATGTCGTAGCGTCCGTCGGGGTCCCAGTCGCTGTCCCCGTGTCCCCTGGTGTCGTACGCGGCCACCGTGTATCCCCGCTGGTGCAGGCGTTGGGCGGTGACGTCCCAGGCGTGTCGGCTTTGACCGCCGCCGTGAAGGAGCAACACGACCGCCCGCGGTGCGTCACAGTGGTAGAGGTCGACGGCCAGCGCCAGCCCGTCTGCCGTGGGCACGCGCTCGACCACAGGAGCCGACGAATCGCCTGTTCTCTTTGCCGACATCAGGAGCTCGTCTTCGGTGCGACGACGGTGACGGTTCCCTGGGCCGCACACACCGCTCTGCCGTCGTTGCAGATGTCGATCCGCGCCACCCCGCTGGTTCTGCCCAGCGCGATGATCTCAGCTGTGGCTACACAGGTGCCGCTGGAGACCGGACGAAGCAGATTCAGTTTGAACTCCGTTGTCGCGACCCAAGATCCCAGTGGAATCACGGGATAAAACACCACGCCGAGGCAGTGGTCGACCATGGCCGATAAGCAGCCCCCATGCAGGTTGCCGAACGGCGTCTTCAGGTCGTCGCGTGCGTCCATCTCCGCGACGAGCCGTCCCGCAGCGAATTCGGTGTGACGGAAGCCGAGGTAACCGGCCAACCCGCCCGTGGTTTCTGCTGCGCTCTTGAGTTGCTCAGCGACCTGTTCGTTGAACGTGGTGAATTGCACAGGCCCTCCTACCTCATCTGCCGTCGAGACATTACTCCATAGATGTCACATCGGTCGAGCGTGGTCACCCGCCAGGATCGCCGGAAGGAGAAACCTCGACAGAAACGCCCGGAGTCCGTCACGACTGCGCTCCCGCGGCCCTCGAACAGTCAGCAGGCTCAGTATCGTGCGGACAACCCACTCGGCGGCGTCGTCGACGGAGACGCCCGGTTCCACGCAACTCCAGTGTCTGGTGAAGATGGGACGCAGAAATTCGGTGACGATTTCGAAGAGGGACGTCGAGGTCCCCGCCGCGAGACCCACGCCGGCTAGTTCCTCGTCGCTGCCGAACAACAATCCGATGATCTCTTCGCGGCGCGCGGCCTCAACCGTGTATTCCACGAAGTCGACGAGCGCGGAGCCCAGGTCGGCGTGCGCCGCGATCCGCGGGCTGATGCGGTCGAGATAGCGCTCGGCGGCGCGAATGATGACGCCCGACATCACCGCCTCCCGACTGGGGAAGTAGCGATACACCGTTGCCCTGGACACACCCGCTGTTCTGCCGATGTCCTCCATAGTCGTGCCCACCACACCGCAACTCTCGAGGCACCGCTCGGCAGCATCGAGCAACCGGTCGCGAGCGGACCCACGATCTGTCGGCGCGGCGGCGCCCCATCTCAACAACCTCGTCGACACACAGCCAGTATGCCGCGCGCGCACACCATTGTGACTTGCCCACGCACATGACACCATCGCAGTTATGTCTCAAGTCAGCCCCGTGGCCCTGAGCGGATGCCGATGCCGATGTTGGTAGAAGCGCGTACCCCGGTTGTCGTCGGCGTGGGCGAAGTTACCCATCGCGGGAACGACTTCGTGGACCCGATCGACTTGGCGGTAGAAGCCGCACGCCGCGCGGTCAAAGACGCAGGTCGCCCGGTCGAGCGGCGCATCGACACCGTCGCGACTCCCGGCATCCTGGTCATACCGCGCGACAATCCCGCCAGCAGGATCGCCGAAGCGATGCACATCAGTCCCGCCCGCCGCATCAGCTGTCCCGTCGGCGGAAACACCCCGCAGTATCTCGTCGAGGTGTTGGGTGGCGAAATACGCGAAGGCCGTGCAGATGTCGTCCTGGTCGTCGGGGCGGAGAGCGGGCATTCCGCACGCAAGCTTCAGGGCAGGGCACTTCTCGACTCGCCGCCCCCACCCCGCTCCGGCGACGAATCCCTGGGCGACGCCCGCCCCGGGCTGAGTCAAGCCGAATTGTCGGTGGGTCTGAGTTGGCCGCACGAGGTGTATCCCATCTTCGAGTCCGCGATCGCCGCGCGCCACGGCCGCGACTTCGATGCTCAACGGGAGTGGCTGGGCACGCTGATGGCACCGTTCACAGCCGAGGCGGCACGCCATCCGGAACAGGCCTGGTTCCCACGCGCACGAAGTGCCACCGAACTCAGCGAAGTCACCGCGGAAAACCGCATGGTCTGCTTGCCCTATCCCAAGTTGCTCAACAGCATCATGTCCGTCGACATGGCTGCCGCCTTCATTCTCATGGCGGCCGAGGTGGCGGACGAATTGGGCGTCGCGCGCGATCGTTGGGTCTTTCCCTGGTCAGCAGCGACTTGCAACGACGTGTACTTCCCCGTGGAACGGCCGGACCTCAGTCGCTCATCGGGTATCGAGGTAGCGGCACGGAAGGCTCTCAATGCGGGGCGGTTGACCATCGACGACATCCGGTGGTTCGATCTCTACTCCTGCTTCCCGTCGGCAATTGAGATGACTGCCGAGGCTCTCGACTTGGACCCCCTCGACGACAGAGGCCTCACAGTAACCGGAGGCCTGCCGTATCACGGCGGTCCCGGAAACAATTACGTCAGCCACTCGATCGTTGAGATGGTCCGACGGTGTAGACGCGACCCAACCGATGTCGGACTCGTCACCGGCCTCGGGTGGTATTCGACGAAGCATTCGGTCGGTCTGTGGTCGGCCACCCCGCCACCAACCGGGTGGCGACTGCTCGACACGGCGGTCGAGCAAGCTCAGATCGATTCATCGAGGTTGGGTGTCGCAGGCGTCGACGAGGCGACCGGTTGCGCGACAGTGGACGGATACACCGTCGTCTACGACCGAGACGGGCAACCTCGATGGACTCCGATCATCGCGCACCTGTCCGACGGGCGAAGAGTCGTCGCACGCAGCGACGATCCGCAGATTGCCGAGGCGATGGGCGGGGAAATGTATGTAGGTAAAACGGTGTGCCTCCGAAACACAGGGTCGTTCACCGGATTCGAGCTTCCATGATCGCCGAGGCGATGGTGCTGACCGGACCGCGGAGTCTGCAGCGGCGCCAGATGATCATCCCCGACGTCGGCGACCGGGGTGCGATCCTGCGAGTTGAAGCATGCGGTCTGTGCGGAACAGATCACGAACAATTCACCGGACACCTGCCTGCCGGCTTCTCATTCGTTCCAGGGCACGAAATCGTCGGCATCGTCGAACATGTCGGCGCTGCGGCCGGCCAACGCTGGGGTGTACAAGCCGGCCAGCGCGTGGCCGTTGAGGTGTTCCGGTCCTGCCGAGACTGCCCCGAGTGCCGCCGCGGCGAATACCGGCGGTGCGCGGTGAACGGCATCGCCACCATGTTCGGGTTCGTCGACGTGGAGATCGGCGCGGGCTTATGGGGCGGATACGCCACCCATGTGGAGCTTCCGTGGGACGCGATGCTGCTCCCGATTGCCGAAGACATGGACCCCGTTCTCGCCACGTTGTTCAACCCTCTCGGGGCCGGTATCCAATGGGGGGCGACTCTTCCCGACACCAAGGCCGGGGACGTCGTAGCGATCCTGGGGCCCGGCATCCGCGGAATCTGTGCGGCGGTGGCGGCCAAAGAGGCGGGAGCCGCGTTCGTCGCGATGACCGGCGTCGGCCCACGCGACGAACAACGACTGGCCATCGCCAGATCATTCGGTGTCGACCTGCCCATCGATGTATCGCAGGACGATGCAGCGACCGCGCTTCAGCGTGAGACAGGCGGACGGCTTGCCGACGTGGTCGTCGACGTCACCGCCAAAGCACCCTCCGCGTTCGCCGATGCCGTCGGCCTTGCCAGGCCCGGCGGCACAATTGTGGTGGCCGGCACCCGCGGAGGAGGCGGCGCGCCCCGGTTTGAACCAGACTTGTTGGTCTATAAAGAATTACACGTCGTAGGCGCACTCGGCGTGGAGTATCCCGCCTACCGGGCAGCCCTCGAGATTCTCGCCATGGGCCGCTGGCCGTTCGACCGGATCACCAGAGAATCAACCGGATTCGCTGGGCTCGCACAGCTGCTCACTTCGCTTGCAGATGAAAGTGCCCGATCAAGTGGGGCGCTCCACAACGTCTTTTTGCCCACGCCCTAACGGCGGTGCAGAGGTTCAACAGAGAGGGCCACCCGTGACCATGGCGGAACGCGTACCGATGCTCGACCGTGAGCAGGCCCAGCTGCGAGCTGCCGAATGTGGGTTGCCCGAAGAGTTGGCAGAGCTGTCGGTATTCCGCGTGGCACTTCATCAGCCGCGTGTGGCGGTTGCGCTGTATGGGCTGCTGGACGCGTTACTCTTCCGCGGTTCCCTTGACGCGCGGCTACGCGAGCTGGTCATCTTGCGCATCGGCTGGATCACTGGCTCCGAATACGAATGGACTCAACATTGGCGAATCGCCACACTGCTCGGCGTGCCTGAGCGTGATCTCCTCGCGGTGCGCGACTGGCAGAATTCCGAAAGCCTCGGGCCAGTCGAGCGTGCGGTCCTCGCAGCGACCGATGATGTGGTACGCGACGGGGTCATCTCCGAGGAAAACTGGGCTGGGTGCCAGAAGGCGTTCAATAGCGATCACGCGGTTTTGGTCGAACTTGTCGGAGCAATCGCCAATTGGCGGCTCTTTTCGATCCTGCTTCGATCTCTGAATATTCCGCTTGAGTCCGGTACCGACGGCTGGCCGCCCGATGGGCGAGCTCCTCGGCGTCGCGATTGAGCGAAAAAGGTGGACCGGTGCTTGACCGAAGCGGTCAGCGCCCCAATCGCCAGACCACGACCCGTGTCGTAGACGGACAAGTCCCCCCTCGGACACATTTTTTGTTAGCGATGCAGCTATAAGAATCACTTCGACCTCGGATCGCGCGATGACCGGCGGTCAGTCGGACAGTTCATCCTCACCGGTTCATCGACTCCGACCGACGACGTGATGCGACATAGTGGGGCCGGGCGATGCGCCAAGGTCTCGATGCGCCCGATGTCGCTGTACGAGGTCGGCGATTCCACCGGCGAGATCTCTGTGGCCGGCCTCCTGGCCGGAGAGCACACGTCCTGTCCAGATCCCGGACTGGGAGTACGAGAGATCATCGATCGCATCGCCGTCGGTGGCTGGCCCTCCAACCTGGGCAGCACCGTCGACAGCGCACTGCAGCGCAACATCGACTATCTGGATCACGCGCGCGAAGTCGACATCCCATCGATCTCTGGGCCGCGACGCGACCCCAAGCGCCTGCGACGATTACTGACGTCACTGGCGCGGAACACCGCAACCGAGGTGAAGATCTCTGCGCTATCGCGGGAAACATTGGGCGACAACGAAACAGAACTCGCTCGAACCACTATCTACGATTACCTGGCCGCACTCGAACGGCTCATGCTCATCGACGACGTGCCGGCCTGGTCAACGCACCTGCGATCCAGGGCGACGCTGCGACAAGAACCCAAACGCCACTTCGTCGATCCTTCACTGGCCGTCGCGGCACTTGCCAGCACCCCGACACGGCTGCTGGACGATCTCAGTTTCGGTGGACCGCTGTTCGAGTCCCTCGTCGTGCGGGATCTGCGGGTACTGTCCTCACCCCTACGCGGAACCGTTGCGCACTACCGGGACAGCAATGGCAAAGAGGTTGATGTCATCCTTCAGGTTCCCGATGGGACGTGGGGAGCCTTCAAAATGAAACTCGGCCCCGGCCGCATCGACGCCGCCGCCGGGACCCTGCTGAGGTTCGCCTCGACCATAGACACGGAGAAAGCCGGTGACCCCGCCGTTCTGGGCGTCATCACCACGGCAACCTACGGCTACACCCGCAAGGACGGAATCCAGGTGATACCCGTCGCCGCCCTACGCCCATGAAACACACGAACCACCATTGACGCGGGGTGAACCGGCTGCAAAAACACGCCGTTGATGCCACCCTGAGCAGTGATGCGTACCTTGGGCGGCTCCCGGGGCTTCCGCGGTTTCCGTGACCGCCGCGAGGCCGGCCAGGCGGTGGCCGAGCAACTCACCGCCTACCGTGGCCGCCCCGATGTGCTCGTGTTGGGGTTGGCCCGCGGCGGGGTGCCGGTGGCCGCCGAGGTCGCCGCCGCGCTCGACGCGCCCCTGGATGTATTTCTGGTCCGCAAACTCGGCGTGCCGCACTGGCCGGAGTTGGCTATGGGGGCGTTGGCCAGCGGCGACGCGGTGGTGCTCAACGACGCGGTGATCGCCGACGCTCGCGTCAGCGACGAGCAACTGCAACGGGTCATCGACCGGGAACGCACCGAATTGCACCGCCGTGAAGGCGCCTACCGGGGGAATCGGCCGCCGGTAGCGGTGCGCGACAAGACGGTGCTGCTCGTCGACGACGGGATCGCCACCGGGGCCAGCATGCGCGTGGCGGTGCAAGCGGTGCGCGCGGGCGGCGCGGCCGCGGTGGTGGTGGCGGTGCCGGTGGCCCCGCCGTCGGTGTTCCGCACCCTCGAGCACGAGGCCGACGTGGTGGTGGCGGTGCACACCCCGGCGACCTTTGAGGCCGTGGGGCAGGCGTTCGTCGACTTTCACCAAGTCAGTGACGACGAGGTGCGTGCGCTGCTGGCCCCGCGGAGCTGAACCGGCCCGGCGACGACGCTAGTCGTCGCGGTCGTCGGCCTCGGGAGCCTCACCGCCGTCGTCGGCGGCCTCCTGAGAGTCCTCCGCAGAGTCCTCGCTGCTCAGCGGGTCGGGGGTCACCTCCGAGTCCTCGGAGTCACCGGCTTCGACCGCGGCGCCCGCGCCATCCTCGGACTCCTCGGCCTCGTCGATATCCTCGGTCTCCTCGAGGTCCTCCCCCGCCTCGGGGTCGGCGATGTCGGGGTGCTCCTCCTCAGCCGCGCTGACACCGCGGCGGCGGCGTTCACGCAGCGCGTCGGCGGTCAACAGCAACACCCCCAGCACGCTGGCACCGATGCAGACCCACGCCACGACGGCGTTGCTGGTCACGATCGCGACGACCAGCGCGGCCAAGCCGATGACCGCCAGCACCAACGCGATGATCAGCATCGTTTCCCCTCCAACCGTGTTGCTCCCGACATCGCGGTCGCGACGGCGTGGTTAGTTACTTCCCCGGTTGTACTGACCGTAACCACTCGGGTCCCCGCCGGCACTGGTGTCCACCGGCGCGGCCGAGCCGCGCTGGCCGAGTTCCTCCAGCTGGGATTCCAGATAGGTCTTGAGCCGGGTGCGGTACTCGCGTTCGAAGGTGCGCAGCTGTTCGAGGCGCCCCTCCAACACGGTCCGCTGCTGGTTGATGTTGCCCATGATCTCGGAGTGCTTGCGTTCAGCGTCGGCCTGCAGGGCGTCGGCCTTCTCCTGGGCCTGGCGCAGCTGGGCCTCCGAGCGGCTCTGCGCGTCGGCGAGCAGCGAGTCGGCACGCTGGCGGGCCTCGGCGACGGTGGTCTCGGCGGTCTGACGGGCCTCGGTGACGATCTGGTCGGCGTTGGCGCGTGCGTCGGACATCATCTTCTCCGACTCGGCGCGCGCGGTGCTGGTCATCCGGTCGGCCTGGTCCTCGGCCATGCTCAGCACCCGAGCGGCGGCCTTGAGGTGCTGTTCGTCGGTGCCGTCACTGACCGCCCGCGCCGGCTCGCGGACCGGCTCGGGCTCGGGTTCGGGGGTGTACAGCGGCACCGCCGGGGTGGCCTGGGCGGCGGCCCCGCCGCCGGCGCGGGCGGTGGTCAGCTCCTGGTCCAGTTCGCTGACACGCTGACGCAGATCGGAGTTCTCCTCCAGCAGGCGGGCGAGCTCTCCCTCGACCAAATCGAGGAACGCGTCGACTTCGTCCTCGTTGTATCCGCGCTTCCCGATCGGCGGCTTACTGAACGCCACATTGTGCACATCGGCTGGTGTCAGCGGCATTGTCGAACCCCTCAAGTCTGGACCGTCGCTTATCGAACTGATGTGATCGTGCTGAACGATACGGTACCCGGCAAGTAACTGGCGCCCATCCTGTCACACCTGACGCGCAGATTACCCTGCAGCCCAATAAATAAGAGGGATTTTCAATCTCAATATCGACACGGTCGGATGCCGATACGAAGACCGTCGCGGGCCCCGGAATTACCCCGTGGCCTGGTTAAACGCCAGTTCCATCCCGAAGAACGCGACCACCAGCAAAACCATGATCGACAGGTCCAGCCGGATCGAGCCGATGGTCAGCTGAGGGATCAACCGGCGCAACAGGTTCACCGGCGGATCGGTGATGCTCATGATCAGCTCGAGGATCACCACGGTGAACCCGCGCGGATGCCAATCGCGGCTCAACGACCGGACGAACTCGATGACGATCCGCGCGATCAGCAACAGCCAGAACAAGAACAGCGCGAAACCGAGAATCCCGAAGAACAACGCCATCTACGCCACCTAAACGACCACTCCGATGAGCACGGATCGCTGACCGGCGGCCAGCCCGACGTCGACCACCCTACCGAGTCCCGCGCACCGCCTCGCATCGCCGGTGGGTGCGACACCACCGGTGCTGGTCGGCGCTACCGGTGAGCCATTATGGGCGGTTACTGGTAGGCGTAGAACCCGGTCTCGGCGATCCGGCGACGCTCCTCGGGGGTGACGTCGACGTCGGCCGGTGAGAGCAGGAACACCTTGGTCGCCACCTTGTCGAAGGATCCGCGCAGCGCGAACGCCAGCCCGGCGGCGAAGTCGACCAACCGCTTGGCGTCGGCGTTGTCCATCGACACCAGGTCCATGATCACCGGGGTGCCGTCACGGAAGCGCTCGCCGATGGTGCGGGCCTCGCTGTAATCCTTCGGCCGCAGGGTGGTGATCTTCGACATTGGGCTGCCCTCGTCGAACAGCATGGCCATCCGCCGCGGGTCCATCGCCAACGACCCGCGGGTCGCTCCGCGCAGTCCTGCGAACCGGCTGCGACCCAGGTCGTGCGGGCGCTCGAATTCCCGCGGCCGGAACCGCGGCTCCCGCGGGTCGGCGTCGTAGCCACCGCGGTAGCTGCCCGGAGGGAAGTCGTCGAGATCGGCGCGCGGGTCACGGGCGTCGCGGGGATCCTCGTAGTCACGCTCGAAGCGGTCGAACTCCTCGTCGCCGAACCGGTCGCCCCGCCGGCCGTATCCCCGCATCGGGGCCCGGCCGTCGTCGTCGTAGTACTCGTCGTCGTAGTCCTCCATGGGAGCCATACCGAAGTAGGCCTTGACCTTGTGCAGTGTGCTCATCGCGGGGCCCTTCTAAGCGAGATGATGTTCGTGATGAAGATGTGACTGGAGTGACGATTCACGGTGACCGTAACCGCCGCATCGCGGTAACCGCGGTACCGACACGCACACGGCGCCATCCCGATTCACGCGGGTTTTCCTGGGCCGTTCCGGGGCGGCTGGTCGGGCGTTGACCCCGATAAGGCCCGAGGCGCCCTCCGGTCGCGACCGGAGGGCGGGCCCGTCTCTCCTGTCACAGCGGTCACTCCATCCACACCAGCGATGCCAGTCGGCCGGTGGGAGCGTCGCGGCGATGGCTGAACAGCTGAGGGTCGGCGACCGTGCAGCGCGGGTCGGCGTCGATCGCCGTGATGCCCAAAGACCTTAGCTGGCAAGCGATTCCGGAGCGAAGATCCAATCCCGGGGTCCCGGCGATGGTCTCGGTGCGGCTTCCCGGCAGCGCCTGCTCGACCTCGTCGGCCATGGCCGCGGGCACCTCGTAATGGGCGCCGCTGACGGCCGGTCCCAGAAACGCCGAGATGTCCTCGCGCGCGGCTCCGGCGGCGATCATCGCGTCCACCGTGGCCGCGACCACCCCGCGCTGCGCGCCGACCCGGCCGGCGTGCGCGGCGCCGATCACCCCGGCGCGGGCGTCGGCGAGCAGCACCGGCACGCAGTCGGCGGTGACCACCGCCAGCGCCAGAGCGGGCTCGATGGTGACCAGCGCGTCGGTGTCGGGCACCGTCGGCCCCGGGCCGGTCACCCGCTGCACGCGGGTGCCGTGCACCTGGTGCATCCAGATCACCCGCTCGACCGGCAGCCCGATCGTCGCGGCCAGCCGGGCTCGGTTGGCCGCCACCGCCTCCGGTGCGTCCCCGACGTGGTCGCCGAGGTTGAAGGTGTCGAACGGGGGTGTCGAGACACCGCCGGCGCGGGTGGTGCTCACCCGACGGATCCGCACGCTCATCGGCCCGGCGTCACTCAGCGGCGCATGAACGGCGGCACGTCGACGTCGTCGTCGTCATCGTCGTCACGCCCGCCGCCGACACTGACCGTCGCCCCGTTGGTCGGCGCCGGGATGCTGGCCGCATCGGCGGGCTCGAACAGCGACGAGGACACCCGCCCGGCCTGCCCGGGAGTGAAGGACTGACCGCCGCCGCCGGGGGCACCACCGCTCTGGGCGCCGGGGGCGCCGGGTGCGGCACCGACCACCGGCTTGCGGCTCGGCCCGCTGGCGTCGAAGCCGGCGGCGATCACGGTCACCCGCACCTCGTCGCCGAGCGAGTCGTCGATGACGGTGCCGAAGATGATGTTGGCCTCGTGGTGGGCGGCATCCTGGACCAGCGAGGCGGCCTCGTTGATCTCGAAGAGCCCCAGGTCGCTACCGCCGGCGATCGACATCAGCACGCCCTGAGCGCCCTCCATCGAGGCCTCCAGCAGCGGCGAGTTGATCGCGATCTCGGCCGCCTTGAGCGCCCGCCCGTCCCCGCGCGCCGACCCGATCCCCATCAAGGCGGTGCCCGCGCCGGACATCACGCCCTTGACGTCGGCGAAGTCGACGTTGATCAGCCCCGGGGTGGTGATCAGGTCGGTGATGCCCTGCACCCCGTTGAGCAGCACCTCGTCGGCGCTGCGGAAGGCGTCCATCAGCGAGATCGCCGCGTCGCCCATCTGCAGCAGCCGGTCGTTGGGGATGACGATGAGGGTGTCGCAGCTCTCCCGCAACTCGGTGATCCCGGCCTCGGCCTGATTGGAGCGCCGCTTGCCCTCAAACGAGAACGGCCGGGTGACCACCCCGACGGTGAGCGCACCGAGTTTGCGGGCGATCGAGGCCACCACCGGCGCTCCGCCGGTGCCGGTGCCGCCACCCTCCCCGGCGGTGACGAAGACCATGTCGGCGCCGCGCAGCAGCTCCTCGATCTCGTCCTTGGCGTCTTCGGCGGCCTTGCGACCGACGTCGGGGTCCGCTCCGGCGCCGAGCCCGCGAGTGGATTCGCGACCGACGTCGAGCTTGACGTCGGCGTCGCTCATCAGCAGCGCCTGCGCGTCGGTGTTGATCGCGATGAACTCCACGCCCTTGAGTCCCTGCTCGATCATCCGGTTGACGGCGTTGACGCCACCGCCGCCGATGCCGACGACTTTGATGACGGCGAGGTAGTTGTGCGGGGCGGTCATCATTCGGTCCTCCCTGACGGGTTTGTCGGTTCCGGAACCCCCCGGGCAAACCCTCAACCTCAACCAGAGGCTTAGAGTTATGTCAAGTAGTTCCGTGCAAACAGAACGGTAGGGGCGAATCCCGCAGGAACCGGGAAGGCGCGCCGAGTCGCGCCCCGCGAATTTTTTCCCGTGCCGCGGCGATCAGCGCACAGTCGGCAGGTCCGGGCTGGACACGTCGTAGACCTCGCCGGGCTGGGTCAGCAGTGCGGCGAGCGTGTCGGCCTTCTTCTGGGTGCGGTCGGAGGTGCCCCAGATCACGGTGCGCCCGTCGACGAGGGTCAACGTGATCGAGGCGACCGACGGCGCCGCGATCTGGCCGACCTGGGCGACCACCTCGGGGCGCAGCGCGGTGAGCACGTCGAGAGCGGCGGTGGTCGCCGGGTCGGTCGGTCCGGGGGTGGCCACGTCGAGGTACGGCAGCGACGGCGGCGGCGGACCGGTGGCGAAGTCGACGCCGTCCCGGTCATACAGGTGGGGCCCGTCGGGGAAATCCCGCACCGCCACCGGCACCCGTTCCACGATGGTGATCCGCAACGTCGAAGGGTATTGACGTTGCACCCGGGCGCTGGCCACCCGCCGGATCGTCGCCACCCGGTCGGCGACCGCGTCGGTGTCGACCTGCAGCAGCGGGGTGCCCGGAGCGACCTGGGCGGCGTCGAGGACTTCGGCGTCGGTGACCGCAGCCAACCCGACGACGTCGAGGGTGCGCACCGACATCACCGGCGTGAAATACAGCACCAGGCCGAGCCCGACGGTCACCGCAACCGCCAGCACGCCCCACAGCAGCATCTTCAGGCCGCGCACCGCGCCGCGCGGCACCGGTCGCGCGGTGGTGGGCGTCGCGGAGCCCCGAAGGCGGCGTTTGGCCTCGCGGCGGGCCTCCTCGATCGCCCGTGCCCGCTGCTGGGCGGCCCGGCGCTCGGCCCGCTCGCGCCGGGCCCGCCGGCGCGGGCCTTCGAACTCATCGTCGTCGGCGGCGGGCGTGGCCGCCTGGTCGTCGTCGGCGGGCGCGACCGTCTCGTCGTCGGCGGCGGGCTCGGTCAGCGGGTGCTCCGGGTCGGTCACGCCCGCTCCCCCGCCTCGGCCCGGCCGCGCACCGCGGTCACGATCTCCGGCCCCAGCAGCGTGACGTCACCGGCACCCATGGTGATCACCGCGTCACCGGGGGCCGCGGCCGCGGCCACGGTCTGCGCCACCGCGGAGAAGTCCGGCAGGTAGTGCACCGGGGCGCTGACGTGCTCGGCGACGCTGGCCCCGCTGACCCCGGCCAACGGTTGTTCGCGGGCGCCGTAGACGTCAAGGACGAACACCTCGTCGGCGGCGCTGAGCGCCGCGCCGAACTCGGCGGCCAGCGCCTTGGTCCGCGAATACAGGTGCGGCTGGAACACCACCAGCAGCCGCCCGGCCCCCGCTTCGGCCAACATGCTGCGCGCCGCGGCCAACGTGGCCCGGATCTCGGTGGGGTGATGGGCGTAGTCGTCGAAGACCCGCACCCCGGCGGTGGTGCCGACCAGGTCGAAGCGCCGGCGCACCCCCTCGAACCCGGCGAGTCCGGCCAGCAGGGCCTCCGTCGGCGCGCCGGCGGCCAGCCCCGCCAGCAACGCGCCCACGGCGTTGAGAGCCATGTGCCGGCCCGGCACCGCCAGCGACAGCGTCCGGGCCTCGGGCTCGCCGGCCACCTGGATGCGCGCGGTGGCGGTGGTGCCGTGCTGCTGCCAGTCCAGCAGGCGGCCGTTCAGCTCCCCCGGCCCACTGCCGTAGGTCATCACCGGGATTCCGCGGGCGCGGGCGCGTTCGGCGAACGCCGCCGCGCCGGGGTCGTCGACGCAGACGACGAGGGTGCCGCCGGGGGCCAGTTGGGCGGCGAACGCGTCGAACACGGCGGTGTAGGCCTCGGTGCTGCCGAAGAAGTCCAGGTGGTCGGCTTCGATGTTGGTGACCACCGCAACGTCGGGGGTGTACTCCAGCAGCGAACCGTCGCTCTCGTCGGCCTCGGCGACGAAGATCGCGCCGGTGCCGTGGTGGGCGTTGGTACCGGACTCGCCGAGCTCCCCGCCGACGGCGAACGACGGGTCCAGCCCGCTGTGCTGCAGCGCGACCACCAGCATCGAGGTGGTCGTCGTCTTGCCATGAGTGCCGGTGATCAGCACGGTGGTACGACCGAGCATCAGTTTGGCCAGCACCGCCGGACGCAGCAGCACCGGGATGCCGCGGCGGTGGGCCTCGACGAGCTCCGGGTTGGTTTTGGGGATCGCGGCGTGGGTGGTGATCACCGCAGTGGGCCCACCGGGCAGCAGGTCCAGCGCCGACGGGTCGTGGCCGAGACGGACCGTCGCGCCGCGCGCCTGCAGCGCCCGCAGCCCCGCCGACTCTTTGGCGTCGGATCCCGACACCAGCCCACCGCGGTCGAGCAGGATGCGGGCCACCCCCGACATCCCGGCGCCGCCGATGCCGACCATGTGCACCCGCTGCAGCTCCGCCGGCAGGGCGGCGGAATCCGCGGGGTTCACCGGCCGCTCCGCGCCGCCCGGTGCCCCGCCGCCAGCTCCAGGCCGACCCGGGCGACGTGGACGGCGGCGTCGCGGTGGCCCACGCCGGCGGCCGCGGCGGTCATCGCGGCCAGCCGCGCGGGGTCGTTGACCAGTCCGGTGACGGTGTCGGCGACCACCTGCGGGGTGAGCTCGGCGTCGGCGACCAGCAGTCCCCCACCGGCGTCGACGACCGGCAGGGCGTTGAGGCGTTGTTCGCCGTTGCCGATCGGCAGCGGCACATACACCGCGGGCAGCCCCACCGCGGACACCTCGGCGACCGTCATCGCCCCGGACCGGCAGATGGCCAGGTCGGCCGCGGCGTAGGCGAGGTCCATCCGGTCCAGGTAGGGCACCGCGACATAGGGCGGGTCCCCGGGAGCGGGGTCGGGCAGGTGCACGGTGTTCTTGGCGCCGTGGGCGTGCAGCACCGACACCCCGGCGGCCGCCAGCGGCGCGGCGGCGCCGGCGACGGCGGCGTTGATCGACGCCGCACCCTGCGAGCCGCCGAACACCAGCAGCACCCGGGCGTCGTCGGCGAAACCGAAGTGTGCCCGCGCCGCCGACCGCAGGCCCGGCCGGTCCAGGTCGGTGATCGCGGCCCGCACCGGAATGCCGACCACGTCCGCGCCGCGCAATCCCGAGTCCGGCACCGCGGCGAGCAGCCGCGCGGCGCTGCGGGCCCCCACCCGGTTGGCCAGCCCGGCGCGCGCATTGGCCTCGTGGATGACCACCGGCACGCGTCGTCGACGCGCCGCCAGGTAGGCCGGCAACGCCACATAGCCGCCGAATCCGATGATCACGTCGGCGTCGACACGCTCAAGGACCGCGCGGGTCTGTCGCACCGCGCGGCGCACCCGCAGCGGCAGCGCCAGCAGGTCCCGGTTGAGTTTGCGCGGCAACGGCACCGGGGTGATCAACTCCAGGGGGTAGCCGCGTTCGGGGACCAGCCGGGTCTCCAGGCCGCGCGCGGTACCCAGCGCGGTGATCGTCGCGGTCGGATCGACTGCCCGCACCGCATCGGCGACCGCCATGGCCGGTTCCACGTGCCCGGCCGTGCCCCCACCGGCCAGGACCACCGACAGGGAGGGGCGGCCTGGCTGTCTGAGCGTGTCGTTCACCCGTAACGAGGACCTTCCAATGCCGCCGCGCGTCCCGACCGGGGGCGTCGCGGGCCAGCACGGCGCTGGCCGCTTCCATGATGCCCGGCCCGCCGTGCGGCGGTGGCAGCGGTCCGGGAGCGCGCGGGACGCGGCGGTTGCCGGTCGGGGCGGCGCGGGGCGCGCGCGGGTTGCGGGCGGGTGCGCAGCCGGTCGCGCAGCGCCTCGGTGCGGCTGGGCGCATACGGCGCGGGCAGTGGCAGGCGCAGCAGGCGGTTCATCCGGTCGCCCTGCCCGGCACGCAGCGCGGCCACCGCCTCGGGTTCGTGTCGGGCGGCGTTGGCCATGATGCCGATCATCAGCAAGGTGGTGGCCGCCGAGGTGCCGCCGGAGGAGATCAGCGGCAGCTGCAGACCGGTCACCGGGAGCAGGCCGACGACGTAGCCGACGTTGATGAAGACCTGGCTGAGCACCCACATCGTGGTGGTCGCGGAGAGTAACCGCAGGAACGGGTCGGCGGAGCGGCGGGCGATGCGCATGCCGGTGTAGGCGAACAGGCCGAACAGCAGCAGCAACCCGGCGGCACCGAGGAAGCCGAGTTCCTCGCCGACGATCGCGAAGATGAAGTCGTTGTGGGCGTGCGGCAGATAGTTGTATTTGGCGGTGCCCTGACCCAGCCCGTTGCCGAAGAATCCGCCGTTGGCCAACGCGAATTTGGCTTGCCGGGCCTGATATCCGGCATCTTGCGGATCGGCGCCGGGATCCAGCCAGGACCGCACCCGGTCGCTGCGGTAGCCCTCGGTGACCGCCAGCACCGCCATCACCGCGACCACGGCGGCCAGCGAACTGGCGAACACCCGCAGCGGCAGCCCGGCGAACCACAGCAGCGACAGCAAGATGATGCCCATCGAGACGGTCTGGCCCAGGTCCGGCTCGGCGAGGATCAGGCCCATCGCCAACACCGCGCCCGGCACCAGCGGCACCAGCATCTCGCGCAGCGACGCCCGCTCCATCCGTCGGCTGGCCAGCAGGTTCGCCCCCCAGACCAGGAACGCGATCTTGGTCAGCTCCGACGGCTGCATCGACAGCCCGGCGACGACGAACCAGCCGCGCGACCCGTTGGAGATGGTGCCGATGCCGGGGATCAGCACCAGCACCAGCAGCACGATGCTGAGGGCGAACGCGGTGAACGCGGTGCGCCGCATCAGCCAGACCGGGGTGCGCAGCGCCACGTAGAACGCGGCCAGCCCGACCAGTGTCCACAGCACCTGCCAGCCGAAGATGACCCACGGTGAGCCGTCGTCGCTGTAGGACTGCACCCCGGAGGCCGAGAGCACCATGATCAGCCCCAGGGTGGTCAACAGCGCCGCCACCGCGATGATCAGGTGAAACGACGTCATCGGCCGGCCCAGCCAGGTGCCGAACCTCGCCCGCATGGCCACCGCGGCGACCAGGGAGGCGCCCAGCGAGCGCCCGCGCGCCGCGGCGGACCGCGAGGCCGGGCCGGTGACCGCGGTCTCGGTACCGGTATCGGTGTTCTCCGTGGCTTCGGTGTTCTCCGTGGTCTGAGCATCCTCAGCGGACGCGCCGGTGGCGCGCCGGGGCAACAGACGGGCTAACGCGCTACGCACGGCGATCTACCGCGTCGCGGCCTGCACGGCGGCACCGAACGCCTCACCGCGGTCGGTGTAGCCGGCGAATTGGTCGAAGGAGGCGCCGGCGGGGGCCAGCAGCACCGTGTCCCCGGGGCGGGCCAGCTCGCGGGCGGCGGCGACGGCGGTGGTCATCACCCGCGTGCCCAGGCTGCCCCCACCGGACCCGACCCAACGAGTCTCAATAGTCACAGAAGGCTCACCAGTCTCACGCACACCAGCATCCTCCCCTGTCACCACCTCGATGACGGGCACATCCGGCGCGTGTCGTGATAACGCCTTGGCAATCTCGGCCCGGTCGCGTCCGATCACCACCGCCCCGACCAGCCGGGAGGCGACGCGCGCGACGGTGTCGTCGACCGAGGCGCCCTTGAGCAGCCCGCCGGCGACCCACACCACCCGCGGGTAGGCGGTGATCGCGGCCTCGGCGGCGTGCGGGTTGGTGGCCTTGGAGTCGTCGACGTAGCGGATCCCGTCGGCGACGGTGAGCACCGCGCCGCGGTGCGGCGCGCCGGAGAACCCGCGCAGGGCGCGCTCGACGGCCTCCGCGGGAACCGCCACCGCCCGCGCTAAGGCGGCGGCGGCCAGGGCGTCGAGCACCCCGACCGGCCCGGGCACCCCGATGGCGTCGGTGGGCGCCAGCGGCACGTTCTCGGCGAAGGCACGGTCGACCAACCAGCCGTCGCGCACCCCCAACTGCCCCGCCTCGGGTGCGCCGAGGCGGAAACCGACGCGGGTGGCGGCCGGCGCGGCGGCCAGCAGCGCGGCCGCGACGGGGTCATCGAGGCCGGCGACACCCACCCGGCCGGTCAGCGCGCGGGCCTTGGCCGCCGCGTAGGCGGCCATACTGCCGTGCCAGTCGAGGTGGTCCTCGGCGATGTTGAGCACCACCCCGGCGTCGGGCCGCAGCGACGGCGCCCAGTGCAGCTGAAAGCTCGACGCCTCCACCGCCAGCACCTCGGCGGGGCCGTCGAGCACGGTCAGCACCGGGTCGCCGATGTTGCCGCAGGCCACCGCCGGCAACCCGGCGGCGGTGAGCATCGCGGCGAGCATGGCGGTGGTGGTCGTCTTACCGTTGGTGCCGGTGACCACCAGCCAGCGCCGCGGCGGGCGATACACCGCCGCGCGGTCGAGTCGCCAGGCCAGCTCCACATCGCCCCAGATCGGCACGCCGGCGGCGTCGGCGGCGGCGAGCACCGGGGCGCCGGGAGCGAACCCGGGGCTGGTGATGACCAGCCGGTAGTCGCCGATCGCGCGGGTGGCCTCGGCGGTGCTGATCGCGGTGACTCCCGCCTCGGCGAAGGACCGCACCGTCGCCGGGTCGCCGTCGCAGATGGTGGGCCGCACCGGCAGCGGCGCCAGCGCGGCGAGCACCGCGCGCCCGGTCACCCCCGCCCCGGCGACCAGCACCGGCCCGTCGCCGCTCAGCGGTTCCAGCGAGCCCATTGCCGCGACCTCGCTAGTCGCCGACCGTGGCGAACCATTCGCCGTAGAACAGCGCCACACCCAGCCCGCAGGCGATCGCGGTGAGCAGCCAGAACCGGATGATCACCGTGGTCTCTGCCCAGCCGAGGAGCTCGAAGTGGTGGTGGAACGGCGCCATGCGGAACACCCGGCGCCCGGTGGTGCGGTAGGCGACGATCTGGATGACCACCGAGGCGATCTCGGCGACGAACAACGCCCCGAGCACGACGGCGAGGATCTCGGTATGGCTGGTCACCGAGAGTCCGGCGATGATGCCGCCGAGCGCCAGCGAGCCGGTGTCGCCCATGAAGATCTTGGCCGGCGCGGCATTCCACCACAAGAACCCGATGCACGCCCCGGCGGTGGCCGCCGCCACGAACGCCAGGTCCAGCGGGTCGCGCACGTTGTAGCAGCCCAACTCGGGGGTGATCGCACAGGCGTTGCGGTGCTGCCAGACGGTGATGAGCACATACACCGCGCTGACCATCGCCATCGCACCGGCGGCCAGCCCGTCGAGGCCGTCGGTGAAGTTGACGGCGTTGGACCAGGCGCTGACCAGTACCACACAGAACAAGATGAACACCAGCACCGGCAGGGTGACGGTGGCGATCTCGCGCACATAGGACAGTTGCTGGCTGCCGGGGGTCAGTCCGTCGGCGTCGCGGAAGCCCAGCGCGAGCACGGCGAAGATCACCGCGGCACTGACCTGGCCGACGGTCTTGGTGGTCTTGTTCAGGCCCAGGTTGCGGGAGAGGCGGATCTTGATCAGGTCATCGATGAACCCGACCACGCCCAACGCGCTGGCCAGCGCGAGCACCAGCAGCCCGGAGGCCGACGGCCCCGCGCCGTGAAACGACAGCCCCGCCAGGTGGGCGGCCAGGTAGCCGCCCCAGATGCCGGCGACGATCGCGACCCCGCCCATCGACGGCGTGCCGCGCTTGGTGCGGTGACTCGGCGGGCCGTCCTCGCGGATCTCGTGGCCGAACCCCTGCCGGGTGAACAGCCGGATCAGCACCGGGGTGAGCAAGATGGAGACCGTCAGCGCGACGCCGGCGGAGATCAGGATCTGGATCACGGGCACGCGTCCGATCCGCCGGGCCCGGCGATCAGAGCCTCGGCGACCGCGGCCAACCCGGCGGAGTTCGACGCCTTGACCAGCACGACGTCGCCGGGCCGCACCTCACGGTCCAGCACCGCCGACGCGGCATCGGTGTCGGCGACCATGATCGACTCCGCTCCCCACGAACCTTCCATGACCGCTCCGTGGTGCATGGCGCTCATAGCTCTCCCGGTTCCGACGACGATAAGTCGAGAAACATCTAAGCGCACCGCCAATCGGCCGATGCGATCGTGTTCGGTTATTGCGTCCTCGCCGAGTTCGGCCATCTCCCCGAGGACGGCGAAACTGCGCCGCGGGGTCTGCTGTTGGCGGGCCATCCAGGCCAGCGCCTGCAGTCCGGCGCGCATCGAGTCGGGGTTGGCGTTGTAGGAGTCGTCGATCACGGTCACCCCGTCGGCGCGGGTGTGCACCGCCATCCGGTGCGCCGAGGCCGGCTGGGCCCGGCCCAGCGCCGCGGCCACCTGATCGAGGGTGGCGCCGCACTCGAGCGCGACCGCGGCGGCGCACAGCGCATTGCCGACCTGGTGGTCGCCGTGGACCCCGAGGGTGAGCTCGACGGACCCGGCGGCGCTGTGCAGGGTGAAGCGCGGACGGGCCAGCGGGTCCAGATGCACCGGCCCGGCCCAGACGGTGTCGGCCTCGGCAGCGTCGGGGGGCGCGACTCGGCTGACTCGGACCACCCGCGCGGCGGTGGTGGCGGCCATCGCCGCAACCGCCGGGTCGTCGACGTTGAGCACCACGACGCCGGTTTCTGGGACCGATTGGGGCAGTTCGGCTTTGGTCTGCGCAATGGCCTCGCGGGAGCCGAACTCGCCGAGGTGGGCGGTGCCGACGTTGAGCACCACCGCGATCGACGGTGGGGCGATGGCCGCCAGGGCGGCGATGTTGCCGCGGTGACGCGCCGACATCTCCAGGATCAGATAGGCGGTGTCCTCGGTGGCCCGCAGCACCGTCCACGGGTGGCCGAGTTCGTTGTTGAACGAGCCCGGCGGGGCCACCACCTCACCGAGCGGGGCCAGTACCGCGGCCAACAGATCTTTGGTCGACGTCTTCCCCGACGATCCGGTCACCCCGATGATCCTCAGCCCGCCGGCGACCAGTCGCGCGGCGACCGCGGCGGCCAGCGCCGCCAACGCGGCCAGCACCGCCGCGCCCGACCCGTCCCGGTCGTGTTCGAGCACCCCGGCGCTGCGGTCACCGGGCGCCGGATCCACCACGATCGCGGGGACCCCGACCGGCCGCGCGGCCAGCACCGCGACCGCACCGGCGGCCACCGCGGCCGCCGCGTGCTCATGACCGTCGACCCGTGCGCCGGGCAGGGCCAAAAACAGTCCCCCGGAAGAGATCCGGCGTGAGTCGAACTCCACGGTGCCGTCGACGTAGGTCTGCGCGGCCTGCGACGCGGTGATGTCGCAGAGCCGACCGCCGACGATCTCGGCGATCTCGGCGACGCTCATCGCGATCACGAACGTCGCTCCAGAGCCGCGGCCAGTTCCTGCCGGTCATCGAAGGGCCGGGTCTGTCCCCCGGCGGTCTGCCCGCGTTCGTGCCCCTTGCCGGCCACCAGCACCACGTCGCCGGTGCGCGCCCAGCCGACGGCGTGGGCGATCGCCTCGGCACGGTCACCGATCTCGACGACCTCGGCCGGACCCCTGCCCGCCCCGGCCATGATGGCCCGGCGGATCGTGGCCGGATCTTCGCTGCGCGGGTTGTCGTCGGTGACCACCACCAGGTCGGCCAACTCCGCGGCGATGCGTCCCATCGGTTCCCGCTTGCCGCGGTCCCGGTCGCCGCCGGCGCCGAACACCACCGCAAGCCGGCCGTCACCGCCGCGCAGGGCGCTCAACACCGCTTGCAGCGCACCGGGTTTGTGGGCGTAGTCGACCAGTGCCAGAAAGTCCTGCCCCCGGCGCACCGCCTCCATCCGGCCCGGCACCTGCGCGTCACGCAGCCCCGGCGCCGCCTGTTCCGGGGAGACCCCGACGCTGTCGAGCACGGCCAACGCCAGAAGACAATTGGCCACGTTGTAGTCGCCGGGCAGGCCGATGCCGACCCGGTGGTGCACACCGGCCGGGTCGGTGACACTGAATTCCTGCCCGCCGTCGACGGTGGTGCTCACCGCCTCGGCACGCCAGTCCGCACGGCGCCCGGTGGCGCTGACGGTGACCACGGCCTCGGCGCGCCGGGCCATTTCGACGCCGGACTCGTCGTCGACGCAGACCACCGCGCGGCGCGCGTGCAGCGGTGAGCGACGGTCGAACAACCGGGCCTTGGCCTCGAAGTACTCCACCATGCTGGCGTGGAAGTCCAGGTGGTCGCGGGAGAGGTTGGTGAAGGCGCCGACGGCGAAATCGAGTCCGTCGACCCGGCCCAGGCTCAGCGCGTGGCTGGATACCTCCATCACCGCGGTGTCGACGCCACGCTCGATCATCACCGCCAACAGCTCCTGGATATCGGGCGCCTCCGGGGTGGTCAAGGCGCTGGGGATCGCGACCCCGTCGATGCGCACCCCGACCGTCCCGATCAGCCCGACGCGACGCTCGGCGGCCTGCAGGCCCGCCTCCACCAGATAGCTGACGGTGGTTTTGCCGGAGGTGCCGGTGATACCGATGACCGGCAACCGCGCCGACGGACGGCCGTAGACGACGGCCGCCAACTCCCCCAGGATCGCCCGCGGGGCGGGGTGCACCAGCACCGGAACGCCGGCCGGTTCGGCGATCTCGGCCACCCCGGCGGCGTCGGTGAGGACCGCCACCGCGCCGGCGGCGATGGCCTGCGCGGCGAAGCGCGCACCGTGGGTGACGGCCCCGGGCAGCGCGGCGAACAGGTCCCCGGGCCCGCAGTCCTGCGCCCGCAGGCTCACCCCGGTGACCGTGACGGCCTCCTCGGCGCTGTCAGCGGCGGCCACGGCGTCGAACCGGGCCGCCAGCTGCGACAACGCGACACCGGCGAGGCCGGTGGGGCGCGTGCGCTCGGCCATCGTCATCACCTCCGTCCCGTTGTCGGCCCTGCCACTGTATCCAGGGGTGCGCCGGCAGCGGAGCCACGCCGCCTGGGGACGTTTTACAAGACTTGCAGCGTCAACGGCGGGCCGGGGTCCGGCGACAGCGGAGCGTTGTCCCGCTGCAGCAACCAGGACGCGATGTTGTGGAACAACGGAGCGGCCGACGTTCCCGGCGACCCGTCGGCGGCGTGGTGCGGGTTGTCCATCATCAGCCCGATGACGTAGCGCGGGTCGTCGGCGGTGACCATCCCGGCGAAGGTGATCCAGTACA
This sequence comes from Mycolicibacillus koreensis, assembly GCF_002104795.1. Lineage (GTDB taxonomy): Bacteria > Actinomycetota > Actinomycetes > Mycobacteriales > Mycobacteriaceae > Mycobacterium > Mycobacterium koreense. The sequence goes on from NZ_NCXO01000005.1 coordinate 123,948, forward strand.
CGTCGTCGAAATAGCAGCCGCAGGCCGGGTTGATCTGCTGGGCGGTGCCGGTCTTGCCGGCGATCTGGTAGCCCTCGACCGCCGCCGCCGAGCCGGTCCCCTGCTGGTAACCCATCGGGTCGTGCTGAACCACCGCGCGCAACATGTTGCGCACCGTCTTCGCGGTCCGCGCCGAGACCACCCTCACTCCCTCGGGCCGCTCTTCGTCGGTGCGGGAGCCGTCGGAGGCGATGGTGGCCTTGACGATGCGCGGTGGAACCCGCACGCCGTCGTTGGCGATGGTCTGATACATGCTGGTCATCTGCAACAGGGTCATCGAAAGACCTTGCCCGATCGGAAGGTTCGCAAACGAACTGCCCGACCACTGGTCGATCGGCGGGACCAGCCCGGCGCTCTCCCCGGGCAACCCGACCCCGGTGCGCTGCCCGAGACCGAACTTGCGCAGCATGTCGAACCAGCGTTGCGGGCCGAGTCGCTGAGCGAGCATCAACGTGCCGACGTTGGAGGATTTCCCGAAGATCCCGGTGGTGGTGTAGGGCACCACACCGTGGTTCCAGGCGTCACGGACGGTGACCCCGCCCATGTCGATCGAGCCGGGAACCTGCAGCACCTCGTCGGGGTTGGTCAGTCCGGCCTCGATGGCGGCCGCGGCGGTGACCACCTTGTTCACCGATCCGGGTTCGAACGGCGAGGACACCGCCGGGTTGCCCATCTGGCGGTCGCCCTGGCGCCCGATGTCCTGGGCGGGGTCGAAGGTGTTGTCGTTGGCCATCGCCAGCACCTCACCGGTTTTCGCGTCGAGCACGACCGCCGAGACGTTGTTGGCGCCGGAGAGGTTCTTGGCCTGCTGCACCTGCTGCTGGACGTAGAACTGGATGTCGTCGTCGAGGGTGAGTTGCACCGTCGCGCCGTCGACCGCGCTGTGCCGGTTGCGGTAGCTGCCCGGGATGACCACCCCGTCGGACCCGCGGTCGTAGGTGACCGACCCGTCGGTGCCGGCGAGCACCGCGTCCCAGGAGTCCTCCAGGCCCAGCAGCCCGTGGCCGTCCCAGTCGATGCCGCCGACGATGTTGGCCGCCAACGACCCACCCGGGTACTGGCGCAGGTCCTGCCGTTCCGCGCCGACCTCCGGGTATTCGGTGGTGATCGCGGTGGCCACCGCCGGGTCCACCGCGCGGGCCAGATACACGAAGGTGTCGTCGCTTTGCAGTTTCTTGAGCACCGTGGCGGAGTCGGGCTTGTTGCCGAGGTGTCCGGCGACGGCCTTGGCGATGTCGCGAAGCCGCCGGTTCGGGTCCACTGCCGAGGGATCCTTCGCCTTGGCCTCGGCGAGCTGTTTGCGGATCCGGGTCGGCTGGAAGGTCAGGGCGCGCGCCTCGATGGTGAACGCCAGCTTGTTGTTGTTGCGGTCGATGATGCTGCCGCGCAACGCCTGTTCGCGATCGGTCACCTTGAGCTGGCCGGCGGCCTCAGCGCGCAGTCCCGCCGCACGGGGAACCTGCACCATGAACAGTTGGGCGGCGACGACGATCAACACCGCGAAGATGACCCCGACGCCGATACGTTGCCGGAACGCGAACGACGCGGTGCGCGAGGCGATCCGGTCGGCGGCGCGGGTGCGACGGCTGCGCGCCGATCGGACCGCCGGGGCTACGGCGGGGGTCGACGTCGCTTGGGTGCGCGCGGTCGCGGGCTTGCGGCCGCGGGCGGATTTGGCCGGTTTCTTCGTGCGGGCGCCGGTCGTTGCTGGCCGGCGGGGGTTGCGTTGGCGGCTCACCGTGCGGCCTCGGGGGCGGGCAGGTCCGCCGGTGCCGCTGCGACGGGCGCGGGCGCGGGGGCAGGCGGCTGGGGCGCCGGGCCCGGTGCGGGCCCCTGGGCCACCGGACCGGGGGCCTGTGCCTGCGGGGTCTGAGGAAGGTGCTCCGTGCCGAGCGTGGTCGACCCGTCGGGAACGCGGATGAGGACCTCCGGGCCGCTGGGCGTCGCCGCTCGTTGCGGGTTCTCCTCAACGCGAACCGGCACCTCGACCGGGTTCGGCGGCGGGGGCGGCGGAGAGGGATCCTCTTCGGGCAGTTTGACGTTCAATGGCGGCGGAGGTACACCCTCGGCGGGTTTGGGAGTTCCCACGACGACCCAGTTACCGGCCGGGTCCTGGATCAGGTGGGCGGTGTCCTTCGAGGGGATCATGCCGAGGTTGCGGGCTGCTTCGGCCAGCGCCGGCGCGGCCTGCGCCTCGAGCACGTCGCGTTCCAGCGCCTCTTTCTGCTGCAACAGCAATTGATTGGTCTTGCGGGCCTTGCCCAATTCATAGGACCGTTCGGCGGAATCGGTGGACAGCCACAACGTCAGCCCCAGACCGAGCCCCAGCGAGCCGATCACAACGACCACGAACGGTACCCTGGAAACCAGGGTGCGCGGGCGAAGGTCGATCGCAGCCCAACGGTGTACGAGGCGCTCACGCAGCGGAACCCGAACAACCTGAGGCTTTTTGGCTTTTCGTGCCTTTGCCCGGGCCTGCGCCTGCCCAGTGGTCTTCGCCGCCCGCACCGGACCCCGGGCGCGCGGGGTGGTCTGCGGTCCGGTCCGCGGGGCCGTGCGCTCGGCGACCGATGCGGCGGGCCGGCCCGTGCGCGAGCGGTTCCGCTGCGAGGCGGCCGGGGTGCGCCGGCGGGTCTTGGTGTCCGCCGGATCCGGCACCGGCCGGCGCTGCCGGCGCTGGGCTTCGCCGCGCTTCGGTGTCTGGCGCTTGACCTTCACTGCTCACCCCTTCTCATCACCTGCTGTGGCGGCGCGATGCGCTGCACCGCTCGCAGGCGCACCGCCGCGCTGCGTGGGTTGCTTTCGATCTCGTCGGGGCCGGCCCGTTCCGCCCCACGGGTCAGCGACCGGAACTCCGCGCCGTGACCGGGTAGTTCGACAGGTAGATCGACCGGGGTGCGAGAAGCGCTGGCAGCGGTGAACACCTGCTTGACGATGCGGTCCTCCAGGGACTGATACGCCAGCACCGCACAGCGGCCGGCGACACCGAGGAGGTTCAAGGCCGCCGGCAGTGCCCGCCGCAACACCTCCAGTTCGTCGTTGACCGCGATACGCAGCGCCTGAAACGTCCGTTTTGCCGGGTGTCCCCCGCTTCGCCGTGCCGGCGCGGGGATCGCCTCATAGAGCAACTCGACCAACTGCCCGGAGGAGCGAAAGGGTGTGGACTTCCTCTGACGCACAATGTGATCGGCGATTCGGCGGGCGAATTTTTCCTCGCCGTAGCGGTGCAGGATGTCGGCGATCTCGTCGCGCTGGTAGTCGTTGAGGATGTCGGCGGCGGTCAGTGGCAGGCCCGGGTCCATCCGCATGTCCAGCGGTGCGTCCTGTGCGTAGGAGAATCCGCGCTGCACCCGGTCGAGTTGCATCGAGGAGACGCCCAAGTCGAACAGCACCGCCCGGACCGAACCGTGCGCGGCGAATCCGCAACCGCGCACCGCGTCGGCGATGCCGTCGTAGCGGGTGTGGATCAAGGCCACCTGCTCACCCCAGGGGGCGAGCCGGTCGGCGGCGATCTGCAGAGCGCTGGGGTCACGGTCGAGGCCGATCACCCGCAACTGCGGCAACGCGGTGAGAAACGCCGCGGCGTGCCCGCCGGCCCCCACGGTCGCGTCGACCAGGACCGCACCACGTCCGTCGGGCTGATCGCTCAGCGCCGGGGTGAGCAACTCCAGGCACCGCTCGGCGAGCACGGGAAGGTGACCGAAGTCGGCGGCCGCACCGGTGTCGGTCATCGCGGCACCTGCCCTTCGCACCCGTGGAACCGGTTGAACCGGTGGCCTTTTCGTGTGATCCCGCGGCCCCGCCCCTGCAGCGAGGTCCCTGTCCGATATCGCGAACCTGGCGTTGGGGAAGTACGTCAGGGTCGGCTCGGGCAGAGGCCACGCCGCACGGACGGGCGTCTCAGATAATGTCGCTGAGCGCGTCATCGGTGGCCGCGGAGAAGTTCTCTTCGTGGGTTTGCTGGTAGTCGGCCCAGGCTTGGGCATCCCAGATCTCGAGGTAGTCGACCGAACCGATCACCACGCAGTCCTTGGCGAGGTTGGCGTAGCGACGGTGATCGGCTGACAGGGTGATCCGGCCCTGGCCGTCAGGGCGCTGTTCATCGGTGGCCGCGGCCAGGTTGCGCAGAAAGGCCCGGGCCTCGGGGTTGCTCCGCGAGGCCGAGGCAGCCCGACGGGCCAGCTGCTCGAACTGCTCGCGGGGGTAGACCGCCAGGCTGTAGTCCTGGCCCTTGGTGACCATCAACCCTCCTGCCAGTGCGTCCCGAAACTTCGCCGGCAAGGTCAGCCGGCCCTTGTCGTCGAGCTTGGGCGTGTAGGTGCCGAGAAACATCGCGCACCTCCCGCCGTCCTCCGGAGTGCCTACCCCGCTCGCCAACTTCCGCCACAATACCCCACAACTCCCCACCCGAGACCATTTCGTGAGGTCACAAATGCGTTGCGTCCCCACAACTCCCCCATCCACGGTGGACAAACCCGAGAACGAGGCTGCGTGACCAAGGAAAACCCCAGTTCAGTCCCGACAACGGCCCGGTGGGGGGAAGTGGGGGAAACCGGATGCCGGCCGGGGCGCCCGGGCGTGTCCGCCCTACCGCGGCGGCGCCGCCGACCGCGTCACCGCCGGACGAGCCCGGACGGCACAAAAACGGGGCAGCGGTATCGCTGCCCCGTGACGGGTATGGGCCGGTCGCTCAGTGATCGAAGCGGCGCCGGAACCGGTCTTCCATCCGACTGGTGAAGGAACCCCCGGCACCCTTTTTGACCCGGCGCGGCGGGGCCGGGTCGGCGTCTTCCGCGCCGTCGGCCGGCGGTGCGGCCGCGTCCGCGGCGCCGGTGATCGCATACACACCGCCACCGAACATCAGGACGAATCCGAGCACGCTGAGAACCGGGAACCCGCCGAGCATGGTCGCGGTGAACGCGACACCGCAGACCAACAGGATCAGTCCGACGACGAACAGCCCCGCCCCCTGCAGCCGTCGACGTGTCGAGGGGGTCCGCAGCCGCGCACCGCGCACGCTCGAGGCGAATTTGGGGTCTTCGGCGTAGAGAGCGCTCTCGATCTGATCGAGCATGCGCTGCTCATGATCGGAGAGTGGCATTCGTCCCTCCTTGCCGACAGATCCGAAGTGAGTAAAGCGTGCAGCTACTCGGTACGCCCGGAAGCTACCCTCATACTACGAGGTCGATCCGCGCTGTACCACTGGGTTCCCCTGATTGTAGCGGGCTGAGCGCACCGACGAGTTCACCACGGCGCCGGTCGCCGACCGGCGCCCCGCGGGGGCTCACCGCGGGGGGCGGCTCCGATAATGGCCGGTGACGCCCGCAGCGGGTGGACCATCGCGGGCCGGGAGGAGGGCAGCGCATCGTGGCGACGTTCCTGTGCGACTGGTCGCCCGCGGAGTTGACCGTCCGTCTCGAGCACGCCCTGGGGGTTTACGTCGCGGCGATGGGCTATCCGCCCGGCACCGAGCAGCAGCGCGCCTCGATGTGGCTGGAGCACACCCACCGGCCCGGCTGGAAGGCGGTGGCCGCCGTCAAGGTCGACGGTGTCCGGGATGTTGAGGACGCCCGGGCCCGGGAGGCCGCACCCGGCGACGCCGCGCTCCCGTCGGCGAGCGCGCTGCGCGACGGCCCGCTGCTCGGGGTGGCCTACGGCTACCGCGGCGGCCCCGATCAGTGGTGGCAGCAGCAGGTGGCGGTCGGCCTGCGCCACGGCGGGCTGTCCGAATCGCAGATCGCGGCGCTGCTGTCCAGTTACTTCGAGCTGACCGAGTTGCACATCCATCCGCAGGCCCAGGGCCGGGGCCTGGGCGAGGCGTTGCTGCGTCGGTTGCTCACCGGACGTCCGGAGGCCGGCGTGCTGTTGTCGACCCCGGAGAGCCGCGGCGAGGGCAACCGGGCGTGGCGGCTGTACCGGCGGCTGGGCTTCACCGACGTGATCCGTGAGCACCGTTTTGTCGGCGACCCGCGACCGTTCGCGATTTTGGGCCGCCGCCTGCCGCTGTGACCTGCGTCTGGCACGATGACCGGGTGGATCCTCGGCGCCGTACTCTCGCGTCCCGTCGCGGCGGGACGCGCCGCCTGGCGACGATCGCCCTGCTGCTGTTGCTGGTGGCCCCGTGGATGGTCGGCTGTGTGCGGGTCAAGGCGTCGATCACCATCTCCCCCGACGACACCGTCTCCGGACAGATCATCGCCGCCGCCAAGCCGCGCAACGACGCCGATTTGGGCCCGCAGCTCAATGCCGACCTGCCGTTCGGCCGCAAGGTGGCGGTCTCGAAATACAACCGCGACGGCTATGTCGGTTCGCAGGCGGTCTTCTCCGACCTGACCTTCGGGGAGTTGCCACAGCTGGCCGGGATGAATCCCGATGCCGCCGGGATGAACCTGACGTTGCGCCGCTCCGGGGACCTGGTGATCTTGGAGGGCCGGGTGGATCTGACCGGGCTGCAGGACTCCGAGGCGCCCGGCGCCTCCGAGGCCGACATCCGGCTGACGGTGACCTTCCCCGGCGAGGTGGTCTCCACCGACGGCAAGCGGCTCACCGCCGAGATGGTGGAGTGGAACCCGGCGCCGGGGGTGGTGTCCACGATGAGCGCCCAAGCGCGCTACACCGACCCGAGCACCCGCTCGTTCATTCGGGCCGCGACCTGGCTCGGGTTGGGCGCCTTCGCGGTGGCCGCGCTGGTGGCGCTACTGGCCTGGCAGGTGCGCGACCGCTCCCCCGCGGTCGGCGCCCCCGTCGATGAAGAGGGCTGAGCAGGGCCGAGCAGCCCCGAGTGGCGCGGCCTGCCCTCAGGGCGCCCAGTAGTCGAGCAACGCGGCGAACGTCTCGAACGCCGGCTTGGACACGCCGTAGGCGGCCTCCAGGTGGATGCTGAGCGGGAATCCCAGGTCGGCGACGCCGTCGATGACCCGTTGGTACAGCTCGACCATCAGCGCCCGCTTGCGGTCGGGACTGCTGTCGGCGAGCCGGGCGACGAACTCCTGCTCGGCGGCGACCGCCGGGTTGCCGGGGTCCTGGATGAGCCAGTTGATCAACCGTCGGCGCGTCTCCAGCTGCGGGACGAACCCGAACGACAGCAGGATCTCCGGACGGTGGTCGGTGGTGCGCGCGAACGTCGTCAGGAACTCCACGATCGCGTCGGAGTAGAGCAGTTGGGTCATCCCGAACGTGGCGCCCTGGTCGCATTTGAAGCCGAACCGGCCCTGCTCGCCGTCGCGGGTGGGGATCAACACCACCCCGCGGTCGGCCACCACATCCTGATACAGCGTGAGCGCGTCGGTCGGCGCCACGCCCGAACCCTCCCCGTCGGCCATCGTGCGCGGCACCCCGACGAACACCACGCCGTCGATCCCGCCGGAGCGCAGCGCCCCCAGTCGCTGACGCAGCGCCGCCTCGTCCATGAACGCGGTGACCTGGGTGCACAGTCCCCGCATCCCGGGCAGCTCCGGACCGATGATCGACCAGTAATCGAGCACGTCGAGTTTCGGTTTCATCGCCACCGGACGGTCCGGGTCCTCTTCGATCATCGCCGGCATCATCACGTGTCCGATGCGCCCGGCGACCCCGGTCTCCTCGGCGAACCGCACCACCTTGTGCGCTTCCTCCAGCGCCTTCTGCCGGCCGTGCTCCACGTTCGGTGGCACCAATTCCAGCACGATGCTGTTCAGCGTCACAGGTTCTCCTTTTGACTCCCGGGTGCCGCGGCGGCGACCGCTGTCGGCGGGGCACCCCGCATCGGTGCGATTCCCATCGGGGCCATCACCCTACCGACCGGCACCGCGGTCGGCCCCGCCACGTCGACGCGGCTGCCGGCGACCCGGTGCCCGCTACCTTCAGATCCCGCAGCCCCACCCGGCTACGCTAAGTGCACCGATGGCGGGGATCCCGCCGGTGAGCAGAGAGGGGTGCGGCGCTGAGCGTCGAAGCGGGGCCGCCGTCAGCGGTCGAGCTGGCCGGGGCCATCACCGAACAGTTGCAGCGCTATCTGCGCGAGCGCCGCGCCGAGACCGCCTACATCGGCGGCGGCTACGACACCCTGGTGACCAGCCTCGAAGAGTTCGTGCTCAGCGGCGGCAAACGGTTGCGCCCGGCATTCGCCTACTGGGGCTGGCGGGCGGTCAGCGGCCGTGACGCCGACCCGGGGACACTGCGATTGTGCTCGGCGCTGGAGTTGCTGCACGCCTGCGCGCTGCTGCACGACGACGTCATCGACGCGTCGGCCACCCGCCGCGGCAAGCCCACCGCCCACGTCCAGTTCGCCGGGCTGCACCGCGAAAGCCGGTGGCACGGCCTGCCCGACCAGTTCGGCATCTCCGCGGCGATCCTGCTCGGCGATCTGGCGCTGGTCTGGGCCGATGACATCGTCGCCGACGCCGACCTGCCCACCGCGGCCCGTCGGCGGGTACAGAAGGTGTGGTCGGCGATCCGCACCGAGGTGCTCGCCGGGCAGTACCTCGACATCGTCAACGAGGCCAGCGGGGCGGAGTCGATCGAGTCGGCGATGGCGGTCAACACCTATAAGACCGCCTCCTACACGGTGTCGCGGCCGCTGCAGTTCGGCGCGGCCGCCGCCGGTGAGCGCCCCGAGATCCACGCCGCCTTCCACCGGTTCGGCACCGACATCGGGGTGGCGTTTCAACTGCGCGACGACGTGCTGGGCGTGTTCGGCGACCCGGCCGTGACCGGAAAACCCAGCGGCGACGACCTGCGGTCGGGCAAACGCACGGTGCTGTTGGCGGAGGCGGTCGCGCTGGCCGACCGCACCGACCCCGCCGGCGCCGACCGGTTGCGCACCGGGGTGGGCACCGACCTCACCGACGAGCAGATCGGCGAACTGTGCCAGATCATCGAATCGGTCGGGGCGCTGGCCGCGGTCGAGGATCGGATCGCGACCCTGACCCGCGAGGCCATCGCCGTGCTCGACGGCGCCCAGATCGACCCGGCGGCGCGGGCCGGGCTCGCCGAGTTGGCCAGCCTGGCCACCCACAGGTCGGCCTGACCCGGTGAGCGCCCCGACTCCCCCGTCGCGCACCGCGGGCCGCACCCCGCGCGACCTGTGGGCGTTCGCCACCAGCGCCGAGGGCCGCCCCGCGGTGCAGGGCTGCCTGGGGGCCGCACTGATCACCGTCGGCGGGCTCGGCGCGGGCAGCACCCGCATCACCGACCCGCTGTTGGAGTCGATGCACCTGTCGTGGCTGCGATTCGGCCACGGCCTGGTGATCTCCTCGGTGGCGTTGTGGCTGGGGGTGGCGGTGATGCTGCTGGCCTGGCTGCGGCTGGGACGACGCGTTCTCGACGGCACCGTCAGCACCGTGACCATGGCGGTGACCACCGGGTTCTGGCTGGCGCCCCTGCTGGTGTCGGTGCCGGTGTTCAGCCGCGACACCTACTCCTATCTGGCCCAGGGCGCCCTGTTGCGCGACGGCCTGGATCCCTACGTGGTCGGGCCGGTCGACAACCCCAACCCGCTGCTCGACGACGTCAGCCCGATCTGGACGATCACCACCGCCCCGTACGGCCCGGCGTTCATCCTGATCGCCAAGCTGATCACGATGCTGGCCGGCAACAACGTGGTGCTCGGCACCGCGCTGCTGCGGCTGTGCATGCTGCCCGGGCTGGCGCTGCTGATGTGGGCCACGCCGCGGCTGGCCCGCCACGTCGGCGGCGCCCCGGCGGCGGCGATGTGGATCTGTGTGCTCAACCCGCTGGTGCTCATCCACCTGATGGGCGGGGTGCACAACGAGATGCTCATGGTGGGGTTGATGACCGCCGGGATCGCGTTGACGTTCGACGGCCGTCATCTCAGCGGCATCACCCTGGTGGGGGTGGCGGTGGCGATCAAGGCCACCGCCGGCATCGCGTTGCCGTTTTTGGTGTGGGTGTGGATGCGCCATCTGCGTGACCGTCGTGCGCTGGGCACCCCGGCGGCGTTCGCCACCGCGACGGCCGCCTCGGTGGCGGTCTTCGTCGCCGTGTTCGCCGTGTTGTCCACCGCAGCCGGGGTCGGGCTGGGTTGGCTGACCGCGCTGGCCGGTTCGGTGAAGATCATCAACTGGCTGACCGTGCCCACGGCGGTGGCCAACCTCTCCCACGCCGTGGGCGGGCTGGTGATGCCCGTCGATTTCTACAGCGTGCTGCACCTCACCCGACTCGTCGGCATCGGGATCATCGCGGTCGCCCTGCCGCTGTTGTGGTGGCACTTCCGCCGCGACGACCGCGCCGCACTCACCGGGATCGCCTGGGCGATGCTGATCGTGGTGTTGTTCGTGCCGGCCGCCCTGCCCTGGTACTACAGCTGGCCGTTGGCGGTGGCGGCACCGCTGATCACCACCCCGGCCGGGATCGCCGCCATCGCCGGGTTCTCCACCTGGGTGATGGTGATCTTCAAACCCGATGGCGCCCATGGGATGTATTCATGGGCGCACGTCGCGGTCGCCACGACCGCCGCCCTCGGCGCCTGGTACTGGCTGTACCGGCGGCGCGCCGACACCGCGGTGCCCGCCGGTCAATAGGCCATCGCCTGCGCGCGGCGCATCACCTCACGGGCCTGATGGGAATGCAGCGCGTCGATGGGACGGGCGTTGTCGGCGGCCTCGCGCATGCCGTCGCTTAGCGCGCTCAGCGTCGGGTCCGGGGTGAACAGCCACCGCAGGATCTCGGTGTCGCGGTAGCCGCCGTCGTGCAGCAGCGCCAACAGGCCGGGCAGGTGTTTGAGCACCGCGCCACCGTCGGTGAAGAAGACCTGCGGGACCACCACCACCTTGTCGCGACGCACGGCGACCAGGTGCCCGTCGCGCAACTGCTGGTGGACCCTGGTAACCGGTATCCCCAGCAGCTCGGCGACCCGGGGCAGGTCGTAGGTGGGTTCGTCGGGGCTCAACACGTCCTCGCCGGCGGGAACACTGCTCACGCACCCAGTCTAGGGACCCGTCCGCGCGCGCCCGGTGTCCGGGCGAACCGCCGCCGACCCTTTAAGATGACGCGGTGCAGTCCGGGCTTGAGGGGATGGTGCTGGACGGCCGCTACCGGGTCGACGCGACCATCGCGGCCGGCGGCACCTCCACGGTGTACCGCGGCCTGGATCTGCGGCTGGACCGGCCGGTGGCGGTGAAGGTGATGGACGGCCGCTACGCCGGGGATCGCCAGTTCCTGACCCGGTTTCAGATGGAGGCCCGCGCGATCGCGCGGCTCAAAGACCCCGGACTGGTGGCCGTCTACGACCAGGGGCTCGACGCCCAACACCCGTTCCTGGTGATGGAGCTGGTCAGTGGCGGGACGCTGCGGGAGTTGCTGGCCGAACGCGGACCGATGCCGCCGCACGCGGTGGTCGCGGTGCTGCGTCCGGTGCTCGGTGCGCTGGCCGCCGCCCACCGGGCGGGGTTGGTGCACCGCGACATCAAACCGGAGAACGTGCTGATCTCCGACGACGGTGAGGTCAAGGTCGCCGATTTCGGGCTGGTGCGCGCGGTGGCCACCGCCGGGATCACCTCCACCAGTGTCATTTTGGGCACGGCCGCCTATCTGTCCCCCGAGCAGGTCAGTCACGGCGACGCCGGGCCCGCCAGCGACGTCTACGGGGTGGGGGTGCTCACCTACGAGTTGCTCACCGGGCGCACGCCGTTCGTCGGGGACACGGCGCTGACGGTGGCCTATCAGCGCCTCGACCGCGACGTGGGGCGCCCGAGCGCGGCGATCGACGGGGTGCCACCGCAATTCGACGCGCTGGTGGCCCGGGCGACCCGGCGGGAGGCGTCAGAACGTTACGCCGATGCAGCGCAGATGGCGGCCGCGGTGGAGGTCGTCGCCGACGAGCTCGCCTTGCCGGATTTCCGGGTCCCCGCCCCCCGCGACTCCGCCGAGCATCGCTCGGCTGCCGCGCTGAGCGCGCCCACCGCGCAGACGACCCGCCCGGTGCC
>NZ_NCXO01000060.1 GCF_002104795.1 Mycolicibacillus koreensis
CCCCAGGCCGGACCACCTCCGGTCCCGCCGGCGGTACCGGGGGTGGTCCGCCCTGGGGCGGGCCGGTCGGCACGGGGCCACTGGGGCTCCAGCCCGACGGGGCCATCATCGTCGGATCCTCGGCGCCGGGCTGGCCGGTGCGCCACGGCGCTGTCTCGTTCGGACGGTTGGGATCGCCCCCATAAGGGGGGTACGACTCGGGCATCCTCACCGCCTTTCACGGACTGACACGGGGGTTTGACGCGTGTGCGTGCACCAAATTCAATCACGGGCATAATGACCCGCATCCGCTTAATCCCTACTCCAGGAGAGATCCCTCGATGCCTCAGCTGCGGCGTGTGATGGTCACGGCCGCGGTGCTGCTGCTCGCCGTCGGTCTGGTCGGATGCACCCGGATGATGGAGAGCCACCCGGTGTCGGTCTACGCCGACCCGTTCAGTGTAGGCGGGCTTCCCGCCGAGGACGGCCCCAGCGGGCTGCGCGTGGAGGCGGAGAAACCGCTGATCCAGGTGACCGGCGCCGACGACGGCCCGGTCGACATGATCGCCCGCCAGGCCGTCACCGACATCGAGACGTTCTGGGGCGGGGCGTATCGCTCCACGTTCACCGGCAGCTTCCAGCAGGTCGGGCAGCTGTTCTCCTGGGATGCCCGCCAGCCGCTGCGCCAGCGGTTCTGCGGGCACCAGACCTTCCGGTTCGCCAACGCGGTGTACTGCCTGCTCGACAACACCATCGGCTGGGACCGCGGCATCATGCTGCCGATCCTGCGGGCGGCCTACGGCGACATGGCGATCACCATGGTGCTCGCCCACGAATACGGCCACGCGCTGAGCTCGATGGCGCGGATGAACAAGCTCGACGCCCCGGTGCTGGTGCGCGAACAGCAGGCCGACTGCCTGGCCGGGGTGTACATGCGCTGGGTGGCCGAGGGCAAGTCGCCGCGCTTCGAGCTGTCCACCGGTGACGGGCTCAACGACCTGCTGGCGGTCATGGTCGGCATCCGCGACCCGGTCATGGTCGAAGGGGAGCCCCAGACCGACGAGCACGGTTCGGCGTTCGAGCGGATCTCGGCGTTCCAGTTCGGCTTCACCGACGGCGCGCGGTCCTGCGCGCTGATCGACAGTGCGCAGATGGAGACCCGCCGCCAGGGGCTGCCGCAGGCGTTGCAGGAGGAGGACACCGGGGAGTGGCCGGTGACCGCGGACTCGGTGCGCACGATCGTCGACGAGCTCACCGCCCGCTACGCCCCCGCGGAGCCGCCGACGCTGAGCTTCGACACCGACGAGGACTGCCCCGACGCCCGCTCCGGTTCGCCGGCGTCGTACTGCCCGGCGTCAAACACGATCGTGGTGGACCTGCCGGAGCTGATCGAGCTGGGCACCCCGCCGGCCGAGGACGAGATGTCGTTTGAGACCGCGCTGTCGATGGCCGGGGACAACACCGCCTACTCGATCCTCATGTCGCGGTACATGCTGGCGCTGCAGCATCAGCGCGGCGGGCTGGCGCTGGACACCGCCCAGGCGGGGCTGCGCACCGCCTGCATGACCGGGGCGACCACCGCGATGCTGGCCACCCCGTTCACCCGCGAGGACGGCACCACGATCACGCTGAGCGCCGGGGACCTCGACGAGGCGGTGACCGGGCTGTTGACCAACGGCGTGGCCGCCTCCGACGTCAACGGCGACGCGGTGCCGGCCGGGTTCGCCCGCATCGACGCGTTCCGCACCGGGGTGCTCGGCGACGTCGACCGATGCATCCAGCGGTACCCGTGAACCGCGATAGGCTGCCCGCCATGAGCCACCCCGCGCCCGACCAGCCCGCCGCCGAGGCGCCGCAGCCGCCGTCGGCGCAGCGCCCGTCGGCGCGCCGGTCCCGGCGGTCCTGGTTTCTGCTCGGGCTGGCGATCGGGCTGAACGTGCAGGTGGTGGTCGCCACCGTGTGGGTGCTCGGGTTCCGCACCCCGGGGTATTTCGTGACCAACAGGGTCGACATCACCGAGGTCGACGCCGGGGTGCAGCAGGTGCTCACCGACGTGGTCACCGGCTACGGCGCCACCAACGTCAAAGACGTCGTCTGCAACGACGGGGAGAACCCGGCGCCGAAGAAAGGCGACAAGCTCACCTGCGAGCTGACCATCCACGGGGTGGCGCGCCACGTGGTGGTGCGCTTCCTCGACGACTCCGGCACCTACGAGGTCGGCCGCCCCCAGTAGGCGCGGACCTGGCTGGCGGGGGCCGGCCGCGGGGTGCGCGCGGAGTCCGCGCAGACCGGGCGGGCCGGCGGCGGTGCCCACTCGCACGTTTGCGTGTGTTTTCGGCGCTTGAGGCGACACAAACGTGCGAGTGGACGATGCCGCCGGGGTCAGGCGCTCAGCGCGGTGGGCGAGGTGCCGTCGTGGCGGATCTCGATGCGGCGCGGCTTGGCCTTCTCGGCCACCGGGATCGTCAACCGCAGCACGCCGTCGCGGTAGCTGGCCACGATCTTGTCGGTGTCGAGGGTCTCGCCGAGGAACAGTTGCCGGCTGAACACCCCGCGCGGGCGCTCGGCGGAGACCATCTCCCGGTTCTGGTCGAGGGCGGGGCGTTCGGCGCGCACCGTCAGCACGTTGCGCTCCACGTCGAGTTCCAACGAGTCCGCGTCGACCCCGGGCAGATCGAATTCGACCACGAACTCGTCGCCGTCGCGCCAGGCGTCGACCGGCATCACCGCCGGGCGTGCCGCGGTCCCCAACACCTGCTGTGCGAACCGGTCCAAATCACGGAACGGATCTGTGCGCATCAAAACCATGATCTCCCTCCTGTTCACGTCAAACAATCTATGTCTGTCGACATAGATTTTAGATACCACGTTGCGTATACTTCGGCAAGTACCCGACGCCAGTTTTCAAGGAGGTCGTCCGCGTGAGTGCCTCGTCAGCCCGGTCCGCCCTGGGGGTGTACGGCATCTCGGTCACCGCCGAGCTCTCCGGGATCGCCCCGCAGACCCTGCGGTTGTACGAGCGGCGCGGTCTTGTGAGCCCGGCACGCACCGACGGCGGCACCCGCCGCTACAGCGACGACGACCTGCTGCGCCTGGAGCGGATCGCCGAGCTGGTCAACGAGGGGGTGAACCTCGCCGGTATCGGCCATATCCTGTCGTTGGAATCCAAAAACGCGCAGCTGATGTCCGCCTACACCGCCCTGGAGGTGGCCAACGCGAAACTGCGCGCCGACCGTGCCCGTTCGCCACGCGAGTGAGAGGAGCCCGATCATGGATCTCGACATCCGGTACGACGCCGTGCCCGCCGCCGACGCCTGGGAACAGCAGCTCGCCGTCGACGACGACGACACCGGCTGGGACCACGCTTACCTCACCGCGGTGCGTGAGCGTCGCGGAACACTCGACGACGTCGACGACGCCGACCTGCGCGACCAGGCCGACATCGTGGGGCTGCCCGACGAGCCCGAGCCGGCCGCCGGCTCAGTCGAAGTCCCGCAGCGCTTCGAGGTCTGGGCACAGTGACTCGAGGCTGCCCCACCCCTCGCTGATGAGCCGCTGTGCGCGGCGCGCCTTGTCCAGGATCGGTGCCGGCGGCCAGCCGTCGTCGGTCTCCGGCGCAGTGGCCACGTCGCGGTGGAACTCCGCGGTCAACGCCGCACCGTCGGACCAGGTGCGCAGCGCCTCGGCCATCCCCGGCGTGCGCACCGTGTCGGCCAGCGAGCGCAGCCTAGCGGCGTCGTTCTCATCGAGCAGGGCGTCGGCCTCGTCGGTGAAGTCCGGGGGCAGCGTGGATTCGTCCGCCTCCACGCTATCGATGATGTAGTGCTGCGTGGCCGTCCAGCGTTCGGCGAACTGCTGCACGCGGTCGCAGTCGCTGTGGTGACCGGTGGTGTGCACCAGCCACGCCCCGCCGCCCGCACCGCAGGCGACCAGCAGTGCCGCCAACGGCAGGCGCAGCCGGCCGGCTCCGGCGGTGAGGGGCATGCGTCACGCTAACACCGCGAGTCCGAGGGGTTCACTCGCTGTTTTCGCTGCTGTTGTTGCCGATGAGCACCTGCGGCAGCGCCGGGCAGCGCGCGGTGAGCGCCTCGGTGGCCTCGGTGTAGAGGTTCAGCGCGTCGCGCATCCGGTCGACGATGTCGTCCGGCAGCGGGTTGTTGCTGCTGCGGGCCGGAATGCCCGTGCGCTGCAACTCGGCGTTGATGGTGGCGCTGTCGGCCCAGCGGTTGAGCTGTTCGGCGACCTCGGGGGTGCTCACCGATTCGGCGGCGTGGCGCAGTTTTTCGGCGACCTCCACCTCTCGGTCGGCGACCGCGTCGCGGGTGTAGCCGTCGGGAACGCCGTTGTCGGCGGCGTCGCGCATGTCCCTGGCCATCTCGTACCACTGCTTCCCGGCGTCCTCGACGATGTCGCAGTCCGCCGTCGGCACCTCGGGCGCCGGCACACGCCACAGCAAGATCCCGGCCGCCACGCCGACAGCGATAAGCGTCGCGGCGGTCAGCAGCCGCACCACCGCGCGGCTCACCAGTCTTTGTCCGGCGACGAGGCCTTGGCCCAGAACCGTTTCGGGATGCGCCCGGCGCCGCGGGCGAGGTGGCCGGCGTGGATCGCCGCGGCCATCGCCGTCGCCATCACCGCGGGGTCTGCGGCGCGGGTCACCGCCGATGCCAGCAGCACCGCATCACAGCCGAGTTCCATCGCCAGCGCCGCATCGCTGGCGGTACCGAGCCCGGCGTCGAGGATCACCGGCACCGCGGCTTCGGCGACGATCATCTCGATGTTGTGCGCGTTGAGGATTCCCAGCCCGGTGCCGATCGGCGAGCCCAGCGGCATCACCGCGGCGCACCCGGTGTCCTCCAGGCGTTTGGCCAGCACCGGGTCGTCGTTGGTGTAGGGCAGCACGACGAAGCCGTCGTCAACCAATTGTTCTGCGGCCCGGACCAATTCGACCGCGTCGGGCAGCAGGGTGCGCTCGTCGGCGATCACCTCGAGTTTCACCCAGTCGGTCTCCAGGGCTTCGCGGGCCAGCTGCGCGGTGAGCACCGCCTCGGCCGCACTGCGGCAGCCGGCGGTGTTGGGCAGCGGGGTGATGCCCAGGCGGCCGAGCAGGTCGATCATGCCGGTGCCGCCGTCGGCGTCGATGCGGCGCATCGCCACCGTGGTCAGTTCGGTGCCCGAGGCCACCAGGGCCTCTTCGAGCACCGCGAGGTTGGCCGCTCCCCCGGTGCCCATGATCAGCCGGGAGCCGAAGCTGCGCCCGGCGATGGTGAGTTTGTCGTCAGCCACCTTGCACCGCCGTGAGCACCTCGATGCGTGCACCGTCGGAAAGGGTTTGCTCCCAATCGCTTTTCGGCAGCACGGACCAGTTGAGTGAGACCGCGATGCCGCGGTCGGGATAGCCCAGGGAGTCGATCAGCGCCGCGATCGTGGTCGTGGATTCGACCTCGATCTGCTTGTCGTTGACCGTGACGATCATGCGTCACTCCTTTGCGTTGCGTCGCTGTGCGTTGTCGCGGACGCCAGCGGGGGTGTCGGCGCGCCGAGCAGGTCGGTGACCACGCGGTCGGCGGTCCACGGTGCCCACAGAAATCCGTTGCGGCCGTGCCCGGCGGCGACCACGGTCCGCTCGTCGAGACGTCGCACCAGTGGCAGGTTGTCCGGTGTCATCGGCCGCAGCCCGGCCGCGCACTCGGCCAGTTCGTATTCTCCCAGACCCGGCGCGACCGTGCACGCATCCTCGAGCAGATCGCGCACCCCGTGCACCGCCGGGGCGGTGTCGCGGCCGTGTTCGTACTGGGTGGCGCCGACGACGACCCCGTCGGCGCGCGGCACCAGATACACCGCCCGGCCGTGCACCTTGGCGCGGATGACCCGCCGCGGCACCGGCAGGCAGCCCTTGCGCCAGCGCAGCCGGATGATCTCGCCTTTGACCGGCCGGATCGCCAAACCCGGCCACAGGGCGGGGGCGTCGATGCTGTTGGCCAGCACCCGCTGGTCGGCGGTGAGCTCGCGCAGGTCGCCGACGGCGCCGGCGCGGCGTATCCCGAGGTCGGCGCAGTCCCGTTCGAGGGCGGCGACCACCGCCCGGTTGTCGATGGCCAGCTCGGTGGTGGCGCGGAACCCGTGGCGCACGCTGACCGCCAGCAGCGGCTCGACCTCCCGCGCGGCGGACTCCCAGTGCACCGGATGGCCCTGGGCGTGCAGCCAGTCGGCGACGGTGCGCAGGTCGGCGACGTCGGCGCGGTCGATGGCCACCACCAGCGATTCGCGGGCGGTGAGCACCTCGGGGGGCAGGGTGGCCAGGAACTCCTCGCGCCACAGCTGCAGGGAGCGCAACCCGAGGTGCAGCTGGTCCTTTTCGCCGGGCCAGGCTTCGCTGTGCGGGGCGAGCATGCCGCCGGCCACCCAGGACGGGCCGCGGCGCCCGTCGTGGTGGATGGTGACGGCCCAGCCGGCCCGGGCGGCGCGGCGGGCGATCGACAGCCCGATGACGCCGCCGCCGACGACGGCCAGGGTGTTGGGCATTCACTGCTCCCTTCGCCGGCATGACCCGGATCAGGTGTGACGGTCAGGGCCGGGTCGGTGGCCCACTCTCAGCCCCGCCGCGCCCGGGACTCCCGTGTTCGTCATCCACGCTAGCGGCTAGCGTCGCAGTGTGCACGATCGCTCCGACCGGGTGGCGCGTCTCGCCGACGCGCGGCTGTACCTGTGTACCGACGCCCGCCGCGAGCGCGGTGATCTCGCCTCGTTCGCCGACGCGGTGCTCGCCGGTGGGGTCGACATCATCCAGTTGCGCGACAAAGGCTCCGCCGGGGAGCGGCAGTTCGGGCCGTTGGAGGCCCTCGACGAGCTGGAAGCGTTGGCGGTGCTCACCGAGGCGGCGCGGCGGCACGGCGCGCTGGTGGCGGTCAACGACCGCGCCGACATCGCGGTCGCCGCCCACACCGACGTGCTGCACCTGGGCCAGCGGGACCTGCCGCTGGCGGTGGCCCGCGACATCGTGGGCCCGGACGTGCTGATCGGGCGCTCCACCCGCGACGCGGCGACGGTCGGTGAGGCGGCCGGCTCGCCGGTGGACTATTTCTGCGCCGGCCCGTGCTGGGCGACCCCGACGAAACCGGGCCGCCCGGCTGCCGGCCTGGAGGTGTTGGCGTCGGCGGCCGCGGTGGCGGGCTCGTTGCCGTGGTTCGCGATCGGGGGGATCTCCGAGGAGCGATTGCCGCAGGTCATCGCCGCCGGGGCGCGGCGGGTGGTGGTGGTGCGCGCGCTCACCGAGGCCGCCGATCCGTACGCGGCGGCCACGCGCATGCGCGGTTTGCTGGCGCGCTGATGCCCCGGCGGGGGGCCTTGACTTGTGCGCCCTCGCCGCGCGCCCATCCCGAAGCCTTGTGCACTGGCGGCGACGGCAAGGCGATTTCGGCCGCCGCCACGACACAAGGCTTCGCCGTGGGTGCACAACCCTGGGCCGCGAGTGACCAACGGGACGCCAAGGCATTCACCGCGGCACCGGCGGCGGTCGGCGCATCGGCTTACGACGGCAGCAGCGCGCTGATCTGGCTGCTCAGCGGGGACGGCTCGGCGTCGGGGGCACCGGCGGTGGCCCACAGGAACATCTCGGATTCGATCACCACGGTGCGCGGCAGGTAGCGGCGCCGCTCGTCGTCGGCGTGCAGCGGCACCGCCGCGACGGTGCTGCGCAGCCGCGCCCAGCTGGCCGCGAACCCGGTGTGCAGCGGCAGCGCCGCGACCTCCTCCTCCGGCACCCAGCGCAGCTCGGCGCTCTCCTGATTCGGCGCGACCGCCAACCGCTCGCCGGCATCGGCCACCACGGTGGTGTAGGTCCAGGTGCCGACGTCGGCGGTGACCAACGCGGTGCGCACCGCGATGCGCGCCCCGTCGAGGCCGGCCTCCTCGCCGGCTTCACGCACCGCCGCCTGCTCGGGGGTTTCGTGGCTGTCGCGGGCCCCGCCGGGCAGCCCCCAGGTGCCGCCCTGGTGGCTCCACCACGCCCGATGCTGCAGCAACACCGCCGGCGTGCCGTCGGGAAGCGGTGCACGCAGCAGTAGACCCGCCGCCCCGAACCGGCCCCAATAGCGCGCGCCGGAGGCCGAGAAGGCCCATCCGTCACCGTCGCCGCGCACGCTCCCACCATAGGCGGGTCGCCGCGGCGGGGCGGCCGAAGCCCACGCGAACTCAGGCGGCCGCCGGGTCGGGGGCGGCGCTGGGATAGCGCGCGATGCTGCGCGCCCAGGCGTTGGAGTAGCCGAGCAGGGAAATCCCGCCGGCGGTATGGGAGAGCAGCGCGATGTCGTCGCGCCCGGACTGGTTCATCGCCCAGCCCAGCCCATCCAGGGACACGAGTTTGCGGGCCACCACGATGCGCCGCCGCTCCCACGGCACCGCATCGGAGCGGGTGCGCACCGCGATCTCCAGGCGGTCGGGGCGCGCGCAGCTGCTCAGCACGATCGCCTCGACGTCGTCCCATGGGATGCGGGTGCGCCGCCACTGCAGGCCGCGCATGAGAAACCGCACCCCGTCGGCGTCACCGTCGAAGAGGCTTTCGGTGTTGAGCGTGGTGGCGAACATCGCCAGCAGAGCCATCGGGGTCAGCAGCGCCACCGCAAGCGACGAGGGGCCCGACGCCGCGGCCACGGTTCCGTAAAGCCAGCTGATCACCAGCGTGGAGGCGGGCATGACGGCAATCATGAGCACAAACCGCGGCCTGCTCTGCTTCACCTGATAGCGCATCCGGGCGGTGGCCGCCCGCGCCCCGACGAACCCCGCGGCCGCGCAGACCAGTCCGCCGAGCACCAGCAGCCACACCCACGGGGCGGCTAACCGCGGATGGAAGACACAACCCACCACCGCGGTGGCGGACCCGACCGCCGACAGCACGATGAACCCGATGCGCCGCGGAATCACCGCCCGCTTGGCGGCCAGGGCTTGCCCATGTTCCATGCACCGAACCTAACGCCACCCACCGACGGACCGGCGCAGGAATTCCGACACGAAAAAGCGCGCGCGCCGCCAACGCCGGCCTCTTAGACTTTGCTTATACAGTTGTAGGCCAGCAGCGCAAGCCGTCGAACGGGGGTGTGTACAGCACGTGACCGTGGAGCTGGCGCATCCGTCGACCGAGCCGGAAGGATCGACGGCGCCGACCCAGCCGGCCCACCCGTACTGGTGGTTTTTCACGACGAGCCCCGGCAAGATCACGGTCATCGGCGTGGTGCTGGCCGCCCTGGGGCTGCTCAGCGCGTTCGCCACCGCCTCGACCATCGACCACCGCCAGCACACGCTGACCACGGTGCTCAACCACACCGAACCGCTGGCCTCGGCCGCCGGGCAGCTCTACACCGCGCTGTCGGTGGCCGACGCCGCCGCGGCGACCGCGTTCATCGCCCAGGCCGAGCCGTCGAAGATCCGGCACCGCTACGAGCAGGCCATCACCGACGCCGCCGACGCGGTCACCCGCTCCTCCTCGGGGCTGACCGACGACGAACTGTCCGGGCTGCTGGGGCGGATCAACGCCGAGCTGACCGTCTACACCGGGCTGGTGGAGATCGCCCGCACCAACAACCGGGCCGGCAACCCGGTGGGCTCCAGCTACCTGGCCGAGGCGTCGTCGCTGATGCAGAACACGATCCTGCCCGACGCGCAGCGGCTGTACAACCAGACCGCCGCGCGGGTGGACGCCGAGACCGGCGCCTCGACCCGGGTGCCCGCCCCGGTGGTGCTGGTGGTCACGGTGACGGTGCTGTTCGGGCTCTTCGCGCACCGCTGGCTGGCCGACCGCACCCGCCGCCGCGTCAATCCCGGCCTGGTGGTCGGCGGGCTGGCTATCCTGTTGATGGTGATCTGGGTTGGTACGGCGTTGGCGATCTCCACCACCGCGAGCCGCACCGCCAAGAACACCGCCGCCGACTCGCTGAAAACGCTGACCGACCTGTCGATCAAGGCGCAGCAGGCCCGCGCCGAGGAGACGCTGTCGCTGATCCGCCGCGGCGGCGAGGACGCCCCGAAACGGACGTTCTACGAACACATCGACACCATGCAGCAGCAGCTCGCCAGCTACCTCGACAGCGACACCGCGGTGAACAAGTCCGGGCTGGCCGACGCCGACGAGTTGCTCGACCAGTGGCGTCACGCCAACTACCGGATCAACCAGTACATCGCGGTCGGTAACTACCAGGCCGCCACCCAGGTGGCGGTCGGCACCGGGGAGGGCGACTCCACCCCGGCGTTCGACAAGCTCGACAAGGCACTGACCACGGCGATCGACCAGAGCCGCGACCAGCTGCGCACCGAGGTCACCAACGCCCGCCGCGGGCTGGCCGGGGCGACCGTCGGCGGGGCGGTGCTCTCGATCGCCGCGGCCCTGGCGGTCGCGCTGGGGCTGTGGCCACGGCTGAGCGAGTACCGATGACCGTCGTGCGCGCTCGGCTGGCGGCCACCCTGGCCGCGCTCGTGGTGGTGGCCGGGTGCGGGCACACCGACCGCGCCCCGTCGCCGTCGACGCCGACGCTGCCGCCGCCCACCCCGGCCGGCATGCAGGAGCTGGCCCCGCAGCCGCCGCTGCCGCCGCCGGAGAAACCCGACTGCAAGGACCCGACCGCGAGCCTGCGGCCGTTCTCCAACAAGGCCGACGCCGCGGCCGCGGTGAAGACGATCCGTGACCGCGGCCGGCTGATCGTCGGTCTGGACATCGGGTCGAACCTGCTGAGTTTCCGCGACCCGATCACCGGGGAGATCACCGGGTTCGACGTCGACATCGCCGGGGAGGTCGCCCGCGACATCTTCGGCTCGCCGCTGCAGGTGGAGTACCGCATCCTGTCCTCGGCCGAGCGGGTCACCGCACTGGAGAAAAAGAAGGTCGACATCGTGGTGAAGTCGATGTCGATCACCTGTGAGCGCCGCAAACTGGTGAACTTCTCCACTGTGTATCTGACTGCGCACCAACGGATCCTGATTCCGCGGGACTCCTCGATCGCCCAGGCGGAGGACCTGTCGGGCAAACGGGTCTGTGTGGCGCGCGGCACCACCAGCCTCAACCGGATCCGCCGGATCGCCCCGCCGCCGATCATCGTGTCGGTGGTCACCTGGGCGGACTGCCTGGTGGCGATCCAGCAGCGTCAGGTCGACGCGGTGTCCACCGACGACTCGATCCTGGCGGGGCTGGTCTCCCAGGACCCGTATCTCAACATCGTCGGGCCCTACATGGGTGAGGAGCCCTACGGCATCGGGATCAACAAGGACGACCCCGGCCTGGTGCGGTTCGTCAACGGCACCCTGGAACGCATCCGCCGCGACGGCACCTGGAACACGCTGTATCGCCGCTGGCTGTCGGTGCTCGGCCCGGCCCCGCCACCGCCGGCGGCGAAGTACGAGGCGGACTAGATGGCTGAGCACTCCCCCGACACCGGCGACGCCGCCGACGAAAACGGCCCCAGCACCCAGCCGGCCTCCGATCTGCTGGATTCGGGCACTCTGCGCCCGATGGCCACCCAGGCGATCTTCCGCCCGCACTTCGACGACGACGAGGGCCCGCACACCGTGGCCGCGCTGCCGCCGCGACGCCGGGCCACCACCCGGCGCACCGGCAGCGGGCTGGTGGTGATCCCGCGGGTACCGGACACCGATCCGCTCAACGCGTTGATGAAGAACCCGGTGGTGGCGGAGAACAAGCGGTTCTGCTGGAACTGCGGACGCCCGGTGGGCCGCTCCACCGCCGACACTCCCGCCCCCTCGGAGGGCTGGTGTCAGCACTGCGGCAGCCCGTATTCGTTTCTGCCGCAGCTGCGTCCCGGCGACATCGTCGCCGGCCAATACGAGATCAAGGGCTGCATCGCCCACGGCGGGCTGGGCTGGGTGTATCTGGCCGTCGACCACAACGTCAACGAACGCCCCGTGGTGCTCAAAGGTCTGGTGCACGCCGGTGACGCCGAGGCCCAAGAGATCGCGATGGCCGAACGCAAGTTCCTCGCCGAGGTGGTGCACCCGGCGATCGTCAAGATCTACAACTTCGTCGAACACCCGGATTCCCACGGCGAACCGGTCGGCTACATCGTCATGGAGTACGTGGGGGGCCGGTCCCTCAAGCAGGGTCGCGACGAGAAGCTTCCCGTCTCCGAGGCGATCGCCTACATGCTCGAGATCCTGCCCGCGCTGGGATATCTGCACTCACTGGGCTTGTCCTACAACGATCTCAAGCCGGACAACCTGATGCTCACCGAGGAGCAGGTCAAGCTCATCGACCTCGGTGCGGTCTCGCGCATCCACTCCTACGGCTACCTCTACGGCACCCCGGGTTATCAGGCACCGGAGATCGTGCGTACCGGCCCGACGGTGGCCACCGACATCTACACGGTGGGCCGCACCCTGGCGGCGTTGACGTTGAAGCTGCCCACCCGTAGCGGCCGCTACCTCGAGGGGCTTCCTGAGGACGAACCGACGCTGGCTCGCTACCCGTCGTTCGCGCGGCTGTTGCTGCGCGCCACCGACCCCGACCCGGAGCGCCGGTTCTCCTCCGCCGACGAGATGTCCGGGCAGCTGCTCGGGGTGCTGCGCGAAGTCGTCGCCGCCGACACAGGCGTGCCCCGACCGGGGTTGTCGAGCAACTTCACCCGCAGCCGCGCCACGTTCGGGGTGGCGCTGTTGGTGGCGCACACCGACGTCTACCGCGACGGTCGCGTGCACTCGGAGACGTTGACCGCCCGCGAGATCGTCACCGCGCTGCAGGTGCCGCTGGTCGACCAGACCGACGTCGCCGCCCCGGTGCTCTCGGCCACGGTGCTCTCCCAGCCGGTGCAGACGCTGGATTCGCTGCGCGCGGTGCGCGACGGCGCCCTGGACTCCGAGGGGGTGGACCTGTCGGAGTCGGTGGAGTTGCCGCTGATGGAGGTGCGCGCCCTGCTCGATCTCGGGGAGGTCGCCAAGGCCACCGACAAGCTGGAGAAGCTCGCCGAGCGGGTCGGCTGGCGTTGGCGGCTGGTGTGGTTTCGTGCCGTCTCCGCACTGCTCAACGGCGACTACGCCGCCGCCATCAAGGATTTCAGCGAAGTGCTCGATATCTTCCCCGGCGAGCTGGCCCCCAAGCTGGCGCTGGCCGCGGTCGACGAGCTGGCCGGCAGCGTCGATGACCGCAAGTTCTATCAGACGGTGTGGACCACCGACGACGGGGTGATCTCCGCCGGATTCGGTTTGGCGCGTGCTCAATCCGCGGAAGGTGATCGGTCCGCTGCGGTGCGCACCCTGGATCAGGTGCCCTCCACCTCACGGTATTTCACCACCGCCCGGCTGACCTCGGCGGTGACGCTGCTGTCGGGGCGGGGCCGCGAGGAGATCACCGAGCACGACATCCGCGAGGCGGCGCGGCGCGTGGAGGCGTTGCCGGAGACCGAGCCGCGGGTGCTGCAGATCCGGGCGATGGTGCTCGGCACCGCGATGGACTGGCTGCAGGACGACAACGAAGCCTCCACCAACCACATCCTGGGGTTCCCGTTCACCGAGCACGGGCTGCGCCTGGGGGTGGAGGCCGCGCTGCGCGGCCTGGCTCGCACCGCACCCAGCCGCGAACACCGCTACGCCCTGGTGGATCTGGCCAACAAGGTGCGCCCGGTCTCGACGTTCTGAACCGGTTTCCCGGGTTCGGTTGCGGGGCGCTCAACCGCCATCAGCTGCGCAGCCGATTCCTTCGGCTGTTCCCGGATGTCTACCTGGACAACCGGTTCGAGGTGACTTAGCGGGCCCGCACCACTGGGGCGTGGCTGTGGTCGGGCCGGCGCGCGGTGATCGCGGGGCAGGCGGCCTCGGCGCTGCACCGGGCGAAATGGGTGGACGACGACGTCCCCGTCGAGATGGTCCACGTCAGCCCCCGCTCACCGCGGGGAGTGATCGTCTACCGCGAAGCCGTGTTCCCGGATGAGGTGGTGGAGGTGGCGGGTCTACCGGTCACCACCGCGGCGCGCACCGCGTTCGACCTGGCGCGCCATGCTCCGCTGCGCCCCGCGGTCGCCCGACTGGACGCCCTGGCCGCTGCCACCGGCGTCACCGCCGGGCAGGTGGCTGTCGTGGCCGAACGTCATCGGTTCGTGCGCGGGCTGGCCCCGATGAGGCAGGCGGTGGCGCTCATGGACGCCGGGGCGCAATCCCCGCGGGAGAGCTATCTGCGGTTGACGCTGGTCGAGGCCGGGTTTCCCCGCCCGCGCACCCAGATCCCGGTGGCCACGCCGCAGCGAACCTACTACCTCGACACGGGGTGGGAGGACGTCATGGTCGCCGCGGAGTACGACGGCGAGCAGCACCTGAAGAGCCCGGCGCAGTGGGCCTACGACATCGCCCGCCTCGAACGTCTGCAGGCCGCCGGATGGATCGTCATCCGGGTGGTGAAGTCCCACCGGGCAGCGGAGGTCATCGCCCGGGTTGCTCAGGCGCGGGCGATGCGCGGCGCGGTCGACCGGATCACCCCGCGGATCGCCTAGCCCGCACTGCCGGCCCGCCGGTGACCCTTGTGCATCCACGGCGTCCGCCGCGGCGTTTCGCCCACCCTCAGTGCACAACCTTTCGCCGCCATTGCACAAGGCTCACCCGCGGCGGCCGGCCGACGTGGGGGCCGCTCACATCGTCGCCGCGGCGCCGAACATGGTGGAGACGGTGTCTGCGATCAGCGCCTGGTACTCCGCCTCCCCGGCGGTCACCGTGTTGCGCAGCCGCGGCAGGTTCTGCTGGACCAGGTGCGCCAGGAGACGCTGGTTGACCGGGATGACGATGCCGAGCAGTTCCCGGCGGTCGGTGACCACCAGCAGCTGGCCGGCCGCAGCCGCCTCACGCAGGCGCGCCGCCGACAACTGGCCGATACCGACCATCTCTTGACTCACCTGGTCCTGCTCCGGGGTGCCCGATACCGCAGCGAACGCCTCAACGAGAGGCGCCGCCGCCGCTAACGGCCGGGGCTGGCCCGCCGTGTGCGCGCCGGGCGCTCGCAGCTCCTCCAGGGTCGGCAGCGGGTCGGTGCCGTCGAGTTCCTGCTCGCCGGCAGCCACGGTCTCCGCAAGCCGGGCACTGTTGCGAGTGGCCACGTCGAGAAGCCAGTCCTGCCCGATCGGGCAGAACACGCCGGTCACGACGCGACTGTCGGTGACGCCAAGCAGCTCATCCTCGGCGCCTGCTTGCCGCAGTGCCTCGGCGCGGATGTCCCGGATCGCGATCGTGCGCATCGGTGGCTCCCCAGTCTTCCTATCGCTGGCCCACACAAATCTACGCCCATCGACGCTTGTCAACGCGAGCGTTGCTGTCGTGCAGGCCACCGAAAGTGTCCGGCGTACCCGGTGCCGGGGGTTATACAAGACACATGCGTCGAGGTGGGAACAGGTGAGCCGGTGAGCAGGCGCCGGGTCGTGGCGGTCGTGGCGGTGGCGGTGGCTTTGACGGTGGTGCTGGGCGTGGTCGTGGTGCCGCGCACCGGCTGGTTCGGGCCGCGGGCACGCTTCCGCGCGACAACCCTGCCGAGCTGTGCGGAGATCCTGACTGCACCACGGGTCGAGGACGCGGTGCGCACGGCGTTCGCCGCCACCTGGGCGGAACGCCGGTTTCTCTACGCGCCGGGGCCGGCGGGGCTGTGCCTCGTCACCGCGTTGCCGAAGGCGGTGCTGGCCGAGGACTTCCCGGCAGACGGCACCCCGTGGTCGCGGAATCTGGGGGTGTCGTTCCTGGTGACCAACGAGGATTGGAACAGTGGCAACCGGCCGTGGTATCGGCGCGGCGGGGTACGCGAGGCCAAAGACCGCTACCGCGAGAAGGTGGGAGACACCTGCGGTGACGGAAAAGGCGAGGACCTCACCGCGGAAGAAGACCTCGGCGACGAGGCGAGCGGCTGCTGGACGAGCAGCTTCGACAAACCGAGCCGCCAGTTACTGTTTCGGATCTCCAACCTGATTGTCGACCTGCACTACGAGGGGATGAATTTCGAGCGGGGTGGCGAGGATCCGTCGGCGTCCCGGGAGGATTTGGCCGACAACGCCCGCTGTATCGCGGAGGCGATCGCCGAGTTCTTCGACGCGCCGGTGCACCACCCGCACCACTGTGGGCAGCCCGCGCTGAACGCGTGAGGGCGGTGGGCGGGGCCGGTCAGCCGCCGTGGAGCCGCAGACGCTCAGGGTTCTGGGGTGCCATCATCCGACCGGATTCAGGCGGCGAGTTCTCCGGCATCGGCGGGATGCAGGTCGGCGGAGTGCACCAACAACCCCAGCACCAGCGCCACCGCCAGCAGCGCCGGGACATCACCGAGTAAGTGGCCCAGGTGCTCTCCGACGACGGCCTGCACGGCCATGATCGCCGCGTGCACCACGCTGGAGCACACGGTGAACCAGATCAGGCTCAGGTGATCCTGGGGTCGCCGCGCGGCGTTGAGCAGGAACACCCCGAGGGTGGCGTACACCCCGACGATCATCAGGAAATAGTCGGAGGCGGCGGGCGAGCCCGCGTGCCAGATCCATCCCGACGGCCAGAACAGCGCCACCGGGTAAACCAGAAAAAACAGCACACCGACCACCACGAGGGCGATCTGCAGCCGCCGATATCGCACCGAAGCTGTCATGGCAGTGCTCCCTTCGGGCACGGATTGATTTTCCCACGCCGGGGTGCCGCGCGGTAGTGCCCGATGTGACGCGGTGCGAGGAAAACAGTGCCTTTACACCCCTGTGCGGGGCGGTTCAATGAAGGGATCACCGACGGACGCGGGAGAGGTATGCGACATCGCGGCTGGATCCTGGCGGGCGCTGCGCTCGCGGTGACGGTGATTGTCGTGGCCGTGTTGGGGGTGGGGAAAGCCCGCCGACCCCAGGCGCCGCCGGTGGCGGCGCTACCCACCTGCGACCAGGTCTACGCCTGGCCGGGGGTGCAGGATGCGGTGGTCACCGCGTTCGCGGACACGTGGCCGTTCCATGAGCGCGACGAGCCCGAGCAGCGCACCGTGACCAACTGCAGCATCAACGCCTCGTTTCCGGTGTTCGACTGGGACGCCCGCCCGGCGGGCACACCGCATTCGCGGCTGCTGATCGTGCTGGTGGAGGCCATCCCACCGGACGCCGATCCCGACTGGGACCGGCACGCATGCGACGAGACACCGACGACCAGTGAGCCGGTTGATGAGCCCGGTCTCGGCGAGGAGGCCTACGGGTGTTGGGCCGCAGATGATTTCGGCGGCTATCAGTATCTGCACCGCTACCTGCATGTGCGTACCGGCGGGCTCGGGCTACTCCTGAGCCTCTCGGGCGCGGACTACGGCCCGCTCGACGACCCGGCGGTGACCGCGGGGCTGCGCGCCGATCTGGAACGCAACGCCCGCTGCATCATCGAGCCGGTGGTCAACGGCCTCGGCGGTGAGGTCGACCACCACGGGCAGTGCGGGGATGTCGGCCGCGACGTGTAGGGCGATGATCCGTCCCGGCCGGGGCGCACCGCGCGGTTTCCGACGCGACCGGCGATACCCTCCTCATAGCTGATCTGGCGGCGGCAACTCTCTTCGATGTGTGCATGCACGTCCGCGGGGATAGCGAGGGCACGGCCTGCCTCATCGATGGATTTCCCTGTTGCCGCGGCGATCTGCGCCGCCGGAAGGATTATGCCGGTGCGCAGGGTCTGCTGCAGCATCGCCGGCAGATCCCGGATGTCAGGGTTCACGCGGCGCTCTCCGCATTACCGAGACCACCACTCCGATGGTGACGATCACCGGTATGGAGACGTACCACAACGCCACCAGCGCCAACGGTCCCCACACAGTGATGTCGAGGATGAATAACCGCACATAGTCACCGACCGGAGTCGGTTGCGGACCGTGGTGGGTGACGATCGCCGCCGCGTAGAGCACCAAGCCCATCAGCACGCTACACACGACGGCGACCAACACGACGGACACCACGAGCCGCCGTGGGCTCGGCCTGGCGACGTGTAAACGGCTCATCGTCCCGCCGTCACCGTCGGGAGATCGCCGTCGGACGGGTTGGTCAAATGGGTTGCGTGGCCGGTGAGCTGGTCGTTGAACGGGTCATTGAACGGGATGACATTCTCCAATTCCCACTTCCAGCACGGCATGTCAGGCCGCAACTCAGAGATCGACGTGTCACCCACCCAGGTTGCGTCCACCAGAGTGGTGTACGAGTCGGGACCTGATCTTGGTGACCGGCGTGTCGTAGCCAAATGATTGAAGG
>NZ_NCXO01000061.1 GCF_002104795.1 Mycolicibacillus koreensis
CCGCCGGAGATGGCACCGCCGCCCCCGCCGGAGCCGGCACCGGTGTAGCCGAACGCCGCGCGGTGCGCGCCGGGCGCGTCGACCGACGAGTCTGCCGACCAACGCGTCGAACAGCCGATACTCTGAGATGGCTATGCAGACCCACGAGTACCTGAGCTACGACGAATTCGGACGGCGGTTTTTTGAGATCGCCGTCACCGAGGAGCGCGTGGAGTCCGCGTTGGCGGCCATCGCCGGTGACGACTTCGAATTGCCGCCGATGCGTCAGGGGCCGGGCAAATTCGCGAAGGTCAGCGCCCAAGTCCAGATCCATCAGCCGCAGGTCACCCGCCACCTGGGCGAACCGATCACCTTCGATATCCACATTCCGCTGACCATCGACCTGGTCGTCGACCTGCGCCTGGACAAACCGCGCTTCACCGTCGACGGGGATATCTCACTGCGTGCCGCCGCGCGTGCGGCCGAACCGCTGCTGCTCATCGTCGACGTGGCCAAACCGCGACCGAGCGATATCGCGGTGCGGGTCTCCTCGACGACCCTGCGCGGTGAGTTGGTGCGCATCATCGGGGGCGTGGACGCGGAGATCCGGCGGTTCATCGCCCAGCACGTCGCCGGTGAGATCGAGAGCCCACAGTCGAAAGCAGCGCAGATCATCAACGTGGCTGACAGCATCGATGTGGCCTGGTCGGCCATTTAGCCGCGCCGAGCGGGTCACCACCACCGGTTGCCGCGGGTCAGGTTCAGCTGCCGGCCCACCGAGCTGAGCTGGGTGATGACGGTCTCCAGTGCCGACTGCGGGACGGCCATCCGCCACTCGGGCAGTGTCCCGGACAGCCGCACCCCCTCGGCGCTGATCTCCACGCCGGTCAGTTCCAGCCCGTGCGGGAATTCCGGCAGTTGAATCGGGTAGGCCGGGGTCCGTGGGGAGAACCCCCACCGCCGTCGCCGTAGCGCGATGCCGCGCGGCTGCAGCCACAGGGTCGAACCGTCGACCTGAGCCTCGACCTCCACGCTGCCCAGGTGGGGACGGCGAGCCCAGTGCAGCCGTGCCACCCCGTCGGGTCCGATGTCGCCGAGAACATTGGGCCACGCCCACCGCATCACGTCGGTGACCACCGAGGCCGGAAGGTCGACGGTGATCTCGACCGGGGCGGCCACGATCACCGGCGGCGTGCTGGGGCGGAAGTGCACATTACGCAGCAGGACGACGGCGTAATCGAGATGGTTGTCGTCCCACCGCAGGTCGGTCGCCTCGATCTGGAGATCGTCGAGTTGACCGACCGACAGGTTGCGCACATCCAGCCGGGCGTCGAAGCCGGTGACCGTCAGCGTCAGCGACCCCTCATCGAGATGGACCGAAAGCTGGCGTCCGACCAGCAGTCGGCGCAACGTCATGAACAAGGTCCGGTAGGCCACCGCAGCACCGGTCGACACCGGCGGAATCGCTGCGGCGGTGGAAAACAGCGACGCCAACATGTCCAGCGGCCGGAACGGGTCCCACCGCCCCAGCGGTCCCGAACGCGTCATGGCTCCAGCATCCCCGAATCGTTCTCCAAACCGTACCCGTGGGGCGCACGGCGCGCGCGGAGTCAGATCGTGTGCCGAGGCCCGAAGAACTCCTGGTCCTCGTTGTAGCCGCCGTGACCGCCCCCGATCTCAGTGTAGTGCGACAGAAACTCGATGCCTTTGAGCCACTTCACGTGCATGAAGCCGTGCTGCAGCTCGTTGCGCAGCCGCAGGGGCGCGCCGTGACCGTAGGTCAGCGGTGCGTCGTTCATGGTGTAGGCGAGCATCGTCAGGTGATTGCTCATCTGCTTGATGTCGTGCACGTCGTAGTAGGTTCCGCCGTCGGAGCCGGGACCCAGTGAGTAGAACGCCACCCATTTGGCTTCCGGCAGCGGTTTGACGATGTCGATGATGGTCTGCATCCGCACCCCACCCCATTTGGCCACGCCCGACCAGCCCTGAATGCAGAAGTGCTGGGTGATCTGCTCGTGGTACGGCAGCGCCTTCAACTCGTCGAGGGAGAAATCGGTGGGGCTCTCCACGAGGCCGTAGACGTGCAGGCGCCAGTCGATGAAGTCGTTCTTCTCCAGTTCCTTGTATTCCACCGTCTCCGGATAGGTGCCGTTGTGCCAGAAGTACGGCGAGATGTCCTTCTCGGTGAACGCACCCGGCTTCGGGTTGACCTGTTCGAGCGCCAGTTGCAGCGGACCGATCAAGGCGTAGGCGACCCGGCGCACCACATTGGGATGCTTGAGAGTGAACGGCGTCGCCCACACCCATGCGACGACGGTGACCGCCATCGCGACGGCAAACACCGAAAACCCCGCCCAGCTGTCGTCATTGCGGGAGGCGAACATGTGGTTGAGGTTGTTGAGGGCATCGGTGGCGAACACCAGCGTGACGTGCACGATGATGAAGAAAATGAAGTACACCATCACCAGGAAGTGCAGTGAGCGTGCCAACTGGATGTTGAGACGCTTGCTGATCAGCGTGAGTCGCATCGACAGTGCCGGTGACATCCCCAATCCGGTGATGAGTGCCACCGGGGCCGCGATGAAGATCGTCGTGAAATACGCCAACAACTGCAGGCCGTTGTAGGCGACCCACCCGTTGTCGTCCGGCCAATTCAGCGAGAGGTACTGCACCGCGACCGACGCGGCGTTGGGGAACACGTCCCAACTTGTCGGCACCACGTGGCGCCAGTGTCCGGTGGTGAACAGCAGCACGAAGAACACCGCGCCGTTGAGGAGCCAGAGCATATCCAGGCCCAAATGCCACCAGCGGGCCAAACCGATGGAGTGCCGGATGCCGGGCAGGCCGAATTGCCCCGGTAGTCCCACAGAATCGTCTTTCGCGGTCCACAACGGGTCGTCGGGCACCGGTTTGGCGATCCGCAACCACTCGTCTTTACCCG
This sequence comes from Mycolicibacillus koreensis, assembly GCF_002104795.1. Classification (GTDB taxonomy): domain Bacteria; phylum Actinomycetota; class Actinomycetes; order Mycobacteriales; family Mycobacteriaceae; genus Mycobacterium; species Mycobacterium koreense. The sequence goes on from NZ_NCXO01000061.1 coordinate 2,921, forward strand.
GGGTCGCGTTGCGGCTGACGTACAGCCGGGGATGGTCGGCGAGGATCTGGATGCCCGAGCGGATGATGAACATCATCAGGAACAGATTGAAGAAGTGGGTCCAATTCGCCCACCGCGGCATGCCTTCGGGCCCGGCGGTGGCGGCGTCGCTGCCGGGGTAGCGCTGGACGAAGGCCTGGACGTCAGAATTGTTGTACAGGCCCTTGCCGATGGCGACACCTGCGATCAGAACGACGAAACCCAGTGGTAGCAGCCACAGTACGTTGAACCACTTGTCGCGTCCGACGCGCAGATGCGGCGCGATCGCCTGTTTGTTCTCGAGACCGCCCGCCCAGGTTTCCGAATTGACTTCATTTTCAGCGGATTTCAATTCCGAGCGAAAGCTAATGGTACTCACGTACCGGACTGTACGCCCGTTGCGGACAACTGAGAATCAGTTGCCGCTGAAAATCAGCTGGTTGTTGTCAGATCGTTTGGTGACGACCGAAGTATTTGTGGTCCTCGCTGTATCCGCCGTGGCCACTGCCGATGTCTTTGTAACTGGCCAAAAATTCGATGCCCTTGATCCATTTGACCTGTTTGAAACCGTGCTGCAATTCGTTGCGCAACCGCAGCGGTTTTCCGTGCATGTAGGGCAGCGGCTGGTCGTTCATGTTGTAGGCCAGCATCGTCATGTGGTTGCTCATCTGCTGGATGGGGTGCACGTTGTAGTAGATGCCGCCGGTGGCGCCCAGCCCCATCGAGTAGAACGCCACCCATTTGGCCTCCGGCAGCGGTTTGACGACGTCCATGATGGTCTGCATCGTCACTCCGCCCCATTTGGCCACCCCGGACCAGGCCTGGATGCAGAAGTGCTGGGTGATCTGATCGTGGTAGGGCAGCTCTTTGAGCTCGTCCAGCGACAGCGAGACCGGATTCTCCACCAGGCCGTAGACCTGCAGGCGCCAGTCCTTGAAGTCGTTCTTCTCCAGTTCCTGGTATTCCGGGGTCTCCGGCAGGCGACCGTTACGCCAGTGGTACGGGGAGATGTCCTCTTCGGTGAACGCACCCGGCTCGGGGTTGAACCGCTCCAGAATCCGCTGGAACGGACCGATCAGCGCGTATCCGACCCGCTGGACGACACGGGGGTGCTTGATGGTGAAGGGGGTCGCCCACACCCAGGCCACCACGACCAGCACCATCGCGGCGGCGAACACCCAGAAGCCCGCGTAGCTGTGGCAGTTTGGCTCATCCCCGATGCCGCAGCCGCGGGCAGCGAACATGTGGTTGAGGTTGTCGGCGGCGTCGGTCGCGAACACCATCGTGACGTGGATCAGGATGAAGAACAGGAAATACACCAACACCAGGAAGTGCAGTGAGCGGGCGACCTGGATGTTGAGGCGCTTGCTGATCATCGTCAGACGCTGCGACAGTGCCGGCGACATCCCCAATCCGGTGATCAGTGCCGCGGGCGCGGCGATGAACACGGTCACGAAGTACGACAGCAACTGCAACGAGTTGTAGTTGATCCAGGTGTGGTCGTCGGGCCACTGCAGCGACATGTACTGGATCGCGGTCGACAGCGCGTTGGGGAACACGTCCCAGCTGGTCGGCACGATTCGGCGCCACTGGTCGGTGCTGAACAACAAGACGTAGAAGACCGCGCCGTTGAGCAGCCACAGCGTGTCGACGCCCAGGTGCCACCAGCGGGCCAGCCCGATGGAGTGCCGGAAGCCGGGCAGGCCGAACTGCGGGGGCAGGGCCACGGTGTCGGCGTTCGCCGTCCACAGCGGGTCGTCGGGGACCGGTGGCGCCACGCGCAGCCATTCGTCCTTGCCCGGAGTCGAGTTGCGGCTGAAGTACAACCGCGGGTGGTCGCAGAGGATCTGGATTCCGGACCGGATGATGAACATCATCAGGAAGAGGTTGAAAAAGTGCGTCCACCCGGCCCAGGCGGGGAGCCCGCTGTCCACCTCGGAGGATTCACTGGCGCCGGGGTAGCGCTGGATGAACTCGTACACCGTCGGGTTGTGGTAGAGGATCTTGCCGATCGCGATCGACGCGAGCAGGCCGACGAAACCGATCGGCAGCAGCCACAGCAGGTTGAACCAGCGGTCCTTGCCGATGCGCAACCGCGGTGCGATCGCGCGGCGGGTCAAATCGAAGCCGCCGCCGTACTCGTCGACGTCAACCGAGTCGTGCGCCTCGTGGATCTCGGCGGCGTAGTCGTGCCACTCGTCGGGCTTCTCGCGGAACTCCAGTTCGAGTTCCACCAGCTCCGCTTCGGAGAGTTGGCCGGCCCCGTCCGCGGGTCCTGCGGTGTCGACGGCGCCACCGGGCTTAGTCGGTGGGTGGTCTTCGCTGCTCACTCTGATTCTCCCTCCAGCGGTCGACATACGCGGGCGCGAACGCATGCCGGGGGACGGGCACAAGCAAGTACAGACCCGGCAGCTTTAGCTAAACCGTACTCCCTTCTTAGCCCACGGTGGCGGCGGTGTCCAACATTGTGCGGCAAACCCTTCCGGGGTGTGGGCGGCGGCTTCGGACGTGGTGGCGACCCGTGCGAGCGCGGTGGGATAGCTGGGAATCGCGCCGCCGTGAGCGCCGACCGAGCGCACCGAAAACAGATTTGTCGAAATCTATTGCGGCATTTGCTAGAAAGCGCGACCGCGGGCCGGCGCGACCAACCTTCGCCGCGCCAACACGCCTCGCTGACAGGTTGCTGCGCATCACCGCACGATCCGCTGATCGGCGGTGGCCACCGGTGGGGCCGCCGGCGTAACCGGCGTGTTGAGCCGCGTCGTAGCTAAGCATGTCGTAGCTAAGCATGTGGCCCGCACCGAGTGGCACAGGGGATGCACCGTGGTGGATGCGACGTGAAATTTCTCATAGCGGTCCCAGCGGGTGGGGGACCGATCCCTGCCGCCGACCGGTGACCGCGTCGTGCATGATCGCGCCCAACGCGTTCGCCTGCGGGTCGGTGAACACGTCCTCGAGAAGCCGGGGCGCGCCGTCGGGGCCGGCCAACGGGACACGCCAATTCGGATACTCGTCGATCGTGCCGGGCTGGTTCTGGGTGCGGCGGTCGCCGACGGCGTCGGGCAGCGCCACCGCCAGCATCCGCGAGGGGCAGCGGCCCAGATAGCGATAGAAGACGCTGACCAGCGCGTCGACGTCCACGGCGGGGTCGGCGAGGTCCGGCACCTCCGCGAGCAGGCCGGCCCGGTGCAGTTCGGCCAGCCACGCGGTCAGCGCAGCACGGTCGGCGTGCAGTTCCTCCTCGACCGGCCGCGTCAGCAGGCCCAGATCGGCGCGCAGGCGCACATGCTCACCGGCGAGGTAACCGGCGGTGGGCGGAAGATCGTGGGTGGTCACCGCCGACAGGCAGTATTCGCGCCACTGCTCGGCGGGCAGGGGACGGCCGTCGTCGGTCTCGAACCACAGGATCGAGGTGCCCAGCAATCCGCGCTCCCGCAGATAGTCGCGGACCCACGGTTCCACGGTCCCCAAATCTTCGCCGATCACCACCGCGCCGGCCCGCTGCGCCTCCAATGCGACGATGCCGATCAGTGCCTCGTGGTCGTAGTGCACGTAGGTGCCGGCCGTCGGCGGGGCACCCGCCGGGATCCACCACAACCGGAACAGCCCGATGATGTGGTCGATGCGGACCCCGCCGCTGCAGCGCAGCACCGCGCTGATCATCGCGCGAAACGGGCGGTACTCCGCTGCGGCGAGCCGATCGGGGTGCCACGGCGGCTGCGACCAGTCCTGGCCGAGCTGATTGAACTGGTCCGGCGGGGCTCCCGCGGTCGCCGCGGTGGCCAACACGTCCTGCAGCGACCATGCGTCGGCCCCCGTCGGGTGCACCCCGACCGCGAGGTCGTGAACGATGCCCACCGCCATGCCCGCCCGGCGGGCCCTGGACTGGGCGGCGGCGAGCTGCTCGTCGAGCTGCCACTGCAACCAGCGGTGGAAATCGACCTCATCGGCGTGGGCGGCGGCGAACTCGGCCACCGCGGCCGCACCGGGGTGGCGCAGCGCGGCGGGCCAGCCGCGCCAGTTCGACCCGTGATGATCGGCCAGGGCGCACCACACCGCGAAATCGTCCAGGGCCGCGCCTTCGCGGTGCCGGTACGCCGCATACGCCCACTGCCGTCCGGCCGAGCGGGGCAGTTGGTGGAGCAGCTCGAGGATCTGGCGTTTGGCCGCCCAGGCCATGTCCCGATCGATGATCCGGGACCGTGCGGCGTGCTGCTGAACCTGGCTGCGGACCTGGCGCGCCGGGCTGTGCCGGGGCAGCTCGGCGAACTCGGTGATCTCCTCGACGCGCAGGTAGATCGGATTGACGTAGCGACGTGAGGTCGGCAGATAGGGCGAGGGCTCCATCGGCGGGGGCGGTGCGGCGGCGTGCAACGGATTGACCAGGAGGAAATCGGCGCCGTGGCGCGCCGCCGACCACACCGCCAAATCGGTCAGGTCCGTGAGGTCGCCGACGCCCCAGGAGGCCTGGGAGCGCACGCTGTAGAGCTGGGCGGCCAGCCCCCAACAGCGCCGGGCCCCCATCCGCCTCGGCAGCCCCAGCCAGGCCGGCGTCACGATCAGGGCGGTGTCGTGCTCCTCGGCGCCGGACCGCAGCACCACCCGGTGATACCCCAACGGCAGATCCGGCGGCAGGACGAAGCTGGCCTCGCCGACCATGCGGTCGGCGAGGGGAAACGGTGGGGTGAAATTGTCGATCTGGCGCACATCGGAGCGCCGGGTGCCGTCTTCGAGGTGCAGCTCCACGTCGGCGGGATGGCCGTGGGTGACGTGCGCCCAGAACGTCACCGGCCGTCCTTCGCGGGTGACGATGGTCGCCGGCAGCGCCCGCGACCAGTAGGCCCGATCCAGCTCGACCAGCGCCGCGCGCCGATCGGGTTCGGTGGCCGCCGACACACCCAGGGCGGCCAGCACCGCCACCACGGTCGCCGGGGCCACCGTGACCCGACGCTGCGCGCCGTCGCGGTACTCGGTGGCCACTGCGAGTCGCTGCGCCAGTTCTCGCAGCGACTCCGGCATCGGCTCGGTCATACCGATCTCCTCCCGCGCCCCATCGGCGTCGGCTCTATCGTCCACAGAGGATGCCCGGCACGTCCAGGTCCGCCACGGCGGGGCGTCACGGCGGGGGAGGAGAGCGATGCCCACCACCCCCGGCTGCACCGACCGTGGCGCACGGCTGGCCGTCGCGACACTGTTTCTGGCCAACGGGGCGCTGGTGGCCAATCTGCTGCCGCGGCTACCCGAGATCAAGACCGCGTTGGGGCTGTCCAACACCGCGTATGGCACCGCGGTGGCCGCCTTCTCGGTGGGGGCGCTGCTGGCCGGCCCCGCCGGTGGCGTGCTGGTGCGCCGGGTGCGGTCGGCGCGGCTGGCGGTGGCCGCCACCGTCGTGCTGGCGGTCTCGGTGCTCGCCGCCGCCGCTGCGCCGACGCCGGCGGTGTTCGCCGCGGCACTGGCCGCGGCGGGTGCTGCCGACGCGCTCACCGACGTGGCCCAGAACGTCCATGGGCTGCGAGTGCAGCGCAGCTACGGCCGCTCGATCATCAACTCCCTGCACGCGGTCTGGTCGGCGGGGGCGGTTCTCGGCGGGCTGATGGGGGCCGGTGCGATCGCGGCGGGTCTCTCGCCGGTCGGGCAACTCGGCTGCTCGGGTCTGCTGTTCGGCGCGGCGAGTGTGATCGCCTTCCGTTTCCTGCTGCCCGGACCCGACGAACCGGCGCACCGGACGCGCCGCGAGCAGCGCCCACCTGCCCGCGCGTCGACGTATCCGGCGTTGGCCGCGCTGGTGGGGATCGCGGTGGCCGGCGCGGTCGTGGAGGACGTCGGGAATTCCTGGGCCACACTGTATCTGCGTGACCAAGGGGTGTCCGCGGCGATCGCGCCGCTGGGCTACGTGGCGTTGGTGGGATGTCAGTTCCTCGGCCGCCTCGGCGGCGACGGCCTGGTCGACCGGTTCGGGGCCCGCGCCGTCAGCCGGGCCGGGGGGATCGTGGCCGTCGTCGGGATGGGAACGGCGTTGGCCCACCCGCACCCGCTGGGCACCGTGGCCGGTTTCGCCGCGGCCGGGTTCGGGGTGGCCACCGCGGTGCCCGCGGCGATGCACGGCGCCGACGAACTGCCCGGGCTGCGGGCGGGAACCGGACTCGCCGCGGTCAACTGGCTGATGAGGGTCGGGTTCCTGGTGTCCTCGCCGATCATCGGGGCCATCGCCGACAGCGCGAGCCTGCGGGTGGGCCTGCTGGCCGTGCCGGTGGCCGGGCTGACCGTGGTGCTGCTGTCGGGGGTGTTGCCGCGCCGCCGCCGGGTCCGTGAGCCGGGTCCGTGAGCCGGGGTCAGGAGCCGGGGTCACGAGGCGCAAAGCCGTCATCTGGGCGACGCGCAGGTGAACGGCGGGTGACACGCGCGCACACCGCTGCCACGGTGTGCGCCGAGCCCCGATGGTGGCCTACGGTATTGGGTGTGAATCGCAGGTTGAGGCCGCAATCCGGTGGCCGCGCACACACGGGTCTCGTCGGCCGGATCGCGGGTCGCCGTGGCCGCTGATCAGGAGCGCAGGCGGCCCGAGCACGGGGCCGGGCTGGGGTTGTCCACCCGGACCCAGATGACCGGTCACCAGTTTCTGGCGCGGCGAACCGCGCTGGCGCTGACCCAGTGGCGTGTCCGCATGGAAGTCGAGCCGGGCCGGCGCCAGTCGCTGGCGGTGCTGGCATCGATCTCGGCGGCGTGCCTGGTCTGCATCGGGGCCCTGCTGTGGTCGTTCCTGAGTCCGGCAGGTCAACTGGGGGATTCACCCATCATCGCCGACCGGGACTCCGGTGCGCTGTACGTGCGCGTCGGCGACACGTTGTACCCGGCGCTCAACCTGGCGTCGGCGCGGCTGATCTCGGGACGGGCGGACAACCCGCACAAGGTGCGCTCCAGCCAGATCGCCGAACAGCCCCACGGGCCGTTGGTGGGCATTCCCGGCGCGCCCTCGGAGTTCTCCCCGGTCAGCCCGGACACCTCGTCGTGGCTGATCTGCGATGCGGTCACCACCACCTTGGGCACCGGGGTCACCGAACCGGTGACCACGACCGTGATCGACGGCACCCCGGATCTCTCGGAGCGTCGCCGGGTGCTCGACGATCAGGACGCGGTGGTGCTGCGTTACGAGGATGACGCCTGGGTGATCCGGCAGGGCCGGCGCTCTCGGATCGACGCCGCCGACCGCCCGGTGCTGCTGCCGCTGGGGCTGACCCCCGAGCAGGTGGCCCGCGCCCGGCCGATGAGCCAGGCGCTCTACGACGCGCTGCCGCCCGGCCCCGAACTGTCGGTGCCGCAGGTGCCCAACGTCGGGCAGCCGGCGGCCTTCCCGAACGCGCCCGGACCGGTGGGCACGGTGATCGTCACCCCGCAGGTCAGCGGCCCCCAGCAGTATTCGGTGGTGCTCACCGATGGGGTCCAGACGATCTCGTCGGTGGTCGCCCAGATCCTGCAGAACGCGGGCATCACCCCGGGCGGAAAACCGGCCACCGTCCAGCCCCCCGACCTGGGCATGATGCCGGTGGTCGGCGGGCTGGACCTGTCGGCCTACCCGACCAGCCCGCTGAACGTGGTCGACACCCGCGCCAATCCGGCCACCTGCTGGTGGTGGGAGCGCGGTGACGGCGAGGAGTTGGCCCGGATCCAGGTGATCTCCGGGCCAACGGTGCCGGTGGCCGACACGCACAAGGTGGTGTCGTTGGTCAAGGCCGACGCCTCGGAGGCCGACCCGATGGCCGATCGGGTCTACTTCGGTCCCAGCTACGCGAATTTCATCGTTGTGACCGGCAACGACCCGGCCGCCGCGACCACCGAATCGCTGTGGTGGCTGTCGCGCTCGGGGGTGCGTTACGGCGTGGAGAGCAACGACGAAGTACGCAAGGCGCTGGGCTTGACGTCCGCCCCGACGCGTGCCCCCTGGGTAGCGTTGCGGTTATTCGCCCGCGGACCCGCACTGTCGCGGGCCGACGCGCTGGTGCAGCACGACAAGCTGCCCACCGACATGAATCCTGGAGAATTGAGGGTACCGAGGTGAAGCGTGGTTTCGCCCGGCCGACACCGGCCCCGGCGCCAACGGTCAAACCCGAGAACCTGGGCCTGCCGACACCGCTGAGTGTCCCGCCACCGGAGGAGAAGCCGTGGTGGCTGGTCATCATCGGTGTCGTGGTGGTCGGCCTGGTGGTCGGCATGGTCGCGATGACGGTCGCCAGCGGCTCACGAATGTTCCTCGGCGCCGGATCGATCTTCCCGATCTTCATGATCGGCGGGGTCGCCATGATGATGTTCAGCGGTCGCTTCGGCGGCGGTCAGCAGCAGATGAGCCGGCCCAAGCTCGACGCGATGCGCGGGCAGTTCATGGTCATGCTCGACCGGTTGCGTCAGACCGCCGGGGAGTCCGCCGACTCGATGGACGCCAACTACCGCTGGTTCCATCCGGCTCCGCGCAGCCTCATCGCCTCGGTGGGGTCGGGCCGCATGTGGGAGCGACGCCCCGACGGTATGGACCTCAACTTCGGCGTCGTGCGTGTCGGCGTCGGCATGGTGCGCCCCGAGGTGACGTGGGGCGAGCCGAACGACATGCCCACCGACATCGAACTCGAACCGGTTACCGGTAAGGCGCTGCAGGAGTTCGGCCACTTCCAAAGCGTGGTCTACAACCTGCCCAAGACGGTGTCGCTGCTCGCCGAGCCCGGGTACGGGCTGGTCGGTGAACGCGACCAGGTGCTCGGGTTGATGCGGGCGTTGATCTGCCAGTTGGCGTTCTCCCACGGCCCCGATCATCTGCGGATGATCATCGTGAGTTCACAGATCGACGACTGGGATTGGGTCAAATGGTTGCCGCACTTCGGCGACCCGCGACGCCACGACGCCGCCGGCAGCGCGCGCATGGTGTACGGATCGGTGCAGGACTTCGGCGCCGAACACGGCGAATTGTTCGCCGGTCGCGGCTCGTTCATGCCGCGGTTCGCCAACGCACAGTCGGAGCTGCCGACCCCGCACTACGTGATCATCGCCGACGTAGCCAGCGAGGAGTGGTCCTATGCCATCAGCGCCGACGGCATCGACGGGATGACTTTCTTTGACCTCACCGGTGATTCGGTTCCGGCGTGCGCCACCCCGGAGCGGACGCTGCGTTTCACCAACGATCTCGGTGTGATCGAGGCGCTGCCCCGTGATCGCGACACCTTCATGGTGATCGACGACAAGGCATGGTTCTTCGCTCTTACCGACCAGATCAGCGAGCTCGACGCCGAACGGTTCGCCCAACGGATGGCCCGCTGGCGGCTTGCCGAGGCCTACGAGGAGATCGGTCAACGCGTCGCCCACATCAGCGCCCGAGACATCCTGTCCTACTACGGGATCGACGACGCCAGCAGCATCGACTTCGACTCCTTGTGGGCCAGCCGCCGTGAGCTGCTCTCACGCGATCGGTTGCGGATTCCGTTCGGAAACCGGTCGGACAACGGCGAACTGCTGTTTTTGGACATGAAGTCGCTCGACGAGGGCGGTGACGGTCCGCACGGGGTGATGTCGGGCACGACCGGGTCGGGTAAATCGACCCTGGTGCGTACCGTGATCGAGTCGCTGATGCTGGCGCACTCACCCGACGAGTTGCAGTTCGTTCTCGCCGACCTCAAAGGTGGATCGGCGGTCAAACCGTTCGCCGGGGTTCCGCACGTCTCCCGCATCATCACCGACCTGGAGGAAGACCAGGCGCTCATGGAGCGCTTCCTCGAGGCGATGTGGGGTGAGATCGCCCGCCGTAAATCCGTCTGCGACGCCGCCGGCGCCGACGACGCCCGCGAATACAACGAGATCCGCGGGCGCATGCGGGCCCGCGGCGACGACATGGAACCACTGCCCATGCTGGTGGTGGTCATCGACGAGTTCTACGAGTGGTTCCGCATCATGCCCACCGCCGTGGAGGTGCTCGACTCCATCGGCCGTCAGGGACGCGCCTACTGGATCCATCTGATGATGGCCTCGCAGACCATCGAGAGCCGCGCGGAAAAACTCATGGAGAACATGGGATACCGGCTGGTGCTCAAGGCTCGCACCGCCGGGGCTGCCCAGGCCGCCGGTGTGCCCAACGCGGTCAACCTGCCGGCCCAGGCCGGTTTGGGCTACTTCCGCAAGAGCGGCGAGGAGGTGATCCGGTTTCAGGCGGAGTTCCTGTGGCGGGACTACCGGCGTGGCCGTTCCATCGTCGACGAGCACACCCCACTGACCCACACGGTCGACTACATTCGCCCCCAACTGTTCACCACCGGGTTCACCCCGGTGGAGGTGGCCATCGGCGGTCAAGACGTGGAGCCGGCCGTCGACGAGGCGCTGCCGGTCGTCGACAGCGCCGAGGAGGATCCCGAGGAAGAACAGCACATCCGGACGCCGAAGGTCGGCACCGTCATCATCGATCAGTTGCGCCAGATCGACTTCGAGCCGTACCGACTGTGGCAGCCGCCGCTGGACGTTCCGCGGCCGATCGACGAGTTGGTCAACCGTTTCCTCGGCCATCCGTGGCAGGAGAACTACGGCGCGGACGGCAACCTGGTCTTCCCGGTCGGGGTCATCGACCGGCCGTACAAGCACGACCAGCCGCCCTGGACGGTCGACATGTCCGGACCCGGGGCCAACCTGCTGATCCTCGGGGCCGGCGGGGCGGGGAAAACCACCGCGCTGCAGACCCTCATCTGCTCGGCTGCGCTGACCCACACCCCCGCCCAGGTGCAGTTCTACTGCCTGGCCTACAGCGGTACGGCGTTGACCACCGTCGCCGGCCTGCCGCACGTCGGCGGGGTGGCCGGACCCACCGATCCCGACGGGGTGCGGCGCACCGTGGCCGAGATGTTGGCGCTGGTGCGCGACCGCAAACGCAGCTTCCTGGAGTACGACGTCCCCTCGATGGAGGTCTACCGGGCCCGCAAATTCGGCGGCGACCCCGGACGGGTGCCCGACGACGGGTTCGCCGATGTCTTCTTGGTGATCGACAACTACCGGGCGCTGGCCGAGGACAACGAAGTCCTCATCGAGCAGGTCAACCAGATCATCAACCAGGGTCCGTCGTTCGGGGTGCACGTGGTGGTCACCGCCGACCGCGAATCGGAGTTGCGCCCGCCGGTGCGCAGCGGATTCGGGTCCCGTATCGAATTGCGGCTGGCCGCAGTCGAAGACGCGAAGCTGGTGCGGTCGCGCTTCGCCAAGGACGTCCCGGTCAAACCGGGCCGCGGCATGGTCCCGGTCAACTACGTCCGGCTCGACAGCGACCCGCAGTCCGGGCTGCACACGCTGGTCGCACGCCCGGCGCTGGCGAGCACTTCGGAGAAGGTGTTCGAATCCGACAGCATCGCCGCGGCGGTCGCCCAGGTGGCAACCGGCCGGGCCCGCCCCGTGCGCCGCCTGCCGTCGTGGTTCGGCCTCGATCAGCTGCGCGAGCTCGCTGCCGCCGACCACCGCGAAGGCGTCGGCGCGGGAGGCATCGCGTGGGCCATCTCCGAATTGGACCTGCAGCCGGTCTACCTGAACTTCGCCGAGAACTCGCACCTGATGGTCACCGGCCGGCGCGAAAGCGGGCGCACCACCACGCTGGCGACGATCATGGCCGAGATCAGCCGGGTCTACGCCCCCGGAGGCAGCGTCGCGCCGCCGACCACCCAGCCCAGTGCGCAGATATGGCTGATCGACCCACGCCGGCAGTTGCTGACCACGTTGGGATCGGACTACATCGAACGGTTCGCCTACAACCTCGACGGGGTGAACGCCCTGGTCGACGAGTTGGCGGCCAAGCTCGCCGGTCGGGAACCGCCCCCGGGGCTCTCGGCCGAGGAGTTGATGAGCCAGTCCTGGTGGAGCGGACCGGAGATCTTCTTGATCATCGACGACATCCAGCAGTTGCCGGCCGGTTTCGACTCGCCGCTGCACAAGGCCGCCGCGTGGATCAACCGGGCCTCCGACGTCGGATTGCACGTCATCGCCACCCGCACCTTCGGTGGTTGGGCCTCGGCCGGCAGCGACCCGGTGCTGCGTGCCCTGCACCAGGCCAACGCGCCACTGCTGGTGATGGACGCCGATCCCGACGAAGGGTTCATCCGCGGCAAGATGAAGGGTGGCCCGTTGCCGCGTGGCCGCGGGCTGCTGATGGCCGAGGACACCGGAGTGTTCGTCCAGGTGGCCGCCACCGAGTTGCGCAAGCCGTCGCTCACCGGTGAACAGGGCGTCGTTCAGCCCTGACCGGCGGCGCCCGGCTGTCGGGCCAACTCATTTCGCGCACAGGAATCATCTTTTATAGCCTTGTGCGCCAGGAGATTTCGTGATGGGCGTCACCACTGTGGTTACCCGCAGGTGGCCCCGGGTGAACTTCTGTCGAAGATCGGTGAACCCTCGGTAGCGCGAGCCGAAAACGCCGCCTCAACGCTTTAACGTCGAGCCTGGAAGTTTCCTGTGAGACGTTGAAAGGGTTGCTGTGCCGGCCGTTGAGACCGACCCGCTGACCGTTCCCGCACACCGAGACGCGCCGAGGTAGCGCGGTGTTCATCGACTTCGGTGCGTTGCCGCCCGAGATCAATGCGTCCCGGATTTATCTGGGTCCGGGGTCGGGGCCGATGTTGGCTGCGTCGACGGCGTGGCATGGGTTGGCCAGTGAGTTGAGTTCGGCGGCGGCGAAGTATCAGGCGGAGGTTGCGGGGTTGGCCAACTCCTGGAAGGGGGTGGCTGGTCAGCGGATGGCGGCGGCGGCTGCTCCGCATATCCAGTGGTTGACTACGACGGCGGCGCAGGCTGAGCAGGCGGGTGCGCAGGCGGCGGCGCAGGCGGTGGCCTATGAGACGGCGCGGGCGGCGACGACTCCGCCGCCGGTGATCGCGGCGAATCGCAGTACGCAGGCGTCGTTGGTCGCGACGAATTTCCTGGGGCAGAACACCGGGGCGATCATGGCCACCGAGGCGCTGTACATGGAGATGTGGGCGCAGTGCGCGGCGGCGATGTATGGGTATGCGGCGGCGACTGAGCAGTCCTCTGCGTTGCCGCAGCCTGCTCCGGCGCGCCAGAACACCGATCCGTCGGGGGCGGGTCGTCAGGCGGCGGCGCTGACCCAGACCGCGGCCACCGACGCCGCCACCAAAGCCGACGAGGCCGCCGGCAAGGGGCCGCTGGACTATCTCGCCGACATGTATGACGGCTACAAGCCCACCGACGCGCTCAACGACAGCCTCGAGCCGCCGTACCGCCTGGCCGGGATCATCAAAAACGGTGCCGGCCTCATCAAGGACTTCGGCAAGAGCAGTTCCTCCTCGGTCAAGGACGCGGTCTCGGATCTGGCCGAGACGCCGGCGCTGGCACCGTCGATGCTCGTCGGTGTGAGCCCGGCGGCGACAGCGGGCATGGCGGGCGCCGGCCCGGTGGCCGCGCCGGCCTCGGCCACGCTGGCCAACGCCACCCGGCTCGGCGGGCTGTCGGTGCCGGGGAACTGGGCCGGTGCCGCGCCGGCGTTGGCCCCCGCCTCGGCGGCCGCCGGATCCGCCGCGGCGACGGCCGGCCCCGGGCACGCCGTGGGGGGACTGCCGCTGGCGGGCGCCGGCGCAGCCGGACGCGGCCTCGGGGATGGGGTGTTACGGATCGCGCCGCGCGCCTTTACGATGCCCCGCCCCTTCTCGGCCGGGTAGCCGCGCCCGCGGGTGCCCCGTGGCCGCGGCGTGTCGGTGCGGCAGCGGCCCGCGGCCTCGCTACCCTGATCACAACCGTGCGACCGATGTGCGCTAGGTCACCGCGCAAGGTTGCTGGAATACGCGGACAGCGGGTCGTCGACGGGTTAGCCGCGGCGTGATTTTTACCGTCGGCGGGTCCGTCGGGCACCCCGCTGAGGCTGTTGCGCCCACCGTTGACGCCCATTCTGGCGGTCGATGTTTCCCCTGGTAAACGTCGTATTTGTGGCTCAGGACACGGACTTTCGTTAAGGGATCGTTACCCAAGGTGAACAGTAGGCGACGTGGGGTGAACAGTTGGCTTCCCCGCTAGGTGTGGGCGAGTTTGCCACCTAATCTCGGTGCCAGAGCGATTGCTGTGTGACATCGAGAGAGGACCGCACATGTCGTTGGTAACCGTAGAACCGGAGCTGCTCACCGCGGCGGCCGTCGGTCTTGAAACGATCGGCACCGAGCTGCACACCGTCAACGCCGGGATCGCCGCCCCCACCACCGGGGTCATTCCCGCCGCGGCCGACGACGTGTCGGCACTGGCGGCGGCGCGGTTCGCCGCCCACGGCGAGCAGTACCAGGCGGTGGCCGCCCAGGCCGCGGCGATCCACGAGCAGTTCGTGGCGATGCTGCAGGCCAGCGCGGGCTCCTACGCGCTCGCCGAGGCCACCAACCAGGCGCTGGCCGCCTAACCCCACGACGACAGCGTCGGCGAGAGAGCGCGAGAGAGCCACCAACCATGTTCATCGACTTCGGTGCGTTGCCGCCCGAGATCAATGCGTCCCGGATCTATCTGGGTCCGGGGTCGGGGCCGATGTTGGCTGCGTCGTCGGCGTGGCATGGGTTGGCCAGTGAGTTGAGTTCGGCGGCGGCGAAGTATCAGGCGGAGGTTGCGGGGTTGGCCAACTCCTGGAAGGGGGTGGCTGGTCAGCGGATGGCGGCGGCGGCTGCTCCGCATATCCAGTGGTTGAGTACGACGGCGGCGCAGGCTGAGCAGGCGGGTGCGCAGGCGGCGGCGCAGGCGGTGGCCTATGAGACGGCGCGGGCGGCGACGACTCCGCCGCCGGTGATCGCGGCGAATCGCAGTACGCAGGCGTCGTTGGTCGCGACGAATTTCCTGGGGCAGAACACCGGGGCGATCATGGCCACCGAGGCGCTGTACATGGAGATGTGGGCGCAGTGCGCGGCGGCGATGTATGGGTATGCGGCGGCGACTGAGCAGTCCTCTGCGTTGCCGCAGCCTGCTCCGGCGCGCCAGAACACCGATCCGTCGGGGGCGGGTCGTCAGGCGGCGGCGCTGACCCAGACCGCGGCCACCGACGCC
>NZ_NCXO01000062.1 GCF_002104795.1 Mycolicibacillus koreensis
CTCATTCTCCCACCACGACAGGGCATTTCGGCGCTACGCCCCACCCCGAACCACTACCTCATCGGCGCATCCAGGCTTAGCGCCGAGCCGGGAAAACCCCAGCGTCTAGGATCGGCTCCATGACAGAACCGCTACCTGGACTCACCGCCGACGATGTGCGCACCGCACGGTTCGGTCGTCCCGAGTGGGGAAAGCGCGGCTATCACAAGGGTGAGGTCGACGCGTTCCTGGAGCTCGTCGCCGGGCGGCTGGAGACATCCGACGGGTTGACCGCGGCGGACGTCCACAATGTGGCGTTCAGCCGCCCCCCGATCGGGCGGCGCGGCTACAACGAAGACCAGGTCGACGTGCTGTTGGACCGAGCCGAAGCAGCAATCCGGCAGCTGGAGCAGATGCGCCGCTGAATCCGATGCGCATCACCGAGATTCGAGAGTTGGCGGTGCCGCTGAGCGGCAACGTCGCCAACGCGCTGGTCGATTTCTCCGCCCACACGGTGTCGCTGGTCGCCGTGGTCTCCGACGTGATCCGGAACGGCACACCGGTGACGGGGGTGGCGTTCAACTCGATCGGCCGGTTCGCCCAGAGCGGCATCCTGGGCGACCGGATGATCCCGCGGGTGCTGGCGGCCGCACCCGACACCCTCGTCGACGAGGCCGGACGGCTCGACCCGGCCCGGATCCTGGCGTGCCTGCTCCGCGACGAGAAGCCGGGCGGGCACGGGGATCGCGCCGCCGCGGCCGCGGCGGTGGAGCTGGCCTGCTGGGACCTACTCGCCAAACTCGACGACGAACCCGCCCACCGCACCATCGCCCGCCACGTCGACCACCGCCCGGCCGACGCCGCGGTGCCGGTCTACGCCGCCGGTGGTTACTACTACCCGGGCGATCACGGCGACCACGTTGCGGCGCTGCGCGCCGAACTCACCGGCTACCTGCGACTCGGCTACGACGCGGTGAAGATCAAAATCGGTGGTGCGAGTGAGGATACCGACCTGGCTCGCCTCGACGCCGCCGTCGACGTGCTCGGCGACGGTACACGGGTCGCCGTCGACGCCAACGGCCGATTCGACCGCGACACCGCCCTGAATTGGGCACAACGTTTGGGGCCCTACCGATTACGGTGGTTCGAAGAACCCGGCGATCCGCTTGACTTCGACGTGACCGCGGCCCTCGCCGCCACCTACCCCGGCCCGGTGGCCACCGGAGAGAACCTGTTCTCTGCCGCCGACGTGGTCAACCTGATGCGATACGGCGGCATGCGGGCTGATGTCGACATCGTCCAGATGGACGCGGGATTGAGCTACGGGCTCACCGAATACCTGCGCATGCTGCGCATCATCGAAGAACACGGGCACCACCGCCGGCAGGCCTTCCCGCACGGCGGCCACCTGATCAACCTGCACATCGCTATGGGCCTGGGCCTCGGCGGCTGCGAGTCCTACCCCGGGGTCTTCGCCCCGTTCGGCGGGTATTCTCCGGGCTGCGTCCTGGCCGACGGGATGATCCGGCCCAGCGACGCGCCCGGGTTCGGTCTCGAAGAAAAACCCGAACTGCGCGACTGGCTCCGACGACTGATGGGGGACTGATGAAGATCGCGGTGGTCGGCGCCGGGGCCATGGGTTCGATCTACGCCGCCAAACTCGCCGCTGCCGGCAACCCGGTGCTCGTGGTGGACCGGCCCGCCACCGTGGACCAGATCACCGCCACCGGCCTGCGAGTCAGCGGCCCCGACGGCGAGCAGGTGGTGCGGATGGGAGCTGCCGTCCACGCCCCCGCCGAGCCGAAGGATCTCATCGTGATCGCGGTGAAGGCCGCCGACGTCGACTCCGCAGCCACCGCGGCGCTGCCGATGATCGCCGATCACACCGTGGTGCTCACCATCCAAAATGGGCTGGGATCGGCGGATACCGTCGCGGCCGTCGTCGGCGCCGATCGGGTCGCGGTGGGGATCGCCGCCGGCTTCGGCGCCTCGCGGCGCGGGCCCGCCCACGTTCACCACAACGCCATGCGGGCGGTGCGGTTCGGTGCCTACGCCGGGTTGCCGCGCGAACGGGTGGCCGCCGTGGCGCGGGTGTGGGCGGCCGCCGGATTCGACGCCGAGGCCGTCGCCGACATCGCGGCGATGCAGTGGGAGAAACTCATCTGCAACGCCGCCTACAGCGCCCTGTGCGCGCTGACCGGGCTCACCGTCGGGCAGGTCCGCGACGACCCCGACCTCGGCGCCCTCAGCCGCGCAGCCGCCACCGAGACCTGGCAGGTGGCCCGCGCGCTCGGTGTGGCGGTCACCGTCGGCGACCCGGTCGCTCACGCCCGGGCCTTCGGCGCGGCGGTGCCCGACGCCAAACCGTCGGCCTTGCTCGACCACCAGGCCCACCGGGTCAGCGAGATCGCGGTGATCAACGGCGCGGTGTGCCGCAATGCCGAACGGGCGGGGGTGGCGGTGCCGGTCAACACCACCCTGACCGCGTTGATCGCCGGCATCGAGCGCAGCTGGGACCGGTAGCCTCACAAGCGTGCCGATCGACGTGCGCGCCGCGCAGAAAACCGACCTGCCCGCGATCGCCCGGGTGCTCGGCCGGGCCTTTTACGACGATCCGGTCTCGATGTGGCTGATCCCCGACGACGACAAGCGCAGCGCCCGGCTGCCCAGGATGTTCGGCACACTCGCGCGCTATCACCATCTCGCCGGTGGCGGTAGCGAGGTGGCCAGCGACGACGGCACCGTCGGTGCGGTGGCGCTGTGGGATCCGCCCAACCGCTGGAAGCCGTCGCGACGCGCCCAACTGCTGGCGGTCCCGGCGCTCATCGCCGCGTTCGGCTCCCGGCTCGGCGCCGGCCGCGTCCTGGAGGAGACCCTGCGGGCACGCCACCCCGAGGAGCCGCACTGGTATCTGGCCACCATCGGCAGCGACCCGCTGGCCCGCGGACGCGGCCTGGGCGCGCAGCTGATGCGGTCGCGGCTGGACCGCTGCGACGCCGAACGTTGTCCCGCCTACCTGGAGTCCAGCAAAGCCGAGAATGTGCCGTACTACCAACGATTCGGATTCGAGGTGACCGGCGAGGTGAAAGTGCCCGACGGCGGCCCGACGCTGTGGACGATGTGGCGGCTCCCGCGGTGAGCGCCGAACAGACCGTGCCGCTTCGTGAGGCCTACGGCCCGTGGGCGCTGATCGCGGGCGGATCCGAAGGGGTCGGCGCCGAGTTCGCCGACCTGCTGGCGGCGGCGGGCGTCAACCTGCTTCTGGTGGCCCGCAACCCCGAGCCGCTGGCGGTGACCGCCGAACGCTGCCGCGGCCACGGTGTGCAGGTCGACACCCTCGCCGGCGACCTCACCGACCCGGCGGTACCGGCGGCGATCATCGACCGCGCCGGCGGCCGGGAGATCGGCCTGCTCATCTACAATGCCGGGGCCAACACCTGCAGCGCGGAGTTCCTCGACGGCGAGCTCGCCGAGTTCCAGCGGGTGCTCGACCTCAACATCGGAGCGCAGCTGGCCCTGGTCCACCATTTCGGCCGGCTGATGCGGGACCGCCGCCGCGGGGGCATCCTGCTGGTCGGGTCGATGGCCGGCTACCTCGGCTCGGTGCGCCACAGCGTCTACGGCGGGGTGAAGGCGTTCGGCCGGATCTTCGCCGAGAGCCTCTGGCTGGAGTTGCGCGACCACAACGTCGATGTGCTGCAGCTGATACTCGGAGTGACCCGCACCCCGGCGATGCACCGGGTCGGGCTGAACTTCGACGCCCCCGGCATCCGGGTCGCCGAGCCGCGCGACGTCGCTCGCGAGGGCCTCGACCAGCTCCCACACGGGCCGGTGTTCGTCGCCGGCGGCAACGCCGACGACGTGGCCCGGCGCAACTACCCCGACCGCGCCAAGGCGGTGCTGGGAGCCCACCGGGCGATGCAGCGGTTGATGGGGATCGAGAACTGAATGCGGCTGGGATTGGCGACCCCGGTGGTTCTGCAGGTCCCCGGCGTCGCTTCGGACTGGGAACGTGACGCCGACATCGCCGATATCGCCGCCATCGCCGAAACCGCCGACACGCTCGGCTTCGACTACCTGACCTGTGCAGAACACGTGGCGATTCCGGCCTCCGATGCCGCCGAGCGCGGCGGCACCTACTGGGATCCGTTGTCGACGTTGAGTTTTCTCGCCGCGCGGACGACTCGGATTCGGCTGGCCACCTCGGTGCTGGTGTTGGGATATCACCACCCGCTGGCGATCGCGAAACGGTTCGGCACCCTCGACCGGGTCAGCGACGGG
This sequence comes from Mycolicibacillus koreensis, assembly GCF_002104795.1. Classification (GTDB taxonomy): domain Bacteria; phylum Actinomycetota; class Actinomycetes; order Mycobacteriales; family Mycobacteriaceae; genus Mycobacterium; species Mycobacterium koreense. The sequence continues at coordinate 4,261 of NZ_NCXO01000062.1, forward strand.
AGGCTGGTGCTCGGTGTCGGCGTCGGATCGTTGCGCGCCGAATTCGACTTGCTGGACGCGGAGTTCACCGGTCGCGGTGAACGTGCCGACGATGCCCTGCGCGCTCTGCGATCCTCCCTGTCGCGGCCGCAGGTCAGCTATCACGGACCGTACTTCCGTTACGACGAGATGATCGTGCGGCCCCATGCGCGTCAAACCCACGTGCCGATCTGGGTCGGCGGGCGTACCCGGCGGTCGTTGCGCCGCGCACTGCACCTGGCCGACGGGTGGATGCCGTTCGGGCTGCGCGCCACCGAGATCAGCCGCCTACTCGGGCAGGTCGACCTGCCCGATGGCTTCGAGGTGGTGCTGTCCACCGGCAGGGCCCTGGACCCCGAGGACGACCCGCAGGGCACGCGGCGCGTGCTGCGGCGACTGCACGAGGCCGGAGCGACCGCGATCACCTGCGTGCTCGCCGCACAGTCAGCCGAGCATTACCGCACCCAGCTGGCGGCGGTGCGCGAACTGGCCGACGATCTCGACGTCGAGGAGAAACCCCACGATGACCGAAACTGAGGTACACCAACGGATCAGCGATCTGGAACGCCGGGTGCGCCGACTCGACGACGAACGCGCCATCGGCGCATTGATCGCACGCTACGGGCCTCTCGTCGACGGTGGCGCTGCCGCGCAGACCGCCGCGCTGTGGACGGCCGACGGCAGTTACACCGTCGAGGACACCACCATGTCCGGGCAGGACGGCGTGCGCCAGATGGTGGAATCCGCCGACCACCGACGCCTGATCGCCCGCGGCAGCGCCCACTTCCTGGGCCCGGCGGCGATCACCGTCGACGGCGACGACGCCGAGGCGATCTGTCAGTCGCTGCTGTGTGTGCGCCGCGGCAGCGACCGGGACGGCTACCTCGTGGCGCGGGCGAGCATCAACCGGTTCCGGCTGACCCGCACCGACGCGGGTTGGCGCATCGTCGAGCGCGAAGCCCAACTGCTCGACGGCGGCGAGCACGCCGGCCGCCTGCTGGGGATGATCGCCGACTCGCAGCGCTGAGCCATGCGGAGCGGAGCGCGACCGGGTCGGTATACGCGTTCGCCCGTGCGCCGGGCCTGTTGCGGTGCCGCGGCGATCACCCCGGAGAGCCTCAGCTGCGTAACGTCACCCGGAACTGCATCACCCGATACGGCCATCCCACAGCGGTCCTCCACTGCGACACCATCAGTCCGACCCCGCCGGGGACGTCGATCCTGGAGCCGGGCAGCACATAACCGCCGTACAGTTGGGCGACCCGACAATGGTCGTGATCCTCTGCGTCCCAGGTGGTTCCGCGCACCGGCAGCTGCAGCGGTGCAGTGTCCAGGGGTGCGGTCGGTGAGGTCAGCACCCGGTATCCCAGCGCATAGTGCGACGAGCAGAATCCGCCGAGCAACCACGCTCCGGGTGCCAGTCGCCGCAGCGAGAGCTCACCCCACGTTTCGGTGGGCGGGGTGATGACGCTGGCATTCGCGCCCCACCGCCAGCGGCCGCGCTCGCAGCCCCAGCACTGATAGCGGCGTCGATGCCCGAGATGCTCCGGGCGGACCCGACTGAGGATGATGCCCTTGTTGCGCTGGAAGCCGGTGGAGGCGACGTAGACCCACCCGTCGTCGGGGTCGTACTCCCACGACCAGCACTGGGCGAACCCACCGCGCCAGCCGCCAGGAAACCGGGCCCGGCGCAGGTGCGTCCAGCTGACCCCGGTGTCCGACGAGCGCCAGATCTCCGTCCAGGCCACGGTGCCGAACCCGCGATTGACGATCACGTGCAGATACAGGTGTTCACCGACGACCAGCAGATCCGAGGGGATGACGGTGCTGATCGGACGGCCGGGGCGCGGCAGCCGGTCTCGCCGGTGGCGGCGAAGCCGGCGGGCGTAGTCGGGGTCCGCGCCGCCGGCACGGTCGTAGCGGATGGTGTGTGTGGCCCCACGCGCGTCCGAGCCGCGGCCGAGCAGCACCACCGGGGAGCGCCAGTCGCCCTCGCCCACGCGCGCCCCGGCGAACGAGTCGCCGAACACCGACACCAGCGTTCCGTCGGCGGTGCGCACCGTGGCTCCCAGATCGGTGCAGGTCATTCCCCAGCGGTCGGTGCAGCCCGGGCCGGTGAGGTCGGCCAGCTTGGCCCCCGCGTCGGGGAGATTCACGGCGTGCTGCGCCACCCGGCGATGCCGAGTGAGATCATTCGGAGCTGTTTGACCGCGGTGCGGTGCAGATCCTCGCGTGCCGCCGGGTTCTGGGCGTCCTCGGTGGACTCGGCGATGAAGATCATCGCGTTGACGAACAGTGTGGCCAGCACGTTGAGGTCCTCGGTGGTCCAGTCGTGCAAGCCGGTGAACCGAGCCAGGTCGGTAGCGAGTTCAGAAGTGAGCAAACGGATCTCAGATCGGATCGCGTACCGCAGGACGGTGACCCCGCTGTTGCGCTCGCGGCTGATGAAACGCCAGTGTTCGCGCTGCTCACCGATGTTGTCGATCAGGGCGTCCACCGAGGATTCGATCACCCGGCTGGGGTCGACCTTGTCGGTGCGGGCGTCGCGCAGACCGTCGCGCAATGCGCGGAACGACTCGTCGATGAGCGCGAGCCCCAGCGCCTCCATCGACTGGAAATGCCGGTAGAACGCCGCCGGGACGATACCGACCTCGCGGGTCACCTCGCGCATGCTCAGCGCGCTGAAGCTGCGGTCCTCGAGCAGGCGCAGCGCCGCGGCGATGATGCGCTGGCGGGTCGCTTCTTTGCGTTCCCCGCGGGATTGGCTGTCGTGGGTTTTGTCCCGCGACCGCGATTCGCGCGACCGCGATTCGCGTGAGCCAGAAGATCCGCGTGATCCAGAAGCACGGCTGTTCACTTTGTGAACTCTAGCACACCCTGGGTAAACACCTTGACGACCTGGCGGTATGCAATACACAGTGTACACATGTTCACTGAAATTCTATCGCGTTCCGTCGGGGAGCGGATCCGCTCGTCGCGGCTGGTCGACCTGCTGACCGGACCGCACGGCGTCGACCGCTACACCGAACTCGTCGACCCCACCCTGGTGCTCGGCGACGGGCGGGCGCGGGTGGTGGCCGTGCGTCGCGCCACCCCGCGCAGCGTCACGTTGACCCTGGCGCCCAACGCCGCGTTCACCGCCGCCCATCGGGTGCGCGCCGGCCAGCACGTCACCGTCACCGTGGAGATCGACGGCCGTCGCCACCTCCGCTGCTACTCGCCGGCCAACGCCGAAGGGGAGGAGCATCTGGAGATCACCGTCGGTCGCCACGACCGGGGCCTGGTCTCCGGCTACCTCTACGAGCACGCCGAGCCCGGCATGGTGGTCGGACTCGACACGGCCGCCGGGGACTTCGTGCTGCCCGTGACGCCGCCGGAGCGCATCCTGTTCGTGGCCGGGGGCAGCGGCATCACCCCCGTGATGGCGATGCTGCGCACCCTGCGCGCCACCGGCTACACCGGAACCGCCGCGCTGCTGTACTACTCGCGCACCGCCGCCGAGGCCTGCTACGCCGACGAACTGGCCGCCATGCCCGGAGTCCGGGTGTTGCACGCCCACAGCCGCGGCGACGGCGGTGACCTCACCGGACGCTTCGGTCCCGAACACGTCGGCGCCGCACTGCCCGACCCGGACCTGGTGTACGTCTGCGGGCCCACCGCTCTGGCCGACGCGGTGCGCGAGCAGCACCCGGACGCGGTGACCGAGAGCTTCACCCCGCCCCAGGTGGTCGTGCCCACCGAGCCGTCGGGCGGGCGGATCGCGTTCACCCGCAGCGGCGTCGATGCCGTCGACACCGGACGCAACCTGCTCGAGCAGGCCGAGGCGGCCGGGCTGAGCCCCAAACACGGCTGCCGCATGGGCATCTGCCATGCCTGCACCTGCCGCAAAACCAGCGGCGTGGTGATGAACCTGACCACCGGCGCGGTCTCGAGTGCCGACGCCGACGACATCCAGATCTGCGTCTCGGTGCCGGTCGGCGACGTCGAGATCGCCCTGTAAACCTCTCACCCCACAAGGAGAACCTGTCATGACCCAGCAAAAGATCGTTCTCACTCCCGAGCAGCTCGAGGAGTTCGGCAAGGAACTCGACGCCATCCGCGAGGCCGTCATCGCCGATCTCGGCGAGCGCGACGCCGACTACATCCGCGGCGTCATCAAGGCCCAGCGCACCCTGGAGGTCGGCGGCCGGGCGTTGCTGTTCGCCGGGATCCTGCCGCCGGCCTGGCTGGCCGGCACCGCCATGCTCGGGCTGGCCAAGATCATCGACAACATGGAGATCGGCCACAACGTCATGCACGGCCAGTACGACTGGATGCGCGACCCCGCGCTGTCGGGCCAAGACTTCGAGTGGGACACCGCCGCGCCCGCCGACCACTGGCGTCACACCCACAACTTCCAGCACCACACCTACACCAACATCGTCGGGATGGACCGCGACATCGGCTACGGCATCCTGCGGATGAGCAAGGACCAGCCGTGGGAGCCGTACTTCCTGGGCAACCCGCTGTACGCGTTTTTGCTCATGGTGCTCTTCCAGTACGGGGTGGCGCTGCACGAGCTGGAGACCGAGCGGATCCGCGCCGGGGAGATCGGCTTCGCCGACAAACGTCAGGTGCTGCGCGAGATCTGGGCCAAGACCCGCCGCCAGACGCTGAAAGACTACGTGGCGTTCCCGCTGCTGGCCGGACCGTTCGCGCCGTTCGTGTTCGCCGGTAACCTCACCGCCAACCTGATGCGCAACGTGTGGGCCTACACGATCATCTTTTGCGGGCACTTCCCGGAGGGCACCCAGGAGTTCAGTGTGGAGGAGACCCGCAACGAAACCCGCGGCGGCTGGTACTTCCGCCAGATCCTGGGCTCGGCGAACCTGACCGGCGGCAAGCTGTTCCACTTGCTCTCGGGCAACCTGTCGTTCCAGGTGGAGCACCACCTGTTCCCCGACCTGCCGGCCCACCGCTACGCCGAGATCGCGCCCCAGGTCCAAGACATCTGCCGGCGCTACGGGATCCCGTACAACAGCGGCCCGCTGCACAAGCAGTTCGCGACCGTGGTGCGCAAGATCGTGCGGCTCGCATTGCCGGACCGGCCCGCTCGCGCCGAGGCGCCGCAGAAAGCCGAGGTCGTCGCGGCCTGAGCCGGGGGCTGTCACAATGGGCTCCATGGAGTGGACCGGTGCCCGATATGCCGACAGCCCCACCGTCACGGCCTCGACGCGGGTCGACGCGGCGCCGCCGCGGGTGTGGCGCTGGGTCACCGACATCACCGTCATGCCCGAGCTCAGCGCTGAACTGCAGTCGGTGCAGTGGACCGGCGAGTCCCGCGGACCGGCGCTCGGAGCGACGTTCGTGGGGACCAACTACAACCCCGCCATCGGGCAGTGGCAGGCCCCGGCCAAGATCATCGCCTGCCAGGAGAACACCGAATTCGCCTGGGCCGTCGGCGATCCGGATAACCCCGCAGCGGTCTGGCGGTTTCGTCTGGACGCCGACGGCACCGATCCCGCCGTCACCACGCTGAGCTACACCGCGCAGCTGGGCCCGGGGCCCTCCGGGCTGTCGGCGGCGATCGAGGCGATGCCGGAGAAGGAACAGAAGATCGTGTTCGTGCGGCTGCGCGAATTCGAGTCCGCGATCACCGCCACCGTCGCGGCGATCAAGGATCTGGCCGAAGGCGACGGCCGCTGATGCGTGTCGCCACCACCGTGGAGGCATCCGGGTTCGACGACGACCCGATCCAGGTGATCGACTTCGTCGTCGAAGCCGAAAAACTCGGGCTGGACCTGTGTTTCGTCGCCGAGGCGTGGGGTTCCGACGCCCCGTCGGCGCTGGGATACCTGGCCGCGCGCACCGATCGACTGATACTCGGGTCGGGGGTGCTTCAGATCGGCACCCGCACCCCGGTGGCGATCGCCCAAGCGGCCATCACCCTGTCGAATTTGTCGCAGGGGCGGTTCGTGCTCGGGTTGGGCACCTCCGGGCCGCGGGTGATCGAGGGCCTGCACGGGGTGGCGTTCGCCCACCCGCTCACGCGACTGCGCGAGAACATCGACATCATCCGCGCCGCCTTCGCCGGGGAGAAGATCGCCTACGACGGCGCCTGCTACACCCTGCCGCGCCCGGGCGGGGAGGGCACGCCGATGCGGCTGTCGACCCGTCCGCAGCACCCGATCCCGCTGTACCTGGCGGCGATGTCGCCGGGGCTGCTGCGGCTCACCGGGGAGACCGCCGACGGCTGGCTGGGCACCAGCTTCGTGCCCGAGGGCGCGGTCCACGCCTACTTCGCCCACCTCGACGAGGGGCTGGCCGACGCCGGACGGACCCGCGCCGACCTCGACATCTGCCAGGGAGCGGAGGTCGCGTTCGCCGACGACGAGGACGCGTTGGCCCGGCTGGTCGACGCCCGCCGCGGCGAACTTGCGTTCAGCCTCGGCGGGATGGGTTCGGTCAACACCAACTTCTACAACCGCGCCTACGCCCGGCAGGGCTGGTCGGCGGTGGCCGAGGAGATCAAACGGCTCTGGCAGAACGGCGACCGGGCGGCGGCCACCGCGCTGGTCAGCGACCAGATGGTGCTGGCGACCACGCTGATCGGCACCGAGGAGATGGTGCGCGACCGGCTGACCGTCTGGCGCGACGCCGGGGTGAACACGGTGCGGCTCTATCCGGCCGGGCAGACCCTCGCCGACAAACTGGACACGCTGGGACGTGCGATCGCGTTGGTCCGCGAGGTCAGCGCGCCGCGGTGAGCGCGGTGTCGGCGGCTCACTGCACGCCGATGGTCACCTCGGTCGACTTGATGAACACCGTGGCGTCCTGGCCGACTTGCAGCTGCAGGCTCTCCGCGGCGTCCTTGGTGATCGACGAGGTGATGATCTGGTCCCCGCCGGCGAGGCGGACCTTGATGGTGGCCATCACCGCCCCGATGTCGACCTCGGTGATGGTGCCCGGTAGTTGATTTCGGGTGGACAGCCTCATGAGAATCCTTTCGGCCGCGGGTCGGGTGCGCTCAGGGTAGGACGAAATCGGCCCTCCCGCGCTGTGATTCGGCGAGATCGCGCCCGGTCACCGCGGCGGCCGCGGCCCCAGCAGCGCAACCGCCGCGTCGACCGCGGGTTCGGCGATTTCGGCGACGTCGCGACCGTCCTCGACGGCCAGCGCCGTCAACTCGCGGATGCCGCCGAGCAGGATCACCGCCAGCGCGGGGGTCAGCGGCGGCAGCCCGGCGCGGCGGAACCCCGCGTTGGCGGTGAGCTCTACCAGCAGCGCGGTGAGCAGATGCAGCCCGCGGCGCTGCACCGGCCGCGCGGCGGCCCCCAGCGACGGCAGTTCCCGGATCCAGCTCAGGGTGATCGCCGGGCGTTCGCCGATGTGGGCGAGGTAGGCGTCGACCGCCGCGCGGATTTGCGCGCGCCAGTCGGCGCCGGGGTCGACCGCGGCCTGGATCTGGGCGCGCAGCGTCTCCTCGTTGGCCAGCAGCAATTCCACGAAGCACTCGTCTTTGCCGGTGAACCGGTCGTAGAACGTGCGCTTGGAGGTGCGTGCGGCCCGCACGATGTCGGCGACCGTGGTGGCGCGGTAACCGCGCTCGGCCAGCGAGTCGGCCAACCCGTCGAGCAGGCGCCGGCGAAACGGGTCGCCGCTGGGGCGATCCGCCGGCGGCGCGGTCAGCGGAGTCGTCGACCTCATCGCGTGGGCCTCATCACGTCGGCCTCATCACGTGGACCTCATCGCCACGGCGCTCCCTCGGGTCTTGCCAGCAGTGGTACTACAGCGTACCGTGCAGGTACGACCACGCGGTACGGCGTGGTACCACGGCGGGCGGGAGTGAACGCGGTGAGCGAGGTTCTGCAGGACAACGTCGGCGGCGGTGACACGGCCGTCACCCCGGCGGTGCGGCTGCCTCCCGGTCCGCCGCTGCCGCGGCTGGTGCAGGGGATCGGGTTCTCGCTGCTGCGGCGACAGATGGTGCAGCGCCTGGCACGGCGCTACGGCTCGGCGTTTCGGCTCAACGTGCCGATGTTCGGGCCGCTGGTCGTGGTGACCGACCCGCGGTTGGCCAAGCAGGTGTTCACCAGCCGCCCGGAGGTGCTCGGCAACATCCAGCCCAACCTGAGCCGGGTGCTCGGCCCGGGGTCGGTCTTCGCCCTCGACGGCGACGCCCACCGCGCCCGGAGGCTGCTGCTCTCCCCGCCGTTCCACGGCCAGAACATCAAGAACTACGAGCGGATCATCGAAGAGGAGACGCTCGCGGAATCCGCGACCTGGCCGCAGGGCACCCCGTTCGCGACGCTGCGGCCGATGAACCGGATCACGCTGAACGTGATCCTGCGTGCGGTGTTCGGCGCCGAGGGCGCCGACCTCGATGAACTGCGCGAGATCATCCCGCCGTGGGTGACGTTGGGGTCGCGGCTGGTGGCGCTGCCCACCCCCAAACGCACCTACGGGCGGTACTCGCCGTGGGGGCGACTGGCGGCGTGGCGCGCGCGCTACGAGATCGTGGTGGACCGGCTGATCGAGGTGGTGCGCGCCGACCCCGACTTCGACTCGCGCACCGACATGCTGTCGCTGCTGTTGCGCAGCAGCTACGAGGACGGCTCGGCGATGTCGCGCGGCGACATCGGCGATGAGCTCTTGACGTTCCTCGCCGCCGGCCATGAGACCACCGCCTCCACCCTGGGCTGGGTGTTCGAACGGATCAGCCGCGACCCGCAGCTGCTCGCCGACCTGACCGCCGAGGCCGACACCGGCGGCGCAGCGCTGCGCCAGGCGACCATCCACGAGTTGCAGCGCAACCGCACCGTCATCGACTTCGCCGGGCGGCGGGTGCTGGCGCCGAGTTTCACGCTGGGGCCGTGGGTGCTGCCGCGTGACAGCCTCGTCGTGGTGAGCATCGCGTCGATCCACGACAACGCCGAACAGTTCCCCGACGCCGACCGGTTCGATCCGCACCGGTTCCTCGACACGCGGCCCTCGACGTTCGCCTGGGTCCCGTTCGGTGGTGGCACCCGGCGCTGCCCGGGGGCCACCTTCGCCAACGCCGAGATGGACGTGGTGTTGCGAACAGTGCTGCGCCACTTCACTATCGAACCGAGTGTCGCGCCTGGGGAGAAGTGGCATTCCCGCGGGGTGGCATTCACCCCGAAGGACGGCGGCAGGATCGTGGTGCACCGGCGCTAGCATGAGCGGCATGACCGATACCGCCCTTGTCGACATGATGAACGCCGGAATGGCCCAGACCATCCCGATCGCGCACACGATGGGGGTGAGGGTCGTGGAGGCACGGCCGGGTTTCGCCGCCGCGACCGTTCCCGCCGCCGGCAACGGCAACCATTTCGGCGTGGTCTACGCCGGGGTGGAGTTCACCGTCGCCGAGATCCTCGGCGGCATCCTGGCGTTGAGCAGCTTCGACTCGGCGACCTACTTCCCGCTGGTGAAGAACATCGACATCGCGTTTGTCGGCATGGCCAAATCGGACCTGCGCGCCGAGGCCAGCCTCGATGAGGACACCATCGCGCGGGTGACCGCCGAAGCCGCCGAGCGCGGCAAGGCCGACTTCACCGTGGAGGCGGTGGTCACCGACGCCGAGGGGCAGACCGTGGTCACCACCCGCGGGCTCTACCAGTTGCGCGCCCACGCCCGCTGATCGCCGCCGCTACGCGCGGTGCTGACTGAGATCGACACTCCAGCGGACATACACCCCGCTATACGAGCCTGTGTGTCCGCTGGAGTGTCGATCTCAGTCGGTATCGGCACGGGCCCGGCTCAGTGCTGGGCGGCGGGTGACAGCGACCACTCGGGCCGTACGAAATGGCAGGTGTAACCGCCCGGATTGCGCTCCAGGTAGTCCTGGTGCTCCGGCTCGGCCTCCCAGAACTCCCCGGCGGGGGTGACCTCGGTGACCACCGGGCCCGGCCAGCGCCCCGAGGCCTGCACATCGGCGATCGTCGCCAGCGCCACCCGGTGCTGCTGCTCGTCGCGGTAGAAGATCGCCGAGCGGTAGCTGCTGCCGATGTCGTTGCCCTGCCGGTTGGGAGTGGTGGGGTCGTGGATGGCGAAGAAGAACTCCAGCACCCGCCGATAGTCGGTCACCGCCGGGTCGAAGGTGACCTCGATGGCCTCGGCGTGCCCGGTGTGATTGCGGTAGGTCGCGTTGGCGACCTCGCCGCCGGTGTAGCCGACCCGGGTGTCGAGCACGCCGGGCTGCTTGCGGAACAGGTCCTGCATCCCCCAGAAGCATCCGCCCGCCAAGATCGCCGTCTCCGCCATCATCAGCCTCCTGTCGCGCAATCCGATCTGGTTCCCAACCTACCGACGGCCACTATGCTGACGCCATGCCGACCGTGGAGTCTTCGGTGCCGGTGCCGGTCGACCCGGCCACCGCGTTCGCGGTCTCGCAGACCACCGGCGAGATCCGGCTGCGGTGGGACCCGTTCATCGCCAAACAATGGTTCCTCGACGGCGCCACCGTGCCGGGCAAAGGGGTCCGCACCTTCACCCGCCACTGGTCGGGACTGACGATGGTCAGCGAATACGTGTCGTTCAACCCGCCGACGAATGTGGGCATCAAAATCGTCAAGGGCCCATGGTTTTTCGCCACGTTCGGCAGCGGCTGGCGGTTCAACCCCGCCGAGGACGGCACCACCATCGCCACCTGGCGCTACAACTTCTCGTGCCGCCCGGCATGGCTGGCGCCGATCGCGGAGCGCATCGGGCGGTGGTGGCTCGGCCGCGACATCGACAAACGCATCGCCGGGTTCGCCCGCGGCTGCGCCGACCCGGTGGTGGTGGCGGCCGCGGTGGGCCGGTGAGAGCCTCGACAACGTCGATGAAACGTGTTCTAGTTCAGGGCGTGACGACAGCGCCGTTCAGCCGCGCCGAACTGGCCGCGGCCTTCGAGACCTTCGAGAAAACCGTCGCCCGCGCCGCCGCGGCCAAGGACTGGGACATCTGGGTGGGCCACTACACCCCCGACGTGGAGTACATCGAACACGCCGCGGGCACCATGCACGGGGTGGAGCCGGTGCGGGCCTGGATCCGCACCACCATGTCGACGTTCCCCGGCAGCCACATGGTGGCGTTCCCGACCCTGTGGTCGGTCATCGACGAGCCGACCGGCCGGGTCATCTGCGAGTTGGACAACCCGATGACCGACCCCGGCGACGGCACCGTCATCTCCGCCACCAACATCAGCATCCTCACCTACGCCGGCGACGGCCGGTGGCGCCGCCAGGAGGATGTCTACAACCCGCTGCGGTTCGCCGCGGCCGCGATGAAGTGGTGCAAGAAGGCCGAGCAGCTCGGCACCCTCGATGACGCGGCGGCCGCCTGGATGCAGCAGTACGGAGGCGGCCGATGAGCGCCCCGGCCGTGCTGGTCATCGGCGCCAACGGGTTCCTCGGCTCGCACGTGACCCGCGCGCTGGTCGACGCCGGCGGCGACGCGGAGATCCGGGTCATGGTGCGCGACGGCGCCGACACCCGCAGCATCGACGACCTCGACGTCACCCGTTTTCACGGTGACATCTTCGACACCGCCACCCTCACCGAGGCGATGACCGGCTGCGACGTCGTCTACTACTGCGTGGTCGACACCCGTGCCTGGCTGCGCGATCCGGCCCCGCTGTTTCGCACCAACGTCGACGGGCTGCGCAACGTGCTCGAGGTGGCCGCCACGATGGACCTGCGCCGGTTCGTGTTCACCAGCAGCTATGCCACCGTCAACCGGCGGCGCGGGCACGTCGCCACCGAAGACGACATCATCGATCCGCGGGGGCTCACCCCCTACGTGCAGTCGCGGGTGCAGGCCGAGCAGATGGTGCTGCGCTACGCCGCGGAGCGGGGGCTGCCCGCGGTGGCGATGTGCGTGTCCACCACCTACGGCGACGGCGATTGGGGCCGCACCCCGCACGGCGCGTTCATCGCCGGCGCCGTCTACCGCAAACTGCCGTTCGTGATGCGGGGCATCGCGCTGGAGGTGGTCGGCGTCGACGACGCGGCGCGGGCGATGCTTCTCGCCGCCGAGCATGGCCGCCCCGGGCAGCGCTACCTGATCTCGGCGCAGATGATGGAGCTCACCGAGGTCATCCGCATCGCCGCCGACGAGGCGCAGGTGCCGATGCCGCGCCGGTCGATCCCGGTGCCGGTGCTCTACGCGCTCGGGGCGCTGGGCAGCCTGAAAGCCAAACTCACCGGCACCGATGCGGAACTCTCGGTGAAATCGGTGCAGATGATGCGGGCGGAGGCCCCGGTCGACCACTCCAAGGCCCGCCGCGAGCTGGGCTGGGAGCCCCGCCCGGTGGAGGAGGCGATCCGGGCGGCCGCCCGGTTCTGGATGCGGCGCAAAACCGAGGCCCGGCCCGGCGCCGAGCGGCCCGCGACCGGCACCGCCGACGAGGGCGTGCGCGAGGTCTGGGAGCTGTGAGCCCGCGGCCGGTGCTGATCCCGGACGCACGCCATCCGATCACGATCACCGCCACCGGCCGGCCGGTCACGGTGCGCGTCGCCGGGGTGGTCGTGGCGACCAGCACCCGGGCGCTCACCCTGCGCGAAGCCGGCTACCCCGCCGTGCAGTACCTGCCGTGGGCCGACGTCGACCGGCGGCTGCTGACCCGCACCGAGACCACCAGCTACTGCCCGTACAAGGGCGACGCCCACTATGTGCGGGTCACCACCCCCGACGGGACCACCGTCGAGGACGTCGGCTGGTGCTATCGGCACCCGCACCCGGCGGTGGCCGCCATCGCCGGGCACCTGGCCTGCTACCCGCAGAAAGCGCAGATCACCGTCGGCGGCGGCGACGAGGCTGGGGCCGGGGCTGGGCCAGGGGGCTAGG
>NZ_NCXO01000063.1 GCF_002104795.1 Mycolicibacillus koreensis
CGGAGCTGACGTTGCCGCCGCAGCCGGTGATCAGCTCCATCATGGCCGCATCGAGGCGATGCTCACGGTCCTCGGTGTCGTCGCTGTCGGCGTCGTCGAAGACCGGCGGTACCTCGATGAAGATCGACGTCGCGATGTCGACCATGAACAGCGCGGCCACCACCCCGAACAGCGCGATGAAGGCGGGCAGCAGGGTCGACTGGGACATCGCCGCGGCGAACGGCTCGCGCAGGAACGCCGGCAGCTGCAACTCGGTGGCCGCGTCGTGATGGCCAGCGAACGAGGCGGACCCCGCCGGCGGGGCCGGCATCTCGTCGTTGATACGCCAGGTCATGAACGCCGCCATTCCGGCGCTGCCGAGCACCGCGCCGAGTTGGCGGGTGGCGTTGAACACCCCCGATCCGGCACCGGCCAGGTGCGGCGGCAGGTTGCGGGTGGCGGTGGCCGCCAGCGGCGACCAGATGAACGCGTTGCCGACCCCGATCACCGCGAAGATCAGCAGCAGCCGCCAGATCGGCGTGGTGGGGGTCATCTCGATGGCCAGCCACGTCATCCCGATCGCCATCACCGAGAACCCGAATCCGACCACCGGCCGCGGCGGGACCCGGTCCACGATCCGACCGACGAACGGGGCGAGCACCCCACCCATCACCGCCATCGGGGCGGTCAGCAGCGCCGAGCGGGTCGGGGACAGATCGCACACGCCCTGCGCGTAGAACATCAGCGGCAACACCAGCGCCACCGAGGCGAACCCCACCACCGCGACGGCGATGTTGGCCAGGCTGAAGTTGCGGTCGGCGAAGATCCGCAGCGGCACCAGCGGTTCGGCGGTGTTGATCGACTGCCAGTAGACGAACGCGGTCATCAACCCGATCCCGGCGACGATGACCGCCCAGATCCAGGGCTGCCAGTGATGCGACTGCCCCTCCTGCAGCGCGAACACGATGAGGAACATCCCGACCGTGGACAACACCACCCCGGGCACGTCGAACCGGTGCTGTTGGGTGGGCAGCACCGGGATCAGTCGCACCGCCGCCACCAGGCCGAGCACCCCGATCGGGACGTTGACGATGAAGATCCATTCCCAGCCGAGGCCGTCGACGAGGATCCCCCCGGCCAGCGGACCGACCAAGGTGGCGACCCCGGCGGTGGCCCCCCAGATACTCATCGCCACCCCGCGCCGCTCGGCGGGGAAGATCCGGGTGATCGTCGACAGGGTCTGCGGGGTCAGCAGCGCCGCACCGAAACCCTGCACGACCCGGGCGGTGATGAGCATGCCGATGCTGCCGGACAACCCGCACCACAGCGAGGCGACGGTGAACAACGCCAACCCCGCCAGGTACAGGTTCTTCGGCCCGTAGCGATCCCCCAACCGGCCGGCCACCAGCAGCGGCACCGCGTAGGACAACAGGTAGGCGCTGGTCACCCAGATGACGGTGTCGTAGCCGACGCCGAGGTCGGCCATGATGCTCGGGTTGGCGACCGCGACAATGGTCGAGTCGACCAGGATCATGAAGAATCCGACCACCATCGCCCACAGCGCGGGCCACGGATTGCCCACGCCGGTGTCGCCGGACGACGGCAACTCGGTTCTGGTGGTGGTCACACACCCCTCCACGATTGGGCCCCGGTTTTCCCGGGGGGTGATCCGATGCGACGTTACGGACACCGGCTCAGCCGGACAACTCCACCATCGCCGCCGGTCGTCGTGACGGTGGTCACCCGCGCGGCCTGCGGGCACCGCCCCGGGCACCACGCGGCCACCGGCTACGTTAAACGGGGCAGTGATGCCGACACACCCCGACCGGGAGGCCTGATGCGGTTACGACCGACGCCGAAAACCGACACCGGTGAGCAGTTGCCGCTGCCGGCGGACACCGAGCCGACGGCGGCGGCCCTGGTGTTGTCCCGCATCCTCGAACGCGGTTCGCGGGCGCAGGCCCCGGCGGTGCACGCCTACGTCCACCGGCTGCGGGCGGCCCACCCGGAACTCGGCCCGGCCGGCATCCTGCACAAACTGGAGAAACGGTATCTGCGTGCGGTGACCGCCAGCGGCGCCGCGGTCGGCTCGAGCGCCGCGGTCCCCGGCATCGGCACGCTGACCGCCCTCGGCGCCGTCGCCGCGGAGACCGCGGTGTTTTTGGAGGCGACCGCCCTGTACGTGTTGGCCGTCGCCGACGTCTTCGGTGTCCCGGTCGACCAGCGGGAGCGCCGCCGCGCGCTGGTCCTGGCGGTGCTCGTCGGCGACGACGCCCGCCGGGCGGTGCGCTCGCTGGTGGGCCCGGGACGCACCAGCGGTGCGTGGCTGACCGACGGGGTCGCCGCGATGCCGCTGCCCGCGCTGAGTCAACTCAACGGCCGGTTGCTGCGCTACTTCGTGCGCCGCTACACGCTCAAACGCGGGGCGTTGGCGGCCGGAAAGATGTTGCCGATGGGGGTCGGTGCGGTGATCGGCGGCGGCGGCAACCGGGTGATGGGCCGCAAAATCGTCGCCAACACCCACGCCGCGTTCGGTGCCGCACCGGCGTACTTCACCGACGGCGCGCGGCGGCCGGCGGTGCCGGCCGCGGTCGGCCCGATGGTCATCGAGCCGCGGTGAGCGGGTCAGCTGGCCCTAACCCGCCAAGCCCACCGGCGGGAAGCGATAGCCTTTACGGGGTGGCTGCCGCGTCGACATCCTGCGGCGCGGCGAACGGTGGCAGGTGCCGCCCTGCCGGACGAACGAATCGAGGCGAGTAACTGCTGTGAGCAGTACAAGTTCCCCATTCGGGCAGAACGAATGGCTGGTCGAGGAGATGTACCGCAAGTTCCGTGACGACCCCTCCTCGGTCGATCCGAGTTGGCATGAGTTTCTGGTCGACTACAAACCGGAACCGGCTGACGGTCGGTCGTCGCAGACTTCGGCGCCCGCCGCGGCCCCCGCCGCGCCGCCGCGCGACGCCGCCGGGTCGACGCCGCCGGCGCCGCCGCGCCCCGCACCGCAACAGGGCCAACAGGCCACCGCGAAACCGGCCTCCAAGGCGGCTGCGAAACCGGCCGCCGCCGCGGAGCCCAAACCTGCCGCCAAACCCGCCGCGAAACCGTCGTCGAGCCCCAAACCGGGCGGCGAGACCGAGGTGCTGCGCGGCGCGGCGGCCGCCGTGGTGCGCAACATGGCGTCCTCGCTGGAGGTGCCCACGGCCACCAGTGTGCGCGCCATCCCGGCCAAGCTGATGATCGACAACCGCACGGTCATCAACAACCACCTCAAACGCACCCGCGGCGGCAAGATCTCCTTCACCCACCTGCTGGGCTACGCGCTGGTGCAGGCGGTCAAGGCGTTCCCCAACATGAACCGCCACTTCGCGGAGGTCGACGGCAAACCGAACGCGGTCACCCCCGCGCACACCAACCTCGGGCTGGCCATCGACCTGGCGGGCAAGGACGGCAAACGCTCCCTGGTGGTCGCCGGCATCAGGGGCTGCGAGAAGCTGCGCTTCGCCCAGTTCGTCGCCGCCTACGAGGACATCGTGCGCCGCGCCCGCGACGGCAAACTCACCGCCGAGGACTTCGCCGGGGTGACGATCTCGCTGACCAACCCGGGCACCATCGGCACGGTGCACTCGGTGCCGCGGCTGATGGCCGGCCAGGGGGCGATCATCGGGGTCGGCGCCATGGAGTACCCGGCGGAGTTCCAGGGCGCCAGCGAGGAGCGCATCGCCGAACTCGGGGTCGGCAAGCTGGTCACCTTGACCTCCACCTACGACCACCGGATCATCCAGGGTGCCGAATCCGGGGACTTCCTGCGCACCATCCACGAGCTGCTGCTCTCCGACGAGTTCTTCGACGAGATCTTCCGGGAACTGAACATCCCGTACGAGCCGGTGCGGTGGCGCACCGACAACCCGGATCCGATCGAGGACAAAAACGCCCGGGTGATGGAGCTGATCGCGGCCTACCGCAACCGTGGTCACCTGATGGCCGACATCGACCCGCTGCGGTTGGACAATTCCCGGTTCCGCAGCCACCCGGACCTCGACGTCCTCACCCACGGTCTGACGCTGTGGGACCTCGACCGCGAGTTCAAGGTCAAGGGGTTCGCCGGCAAGGAGACCAAGAAGCTGCGCGACGTGCTCTCGGTGCTGCGCGACGCCTACTGCCGGCACATCGGGGTGGAGTACACCCACATCCTCGAGCCCGAGCAGCACCAGTGGCTGCAGGAGCGCATCGAGACCAAACACATCAAACACACTGTCGCCCAGCAGAAGTACATTCTGAGCAAGCTCAACGCCGCGGAGGCGTTCGAGACGTTCCTGCACACCAAGTACGTGGGCCAGAAACGGTTCTCGCTGGAGGGCGCGGAAACCATCATCCCGATGATGGACGCGGTCATCGACCAGTGCGCCGAGTACAGCCTCGATGAGGTGGTCATCGGGATGCCGCACCGCGGACGTCTCAACGTGCTGGCCAACATCGTCGGCAAACCGTACTCCCAGCTGTTCACCGAGTTCGAGGGCAACCTCGACCCCTCCCAGGCGCACGGCTCCGGCGACGTCAAATACCACCTCGGTTCGACCGGGGTGTATCTGCAGATGTTCGGCGACAACGAGATTCAGGTTTCGCTGACCGCCAACCCGTCGCACCTGGAGCTGGTCGACCCGGTGCTGGAAGGGCAGGTGCGCGCCAAACAGGACCTGCTCGACCACGGCAGCACCGACAGCGAGGACCAGCGGGCGTTCTCGGTGGTGCCGTTGATGCTGCACGGGGACGCGGCATTCGCCGGGCAGGGCATCGTCGCCGAGGTGCTGAACATGGCTCAGCTTCCCGGCTACCGCATCGGCGGAACCATCCACATCATCGTCAACAACCAGATCGGTTTCACCACCGCGCCGGAGCATTCCCGGTCCAGTGAGTACTGCACCGACGTCGCCAAGATGATCGGGGCACCGATCTTCCACGTCAACGGCGAGGACCCGGAGGCCTGTGACTGGGTGGCCCGGCTGGCGGTGGACTTCCGGCAGAAGTTCAAAAAAGACGTGATCATCGACATGCTCTGCTACCGGCGCCGTGGCCACAACGAGGGCGACGACCCGTCGATGACCAACCCGGCGATGTACGACGTCATCGACGTGCGCCGCGGGGTCCGCAAGAGCTACACCGAGGCGCTGATCGGTCGCGGCGACATCTCGATGAAGGAGGCCGAAGACGCCCTGCGCGACTACCAGGGTCAGCTGGAGCGGGTCTTCAACGAGGTGCGCGAGCTGGAGAAGCACGCCGCCGAGCCGAGCGAATCGGTGGAGTCCTACCAGATGATCCCGGCGGGGCTGTCCACCGCGGTGGACAAGTCGCTGCTGGCCCGCATCGGTGATGCGCAACTGGAGGCCCCGGAGGGATTCAACATCCACCACCGGGTCAAGCCGGTGATGGAGAAGCGTCGGGAGATGGCCTACGAGGGCAAGGTGGACTGGGCGTTCGCCGAGTTGCTCGCGCTCGGGTCGCTGGTCTCAGAGGGCAAACTGGTGCGCCTGTCGGGGCAAGACACCCGCCGCGGCACGTTCAGCCAACGCCACTCGGTGCTCATCGACCGGGAGACCGGTGAGGAGTTCACCCCGCTGCAACTGTTGGCCACCAACCCCGACGGCACCCCGACCGGCGGGAAGTTCCTGGTGTATGACTCGCCGCTGTCGGAGGAGGCGGCGGTCGGCTTCGAGTACGGCTACACCGTGGGCAACCCGGACGCGTTCGTGTTGTGGGAGGCGCAGTTCGGTGACTTCGTCAACGGCGCGCAGGCGGTCATCGACGAGTTCATCTCCTCCGGGGAGGCCAAGTGGGGCCAGTTGTCCTCGGTGGTGCTGCTGTTGCCGCACGGGCACGAGGGTCAAGGGCCCGACCACACCTCCGGCCGCATCGAGCGCTTCCTGCAACTGTGGGCCGAGGGCTCGATGACGGTGGCGATGCCGTCGACCCCGGCGAACTACTTCCACCTGTTGCGCCGCCACGGCCTCGACGGGATCCGGCGCCCGCTGATCGCGTTCACGCCGAAGTCGATGCTGCGCAACAAGGCCGCGGTCAGCGACCTGCGTGACTTCACCGAACACAAGTTCCGGTCGGTGCTCGAAGAGCCCACCTACGAACAGGGCGACGGCGACCGCAGCAAGGTCACCCGCATCCTGTTGACCAGCGGCAAGCTGTACTACGAGTTGGCCGCCCGCAAGGCCAAGGACAACCGTGCCGACGTCGGCATCGTGCGGGTCGAACAACTCGCCCCGCTGCCGCGTCGGCGCCTGCGCGAAAACCTGGAGCGCTACCCGAACGCCACCGAGTTCTTCTGGGTGCAGGAGGAGCCGGCCAACCAGGGCGCGTGGCCGTCGATGGGCCTGACGCTGCCGGCGGTGCTCCCGGATCTGTTGTCCGGGATTCGGCGGATCTCACGGCGTGCCATGTCGGCACCGTCGTCGGGGTCGCACAAGGTGCACGCGGTCGAGCAGCAGGAGATCATCGACGAGGCGTTCAGCTGACGTCCGTCCGCAGCGGAAAGGGTTCGCACATGGAGGGTTTTGCCGGGAAAGTCGCCGTGGTCACCGGCGCCGGCTCGGGGATCGGGCGCGCGCTGGCCGTCGAACTCGGCCGGTCGGGCGCCAAACTCGCGATCAGCGACATCGACACCGAGGGCCTCGCGCAGACCGAGGCGGCACTGGTCGCCCTCGGTGCGCAAGTCAAAGCCGACCGGCTCAACGTCACCGAACGCGAGACCGTGATCAGCTACGCCGAATCGGTGAAAAGCCACTTCGGCACGGTGAATCAGATCTACAACAACGCCGGCATCGCCTACACCGGCGACATCGAGATCAGCCCGTTCAAGGACATCGAGCGGGTGATCGACGTCGACTTCTGGGGCGTGGTCAACGGCACCAAGGCCTTCCTGCCGCACCTGATCGAATCCGGTGACGGCCACGTGGTCAACGTCTCCAGCATCTTCGGTTTGTTCTCGGTGCCGGGGCAGGCCGCCTACAACTCGGCGAAGTTCGCGGTGCGCGGGTTCACCGAGGCGCTGCGCCAGGAGATGATGCTGGCCGGTCACCCGGTGAAGGTCACCTGCGTGCACCCGGGCGGCATCAAGACCGCGATCGCGCGCAACGCCACCGCCGCCGAGGGCCTCGACAGCAACGAGTTGGCCCAGGTGTTCGACAAACGGCTGGCCAACACCAGTCCGGAACGCGCCGCCCGCATCATCTTGAGCGCGGTCGCCAAGAACCGGGCCCGGGTGTTGGTCGGTCCGGACGCGAAGGCTCTCGACGTGCTGGTGCGCCTGACCGGCTCGGGCTATCAGCGGCTGTTCTCCAGCGTGGTGGGCCGGCTGCTGCCGTCGCGGACCTGACCGGCGTCTACCGGCCCAGCGGGTGTTCGGCCAGCCAATCCTCGGCGGCCGCCCGCGGGTCGGTGCCGACGTCGACGCGCTGCACCATCTCCACCAGCGCCGCGGTGTCGAGCACCCCGGCCACCTGGTTGAGGGGAAGCACCTGCTGTTCGGCGAGCACGTGACGGCGGTACAACGGCACCACGTTCTCCGCCTGCACCCGCGCCGGCGGCGTGTCGGCGAGCACCGTGACCTCGTCGGGCACCGAGGTCGCTGCGGTCGAGGTCCACGCCGCGGTGATGTCACCCTGTCGAAGCGCAGCGAACAGCACTGTGTCGCTGGCGAATTCCTCCATCTTCGGCAGGCGGCAGGAACCCACGGTCGTCGGGGAGCGCGCGCCGGTGACCGCCCCGACGGCGCTGACCGTTGAGCAGTGGCGCACCAGGCCGGTGAGATCGTTGTCGCCCCACCGCTTCGCGGTGGACTCGGCGACCGCCAGCGCCGGTTTGTCCTCGGCGGCGGTCGCGTAGTCACCGGCGGCGATACCCTCCGGCAGCGCCGCGACCATCATGCGGTACACCTGCTTGTCGGATCGGGCAGTGGCGGCGGGCTGGAACAGCCGCAACAGTCGGCCGGTGAATCCCGGTGTCACCGTGATGCTCCCGGTGCTCAACGCCTCGATCGGGTCGTCGACGACGATCACCTGTGTGGGGGTGCCCGCGCTGCTCAGTGCCGCGGCATAGACGTGGGCCACCACCCGGCCGAGCACATCGCTGGTGGCTCCGACCGCCAACGGCGGTTCCGCGGTGGGGCCGCTGCAGCCGACAGCGAGCACACCCACCATCACCGCCATCAGGCTGCGCAGAGCCGTCATCGCCGGCGCGGCCTAATCGTCGGCGGGATCTGCCGCATCGGCGACCGCCGCGGCCACCGCCGGCTCGACCCGCGGGTCCAACGGACTGGGCACGATGTAGTCGGTGGCCAGGTCGTCGCCGACCACCCCGAAGATGGCTTGTGCCGCGGCGACCTTCATGCGCTCGGTGATCCGGCG
This sequence comes from Mycolicibacillus koreensis, assembly GCF_002104795.1. Taxonomy (GTDB): domain Bacteria; phylum Actinomycetota; class Actinomycetes; order Mycobacteriales; family Mycobacteriaceae; genus Mycobacterium; species Mycobacterium koreense. Next base: position 8,388 of record NZ_NCXO01000063.1, read on the forward strand.
CGCCCCCGCGTCCAGCGCCCCCCGGAACACCCCGGGGAAGGCCAGCACGTTGTTGATCTGGTTCGCGAAATCACTGCGGCCGGTCGCCACCACCGCCGCGTGCTTCGCGGCGATATCGGGATGGACCTCCGGGTCGGGGTTGGACAGCGCGAACACGATCGCCTTCGGCGCCATCGAGGCGATCAACTGTTCGGGCACCACCCCGGCGGAGACCCCGAGGAACACGTCGGCGCCGGAGAGCGCCTCGGCGAGCCCGCCGGTGCGTCCGGCCGGATTGGTGCGCGACGCCAACGCGGCTTTGGGGGCGCTCATGTCGTCACGGCCGGTGTGGACGATGCCCTGCGAGTCCAGCACCGTCACATCGGTGATTCCGCTGGCCAGCAGGATGTTGGCGCACGCCACCCCGGCCGCGCCGGCACCGGAGACCACCACCCGCATCCCGGCCATCTCACGGTCGAGCACCCGCGCGGCGCCGTGCAGTGCGGCGAGCACCACGATCGCCGTACCGTGCTGGTCGTCGTGCATCACCGGACAGTCCAACGCCTCCACCACCCGACGCTCGATGTCGAAACACCGTGGCGCGGAGATGTCTTCCAAGTTGACCGCGCCGAAGGTGGGGCGCAGCCGCACCAGGGTCTCCACGATCTCGTCGGGGTCCTTGGTGTCCAGCACGATCGGAATCGAGTCCAGCCCGGCGAACGCCTTGAACAGGGCACACTTGCCCTCCATCACCGGCAGCGAAGCGGCCGCGCCGATGTCCCCCAACCCGAGCACCGCACTGCCGTCGCTGACCACCGCGACCAACCGGTTCGCCCAGGTGTAGCGGGCCGCCAACGTGGCGTCGGCGGCGATCGCCCGGCTGACCTGGGCCACCCCCGGGGTGTAGGCGATCGACAGGGCACGCTGCGAATCCAGTGGTGTCTTCAACTCGACGGAGAGTTTTCCTCCGCGGTGGGCGGAGAAGATGTCCTCGTCGCCGATGTCCAGATGGGAGGGGTTCGCCGTTTCTGCCACGGCGTCAGGGTACTTGACCTCGCCGTCCGCGCGCCCGGGACTGCCGTCCCGCGCCGAACGCTACCGCGCGCCGCGCCGGCGTGGCATTCTCGGGGAACAGTGTGGGGAGCGATCCCGGCCGGCAAGGTCGAGGGAGGTCAAGGGAGGTCCAGGCCGTGTCGTTGCGTTTGCGCCCCCCGTCACTGCGCCGCAATGCTCGCCCCGAGCCGCCACCGCCGCCGCGTGAGCAGCGGGCATGGCCGACGGGCCAGGTCATCGTCGACTGCGGGGTCTACCTCGACGGGGTCCGCCAGCCGGGCCGCTACTCCCCCGCCGCGGCGCTGGACGCGGTGCACGCGGCACGCCGGGCCGGTCAGCAGGGATTCGTCTGGATCGGCCTGCACGAACCCGATGCGGTCCAGATGCGAGACGTCGCCACCGTTTTCCGGCTGCATCCGCTGGCCGTCGAGGATGCCGTCCACGCCCATCAACGCCCCAAACTGGAGCGCTACGACGATTCGCTGTTCCTGGTGCTCAAAACCATCAACTACGTGCCCCACGACTCGGTGAGCATGGCCCGCGAGATCGTCGAGACCGGCGAGATCATGATCTTCGTCGGTGTCGACTTCGTCGTCACGGTTCGCCACGGCGACCACAGCGGGCTGTGGGAGGTCCGTGCGGCGATGGACGCCGACCCGGACCATCTGCGCCACGGCCCCTACGCGGTGCTGCACGCGATCGCCGACTACGTCGTCGACCATTACCTGGAGGTCACCGGGTTGATGGAGACCGACATCGACAACGTCGAGGAGATGGCGTTCACCCCCGGCCGGCGCACCGATGTGGAGCCGATCTATCTGCTCAAACGCAGCGTGGTCGAGCTTCGACGGTCGGTCGCGCCGCTGTCGCTGGCGTTTCAGCGGCTGCAAGTCGACAACCGGGATCTGATCTCCGAGGAGCTGCGCCGCTACCTGCGCGACGTGGCCGACCACCAGGTGCATGCCGCCGACCAGATCACCAGCTACGACGACATGCTCAGTTCCCTGGTCGACGCGGCGCTGGCTCGGGTGGGGATGCAGCAGAACGCCGACATGCGCAAGATCTCCGCGTGGGCGGCGATGCTGGCGGTGCCGACGTTGATCGCCGGGATCTACGGGATGAACTTCACCAACATGCCGACACTGACCTGGACGTGGGGGTATCCGGTGACGCTGCTGGTGATGCTGACCGTGTGCCTGCTGCTCTACCGCACGTTCCGCCGCAACGACTGGCTGTAGCGCGGGCGCGCGTCAGCTCGGCTGGGAGGCGCGCCGGTTGGGGTCGAGGACGTCGACGTGGTCGTCGCGCCACGCCTGCCGCAGCGCCTCGGGGCCCTTGATCCGCACCCAGGCCGCCTCGGTGGCGGTGATCGGCGTCGCGGTGAGGAACCGCACCGGTTCGCGCGGCGGCTCCAGTGCCAGCTCGGTGATCTCCGATTCGCCCAGCAGCACCGCGGTGAAGGGCACCGGGCCGTGCTCGCGCTGCCACATGGGTGCGCTGAAGTCGACGAGTGCATCCGGGCCCAGCACCATCCCGTCGACCGCGGGGGCGGCGGCGAGCACCGCGAGGCTGCGGGCGAGCCCGGTGGCCGGTTCGGTGCTGCGCAACGCGAGCACCACCTCGGCGCGTGGACCGCGCACCGGGTCGGCGACGATCTCGGTCGGGTCGGCCATCGGGTGTTTGGAGCAGCCGACCGAGACGTAATGCACCACGCCGTCGGCGGCCGGGGCGAACCGCAGCACCTCGATCGGCTCGCTGCCGAGGAAGGTGACGCTGGCGGCGTCGGGATCGGTGCTCACCCCCGCGTCGGTGAAGTGGCGGCGCAGGTGGGCGCGGACCGCGTCGATGATCTCGGTCATCGCTGCCCCGCCTCCGGCCGCGCCGGGGCCGGCGCGCTCAGGTTCACCCCCGTGGCGGCGTCGAAAACGACCAGGCGGTCCGCGGTCACGCTCAATTCGATCGGTTTACCTTTCTCCACTCGCGATTCGGCCGGCACCCGGGCCACGCACTGGCCGGTGTCGGCGGCCAGGGCGCTCAGCTGGGGGGCCTGCGCGGGCGCCGCGGAACTGCTGAAGTAGACGTATTTCTCCGCACCCAACGATTCCACGACGTCGACGGTGGCGGTGAACGTCACTGTCTGCCCGGCCGGCCCGGCCGGTCCGAGTGCGGCGTCCCCGAGGTGTTCGGGGCGCACCCCGACGATCACCTCCCCGGCGGCGTTGCGTGCGGCGAGATCCGCGCGGGTGGCGCGCTCCAGGGTCACCGCACCGAAGGGCAGGCGCACCCCGGTCTCGGTGAGCGTGCCGGGGAAGAAGTTCATCGCCGGCGAGCCGATGAACCCGGCCACGAACAGGTTTGCCGGGTGCGCATACAGCGCGTCGGGGGTGTCGATCTGCTGCACGCGGCCGCCGTGCATCACCACCACCCGGTCACCGAGGGTCATCGCCTCGGTCTGGTCGTGGGTGACATACACCGTGGTGGTGGCCAGCCTCCGCTGCAGCCGAGCGATCTCGGTGCGCATCGCCACCCGCAGTTTCGCGTCGAGGTTCGACAGCGGTTCGTCCATCAAAAACGCCTGCGGGTGCCGCACGATCGCCCGGCCCATCGCGACCCGTTGGCGTTGCCCGCCGGACAACTGGGCGGGTTTGCGGTCCAACAGGTCGGTGAGGTCCAAGGTGGCGGCCACCTCGGAGACCTTCTGCGCGATCTCCTTCTTCTTGATCTTCGCCAGGGTCAGCGGAAACGCGATGTTCTGACGCACCGTCATGTGCGGATACAGCGCATAGGACTGGAACACCATCGCGATATCGCGGTCCTTCGGGGCTGTCTCGTTCATCCGGCGCCCGCCGATGCGCAACTCCCCCGTCGAGATGTCCTCCAGGCCGGCGATCATGTTCAGGGTCGTGGACTTACCGCACCCGGACGGGCCGACCAGGATGATGAACTCGCCGTCAGCGATGGTGATGCTGAACTCGTGCACGGCCGTCGCACCATCGGGGTAACGCTTGGTCACCCGGTCCAACACAATCTCGGCCATCGGCCTACCCCTTCACCGCGCCGGAGGTCAACCCGGCGACAATACGTCGTTGGAAAATGAGAACAAACACGACGATCGGCACGGTGATCACCATCGCGCCCGCCGCGATCGACCCGGTCGGCTCCTCGAATTGCGAACTGCCGGTGAAGTTCGCGATCGCCACCGGCGCGGTGATCGCCGCCTCGGTGGCCGTCAGCGACAACGCCAGCAGAAGGTCGTTCCACGCGAAGATGAACACCAGGATCGCCGCGGTCACCACCCCCGGCGCCGCGAGCGGCACGATCACCTTGCGGAACGCCTGACCGGGCGTGGCGCCGTCCATGGTGGCGGCCTTCTCCAATTCCCAAGGGATCTCCCGGAAGAACGCCGAGAGGGTGTAGATCGCCAGCGGCAACGCGAACGTGATGTAGGGCAGGATCAACCCCAACCAGGTGTCGAACAGGCCCGTATAGCGTTCGATGTTGAACAGCGGTGTCACCAACGATATCTGCGGGAACATCGCCACCAGCAGAGTGGAGCCGACCAACAGTTGCTTGCCGGGGAACACCAGCCGTGCCACCGCGTACGCCGCCATCGCGCCGATGGTCACCGCGATGACCGTGGTGATCACGCCGACGCCGATCGAGTTGACCAGGGCGGAGGTGAAAAACCCACCGGAGAAGATCGCCCGGTAGTTGTCCAACGTCACCGTCTGCGGCCACAGTCGACCGTCTTTGACCGTGGAGGACGGCTTGAGCGAGATCGACAAGATCCACAGCACCGGGAACAGGGCGTAGGCCACCACCGCGGTGTTGATCAGTGCCCAGGCGAGGCTGCGGCGTCCGCCGGCGTGTTCAGCCACGGCCGTCCTCCGCCCCCGGGGCCGCGGCACCGAACAGTTTGACGAAGATCACCGCGATGATCACCACGCACCCGAAGATCAACACCGAGATCGCCGAGCCCAGCCCGACGTTGAAACCTTTGAACAGGTTGTCGTAGCCCAGGATCGACACCGACCCGGTGTTGTTGGATCCGTTGGTCAGCACGTAGATGTTGTCGAAGATCCGAAACGCATCCAGGGTGCGGAACAACAGAGCCACCAGGATCGCGGGTTTCATCAACGGCACCGTGATCCGCATCAGGCGTCGCCACGGGCCGGCCCCGTCGACCGCGGCAGCCTTGAGCAGATCGTCGGGAACCAGCGCGAGTCCGGCCAGCAGCAGCAGGGCCATGAACGGGGTCGTCTTCCAGACCTCGGCCATCACGACGATCCCCAGCGACGGGATCTGCTCGGTCAGCGGCGCACTGCCCTGCGGCAGCAGGTTCGCCAGATACCCGGTGCCCGGCGTCCAGGCGTAGTACCAGCTGTAGGCGGCCGCGACCGTCACGATCCCGTAGGGGATCAGCACGGCGGTGCGCACCACCCCCTTGGCGAACAGCGTGCGGTGCATCACCAACGCCAGCGCCAACCCCAGCACCAACTCGACGGTCACCGAGACCACCGTGATCGCCGTGGTCACCGCCAGGGCGGTCCACCAGTACCGGTCGCCGAGGACGGTCACGTAGTTGCTCAACCCTACGAACGCGGTGTCGTCGGGCGCGGCGAGGTTGGACCGCTGCAGGCTCAGCCAGAACGCGTAGCCGATCGGGTAGGCGGTCACCGCCGCCATCAACAGCACCGCGGGGGCGATCAGCAGCAGCGCCAACCGCCGATCGGCGCGCCGCAGATCGGTCGTCGCGCCCGGCCCGCTCACGGGATCAGTCCTTTGCCGTCGAGCGCCTTTTGGGCCTCGCGGGTGAGCTCATCGGCGGTGCGCTGCGGATCGATGGCGCTGATCGGCGCCAGGGTGGCCGCCAACCGGGTGGACAGCACCTGATAGACCGGGGTCTGCGGGCGCAGGGCGGCGTCGCGCAGTTGTTCACGGATCACGGTGTGCTGCGGGAACTTCGCCTGGAAATCCGTGTCGTCGTAGAGCGAGTCCCGCACCGACGGCAGCCCGCCCCGAATCGACAGGAACTTCTGGTTGGCGCGGTCCCGCAGGCAGCGCACGGTTTCGAACGCCTCGGCGCGGTGGCGGGTGGTGTGGGCGACCGCGAGGTTCAATCCCCCGAGGGTGACCCGGGCGGGACGGTCGGGGTCGATGCTCGGGTAGGGCGCGAATCCGAGAACCGCGCGGGAATCCCGGTAGGCGGTGCGGAACTGCGCGTCGCTGGGGGAAAAAGCCCCGGTCGAGTCGATCGCTGCGCGCAGGCCCGGATTGTCGTCGAGCGGCAGGAACCGCACACCGCCCTTGATCGCGTTCTCCAACAGCGAGGGCAGTACGAACGGCCAGTTGACCTCGAGGGCCGCCCGGCCCTGCTCGAAGGCCAGCCGGGCGGTGCTCTCGTCGGTCTGGGTGATCGACGGGTCGGCGCCGGGGTTGGTGGCCACCGCCCGCATGGTCTCGAGCGCCGCTACCGTGGCCGCGCGGTGCTCGGCGGTGTCGGTCAGCGTCACCCGGGATCCGTCGTCGGAGAGCACTTGCCCGCCGGCGCTGACGAGCAGGGTGTTGAACCACACCATCAGGCCTTCGTATTGCTTGGCCTGTACCGCGATCCAACCGGGTCCACCGGCGCGGTGCAGTCGGGCCGCCTCGGCGAGAACCTCTGCCCAGGTCGCCGGCGGAGGATCCACCAAATCGGTTCGGTACCAAAGCAGTTGAGTGTTGGTGCTCAACGGTGCAGCGTAGAGCCGGTCGCGCCACCGTGCGGTGGCCAGCGGCCCCGGCAGGGCGTCGGCGACCGCGTCGGCCTCGGCGAGCCCGGCCGGGTCGTCGGCCAGCGGCAGCGCCCAGCCGGCCTCGGCGAACTCGGCGGTCCACACCACGTCGAGGGCCATCACGTCCAGCGACCGGTCGTTGCCGGTGAGGCGCCGGGCCAGTTGCAGCCGCTGGTCGTCAGCCGATCGCGGCAAACTGACCTGCCGCACGGAGTAACGCCCGCCGGCCTGCTCGGTGCAGGTCCGCGCGATCGTGGCGAAGGTGGCCGCGTCGTTGGCCGGGGTGTAGAAGCTGATCGTCGTCCCCGTGGCGACCGGCGCGCACCCCGCGACAGCCAGGACGGCGAGCAATGCGGCCGCCAGCAGGGCAGCCAGCCGGTGCCCGCGTCCGCGCACCGCGGGGCCGACCGACCCGACAGCCGTGTTGCCCATCGACTCAGATCGCCAGTTTGGCCAGCAGATCCCGGGCCTGTTCCGCGGTTTTCGGGTCGCACAGCACGTCGTAGCGTCCGGCGACCAGCTGCATGGTGGAGCTGAAGTCGCGGGTGCCGCGAGCCATGGCGTAGGGCACCGCGGAGGTGACCACCCCGAAGACCACACCGGCGACCATGCCGGTGAGCAGCACCGGCAGCAGCTCACTGTTGAAGAAGATGCCCAGCAGAAACCCGATGAACAACCCCAGCCAGGCGCCGCTGAGCACCCCGCCGCCGAGCACTTTCGGCCAGGTGAGCCGACCGGTGACCCGTTCGACCTGCATCAGATCCACCCCGACGATGGTGACCTGCTCGACGGGGAACTGTTGGTCGGACAGGTAGTCGACGGCCCGCTGGGCCTCGGCATAGGTCGGGTACGACCCGATCGGCCACCCCTTGGGCGGGGTCGGCAGTTGTACCGGGCTCCGACGACCGGCGGCGCCCGCGGGCCCGGCCCCCGGCGGCTGTCCGGGTTGGAAGGGGCTGGTCATACTCGTCATCCTCCTCGTGCGGGCCCCGGAGGGGTCGGCGGTGCCCGCTGGTTCGGAGCAACTGCTGCTCAGCAACGCATACGCTAGGTTAGTCACGATGAGAGCACCGCATCGGTTTCCCTGCCGGTTCCCGCATCGATCGCGGGTGCGGTGAGCGGACCGAGCGGGGCTTCTGGCCCCTGGAACCCACCACCGCTGCCACCCCCACCGCCACCGGGTGCGCCCGGCTCCGCGGTGCCCTTCCCGACGCCGCCCGCCGCGATGTCGCCCGGCGCGATGTCGCCCGGCGCACGCTGGCCGCAGGTCGCGGCGCCGCCGGCGAACGATCCGACACCGCGATTCAACCCTGCGGCGATCATCACGTGCGCTCTCGGCTTTGTCGCGCCGGTGGTGGGGCTGATCGCAACGTCGCTGCTGGGCGCCGTGGTGGTCCTCACCGTCGATGACATCGAACCGGTGTTGACGATCCTGGGCCCCGTGGTCAACGGGACGCTGCTGGTGGTGTTTCTGGCCGTGGCGTGGACGGCGTTCACCGGCATCCGGCGCACCGGCCGGCCCGGCATGCCGTTGGTGGTGATGGGCCTGATAATCGGCGTGCCCAGCCTGCTGTTCAGTACGGTGTATTCGCTGGTCACCGGCATCGGCGGCTGAGCCCCCGGTTGGCCCCTGGGCTGGCCCCCGGTTGGCCCCTGGGCTGGCCCCCGGTTGGCCC
>NZ_NCXO01000064.1 GCF_002104795.1 Mycolicibacillus koreensis
CTACGCTGACACCCGGACCGGCCAAGCCCTGGCCGGAATCCAATAGTCCGAGCCTCCACCGAACCCAGTGCGGTTCAAAAAGCGCGGACGGTGGCGGCGGTGACGGGCCCCATACCGGGTACCGAGAGCAGCAGCTCGTCATCGCCGTAGAGGTGCTCCCACCACCTGGTGCTGTGGTCGGTAAACCGCGCTACCCGGGCCTGGCCGTCGGCCAGGTCGGTGAGATGCTCGATGACATCGACGGTAAGGGCATCGAGGTCGAGGTGCCCCTCCCAGAAGGCGGCCCAGCCAGCGGCGGCGGTCTTGATGGCCTCGGCGCGGGCGGGGGTGTCACCAACACCGCGGGTGTGCGCGGCGACGACGGCGGTCAGCGTGGCGCGGCGTGCGGACGCCAGTGCACGCAGGTCGGGCCACCGCTGCAGTACCGCGGTCGCGGTCGCCAACGACCCAGCGAACGCGGTCCACACATCAGGAAATGCCCACCGCGCCAACGACATCAACCGCCGCCACGACCGGTTCGCATCAATCACTGCGGCACCTCGCCGGATCACCGCCCGGCGTAGCGCCAACTGTGCCGGCGTCGACAGCACCAAGGGTTCCAGATCGAATACCTGGCCGGCGCGGGTCAGGACGTCGGCGTCGATGACATCGGACTTGCTCTTGCCGACAATTGCACCCCGCAGCCGAGCCGAGTGCCGTGCACCGACCATATGCATAGTGCCACCGGCATTCTCGACAGCAATCGTCAGTGGCAGCCACGTCATCGACGTCGGCTCCACGGTGGCATGGACATCGTCGTAACCGCGCAGCCTGCCGGTCAGCGTGCGCAGCCCTGCCAGCGTGGGATCGACGCTGAACCGCGTCGGTTTCCCGCCAGGGTCATCGAGGATCGCGATGTGATGGCGGGCCGTGATCGCCGCATCGATTCCTACCAGCGTCCGCCGGCACACCGGTGGATTCTCGGCCGCCGTCGGGTTAGCGTTGTTGTGCATGGAGGTTCTTCCCTTCATCGTCAATCATGTTGTGTTGATGAAGAGTCCACGTATCTCAGGGCCACCCAGCCAACCGTCGTGCGTGAACTCATTGCGGTGGGAGAACCTTCATGCACCCAGCACTGCCGGCCCATCTCCCACACAGTCCCCGACCACAACGCGGTGGGAGTCCACGTGCGGCTCCCCGTGCTTGTAGATGATTCGGTGCCCATCTCCAGGCAGGCGTCAATGCTGCGCACCTTCGCCACCTGGCCACCAATTCCCTAAACCGGGTCAGCTCGGGAGACGAGGCCAGAGGAGACGATCTCTTTCACGAGCCCGAACACTCAGCCGAAAAACGTCGAGGCCTCCGGCCCCTCCCGAGGTCACCGTACGTGACCACCACCCCATGAACCGGGTACTACAAGAGATACAAGCCTGATAACTTTCCTTACTGCTATCAAGTCCGGTATCAACTCGAACCTGCTGCTGGGGCCGTGCTCGTCGCGTTTAGATTGGGGCACCATCTGTCTGTTGATTCGGCGGGGTCTCGGGGTTGGCGTCGATCGCGCTAGTGACGATCGGCACCATGAAGGTCTCGGCGAACCGACGGGCACTTTCTTCAGTGTTGAGGTCAAACTGGGTCGCCGGTATGAGCAAAAGTGACGCCGTAAGGCGAACCAGTAACTCTGCGGCCGCGTTCGCAGCGCGCGAACTGCAGCCGTTTCCGGTTATCAGTGATGCCCACATCTCGCGACCGATATCGAGCGCACCGAACCCCGGGTCGCCCGACATGAGTTTCTGCAGTCCCTGCGGTTCGTGACGCATGACTGCGGCGACCAGTGAATTCTGCTTTGCGAGTTGCCAGCCGCCCACGAAGATCTCGACGGCTCGCCGGACCGGTTCATCGAAGGCCGCACAGCGCCGCGCGAGGTCACGGAACGTCGCGTTCAATTCGCGTTGGACGACAGAGAGGATGATCTGATCTTTGTCGCCGCACCGGCGGTTGACAGTGACTCTGGATATACCTGCGCGCCGGGCGATGTTGGCTATGGTCGTGCGCTCGAACCCGTAGTCGATGAACTCCGCGCGAGCGATGTCGAGAATACGATCTCTCTCCGAGTACTCGGTACTCAATCCCTCCGCCAGCGCGGACCTAGCTGGTAGTTTCATAGGACTCACAGACTACCCGCGTCGGACATCTGATCAGGGCGCAGACCGGTACGCGATCCTGGTTTCGGGAGTCGACCAGCGAATCAGTTGCTGTCAGGCGCCGCCCCAAATATGACTTCGCCGCAGGCGTTTGCGCTGCGCCGACATCTGGGGGCAGCGGAACCTTCATTGCGCAGGCGATTTCGCACCAGTCAGCGCGCCGCAGCAATGTCGGCAGCGCTTCCGGCGGTAGCCCCGCCGGAGTCCGAAACCTGCTGGGCGGCGGATCCTCGTTTGGATTGATAGTAGGCCTGCAATGCGATCAACGGGATCACGATGTTCATCGTCACCGCGAGCAGAATCGCCGGCCAGGCGACCAGCGGGCCGGCTTGGGACTGCACGGCCATATAGGCAGGCCAGGTGCAGCCGAAGGCGTATGCGATGTAGATGCTGGGGATGACCGGCAACATCAGCAGGGATTTCCACCCACGCAAGCGGGGTGCCAACCAGAGGAGTGCGAGAGCCTGCAGTATGTATACGCCGATGTTTTGCACCATCGCGTAGACCGGAAGCCCGAATACGAGGGATGGATTGTTGCCGTAGTAGGCGATGACGCCCATCTGTGCGGATGCCATCTCAAGGATCCAGTCGAGGACGCCTAATCCGACACCCAGGATGAGGAGCGTTTTCATCGACGCGCCGCGAAGGATCAGCTGCGCGAACCCCCACGCGCCGAGGAAGAATGCCGCCCCCACCGAAGCAACATAGAGCGGCAGCGGCCGATCATGCACGGTGAGCAGGATCCAGGGGTTGTCAGGGTTGTGTAGCAGGGCCATCGGGATGTCGACAAATGCCTCTATCGGCATCCACACCATGGAACTCACGAAGACCACGACCGGCAACGAACTGCGCAATCGCAGAGTCTCGACCACACAGTAACCGAGCGCGACCACGATCAGCACTACCGCTGCACCGGTGATCACCCATGCTCCGAGGTGGTTCAACGCGAGTTCGGACGGGGGCGGCTGGAATCCATCGCCAGTAACCATTCACCATGCCCTTCTGTGAAACACTGTCGATAGAACATATCACTGAATCAGTGATATTCGGTCCGATCGACCACCGTCGGCTGAGTTCAATCTTCTCAATCTATGCCATTTATAGTGCATGTATGGTGAAAATCTGTCTCCTGCTTGTGGCTGACACAATAGGTCGGAAAGGCAATCAGCATGATGCATTGACGTAGAGATGCATCATGGTTAACATGCTTCAGGTGTGGCTGCCGCCACAGCTTGGGCGCCATCTGGCGCTCGCACGGTGGTGGCCTGAAGAGGTTGTTAGCTACGTCAGTCCAGGAGGGGCTACGTGAAGGTGAGCGTCGACCGCACCTTGTGTGCGGTATCCCTCTGCTGCGTCCGTAAGGCTCCGCACGTTTTCGGAGTCGACGGCGATGGCGAAGTGGGCGCGATCGGACCCTCCGGAGAGGTCGTCGATGGAGAGGTCGAGGTGCCGGCCGAACTCAGTGAGTTTGTCGAGGACGTCGCCTTCGACTGTCCCATGACCGCCATCGTCTTGTCCGAAATCTGACCGTCAAGAAAGGTTCTCCCAATATGGAGCGCAACGAGTCCCCCGCCGAGAGTTGCCCGGTTATGCGACAACAACCCGGCGCGACCCGAGGCGTCCAACCGCCGGGGCCGCGTGGACTACCCATCGTGGGAGTGCTTCCGATGATCGCCAAAGATCCGTTCGGATACCTTGCGAGCCTGCAGAAGCGGTACGGGGACGTGATCAAGGTCCCGCTGCCGTCGATCTCGATGATCATGGTCAACCACCCGGACCACATCCAGCGGATCCTGGTGCAGGAGGCAGCCAAGTATCAGCTCAACCCGGCATTGAAGGACGCGGTCACCGACCTGCCCTATCTTCCGCCGTTCTTTGCCACATTGCACGGCGATCCGTGGCGTCGGGTGCGGCGATTGCTCAACCCCAAGTTCAGCAACCGCACGCTCGGCAGTACGAATGCGCTGATCGCCGAAGCGATCTGGGACGGCGTCGAGTCATGGGACGAGTTCGCCGACGCTGGCAAGGTCATCGACATCCAGCATGAACTTCACATGCTGGCCATGGCCGTGTTGCTGCGGTCGATGTTCAGCAGACCCGCCGACCGGGCAACCGTGGAGCAAGCCGTGCACGCGTTCGAGGAGAATGCCCGCGGAATGGCGCTCAGCGCGGCCTTTTCCTGGCTGCCCGGCTGGGCGCCAAAGCCCTATCAGCGGCGCCGCGTCGCATCCTCGAAGTGGATCGCTGGCTACATCGACGCTCTGGTCGCCGAGCGCCGGGCGAACCCCACCGACTCCGACGATCTGCTCAACTTGCTGCTCAACGCCTCCTTCGAGGACGGCACGAAGATGGACGACATGCAGATCCGAGCGGAACTGCGCGGACTGCTGTTCGCTGGATTCGAGACCACCGCGACGGCTTTGGCATGGACGTTCGCGAAATTATGTCAACATCCTGATGCGCTGGCGCTCGCCCGTGCCGAGGTTAACGAGCACTTAGGTACCGGCCGCCCTCTTGATGGGGCCTTGCCTGAGATGCCTTGGCTGCGGGCCTGTTTCGAAGAGGCCCAGCGGATGCAGTCCAACTCGATGACGGTTTTGAGCCGCCGAGCTGCCGAAGACGACGTGATCGACGGCTACCGCATACCGGCAGGCGCGATCGTCGGCTGGTCAGCCACAGCGTTGTACAACGACGAGCGCTTCTGGACGCAGCCGGAACGGTTCGATCCGAACAGGTTCTTGTCCGGCGACGTTGAGCGGTATGCGTTCCCATTGTTCAGCTTCGGACAGCGCCGCTGCCTCGGGATCAACTTCGCCTACCTGGAAGGCGTTCAAGTCATGGCAGCCGTTCTGCAACGCTTCGACGTCTCCCTCGACCCGCAACACACGGTCACCCGGCAACACAACTTTGGCGCAGCCCGAGTTAAAGGCGGCCTACCGGTCACACTCCGGCGCCGCACGCAGTCGAGGGCGTAGGCCACCGAAATGTGCTGCCCGCCGCCCGACAACCGGAAGCGATGCGTGGGTGTCCGGCCCTGTAGTTTCCTATACAGGGCCACCGATCGGCGAACTCGGTATACCGTTGCCCTTTCGATCCGGCCATCAGGGGACCCGCGGGTTCCGCTCGTGATGAAGCAACAGTTGCTGGTTCAGCCGAGAATCTCAGGGTTCTGAAACATGAGGTATGTCGCGCGCATGTTGTCTCGCATCCTGCTGGTGCCGGTCTACAGTTCGGCGACGACCGGTCGAGCCGTCCTGATGACCGTGTCGTTGATGCGTTACTCGGTGAAGGATGCAATCACACTGCGGCTGCCGTTCGGCGAGCTGATCGTTCAGGCATGGACGTTGCTGAAGGTCACCGCCACACCGGCACTGTTGATGGCCGCTCCGTTCGGTGCGATGGTGTCCGTGCAGACGTCCGGTCTGGTCAATCAGGTCGGCGCGAGTTCGCTGGTCGGTGCGGCCAGCGGCGTGGGCGTGATCCGGCAAGGCGCGCCAATCACTGCGGGACTGCTCATGGGCGGCGCAGCCGCCGCGGCAATCGCTTCAGATCTTGGGGCACGTGCCATTCGCGAGGAACTCGACGCGCTGCGCGTGCTGGGGATCGATCCCGTGCGCCGTCTCGTTGTCCCGCGGTTCCTGGCGCTCATGATCATCGCGCCCCTGCTGTGCGCGATCATCATCGCCGCCGCCGTTGCCGCGTCATTCATGCTGGCGGTCACGGTCAGCGGCGTCAGCGCCGGCAGCTTCTGGATGTCCTTCGGATCGTTCGCCACCATGGTGGACGTCTGGTTCACCCTCGGCAAAGCTGTGCTCTTCGCCGCTATGGTGGCGATCATCTCGTGCCTGCGCGGTATCGAGGCCAAGGGCGGCCCCCGCGGCGTGGCCGACGCGGTGAATTCATCGGTTGTGCTGAACGTGGTGTGTATCGCCATCGTCAACTTGGCCATCACCCAGCTTCAGACGATGTTCTTCCCGATGGAGGTCTCGTAGTGATCCCACAAACCCCCAGCGCCCCGTCGAAGTTGAGGCAGACGCCGTCGCGACTTTTCCGCATCCCGATCGGAGCGTCCCAAAACCTCGGCCAGTTCGTGGTCTTCACGGCTACGACGTTGTGGATGCTGCCGATCACCCTGCGCCGCTACCGGCGTCAGACACTTGCTGCGATGAACGGTTTGGCATGGGGGCGAGGATCGATCCTCGTCGACGGCGGCGTAATAAGCGTCCTGATCATCCTCGGTGTCGCCGTCGGCGCCTCGGTCGCCGTCGAGGCATTCGCGACCCTCAACCTGATCGGTTTCGGCGCGCTCTCGGGGATCGTGGGCGGTTTGGCCAACGTCCGTGAGATGGCGCCGCTCGTGGCCGGCATCGCATTCGCCACGCAGGCCGGATGCCGCATGACCGCCGAAATCGGTGCAATGGCGATCGCCGAGGAGATCGAAGCGACCGAGGCGTTGGGCCTGCGGCCGATCCCGTTCGTCGTCGGAACCCGGGTGATCGGCGCCATGATCTGCGTTGTTCCCGGATACCTATTGACGTTGGTCGTGAGCTTCTTCGTCTCCAGCACCGTCATCAGTGTGTTCCACAACCAGCCCGGCGGAACCTACAATCACTACTTCGTCCAGTTCCTGCCGCTGACCGACATCGCCTACTCGCTCGTCAAGGCCGTGGTCTTCTGTGTCGCGGTAACGCTGATCCATTGCTACTACGGGTATTTCACGACCGGTGGACCGGCCGGAGTGGGGCTTTCCTCGGGCCGCGCGGTCCGCGCGAGTCTGGTCGCGATCATGGTGCTGAACTTCGCGCTCACCGTCCTGCTGTGGGGACTCCAGCCGATCTTCGTGTTCAAAGGCTAGGTGCCAATGCTATTTCGGCGAACATCGGAGCTGCGCGAAAAACAGATTCTCGCGCAGCTCGGTATGGGGGTGGCGCTGAGTTCGATCGCGGTCCTGCTGCTGTTGTGGGTCGACCCCTTCGGAGGACGCCCAGACAACCGGTTCGGCGTCGTAATCGATTCGCCGTATATCGGGCAAGGGGTCAGCCCGGGGACCGAACTGTTAATGCACGGCGTCAAGATCGGTGAGGTCACCACGGTGACCAGCCTGCCCGCCGGTGGGGTGCGCGTCGGAGCCGACATGGAGCGTAAAGCGACAGCAGGGCTCACCGATACGTTCGGCATCGACTTCCGGCCGGCAAATTACTTCGGAGTCACCGGGATCAATGTGACGCCCGGTGTGGGCGGCCGGGCCCTCGCTGAAGGCAGCGTGATAGAGGCGGTTCCATCGGGCAATTTCACCCTCCAATCGCTGCTGTCACGGCTCGGCGAGATCTCGCACGGCGTGGTCACTCCACACCTCATCGAAACGATCGAGAAGACCACTCACTTCGCAGACAGCCTCACCCCGCTGCTGGAGACGATGCTGGTGGTGTCCGAAACGCTCGCCCGGGTTCAAAACGTCAGCACCGCACAGCTGCTGACCAACGCCACCGGAATCAGCGTCGCTTTTCCCGGACTCGTGGATGCGCTGGTCACCCTTGGTGACCACTACGTCCACGCCAGCTTGGACAATGTGACCGAAGACTTCTTTGTCAACACGTTCACACCAACTATCGATCTCACCGCCAACAGTCTGTTCGGCGCAGCCGGCAAGCTGGTGAGCAGCCACAGCACCGAGCTGGCCCCGGTCACCGACCTGATCAAGAGGTTCAGCGACATCGCCCCGGGCCTGGTTCCATCGGACGAGATCGCCGACACCGCACGCGATCTTCGGGTCCGTCTCGAACGTCTATTCGCCGGCCCGCCCGATCGCCGCGCGGTCAACGTGCGGGTCATCCTCGACGTGCTCCCGGCGGTCGCCGCAACAGCCGACGCGGTTGGAGGCACGCCCCAATGAAGCCCGTCGCTGCACTATGGCGTCTGCTTCTCGCCGGCGCCGTCGCCACCGTGCTGCTGGTCCTGGTGGCCAACGCAATCACCCCGCCTGCCTCCTCCGAGCTCAACGCCTACACCGCAGACTTCACCGACGTGTCCGGGTTGCACGCCGGCGCCGACGTGCGCGTACGCGGCGTGCGGGTGGGCAAGGTCGAGAACCTGGAGTTGCGGAGACGCTCGGAGCAGAGCATCGCCGAAGTTGGCTTCACCCTGGATTCGCGATACGCCATCAGGTCGAGCACCCGGCTGGCCGTGAAGTACCAGGCCCTCACTGGTCTGCGCTACCTGGAGGTCATCGACCCTGCCGACGCCGGGCACGCGGGTAGCCCGTTGCGGCACTTACCAACGTCGATGACACAACCCTCGTTCGACATCACCCACCTGTTCAACGGATTACAGCCCGTCCTGGCGACACTGAGTCCCGACGACCTCAACCGATTCACCGCCAACGTGGACAACTTCCTGTCCGGCGACGGCAGCGGGCTGGGCGACGTCCTGGAAAGCATGCACTCCCTCACCCAGTTCCTCGCCGATCGGCAGCGTGTGGTCGCGACCCTGCTGGGCAACCTCAAGGCAATCGCGGACACCATGTCTGGTCACGCCAAGGACTTCGTCCGGATCGTCGACGGAGCGAACAAGCCCATCGACGCCGCGATCGACGTACTCGACGAATTCCGCAAGTCTCATATATACGGCCCCGAATTCACCTCGGCGGTTGTTCGGTTGCTCGATGGCGCCGGGCTGAAGCCGGGCATTGATGTCGACCTGGCGCTGGACAAGGCGATCACCAACGTCGACAACTTCATGGACGCAGTCAAATTGGTGCCCGCGATGTGGGACAACATCCCGCCACCTGCGGCCTCCGGCCAACCGCTGCAGTGCTCGCAGGGCCGCGCCGAACTTCCAGTGCCGGTCGAAGTGTTACTTAACGGTCAGAGGGTGGTCCTATGCAAGCAGTAAGCAGGCTGCGCGATCCGCGCCTGTTGGGGGCCTCTACGTTGGGACTCGTCACGGTCCTCGCACTCGTGGCAGCGCTGCTCTACGTGAGCCCTCCGGGCAACAAGATAGTGACATTCCTGACCGACGATTCAGCCTCGATCACCCCCGGCATCAAAGTCCGGATCGCCGGACTCACCGTCGGCAAGATCAAGGACCTGTCCATCGAAGAAGATCAGGTCCGCGTCCGCGCCACCGTGGACGGCACCGCATTCGTCGGCGACCGGTCCAGCATCCAAGTCCGCATGCTCACCGTGGTCGGCGGCTACTACGTCAACATCGACCCGGCAGGCGACGTTCCGTTGGGTGACCAAACCATCCCGAAGGAACGGGTCACCATGCCCTACAGCCTGATTCGCGCGCTGTCAGACACCACGAAACTTACCGACACGATTCGCCCGGTGCCCATCGAACGATCACTGGATCAAATCCAGCTAGGTCTGACCGGGCCCAACCTAGAGACCGTCTCCTCTGTCGTCGAGGCAGGGAACAAGCTGATCGATACTCTCGACCGCCAGCGCGGCCAAGTGACGCAGATCGCGCAGCTTTCCGACGAATACATCAGGGAACTGAGCATGTACGGCGACCAACTGTCTCGAATGGTCGAGAAGATCGCAATCCTGGAGCAGACCCTGACCCTCTACGGGAAGGGATTCGCCGCTGCTTTGCAGGGCATGGGCCAGGTACTGCAAGGGATAGGCCCGCTTGGAATCTTCTACCAGAAACACCGCGACAAGTTCCTTACGAAAATCGTCCACTGGCAGCAGATCGTGCGCGCCTGGGCCGACCGCAGCGGACTCGTCGTGCGTATCCTGCGCCGAACCCGCGACCGCATGGAACGCACCCTGGCCATCCAGAACGCCCCTCCCGAGTTGCTGGCCACCGATCTGTGCATACCGCTGCCAGGGAGTCCGTGCTGATGGAAGCGCACACACCCAAGATCCTCGGTGTCGTCGCCATCGTTACGATCGCTCTCGCTAATCTGACGTCTTGTGGGACAACAGCATCCGCCCATCCGACCCCCTATTGCGCTATACTGCCCGACGCGGTCGGCCTGTACGCTGGCAATCCTGTCACCCAGATGGGCTACCAGATCGGCACCATCGACGAGATCACCCCCAGCGCGTCCAGCGTCCGGGTGGACTTCACGATCACCGAATCTCGACTACTGCCAAACGAAGTGAGGGCCGTCGTTCGATCGACATCTATCCTGGCTGATCGTTCGCTCGAACTCGTCGGGAACTACGACACAGGACCCACTTTGGCAGCCGGAGAATGTATCCCCCTGAGCCGTTCAGCCACCCCCAAGAGCTTGACGGAGATCGTCGGTTCGGCCAACACGTTCCTAAACGGCATCAGCCCGACCGACTCGCAAAACATCGGCGCCACTATCGGCCAACTCAACCAAGCCGCGCGCGGCAATGGTGCAAGGATCGATGATCTCCTGCAACGTTCAGCAAGCCTGCTGGACAACCCGGATGCCGTTATCAACGATATGGCATCCATCGTCGCCAATCTCTCCTCGCTTTCCGCAACCTTGGTGCAACTGCGCGATCCGATGAAGGAGATTCTCATCGCCGGCACCACGACGACAGCCGACATCCGTGACGCCGTCGACGGTGGCCGCCAGCTGGCCGAGCCCCTACCGCCGATCATCACCATGATCTCCGACCTCGAAACGCACACCGGTGACGAGCTTCAGCTGACCTTGGATGCCGTCTCCGACGCCGTACGTATCTTGACCCCGCACGCACAAGGACTGGCCAGCCTGCTCGACCCCCTGCCGTGGTGGATCAATAATGCCGCCAACCACGTCAACAACCGCCAATTCGACATCGCCTACCGGCCACCTCTGTACCGCATCCGCACGCCGAACGGCCCGGCGGTGTGCGGGCTCATGAACCTGTCGAATCCAGGCAGTTGCGCCGTCGTCGCTGGTCAACCGTATGCGGTCGACATGAACCTGCTGCAGTACGTCTTCATGAATGCGAGCAAGTGATGCGTCGAATACTTCTGAAGTTGACGACGTTGGTGGCTGTCGCCTCGGTGTCGGCCTGCGGTGCCATCACCGTCGACAAGCTCCCCCAGCCCGGACACAACTACAGCGGCGGCTACACCGTCGTCATGGAATTCGCCAACGTCCTCAACCTGACTGACCGTGCCCCGGTCGTCATGGACGGCACGCAGATCGGCGTCGTCGAAGCTGTTTCGGTCGGAACCGACGTCGTCGAAGTGAAGACGCGGATTTCGTCGTCAGCGCGCATTCCCGCCGAGATCCACGCCGTTCTGCAGCAGTCCACCGTGCTCGGCGATATCTACGTGGCGCTCGAGCGCGATCCCGACGCCGACGCAGGTGGGACGGTCCCGCCCGAAGGGCGCATTCCCGTTTCTCAAACGGCATCCCCACCGCAACTCGAGGACACGCTGGCCAACCTCGCGCACTTCGTCGCTAGCGGGTCGATCCAGCGTATCCAGAGTTCCATCCTGGAGATCAACCGCGTCACACCCGAACGAGCCGAGCAGGTCCGGGCGATCGCCTCCCGGATGTCGGCGAACCTCGCGGACCTCTCGGCGAACATCGACGTCGTCGATCAATGGCTTCGTGGCGTCGCCGACACAGCCGCCGTACTGACCGAGAGCACGCCGAAACTTGAATACTGGCTGTCTCCGGAAGGTCTCCTCGCATTCGATCGCACCAGCGAAGCATCGGTCGCCATCGGCACGTTGCTACCGTCGATCGGCAGTATCTACACCGGCGGGTTCTGGTTGACGCCGATGCTCAACTCGCTGGGTCTCGCCGTCGGCCAGGTGCAACAATCCAAGTGGGGCATCGAGGGTGAATACACGCCCTGGCGCAAACTCTTCACCGCTATGTTCCTCCCGCAGGACAAATACCCTGCGATGAACATCACCTCCGTTCAAACCGCCGACGGCCGCGACATCACCGGCAATGTCGACGAAGTGCTGCGGATCCTCGGGGCGATACCGTGAAGCTCCGACATGCTTTGAGTTTCGCCGTCTTTGGCGTCATCATCGCGTTCTCGGTGCACTACATCGGGTCACTGGGCGTACGCAGCGGGCCGCCCAAGGATCGAACCAACGTGTCCATGCAGGTGCCGGACGTCAACGGCCTGGTTGTCGATTCCAACGTCCTGTTGCGTGGTGTGCCGGTGGGAAAGGTCACCGCGATCGACACCTCGGTACAAACCGCAATCATCCACTTCTACATCGACGAGCGGTACTCGGTCCCCGTCGACAGCGAGGTGCGGCTGGAGAATCTGTCTGCCCTGGGTGAGTCCTACGTCGGACTCGTCCCACGAAGCACGCACGGCCCCTCGTTCCACAACGGGCAACAGGTGGCCACCGAGGACGTCGTGCTACCGGCGTCGATCTCCGAACTCGCCACCAACGTGGTGCGAATCCTCAACCAGATGGACCCCGCGCAGATCACACAGCTGGTCGACGAGGTCGGCCGCTCGATACCCGGCGACGAGTCCGTCCTGCCCAGACTCACGCGCGCCAGCACACTGCTGCGTGACGCCGTACGCGGAATGAACGGTGACGGCGGCGACGTGCTCGCCGACTTCCAGACGCTGCTGCAGAACGCCGGATTCGTCGGCCCGTCGCTTGCTGCGATCGGCCCCGACCTTCGCGCCACCGCCCCGGCCCTGTACGGACTGTACTGGGCCGCCAACGACGTGGTCACCCAGACCGGAGCGCCCGAGTCCATCCGTAACGTAGGGCGATTGCTGGCGCGGATCCAGGCATTCCTCGACAACCGGGCACCCGACCTGAAAGTCTTCGGCGAAGCGCTCGCTCCGAACATCAAGGGAGTTGCGGCTTCGGCAATGAACTTCGACACCAGCCAGATCCTGTCCAACATGCTGGACGCCATTCCCGAAGACGGGACAATCACCCTCCGCGTGAAGGCACCAAACCCGTGAGTCCCGCGAAGGACAGTAGTTTGAGATGAGAGGTATCAAGATGACACGACGCCCGGAAGAGTCCGGCGAGCCGTCGGACACTGAGCCCGATCAACCCGCACCCACCGTGCGCGACACCGGCGGTGCCACCGAGGCCGACGGGCGCTCCGCGCCGGTGGAATCCGTCGCGGCATCTGAATCCAAGACCATCGGTAAGCAGCTGTCCCTCAGCGTCCGGTCATTGGTGCTCGGCGCCGCGTTCATCGCGCTTGCTGTCGCGCTGGCGGCGGTGACCTGGATGTACTTTGGCGAACACGCCAAGGTACGCGACGCACAGAACCAGAGCGCCAACCACGAGCGTGCCGAACAGATCGCGCTCGACTATGCCGTCAATGCGGCAACGATGAACTTCCAGAACATGCCGGAGTGGAAAGACAAACTCGTCCAAGGCACCTCGCCGGAACTGCGGCAGAAGCTCACTCAAGCCGCAAACTCGATGGAGCAGTTGTTGGTACCGCTGGAATGGAACTCGACGGCCCAACCGCTTGCGGCAAAGGTGCGTTCGGACACCAACGGCGTCTACCTCGTCGACACGTTTGTCAGCGTACTGACAAAGACGACCCAGGCGCCGGAGAACTTGCAGTCGACAGCGACCTACAGCATCACCGTCGACACTAACTCAGACTGGCAGATCACCGATGTCGGCGGTATCGGCAACGTGATAGGGCCCGGTAGGTGACGGTCGTCGCAGCCCCGACATGGCTGTACCACGCCGGGGCGTTGGCTGTGGTGGCAACTGCCGGAATGGCGATGCCGGCGCCGGCCGATGCGACCCAATCACTGACATACGAGGTGATTTCGAGCGACATCGGGCGAGTGGACGTGGAGTACGTCGACCGCCACGGCCGCGAGCTGTTGATCGGTGTGTCATTGCCATGGCGCCTGGACCTACCACTCGGCGACGGCAGCGACCCTCTGATTCCGCACGCGCAGCTTCGCGCGGACTGGCGGACGATCGCGGCACCGTCGCGATGGGTCACCGTCAAGATCTCCCACGCCGGAGGCCTGTTGTGCCAGAGCACGCTGGACGTCGGCAACGTCACCTGTTACGGAAACACGCCGCATGTGTCGTGACCAGTTCCCGGGATCGGTGCGAGGCGATCAAACACCGGCGACGCCCTACACTGCCGGCAGAAAGGACCGCGGTGAACGAATCCGATGGCACTACTCCGATACCCACCCGAACCCGGACGCGGACGCGGACGACCGCAGGATGGCTGACAGGCTATCTAGTACCCACCGCGTCGGTGATTACGGCATTGCTCATCGCCGCCGCCGAACCGGCATGGGCCGACCCCACCGCCGACGAGATTGCGCCGCCGCTCCCGGCCGTCGTCGCCACCCCGAGCAACTGGCAACCGAAATTTCCGTTTCCGTACGATCAGACACGCGACGAGATCACCGATGCGGACATCACCGCCGTACGGGAAATGTGTCAATGGTTCGCCGCTCAGTACGACACGCTGACCACCCAGATCGACAACTTCAACAACGCTCTGATCAGGTACAACGGCGACTACAGCGCCGGTTCCAACCAGCAGATCGCCGACGCCGTCACCGCGAACATCGATCGGTCGGTGGCCTACCTGACCCCGCGTGCACAGGCCTTGACCCAGTCGGTGAATCACGCAGGTGATCTCTACTTCCCGATGTATGGGGCCAAAAGTTTCCACCTGCTCTGGCAACACCTGTCCAACGTGAGCGCCGGCATCAGAGGACGACAACCAGCGTGGTTCGTCGGCCCCTCGTTCCAGCGCGCCATGCGGTGGGGCAGCGACATTCATCGATCTCACGTGTGCGACTAGACACCCACCACACAGCACACCGAGCGACTACGAACGGAGACAAAGCTTGCCAGACCATCGATCTGCACCCCGCGCTCTCGCGATGTGCGCTGCCAGCGCCGCTGCGGCAACGGTGGTCGCGCCGGCGGCCGGCGCCACACCGTCGGCCGCGGTGGCCGAAGCTATCGAATCGACCCGAAGCCAGTCGAGTTGCGCACCATTTCACACCGACCCACTCGTGCAACGTGCCGCGGAGATGGCTACCCGAGAAACCAGCGAATACAAAAATTATCGCAGCTCGGCCGTGCCGTTCACCGATCCGATACCGGCGCTAAGAACTATCGGCTTCACCGGGAGTAACGCCATCCTGCTGTCGGGATACGGCGACGATGAAGCCTCAGCGCTGCGCGGCGTCATGCTTCAAGGACACCGGTCTCTTCTCGACTGCTCGTACACCCTGTACGGCGCCAGCACACTCCACGCCGACGCGGGCTTCAACCTGGTCTCAGTCGTCCTTGCGGCACCCTGACGGAAATGAACTGCCAGATGAACTCGGAGGTTACAGTGCGAACCCGACAATCGCTAGGCCAGCGCATTGGGAAGTTCCTGGCCTTAGTCGTTGCGCTCATGGTCGTCGGCCCCACCGCTACTTCTTTCGCCGATGCGGGACCATCCGACACACCGGCGAACCCCTACCCGAACCTGCGATACTTCACCGAGACCGATAGCGCCCCCTACGCGTCGTCAGACTCCCCGGGCGTGACGCTGCCAGATCAGCCCGGCTATTGGTTCGTCACAGACCATGGATCGAATTGCGGTATCTGGTTCCGAGGAAGCTTCGGGTGCTCTGGCAACATTCCCGGCGCACCAGAAGGCATCCACCAAATCGGGTGGATCACGGGAGACGCGCGGGTGCACTATGACTGGACCCTGGCCGTTCGATTCCCACCGACACTCGGTACGGCGAAAATTCCGCCGCTGACCTTCATTTCAGTCGCGGGCACCAAGTGTGGCACCACCTTGGATGGCAGCACGTACTGCGAGCGCGGGCCGTTCCGAATGCTGATCACACCGACCCACACCTGGTTGAACGGATAGCTCATGGGACGCTTTATCGCCAGGAGGTGCAGGTATTCACTCATCGGCGCGCTCTGTCTGATCTGTGCAGTGCACGCCGCGCCTTCCGTCGCGCGCCCGTCGCCAAGTCCCTATCCCGACATCGCGGGGTACGACAGGGACGCGCGACTGGAAAAGTACGCGGTGACAAACAAAGACGGTGTCTGGGTGACCACTCCGCTCGGGTTGCGCTGCGCGATCGAAATCACCGGTAGTTTCGGCTGTAGCGGCGCATTACACGGGGTCCAGTCTGGGGTCAACGAAGTCGCGTGGTTCATCGGGGATCCACTGCCGCGGCTGTACCGAACTGACATGCCGCGTTTCGACTCCGGGCTCAGTCAAACAATCTTGTCAGCGGGGCGCTACATCGAATATCGTGGGTCGCGCTGCGCTGTTACGCACGATTCCGCGATCTATTGTATCCACACCGCCGATCCAAACAGTCAGATTATGGTGTCGGCAGGCGCGCTCGTGCGCGGTCAGACTCCAGGGGTAGTCGGTTAGGAGAGTGAAGCTAATCGGGCTCTTCCCGATTGGGAGTGCATGAGCTGGTTCGTGGTGCGGCGGTGAGGTTGGGGATGTAGGCGGGTCCTGGGGT
>NZ_NCXO01000065.1 GCF_002104795.1 Mycolicibacillus koreensis
CTGGGGGTACCGGGGGTGGTTCCGGGGTGGCCACGGCCGCGCCGGCACCCAGTCCGATCGCGACCACGGCGCCGGACACGGCAACTGCGGCCTTGGTCATCAGGCTTCGGATCTGCATCGTCATCGTCGCCTCTCTCTGTTCGGGTCCCGGCGACACCGCCGCGGTGGCCCCGGAACTATCCGTGCTCCATACCCAGGTTCCTAGATCGTCAAACAATTCGCCACTCGGGGTGCGGTAATTCACCAACCCGGGAAGAGGCGAGGGAACAGGTGCGAGGGGGAAAACAGGTCAGAGGGAATAGCCGGGGCCGGCGGGACGTTTTGGGGCCACGATGCCTGGACTGGCATAATCAGACGCCGGATCAGGTTGGTCATTCCAACCCGTCACCTCAGGCTCCGGTTCACGCCCTGCTGGGCGACCCGGACCGACGATTGCAGAGGACATCATGAAAACCGACATTCACCCCGCCTACGGCGAGACCACCGTGGTCTGCGGTTGTGGCAACACCTTCACCACCCGCAGCACCAAGCCGAGTGGGCACATCGTGGTGGAGGTCTGCTCGCAGTGCCACCCGTTCTACACCGGCAAGCAGAAGATCCTGGACACCGGTGGCCGGGTGGCGCGCTTCGAGCGCCGGTACGGCAAGCGCAAGGCCAACGCCGCGAAGACGGAGAACGCCGACAACTAGCAACCATCCCGACGCCCGGAGCGCAAAGCCGCGGTATCCGGGCGTCGGTTTGCGTTCGGGGAAGAAGTTGACATGACGCAGAGCGTGCACGCCATCGATGCACTGCTGGCCGAGCATGCGCAACTGGAGACCCAACTGGCCGACCCCGATCTGCACGCCGATCCCGCGCAGGCCCGCAAGGTCGGGCGGCGCTTCGCCCAGCTGGCGCCGATCGTGGCCACCCACCGCAAGCTCACCGCCGCGCGCGACGACCTGGAGGCCGCCCGCGAGCTGGCCGCCGACGACGCGTCGTTCGCCGCCGAGGCCGCGGAGTTAGAGGCCCGGGTGGCCGACTTGGACGCCCAGCTCACCGACATGCTCGCCCCCCGTGACCCGCACGACGGCGACGACATCGTGCTGGAAGTGAAATCCGGGGAGGGCGGCGAAGAATCCGCGCTGTTCGCCGCCGACCTGGCCCGCATGTACACCCGCTACGCCGAGCGGCACGGGTGGACGGTCACCGTGCTCGACCAGACCACCTCCGACCTCGGTGGGTACAAGGAGGCGACGCTGTCGATCGCCAGCAAGGGCGACACCGCCGACGGGGTGTGGTCCCGGCTGAAGTTCGAGGGCGGGGTGCACCGGGTGCAGCGGGTTCCGGTCACCGAATCGCAGGGCCGGGTGCACACCTCGGCGGCCGGTGTGCTGGTCTACCCAGAACCCGAGGAGGTCGGGGAGGTGCAGATCGACGACGCCGATCTGCGCGTCGACGTCTACCGCTCCTCGGGCAAGGGCGGCCAGGGCGTCAACACCACTGACTCGGCGGTGCGTCTGACCCACCTGCCCACCGGCATCGTCGTCACCTGCCAAAACGAACGGTCGCAGTTGCAGAACAAGACCCGCGCGCTGCAGGTTCTCGCCGCGCGCCTGCAGGCGGTGGCCGAGGAGAAAGCGCTGGCCGAAGCGTCGGCCGACCGGGCCAGCCAGATCCGCACCGTCGACCGCAGCGAACGCATCCGGACCTACAACTTCCCGGAGAACCGGCTGGCCGATCATCGCATCGGCTTCAAGAGCCACAACCTCGACCAGGTGCTCGACGGTGAGCTCGACGCGCTCCTCGACGCGCTGGCCGACGCGGACAAGCAAGCCCGACTGCACCAGTCATGACCCGCTCCGGCGCCGCGGCCCGGCGCTCGCCGGCCGCGCTGTCGCGGGCGATCGCCGAGGCGACCGCGACGTTGTCGCGCGCCGGGATCGACGCCGCCCGCCGTGACGCCGAAGAGCTGGCCGCGCACCTGATCGGGGCCGAGCGGGGACGGCTGGCCCTCGTCGATCCACCCGAGCCGGACTTCTACGGCGAGTACCGACGGCTGGTCGACGCCCGTGCCCGCCGGGTACCGCTGCAGCACCTCACCGGCACCGCGGCGTTCGGCCCGGTGACGGTGCATGTGGGTCCCGGGGTGTTCGTGCCCCGCCCCGAGACCGAGGCCCTGCTGGCCTGGACGCACGATCAAGACCTGCCCGACACCCCGACGATCATCGACGCCTGCACCGGCTCGGCGGCCCTGGCGCTCGCGCTGGCGCGGCGGTGGCCCGCCGCCCGGGTGCTCGGCGTCGAGGTCTGCGACGACGCGGTGGTTTACGCCCGTCGCAACACCGCTGACAGCCCGGTGGAGGTGGTCCACGCCGACATCGCCACCCCGGGGCTTCTGGCCGACCTCGACGGCGCCGTCGACCTCGTGGTGTCCAACCCGCCCTACATCCCCGAGGGTGCCGCGGTGGCACCCGAGGTGGCCGGCCACGACCCGGACCACGCGCTGTTCGCCGGTCCCGACGGGATGACGGTGATCGCCGCGGTCACCGCTCGGGCGGGTGCCTGGTTGCGTCCCGGCGGCCGCTTCGCCGTCGAGCATGACGACACCACCGCCGACGCGACCAGCGAATTGATCGCCCACACAGACCTTTTCGATACCATCGTGAGCCACCGGGATCTGGCAGGACGACCGCGGTTCGTGACCGCCCGCAGGAAGGTCTGACCGTGACACACAGCACCGGCGAGCCGGATCGGCCCCCGACAGGTGATCCCGACGTGTTCGACTGTGCCGATCCGGACCGGCGGGCCGCCGGGGTCGCCGCCGCGATCAGCGCGGTCAAGGCCGGCCAACTGGTGGTGCTGCCCACCGACACCGTCTACGGCATCGGTGCCGACGCCTTCGACCCGGCCGCCGTGGCGGCCCTGTTGGCGGCCAAGGGGCGCGGCCCGAACATGCCGGTCGGGGTGCTTGTCGGATCGTGGCGCACCATCGACGGACTGGTGTTCACCGTCCCCGACACCGCCCGCACCCTCATCCGGGCGTTCTGGCCGGGGGCACTGAGCCTGGTGGTGACCGCCGCCCCGTCGTTGCCGTGGAATCTCGGCGACACCGGCGGCACCGTGATGCTGCGCATGCCGTTGCACCCGGTCGCCATCGAGGTGCTCCGCGAAACCGGGCCGATGGCGGTCTCCAGCGCCAATGTGTCCGGTCACCCTCCGGCGGTCACCGCCACCGCGGCGCGCGAGCAGTTCGCCGATCGGGCTGCGGTCTATCTCGACGCCGGCCCCGCCGCGCAGCAGGCCGCGTCCACGATCGTCGATCTCACCGGCGCCGCACCCCGGATCCTGCGCGCCGGGCCGGTCAGCGCCGAGAGCGTGGCCGCGGCGCTGCAGACGGATCCCGCGACGTTGACGGACTGATCCGGGTGCCGGTGAGTGCAGTACGGTCGCGGCATGACCGGTGACGTGTCCACCCTGACCACCGGGGTGTTCGCCGTCGCCGAGCAGGGTGCGGGAGTGCCGCTGCGCGAGCTGGCCCTGGTCGGGCTGACCGCTGCGATCGTGACCTACTTCGTGACCGGGCCGGTGCGGATGCTGGCCACCCGTCTCGGCGCGGTCGCCTACCCCCGCGACCGTGATGTCCACGTCACCCCCACTCCCCGGATGGGCGGATTGGCGATGTACGCCGGGACCATCGCCGCGGTGTTCCTCGCCTCGCAACTGCCCGCGCTGACCCGCGGGTTCGTCTACTCCTCGGGGATGCCCGCGGTGGTCGTCGCGGGCGGGGTGATCATGGGCATCGGACTCATCGATGACCGCTGGGGTCTGGATGCGCTGACCAAATTCGCCGGTCAGATCACCGCCGCCAGTGTGCTGGTCACCATGGGGGTGGCGTGGAGCGTGCTCTACATCCCGTTCGGGGGCGTGGGCACGATCGTGCTCGACCAAGTCTCGTCGATCCTGTTGACCTTGGCGCTGACCGTGTCGATCGTCAACGCGATGAACTTCGTCGACGGGCTCGACGGGCTCGCCGCGGGCCTCGGTCTGATCACCGCGCTGGCCATCTGCATTTTCTCGATGGGACTGTTGCGCGACCACGGCGGTGACGTGCTGTTCTACCCCCCGGCGGTGATCTCGGTGGTGCTGGCCGGGGCGTGTTTGGGGTTCTTGCCGCACAACTTCCACCGCGCCAAGATCTTCATGGGCGACTCCGGGTCGATGCTGATCGGGCTGATGCTGGCCGCGGCATCCACCACCGCCGCCGGCCCGATCTCGCAGAGCGCCTACGGCGCCCGCGACGTGTTCGCGCTGCTGGCGCCGTTCCTGCTGGTGGTCGCGGTCATGTTCGTTCCCGCCCTCGACATGCTGCTGGCGATCGTGCGTCGCACCCGCGCGGGGGTGAGCCCGTTTCACCCCGACAAGATGCACCTGCATCACCGCTTGCTGGAGATCGGGCACTCCCATCGCCGGGTGGTCCTGCTGATTTACCTGTGGGTGGGGATCGTGGCGCTCGGGGCGGCGAGCACCATTTTCGTCGACCCGCGCTACACCGGTGCGGTCATGCTGGCGGCAATCCTGGTGGCCGTCGTGGCGACGTTGATTCCCCTGGTCAGGGGGCGCGATAGGATATACGACGAAAAGTAGTAGGCCGACGTTTCGGGGGTCTCGCCATGTGGTACGGTTCCGATCGGCGTCGACATCCGGCCACCACAAAAAGGAGCTTTTCGGAGCTTTTCTTTGGGTGTTTCCTGTGCGCCCACTGCCGTCCGATACGCTCGGCAGGTCGCACGGGATGCACGTGAGCGACGCCAGGCTTACGTTGGATTTTGCGGAGATTGCAGGGACTTCGGTGACTGAGGTGACACGGTGACGACACCAGCGCAAGATGCGCCGTTGGTGTTTCCGGAAGTGGCTTTTCGGCCGCTGCGCCTCCTCGTCATCTGTGGGGTCCTGACCGTGGCCGCCATCGGTGCCACCGTCCTGCTGGATCGCCCGATGCTCGGGGTGTACCTCGGCGTCGGGTTGGCGATCGGGTTGGTCAACGCGCTGCTGATCCGCCGGTCGGTGTCCGCCATCACCGCCGGTGACCATCCGCTCAAACGCAAAATGGCGCTCAATTCCGCAACCCGCCTGGCGGTCATCACCGTGATCGCCCTGGTCATCGCCTACCTCACCCGTCCCGACGGGCTGGGTGTGCTGTTCGGGCTGGCGCTCTTCCAGGTGCTGCTGGTCGGCGGTACCGCGCTGCCGGTCTGGAAGAAGATTCGTACCTCGGCCGACGGCGCGGGACCGGCCGGCACGACCGACGGATACACCGAAGGGACCGCATGATGGACGAGACGATCCTGGCCGAGAGCAAGGTCGAGGTCGGTCATCACGTCACGACCACCTGGTTGGGGATGACCATCAACCTCGACACGGTGATCTCCAGTGCGATCGCCGCGGTCATCGTCATCGCCATGGCGCTGTACCTGCGCGCCAAGGTCACCTCGACCGGGGTGCCCGGCGGTGTGCAGCTGTTCTTCGAGACCATCACCGTCCAGATGCGCAGCCAGATCGAGGCGACCATCGGGATGCGGGTCGCCCCGTTCGTGCTGCCGCTGGCGGTCACCCTGTTCATCTACATCCTCATCGCCAACTGGCTGTCGGTGCTGCCGGTGCAGTACGCCGACGAGGGCGGGGTGTCGCGGGAGCTCTTCAGCCCGGCGGCCGCCGACATCAACTTCGTGGCCGCCTTGACGGTGTTCGTCTTCCTCAGCTACCACCTGGCCGGCTTCTGGCGACGCGGCCTGTTCGGTCACCCCCGGCAGTTGGTGAAGGGCCACGTCACGTTGATGGCCCCGATCAACCTGGTCGAAGAACTCGCCAAGCCGATCTCGCTGGCCTTGCGTCTTTTCGGCAACATCTTCGCCGGCGGGATCCTGGTGGGGCTGATCGCGTTGTTCCCGCCGTATATTTTGTGGGCGCCCAACGCGGTGTGGAAGGCGTTCGACCTGTTCGTCGGTGCGATCCAAGCGTTCATCTTCGCCCTGCTGACCGTGCTGTACTTCAGTCAGGCGATGGAACTCGAAGAAGACCACGAGCACTAACACAGACCTGGTAGACAGCTACCGGATATCAAGGAGGAGAAGGTAATGGGAGACCCGAATCTCATCGGGATGGGCGCCCTCATCGGCGGCGGCCTCATCATGGCCGGCGGCGCGATCGGTGCCGGTATTGGTGACGGTATCGCCGGTAACGCGCTGATCGCCGGTATCGCACGTCAGCCCGAGGCTCAGGGCCGGCTGTTCACCCCGTTCTTCATCACGGTCGGTTTGGTGGAGGCCGCGTACTTCATCAACCTGGCGTTCATGGCGCTGTTCGTTTTCGCCACCCCGATCGCTGCACAGTAGTCCGCTGACATGGGTGACTTAAGCGCTGCAATCCTGGCCGCGGGCCAGGGCGGTGAGGAAGCCGAGACAAGCAACTTCCTCATCCCCAACGGCACCTTCTTCGTCGTACTGGCGATCTTCCTGATCGTGCTGGCCGTCATCAGCGTCTTCGTGGTGCCGCCGGTGACGAAGGTGCTGCGTGAGCGCGAGAACATGGTCACCAAGACGCTGGCCGACAACAAGCGGTCCGCCGAGCAGTTCGCCGCCGCCGAAGCCGACTACGAGGAGGCGATGGCGGGGGCGCGCACCGAAGCGACCGCGATCCGGGACGACGCCCGCAACGAGGGGCGCACGTTCCTGGAGGAGAAGCGGGGGCAAGCCGCCGAGCAGGTGGCCGCGACCCTGCAGGGAGCCAGCGAGCAGCTCAAACGTGAAGGCGACACGGTCGCCGGGGATCTGCGGGCCAGGGTGGAGACCCTCTCGACGACCCTCGCCGGCCGGGTATTGGGCGTCAGCGTGGGCGATGCCGACGCGACGACGGCGGCAGGACGGTAAGCGGCGATGTCGACATTCATTGGTCAGCTGATCGGTTTCACCCTCATCGTGGTGTTGCTGTGGCGCTTCGTGGTGCCGCCGGTGCGCACGATGATGGCCGCGCGACAAGACTCGGTCCGTGAGCAGTTGGACGAGGCCGCCAGCGCTGCCTCCCGGCTGGCCGAGGCCGAGCAGGCGCACAGCAAGGCGGTCGAGGACGCCAAGAGCGAGTCGACGCGGGTGGTCGAAGACGCCCGTGCCGACGCCGAGCGGATCTCGGCGCAGCTGCGCTCCCAGGCCGACGCCGAGGTGGAACGGGTCAAAGCCTCCGGCGGGGACCAGGTTCAGCTGCTGCGCGCCCAGCTGATCCGCCAGCTGCGGGGGGACCTGGGACGCGAATCGGTCGCGCGGGCCGGCGAGCTGGTCCGCGAGCACGTCAGCGACCCCGGTCGCCAGGCTGCGACCGTGGACCGCTTCCTCGACGAGCTCGAGGCGATGGCGCCGTCGGCGGTGCAGATCGAAGACCCGGTGCTGGCCCGATTCCGCTCCGGGAGCCGCCGTGCCTACACCAGCCTCTCCAGGCGCTTCGACGAGGTCGTGGCCGACCTCGACGAGCAGGGCCTGTCGACCCTGGCCGACGAGCTGGTCGCGGTGGTCAAGCTGCTGCAGGACGAGGCGCTGGTCACCCGGCACCTGACCACCCCGAGCGAGGACGGCGCGCCGCGGGTGCGCCTGGCGCAGCGCCTGCTCGCCGACAAGGTGGGCACCGCCGCGCTCACCCTGATCACCGCCGCGGTCAGCGAGCGGTGGTCGGAGACCGCCGACCTGGCCAAGGCGCTGGAGTATCTGGCCCGCCAGTCGCTGTTGGTGCGCGCGGAACGGTCCGGCCAGATCGATGAGGTCGAAGACCAGCTGTTCGTGTTCTCCCGGATCCTCGACGCCCAGCCGCGCCTGGACACCCTCCTCGGCGACGAGACCGCACCGGCGCGCGACCGGGTGCGGTTGCTGCACCGCGTTGTCGACCGGGCCGGTAACGCCAACCCGGTCGCGGTGGCACTGCTGTCGCAGACGGTGGAGTTGCTGCGTGGGCAGCCGACCCAACAGGCGGTGCGCGGATTGGCCGAGGCCGCGGTCGCGCGCCGCGGTGAGGTGGTGGCGCATGTGCGCGCCGCCGCCACGCTCAGCGACACCCAACGCACCCGGCTGACCGAGGTGCTCAGCAGGGTCTACAGCCACCCGGTCACCGTCCAGATGCAGATCGTCCCCGAGTTGCTCGGCGGGCTGGAGATCTCGGTCGGCGACGAAGTGATCGACGGCACGCTGTCGTCGCGCTTGGCGGCGGCACAAACCCAGCTTCCCGACTGATCCCCAACGACAGACCACCATCCACCCCGAAGGCAGGAAGACGAAAAGCCATGGCAGAGTTGACAATCTCCGCTGATGACATCCAGGGAGCGATCGAGGAGTACGTGGACTCCTTCTCCTCGGACACCGCCCGCGAGGAGGTCGGCACGGTCATCGACGCCGGTGACGGTATCGCCCACGTCGAGGGCCTGCCCTCGGTGATGACCCAGGAGCTGCTCGAGTTCCCCGGCGGTGTGTTGGGCGTGGCGCTCAACCTCGACGAGCACAGCGTCGGTGCGGTCATCCTCGGTGACTTCGAGAACCTCGCCGAGGGGCAGCAGGTCAAACGCACCGGCGAGGTGCTCTCGGTGCCGGTCGGCGACGGCTTCCTCGGCCGGGTGGTCAACCCGCTCGGCCAGCCGATCGACGCCCGCGGCGACATCGAGGCCGAGACCCGCCGCGCCCTGGAGATGCAGGCCCCCTCGGTGGTGGAGCGTCAGAGCGTGAGCGAGCCGCTGCAGACCGGTGTGAAGGCCGTCGACGCGATGACCCCGATCGGCCGCGGTCAGCGTCAGCTGATCATCGGTGACCGCAAGACCGGGAAGACGGCGCTGTGTGTGGACACCATCCTCAACCAGCGCCAGAACTGGGAGAGCGGCGACCCCAAACAGCAGGTCCGCTGCGTGTACGTCGCCGTTGGCCAGAAGGGCACCACCATCGCCAGCGTGCGTCGCGCGCTCGAAGAGGGCGGCGCGATGGACTACACCACCATCGTCGCGGCGCCGGCGTCGGACGCGGCCGGCTTCAAATGGCTGGCCCCCTACACCGGTTCGGCGATCGCCCAGCACTGGATGTATCAGGGCAAGCACGTCCTGATCGTGTTCGACGACCTGACCAAGCAGGCCGAGGCCTACCGCGCCATCTCGCTGCTGCTGCGCCGCCCGCCGGGTCGTGAGGCCTACCCGGGTGACGTGTTCTACCTGCACTCGCGGCTGCTGGAGCGTTGCGCGAAGCTCTCCGACGAGCTCGGCGGCGGTTCGCTGACCGGCCTGCCGATCATCGAGACCAAGGCCAACGACATCTCGGCCTACATCCCGACCAACGTCATCTCGATCACCGACGGTCAGTGCTTCCTGGAGAGTGACCTGTTCAACCAGGGTGTGCGGCCGGCCATCAACGTCGGTGTCTCGGTGTCGCGTGTCGGTGGTGCCGCGCAGATCAAGGCGATGAAAGAGGTGGCCGGGTCGCTGCGTCTGGACCTGTCGCAGTACCGCGAGCTCGAGGCGTTCGCCGCCTTCGCCTCCGACCTGGACGCCACCAGTAAGGCCCAGCTGGACCGTGGTGCGCGCCTGGTGGAGCTGCTCAAGCAGCCGCAGTTCGCGCCGATGTCCGTCGAGGACCAGGTGGTCTCGATCTTCCTGGGCACCGAGGGGCACCTGGACTCGGTGCCGGTGGAAGACGTCGGTCGCTTCGAGGCCGAACTGCTTGACCACATCCGGGCGTCGGAAGCCGAGATCCTCAACGACATCCGGGAGAGCAAGAAGCTCTCGGACGAGACCAGCGAGAAGCTGGTCGCGGCGATCAACAAGTTCAAGAAGGGCTTCGCGCCGACCGGTGGCGGTTCGGTGGTGCCCGACGAGAACGTCGACGCCCTCGACGAAGGCGAACTGGGCAAGGCGGCCGTCAAGGTCCGCAAGCCCGCGCCGAAGAAGAAATAGTTCACAGGGAATCGCATGGCAGCCACACTTCGCGAGCTACGGGGACGGATCCGCTCCGCCGGGTCGATCAAGAAGATCACCAAGGCCCAGGAGCTGATCGCGACCTCGCGCATCGGTAAGGCGCAGGCCCGACTGGCCGCAGCACGGCCGTACGCCACCGAGATCACCAACATGCTGACCACGTTGGCCGGGGAGAGCGCCCTGGACCATCCTCTGCTGGTCGAGCGGGAGACGCGGACCCGCGCCGGTGTGCTGGTGGTGACGTCGGACCGCGGGCTGTGCGGGGCCTACAACGCCAACGTGTTGCGCCGCGCCGAGGAACTGTTCGCCCTGCTTCGTGAGGAGGGCAAGCAGCCGAGCCTCTACGTGGTGGGTCGCAAAGCGTTGGGGTACTACTCGTTTCGCAACTGGGAGATCACCGGTTCGTGGAACGGTTTCTCCGAGCAGCCGACCTACGAGGACGCCGCCGAGATCGCCTCGACGTTGATGGACGCCTTCCTGGCCGGCGCCAACGGCGAGGAGGCCGGATCCGACGGTGCCGCGGTCGACGAACTGCACATCGTGGCAACCGAGTTCAAGTCGATGCTGTCGCAGTCGGCCGAGGCGTTGCGGGTCGCACCGATGGTCGTCGAATACGTCGGTGAGGACACCGGTCCGCACACGCTGTTCTCGTTCGAGCCGGACGCCACCGCGCTGTTCGACTCCCTGTTGCCGCGCTACCTCACCACCCGCGTGTACGCGGCGCTGCTGGAGGCCGCGGCCTCGGAGTTGGCGTCGCGTCAGCGCGCGATGAAGGCCGCCACCGACAACGCCGACGACCTCATCAAGGCGCTCACGTTGGAAGCCAACCGCGAGCGGCAGGCCCAGATCACCCAGGAAATCAGTGAAATCGTCGGTGGCGCGAACGCCCTCGCCGGCGCCGCCCGATAAGCCCCACCCAGGAAGCGAAGAAGGAAATGACTGCTACCGCTGAAAAACCCGCCGGCGCCAAGGGCGCCGACACCAACGGTCGCGTTGTCCGGGTCACCGGCCCGGTCGTCGACGTCGAGTTCCCCCGGGGCGCCGTGCCCGAACTGTTCAATGCGCTGCACGCCGACATCACCTTCGAGTCGCTGGCCAAGACGCTGACGCTGGAGGTCGCCCAGCACCTCGGTGACAACCTGGTGCGCACCATCTCCATGCAGCCCACCGACGGCCTGGTTCGCGGGGTCGAGGTCGTCGACACCGGCGCGGCGATCTCGGTGCCGGTCGGCGACGGCGTGAAGGGCCACGTGTTCAACGCGCTGGGGCACTGCCTCGATGACCCGGGCTACGGGGAGGACTTCGAGCACTGGGCCATTCACCGCAAACCCCCGGCCTTCGACGAGCTGGAGCCGCGCACCGAGATGCTCGAGACCGGGCTGAAGGTGGTCGACCTGCTCACGCCGTACGTGCGTGGTGGGAAGATCGCGCTGTTCGGTGGTGCCGGTGTGGGCAAGACGGTGCTCATCCAGGAGATGATCAACCGTATCGCCCGCAACTTCGGTGGTACCTCGGTCTTCGCCGGTGTGGGGGAGCGCACCCGTGAGGGCAACGACCTGTGGGTCGAGCTCGGCGAGGCCAACGTGCTCAAGGACACCGCGCTGGTGTTCGGTCAGATGGACGAGCCGCCGGGCACTCGTATGCGGGTGGCGCTGTCGGCGCTGACGATGGCGGAGTTCTTCCGCGACGAGCAGGGCCAGGACGTGCTGTTGTTCATCGACAACATCTTCCGGTTCACCCAGGCCGGCTCGGAGGTCTCCACCCTGCTGGGCCGGATGCCCTCGGCGGTGGGCTACCAGCCCACCCTGGCCGACGAGATGGGCGAGCTGCAGGAGCGGATCACCTCGACCCGTGGGCGTTCCATCACCTCGATGCAGGCCGTCTACGTGCCCGCCGACGACTACACCGACCCGGCGCCGGCGACGACGTTCGCCCACCTCGACGCCACCACGGAGCTGTCCCGGGCGGTGTTCTCCAAGGGGATCTTCCCGGCGGTGGACCCGCTGGCGTCGAGCTCGACGATTCTGGATCCCGCGGTGGTCGGCGACGAGCACTACCGGGTTGCCCAGGAGGTCATCCGGATTCTGCAGCGCTACAAGGACTTGCAGGACATCATCGCGATTCTCGGTATCGACGAGCTCTCCGAAGAGGACAAGCAGCTGGTGAACCGGGCGCGGCGCATCGAGCGGTTCCTGAGCCAGAACATGATGGCCGCCGAGCAGTTCACCGGCCAGCCCGGCTCCACGGTGCCGCTGAAGGAGACCATCGAGGCCTTCGACAAACTGACCAAGGGAGACTTCGACCACCTGCCCGAGCAGGCGTTCTTCCTCATCGGTGGTCTCGAGGACCTGGCGAAGAAGGCCGAGAGCCTCGGCGCCAAGATGTGACGATGAGGGCTTCTGCACAGATAGTCGAGATCAAGCGAAAGGCGGTGTGACATGAGCGAGTTGAATGTCGACATCGTTGCCGCCGATCGCAGTGTGTGGTCGGGCAAAGCCAGTTTCATCTTCACCCGCACCACGGTCGGGGAGATCGGCATCCTGCCGCAGCACATTCCGCTCGTCGCCGAACTCGTCGACGACGCGATGGTCCGCGTCGAACGCACCGACGAGGAAGACCTGCGGATCGCGGTGCACGGCGGGTTCCTGTCGGTGACCGAGGACGGCGTCATCGTCCTGGCCGAATCAGCCGATTTCGCCGAGGAGATCGACGAGACCACGGCCCGGCACGACTCACAATCCAGTGACCCGCGGATAGCGGCCCAGGGGCGGGCCAGGCTGCGTGCACTGGGCGTCCTCGATTAGCGGGGTGTGAACCGATGAGCGCGTCCATGGTCGGCATGGTCGTGCTCATCGCCGTGTTGGTGGTCGCCCTCGCTGCCCTGAGCTACCGGCTGTGGAAGCTGCGCCAGGGCGGCACCGCCGGCATCATGCGCGACATCCCCGCGGTGGCAGGACACGGCTGGCGCCACGGGGTCATCCGCTACCGCGGTGGGGAAGCCGCGTTCTACCGGTTGTCGAGTGTTCGACTGTGGCCGGATCGGCGCCTCAGCCGCCGGGGTGTGGAGATCGTGTCCCGGCGGGCGCCGCGGGGCGACGAATTCGACATCATGACCGACGAGATCACCATCTTGGAGGTCCACGACACCAGCCAGGACGGGGCCGATTACGAGATCGCGTTCGACCGCGGCGCCCTCACCGCGTTTTTGTCGTGGCTGGAGTCGCGTCCGTCGCCGCGATCGCGGCGACGCACCGCCTGAGCGGGCACAGTCCCTATTCGGC
This sequence comes from Mycolicibacillus koreensis, assembly GCF_002104795.1. Taxonomy (GTDB): domain Bacteria; phylum Actinomycetota; class Actinomycetes; order Mycobacteriales; family Mycobacteriaceae; genus Mycobacterium; species Mycobacterium koreense. The sequence continues at coordinate 13,252 of NZ_NCXO01000065.1, forward strand.
GCGATGTCCGCTACGCGGGATTCTCGTCGCGTTGCCCGCCCGGCTGCCACAGCACGTCGCCGCCGGGATTGGCCACCCGGCACAAGATGAACAGCAGATCCGACAGCCGGTTGAGGTATTTCGCCGGGAGCACATTGGTGTCGTCGGGGTGGGCGTCGACGGCGGCCCAGGCGGCGCGCTCGGCGCGGCGCACCGCGGTGCGCGCGACATGCAGCAGGGCCGACAGCGGTGAGCCGCCCGGCAGGATGAACGAATTGAGCGGGCTCAACTCCTCGTTGTAGCTGTCGCACCACGCTTCCAGCCGGTCGATGTAGTCCTGGGTCACCCGCAGCGGCGGGATCTTCGGGTTTTCCACCACCGGGGTGGCCAGGTCGGCGCCGGCGTCGAACAATTCGTTTTGGATCTGCCCCAAGGTGGCGGCCATCTGGTGCTCGGGCGCGCCGAGGGCCAGCGCGGCACCGATGGCCGCGTTGGCCTCCTCGCAGTCCGCGTAGGCCACCAGGCGGGTGTCGTTTTTGCTGACCCGGGAGAAATCGCTCAACCCGCTGGTCCCGTCGTCGCCGGTGCGGGTGTAGACGCGCGTCACATGAATGGCCATGAGCAAACGGTACCGGGCGACCCGACCGGGCCCCCAGCGCACCGGCCCTTCATTACACTGACCGCGTGGCGGAGCGATTCCTGGTGACCGGCGGTGGCCGTCTGGCCGGCGAAGTGGCTGTTGGTGGCGCTAAAAACAGTGTTCTGAAATTGATGGCGGCCGCCCTGCTCGCCGAGGGCACCAGCACCATCACCAACTGCCCCGAGATCCTCGACGTGCCGTTGATGGCCGAGGTCCTGCGCGGACTGGGAGCCACCGTCGACCTGGACGGCGAGACGGTGCGGATCACCGCTCCCGACGAGCTGAAATACGACGCCGACTTCGCCGCGGTGCGCCAATTCCGGGCCTCGGTCTGCGTGCTGGGCCCCCTGGTGGGTCGTTGTAAACGCGCCAAGGTGGCGTTGCCCGGTGGTGACGCCATCGGCTCGCGGCCGCTGGACATGCACCAGGCCGGGCTGCGCCAGCTCGGGGCCCGGTGCAACATCGAGCACGGCTGCGTGGTCGCCGAAGCCGAGGCGCTGCACGGCGCGGAGATCCAACTGGAATTCCCCTCGGTGGGGGCGACGGAGAACATCCTGATGGCCGCGGTGCTGGCCACCGGGGTCACGGTGATCCACAACGCCGCGCGGGAGCCCGACGTGGTGGACCTGTGCACGATGCTCACCCAGATGGGCGCCCAGATCACCGGGGCCGGATCGCCGACGCTGACCATCACCGGCGTTCCCCGGCTGCACGCCACCGAACACCGGGTGATCGGGGACCGCATCGTGGCCGCCACCTGGGGCATCGGTGCGGCGATGACCCGTGGCGACGTCACCGTCACCGGCGTGGACCCGACACATCTGCAGTTGGTGTTGCACAAACTCAGCGACGCCGGCGCCACGGTGACCCAGACCGAGGACAGCTTCCGGGTGGCCCAGTACGAGCGGCCCAAGACCGTCAACGTGGCGACCCTGCCGTTCCCGGGCTTCCCGACCGACCTGCAGCCGATGGCGATCGCGCTGGCGGCGATCGCCGACGGCACCTCGATGATCACCGAGAACGTCTTCGAGGCGCGGTTCCGCTTCGTCGAGGAGATGATCCGGTTGGGGGCCGACGCGCGCACCGACGGTCACCACGCGGTGGTGCGGGGTTTGCCACAGCTCTCCAGCGCCCCGGTGTGGTGCTCCGATATCCGGGCCGGCGCCGGGCTGGTGCTGGCCGGCCTGGTCGCCGACGGCGAGACCGAGGTGCACGACGTGTTCCACATCGACCGCGGTTACCCGAAGTTCGTGGAGAACCTGGTCAGCCTGGGTGTAGAGGTCGAACGCGTCATTGGGTAACATGGTCGACAGATCGCACCGGCTCCGATCGGTGTGATGCGATCCGGCCCGACAACCCCAGAAACTGGGGGTTGACGGGCTCTGATTTCCGGTGTACGCTGGCCGGGTTGCCCAAAACAGGGTGTGTTGTTTGAGAACTCAATAGTGTGTTTGGTGGTTTTTGTTTGTTGTTGTTTTTTGCCACATTCTTGGCC
>NZ_NCXO01000066.1 GCF_002104795.1 Mycolicibacillus koreensis
GGGGGTGGCGGCGGCGTGGTCTTGGGGTATTCGTCGTGCACCGGCGGCGCCGAGCTGGTGGTGCCCTGGTTGGCCAGGTCATCGGTCTCGGTGTCGGTGCCGTTGACCAGCAGCGACACCGACACGACCAGGGCGATCGCGGCGACGATCGCGGTCACACCGACCACCCACGGCCAGCGCGGCGGCGGCAGATCGTCGTCACCGCCGGCGGAGGGACCGACGTAGTTGTCGTAATCGTAGAGATGGGCGTCGGTGGCAGGCAGGTACGGCCCGGCCACCAGTTGCTCGGATTCCGGTGCCGAGTAGGCCTGCGAGAACGGCTCCGAGGGCGGCTCGGGCATCGCCGCGGAGAGCGGTTCTAGCCCCCCGGCGGGTTCGTCTGCGTCAGCGGGGATGGCCTGATCGTCGGCATCCCGGTCCTCAGAATCCGGGGAGTGTGGCCCGCTCATCTCCGCTCATCCTGTTCGACTGCCGGTACGACTGGACCGCCCAGGAACGTCCCGGCCGCGCTGTGCGACTGTCGCACCGCCGGGCCGGGCCCGTCCATCAGTGCCCTCGGCAACCCTACCCAAGCGGGTCGTCGAATTGCGGTAGCGCCGGCCTGCAGCGGCATCGGGTGTCGCAGCGCCGGGTCCGCTAGTGCCTCTCCGGCCCGATGTAGTACTCGAACACCAGCCCACCGGCGGCGGCGATCACCAACACGATGCCCGCGCCGAACAGCCACGGCAGCCACAGCGCGACACCGACGGCGATGACGGAGAAGGCCAGCGCGATCAGGATCGGCCACCAGCTGTGCGGGCTGAAGAAACCCAGTTCACCGGCACCGTCACTGATCTCGGCTTCCTCGTAGTCCTCCGGGCGGGTGTCGAGGCGGCGGGCGACGAAGCCGAGGAAGGTGGCGACGATCAGCGCCATCCCGCCGGTCAGCGCCAGCGCGGTGGTGCCCGCCCATTCGATCCCGCCGACGGCGAACCGGTCGGTCAAGACCCCGTAGACGATCGCGGTGACGATGAAGAAGCCGGCGATGAACTCGAACAGCCTGCCTTCGATGTGCATGGGATGTCCTTAACTATTCGCTTGCGAAACCCGCAGACCGCGACGGCCGTCGAACGGGCGCGTGGTCTGAGCCAGCGGCTCCTGGCCGATCGCCGTGAGCGCCTGGGCGTTGGTCAAACCGTCCCGCCGCTTGTCCATGTAGCTCTTGAACTCGTTGGGGGTGACCGCGCGCAGCTCGAAGTTCATCATCGAGTGGTAGGTGCCGCACATCTCGGCACAGTGCCCGACGAAGGCGCCCTCCTTGGTGATCTCACTGACCTGGAAGACGTTGACGGTGTTGTTGGCCTCCGGGAACGGCATCATGTCGCGTTTGAACAGGAATTCCGGCACGAAGAACGCGTGGATGACATCGGTGGCGATGAGCCGGAACTCGATGCGCTTCCCGGTGGGCACCACCAGCACCGGCACCTCGTCGGTGGTCCCCAGGGTCTCCACCTCGTCGAAGTACAGCCAGCTGCGGTCCTCGGTGTTGCGCCCGGCGACGGTCCCGACCCGCTTCTTGCCGTGCTCGTCGACACCGGTGGGCACCGAGGCCAGCGCCTCGGCGCGCTCCGGCTGGGCGCCGTCGTAGGTGTAGTCGCCGTCGGCGAACTCGATCTTGTTGTAGCCGAACTTCCAGTTCCACTGGAAGGCGGTGACGTCGACGACCACCTCCGGGTCGTCGGTGATCTCGAGCATGTCTTCCTGGACGACCACGGTGAAGTAGAACAGCACCGAGATGATCAGGAACGGGATCACCGTCAAGACCAGCTCCAGCGGCATGTTGTAGCCGAACTGGCGCGGCAACTCGGTGTCGGTGGCGCGCTTGCGGTAGGCGATCATGCACCAGAAGATCAGCCCCCACACGATGACCCCGACGATCAGCGAGGCGATGACGACACCGACCCAGAAGTGCCGGTTGTGGTGGGCCTCGGGGGTGATGCCCTCGGGCCACCCCAGGCCGAGCGCCTGGGACCAGCTGCAGCCGCTGAGGCTGACTGCCGCCAGGCTGAGCACGCCGACCAGCGTCGCTCGCTTCAGCCACGGGCTGGTGGTGCGGCGCTGCGCTGCGGCCGCCGGCAAGCCTGTCCCGCGAAGTGTCACGGTGGGCGCCTCCTGTGTCACAAGCTGACCGATGATCCCGGATGGTCGAGATACCCGACCGGTGTCGGGTGCATCGAATACTACGCAGCGTAGACCACAACCGAAACAGCGGCCCGGCGCACCTCGCAATCCGTGTCCGAAATCGTGGGGCGGCCCTGGAGTGCGGCATACTGGGGCGCCATGTGCGGACTGCTGGCGTGGGTGACGGCCACCGGCGACGATACCGACGGCGGGACCGACGCGGTGGCCCAGCGGGTGGCGGCGGCCGCACAGCTGATGCGTCACCGCGGTCCCGACGAGGTGGGCACCTGGATCGACCGGGGGCCCGCCCACACCGTCGCCCTGGGGTTCACCCGGCTGTCGATCATCGACATCGAACACTCCCACCAGCCGCTGCAGTGGGGTCCGCCGGAGACGCCGCAGCGCTACGTGCTGGTGTTCAACGGCGAGATCTACAACTACCTGGAGTTGCGCGAGGAGTTGGCCGCCGAGCACGGCGCGGTGTTCACCACCGACGGCGACACCGAGGCGATCGTGGCGGCCTACCACTACTGGGGCGTGGCGGCACTGCCCCGGCTGCGCGGCATGTTCGCCTTCGCGCTGTGGGACACCGTCACCGGCGAGCTGTTCTGCGCCCGCGACCCGTTCGGCATCAAACCGCTGTTCATGGCCACCGGCACGGGCGGCACGGTGGTGGGCAGCGAGAAGAAGGCGCTGTTGGACCTGGCCGACGTGGCCGGCCTGGACACCACCGTGGACCGGCGGGCGGTGCAGCACTACACGGTGTTGCAGTACGTCCCGGAGCCGGAGACCCTGCACACCGGGGTGCGCCGCCTGGAGTCCGGCTGCTACGCGCTCATCCGCCCCGGCCGGCCGCCGGAGACCACCCGGTATTTCACCCCGCGGTTCACCGCCGAGGCGTTCGGCACCGGCCCGGGTGCCGCCCAGGACCGCTACGACGAGATCACCGCGGTGCTGGAGGACTCGGTGGCCAAGCACATGCGCGCCGACGTCACCGTCGGGGCGTTTCTGTCCGGCGGGATCGATTCGACCGCGATCGCCGCACTGGCGATCCGACACAACCCGGATCTGATCACCTTCACCACCGGGTTCGAGCGGGAGGGCTTCTCCGAGGTCGACGTCGCGGTGGCCACCGCCGAGGCGATCGGGGCGCGCCATGTCACCAAGGTGGTCAGCCAGCACGAGTTCGTCGCCGCACTGCCGGAGATCGTGTGGTATCTCGACGAGCCGGTCGCCGACCCGGCGCTGGTGCCGCTGTTCTTCGTCGCCCGCGAAGCCCGCAAACACGTCAAGGTGGTGCTCTCCGGGGAGGGCGCCGACGAGCTGTTCGGCGGCTACACCATCTACCGCGAACCGCTGTCGTTGAAGCCGTTCAACTACCTGCCCGGACCGCTGCGCCGCTCGGTCGGCAAGATGTCCAAGCCGCTGCCGGAGGGGATGCGCGGCAAAAGCCTGCTGCATCGCGGGTCGCTCACGTTGGAGCAGCGCTACTACGGCAACGCCCGCAGCTTCTCCGACGAGCAGTTGCGCGCCGTGCTGCCCGGATTCTCCCCCGAGTGGACCCACACCGACGTGACCGCGCCGATCTACGCCGCCTCCGAAGGCTGGGATCCGGTGGCGCGCATGCAACACATCGACCTGTTCACCTGGCTGCGCGGCGACATCCTGGTCAAGGCCGACAAGATGACGATGGCCAACTCTCTGGAGCTGCGGGTTCCGTTTTTGGATCCGGAGGTGTTCGCGGTGGCCTCCCGACTGCCGGTGAGCGCCAAAATCACCCGCACCACCACCAAATATGCGTTGCGCCGGGCGTTGGAGCCGATCATCCCCGCCCACGTGTTGCACCGCCCGAAGCTGGGATTCCCGGTGCCGATCCGGCACTGGCTGCGCGCCGGGGAGCTGCTCGACTGGGCCTACCAAATGGTGGACAACTCCCTCGCCGGGCAGAACGTCGATCTGGCGGCGACCCGCCGCATGCTCGATGAGCACCGCGGCGGGGTCAGCGATCATTCCCGCCGGTTGTGGACGGTGCTGATCTTCTTGCTCTGGCACGCGATCTTCGTCGACCGCAGCGTCACTCCGCAGATCAGCGAGCCGCACTACCCGGTGCAGCTGTAACGTCCCGGCGCTGCTGCACCGGCACGGCCCGGGTCAGGCCAGCGCCGCGCCGATCTCGGTGGCCGCCCGCTCGCCGTAGGCGTCGGCGAGCCGACTGACCGCGACCTCCCGGTCCCAGTCCCATTCCTGGGTGCCGGTGGACTCCAGCACCAGCACCGCCACCAGGCAGCCCAGCTGAGCGGAGCGTTCCAGGTTCAGGCCGGCGCTGCGCCCGGTGAGGAATCCCGCCCGGAAGGCGTCGCCGACCCCGGTGGGGTCCACCCGGCTGGTCTCGGGCACCACGCCGACGTGGATGCAGGTGCCGTCCGGGTCGATGATGTCGACGCCGTTCTCCCCCAGCGTGGTGACCCGCAAACCCACCTGCTCCATCACGTCGGCCTCGGTCCATCCGGTCTTGGACAGCAGCAGATCCCACTCGTAGTCGTTGGTGAACAGGTAGGTGGCCCCGTTGATGAGCCGACGGATCTCATCGCCGCTCAGGCGGGCCAGCTGTTGTGACGGGTCGGCGGCGAACGCCAGGCCCAGCGAGCGGCACTCCTCGGTGTGGGAGAACATCGCCTCCGGGTCGTTGGCGCCGATGATCACCAAGTCCGGGGAGTTCAGTGCGGCCAGCGAGATGTCGCGGGCCTGCGACATGGCCCCCGGGTAGAACGACGCGATCTGCGCCATGTCCAGGTCGGTGGTGCACACGAACCGGGCGGTGTGCGCGGTCGTCGACACCAGCACGTGCGCACAGTCCACGCCGTGGGACTCCAGCCACCGGCGGTAGTCGGCGAAGTCGGTTCCGGCGGCACCGACCAGTGCGACGTCGCCGCCGAGCACCCCGATCGCGTAGGCCATGTTCCCGGCCACCCCGCCGCGGTGCACCACCAGGTCGTCGACCAGGAAACTCAACGACACCTTGGCCAGGTGATCGGCGAGCAACTGCTCGGAGAACCGGCCGGGAAACCGCATCAAATGGTCGGTCGCAATCGAACCGGTCACCGCAATCGCCACGTAGCCTCCGCCTTTCTGTTGGTAAGCACAGCTATCGAACGGTGCTCAGCGTAGCCGCCCGCACCCCGGCGGCACCGACTGGTGGTGCGCTAGCCTGCCTACATGACCGGTCCGCACCCCCTGCCGCCCGGGGCTGGCGGATTCGGATCCGGCGCCGCTCCCCCCCGTCACGCCGCCCACCCCAGCGGGCCGCATCCGGTGGTTCACGACTACTTCGACCCGCCGACCGGACCGCTGGCGGTGCCGCCGCCCGGCTACCCGCCGGCACCCGGCCACCGGGTGCGCGCAGGGTCCCGCTGGCCACTGGTGCTCGCGGTCACGCTGGCGGTGCTGCTGATCGCCGGGTTGGCCGGTGCACTGATCTATGTCACCAGCCGCGACGATGCCGCGCCGCTGTCCGAACGCAGCGCCGAGGTGGCGATCCAGCGCTACCTCGACGCCCTGGCCGACCAAGACATCGACGTCATCGCCCGCAACACCATGTGCGGCACCTACGACGCGGTCGGCGACCGCCGCTCCGACGAGGCGCTGGCCAAGCTCAGCAGCGACGCCTTCCGCAAACAGTTCGACGACGCCGAGGTCACCGGCATCGACAAGATCGTGCTGCTGTCGCAGTATCAGGCGCAGGTGTTGTTCAGCATGCGCGTCACCCCCGCCGCCGGCGGCAGCGCGCGCGACGGTGTGCAGGGCACCGCGCAACTGCTGCTGCAGGACGGCCAGCCCGGCCAGGACAGCGGCGTGCTGGTCTGCTCCTATGTGCTGCGCACCGGCGGCAGCTACTGAGCCCGCTTCTGAGCCGACTTCCGGCCCGGCGTCAGTTGAACGAGTCGCCGCAGGAGCAGGACCCGCCGGCGTTGGGGTTCTCGATGGTGAACCCCTGCTTCTCGATGCTGTCGACGAAGTCGATCGAGGCGCCGTCGAGGTAGGGCAGGCTCATCCGGTCCACGGTCAGTTTCACCCCGGCGAACTCCGCGGTCGCGTCGCCGTCGAGGGAACGGTCGTCGAAGAACAGGTTGTAGCGCAGCCCCGAGCACCCGCCGGGCTGCACCGCGATGCGCAGCGCCAGGTCGTCGCGGCCTTCCTGATCGAGCAGGGATTTCGCCTTCGCGGCGGCGGCGTCGGTCAGGATCACGCCGTGGGCGGCGGTGCCGGAATCGGTCTGAACAGTCATTACTTCTTTTCTCCCTACACGGTGCAACGTGTCAGATCATTTGGTGGGCCGCGCGACCGGCAGAACCCACCACTTCAACGGTACCTGTTGGCGGCGTTATTCCCGAGTTGTGCCGCGACGGAGGTCGCCAGGCCCATCAGCTGATTGACGGCGTCGGTGATCGCCAGCCGGACCGATCCGGCGTGATCGGCGATCGCGGCGGCCGCACCGATCCCGGCGGCCTGCAGCGCCGTGGGACCGACGTCGACCTGACCGGCGAAGACCAGCACCGGAACCGACCGGGCACGGGCGGCCTCGGCCAGCGCACCGACCACCTTGCCGCGCAGCGACTGGGCATCCAGGCGCCCCTCCCCGGTGACGACCAGGTCCGCGGCACCCAGCGCGGCGGCCAGCCCGGTGCGTTCGGCGATGACCGCCGCCCCGGATTCGCGGCGGGCGCCCAGGGCGAGCAGCGCCGCGCCGATTCCCCCGGCCGCCCCGGCGCCGGCTTCGGCGCTGACCATCCGCCCGGCCACGGCGTCGAAACCGGTGGCCAGCGCGGCGAGACGGTGTTCGAGCACCGTCACGGTCGCCGGGTCGGCCCCCTTCTGTGGGCCGAACACCCGCGCCGCTCCCCACGGGCCCAGCAGCGGGTGGTCGACGTCGGTGGCGATGATCATCTCCACCCCGGCGAGCCGGGTTCGCCCGGCGGCCAGCCCGCCGAGAACCTCGATCAACCCGCGCCCGCCGTCGGTGCTGGCGCTGCCGCCCAACCCGACCACGATCCGTCGGGCCCCGGCCTGCAGTGCGACCTCGATGAGCTGGCCGACACCGTCGCTGCCGGCGGCCAGCGCCGTCTCCGGACTGGGGGGACGCCCCAGCGCCCCCAGGCCGCAGGCCTGCGCCGATTCCAGGTACGCGGTCGCGGTGGCGTCGTCGAACAGCCACTCCGCGTCGACGTCGGTGTCCAGCGGGCCGTGCACCCGGACCCGGCGCGGCGCCCCGACGGTGCGCGCGAGGACCGCGAGGAATCCGGGTCCGCCGTCGGACTGCGGGGCGATGGTGAACTGGTCGCGCGGACGCGACCGGTACCAACCGGTGGCGATCGCCGCCGCAGCCTGCTCTGCGGTGAGGGACTCACCGAAGCTGTCCGGCGCGATCAGCACCCGCAGCGGGTTCGCCGGCGCATCGGCGCCGGCGGGGGCGATCGTCATGTCTGCAGGGTAGGCGCCCAACCGCGGGCGCTGCCCGACATTGCGGCCCAGCACAGTAACCTGGCCGCTGTGAGCTTGCTGGGACGTAGAAAGGCCGCCGCGGGGGGCGGCGCCGACGAGACCCCGCCCGCCAGTGACGCCGAGGAGACCACCACCGAGTCCTCCGGGCGACGGCAGACCGCCCCCAAGGGCCGCCCCACCCCGAAGCGGGACACCGCGCGCCGTCGCGGTCCGGTCGCGCCCGCCCCGATGACCGCCGCCGAGGCCCGCAAACGCCGCAAGGAGTTGCGTCCCAAGCTCAGCCGCGCCGAACGCAAGCAGCGCCGCCAACTCCTGCAGGAACGCCGCACCGAGAACCGTCAGCGCATGATGGCCGGCGAGGAACAGTATCTGCTGGACCGCGACAAGGGCCCGGTGCGTCGCTATGTGCGCGACGTCGTCGACGCCCGCCGCAACCTGCTGGGCCTGTTCATGCCGTCGGCGTTCGTGCTGCTGTTCTTGACGTTGTCGATGCCGTTGGCGGTGCAGCGCTACGTCTCGCTGGGGCTGCTGGTGTTGCTGTTGGCGATGGCGATCGACGCGGTGCTGCTGGGCCGCAAGGTCAACCGCCTGGTCGACGAGAAGTTCCCGCAGCACACCGACCCGCGCTGGCGGCTGTCGCTGTATGCCGCCGGCCGGGCCTCTCAACTGCGCCGGATGCGCGCCCCGAAGCCCCAGGTGAACCGCGGTGACTCGGTTGAGTGAGCCGCGGTCGCGCGGTCGCCGCCGGGCGTCGGTGCGGTGAGCGTGCGCACCCTGGTGCTCGGCGGGATCCGGTCGGGCAAGTCCCGATGGGCCGAGCAGGCCCTGGCCACCGCCGCCGGTGCCGGGGTGGCGCTGCGCTATGTCGCCACCGGCGCCGACCCCCACCCCGACGGGGGCGATCCGTCGTGGGCGCGGCGGGTGGCCGCGCACCGGGCACGGCGCAGCGCACGCTGGTCGACGGCGCAGAGCGCCGATGTGGCCGCAGCGCTGCGGCAGCGCCCGCAGCTGCCGACCCTCGTCGACGACCTGGGTGGCTGGCTGACCGCCGCGCTGGACCGGCAGGGCTGGGACGCCGACACCGCCGATGCCCGCGACCGCCGGCTCGACGACGCCACCGCCACGCTGCTGGCGGCGGTCGCGGAGTTTCCCGCCGAGTTGATCGTGGTCAGCCCGGAGGTCGGCTTGAGCATCGTCGCCGACACCGCCTCCGGGCGGCTGTTCGCCGACCGGCTCGGCAGCCTCAACCAGGCCGTGGCCGAGCGCTGCGACCGGGTGGTGCTGGTGGTGGCCGGTCAACCGGTGGTGGTCAAACCGGCCCCCGACGCCGGGGGCCGGTAATGCAGTTCCCGCCCATCACCGCCCCCGACGCGGAGGCCGCCCGCGCGGCGCGCGCCCGTCAGGACACGTTGATCAAACCGCCCGGCTCGCTGGGCCGCCTGGAGGAGTTGGCCACCTGGGTGGCGGCCTGCCAGGGGCAGTGCCCACCGCAGCCGTTCCGGCGGGCCCGGGTGGTGGTGTTCGCCGGTGACCACGGGGTGGCCGCCGACGGGGTGTCGGCCTACCCGCCGGCGGTGACCGCCCAGATGGTGGCCGGAATCGCCGCCGGGGGGGCGGCCATCAACGCGCTCGCGCAGGTCGCCGCGGCGACCGTGCGGGTCGCCGACCTCGCCGTCGATGCCGAGCCGGGCCCCGCGGCGGTCACCGCCCACCGGATCCGCCGCGGCAGCGGCAACATCACCACCGGTGACGCGCTGAGCCCCGAGCAGACCCTCGCCGCGCTGCAGGCCGGCCGCGACATCGCCGATGAGGAGGTCGACGCCGGAGCCGATCTGCTGGTGATCGGCGACATGGGCATCGGGAACACCACCGCGGCCACGGTGCTGGTCGCCGCGGTCGTCGGCGCCGAACCCGTCGCGGCGGTCGGGCGCGGCACCGGCATCGACGACGCCGGCTGGATCCGCAAAACCGCCGCGGTCCGCGACGCCTTGTTCCGCGCCCATCCGCTGCGCGACAAGCCGGTGCGGCTGCTGCGCACCGCCGGCGGGGCGGATCTGGCCGCGATGACCGGGTTCTGCGCCCAGGCGGCGCTGCGACGCACCCCACTGCTGCTCGACGGGGTGGCCAGCACCGCTGCCGCGCTGCTCGCCGAGCGTCTCGCACCGGGGGCGCGGCGCTGGTGGCAGGCCGGGCACCGCTCGCCGGAGCCCGCCCATGCGCTGGCGTTGGCCGAGTTGGACCTCGAGCCGATCCTGGACCTGGGGCTGCGCCTCGGCGAGGGCACCGGGGCCGCCCTGGCGGTGCCGGTGCTGCGGGCGGCGGTGGCCGCGCTGACGTCGATGGCCACCTTTACCGAGGCCGGGGTCTGTGGGCCGGCGCCGCAGCCGTGATCACCGGCCTGCTCTCGGCGGTGACGTTGAGCACCGTGCTGCCGGTGCCCGGGGCGGCACGCCGCCCGGTGGGGCGCGCGACGGTGACCGCGCTGCCGCTGGTCGGGCTGGTGCTGGGGGCGCTGGCCGCCGCGGTGAGCGCCGCCGGGGCGGCCGCGTTCGGGCCGGGCAGCCCGCTGGCCGGGCTGGCGGCGGTGACGGTGCTGCTGGGGCTCACCCGCGGTCTTCATCTGGACGGTCTGGCCGACACCGCCGATGGATTGGGCTGCTACGGCCCGCCGCAGCGGGCCCGGCAGGTGATGCACCAGGGCGCGGCGGGCCCGTTCGGGGTGGCCGCGGTGGTGGTGACGATCGGGGCCCAGGCGCTGGCGTTTCCGTTGCTGACACCGGCGGGGGTCATCGTGGCGGTCACCGCCGGTCGGGTGGGCGCGGTCGCGGCGTGCCGGCGGTCGGTTCCCGCGGCGCCCGGCAGCACCCTGGGTGCGCAGGTGGCGGGCAGCCAACCGCCGGCGGTGGTGGCGGCGTGGCTGGTGGTCATGGCGGCCGCGGCACTGGCGGCCGGCACCCCGGCCTGGCAGGGCCCGCTGGCGGTGCTGATCGCCCTGACGCTGGCGGTGGGCCTGGTGGCCCACTGTGTGCGCCGCTTCGGCGGCGTCACCGGCGATGTGTTGGGCGCGGCCGTGGAGGTGACGACCACGGTGACCGCGGTGCTGCTGGCGGTGAGCCTGCCCTGACACCGGGCGCGGTCAGCTCAGCCGCGCCATCCAGCCGTGGGTGTCGGCGAACGTGCCGCGCTGGATGCCGGTCAAGGTGTCGCGCAAGGCCATCGTCACCTCGCCGGGGCGGCCGTCGGCGACGGTGAACTCACCGTCGGCGGATTTGATGTGGCTGACCGGGGTGATCACCGCCGCGGTGCCGCAGGCGAACACCTCGGTGATCTCGCCGGCGGCGGATTTCTTCTGCCATTCGTCGACGTCGATCTTGCGTTCCTCGACGGTGTATCCGCCGTCGGCGGCCAACTGCAGCAACGAATCCCGGGTGATCCCCGGCAGCAACGACCCGGACAGCTCCGGGGTGACCAGCCGCGCCGATCCGCCGCTGCCGAACACGAAGAACAGGTTCATCCCGCCCATCTCTTCGACGTAACGCCGTTCCAACGCGTCGAGCCAGACCACCTGGTCGCAGCCCTGCTCGGCGGCCTGCGCCTGCGCCACCAGCGACGCCGCGTAGTTGCCGCCGAATTTGGCCGCCCCGGTGCCGCCCGGGCAGGCCCGCACGTACTCGGTGGACAGCCAGACGCTCACCGGTTTCACCCCGCCCTTGAAGTACGCGCCGGCCGGTGAGGCCAGCACCAGGTAGCGGTATTCGGTGGCGGGGCGGACCCCCAGGCCCGGCTCGGTGGCGATCACGAACGGCCGCAGATACAACGACTCTTCACCGCCGGCGCCGGGAACCCAGGCGTTGTCGGCGGCGATCAGTTGGCGCAGCGACTCGATGAACAGCGCGTCGGGAAGTTCCGGGATCGCCAACCGGCGCGACGAGGCACGCAGCCGGGCGGCGTTGGCCTCCGGGCGGAACGACACCACCGAACCGTCGGCCCACCGGTAGGCCTTGAGTCCCTCGAAAACCTCTTGGGCGTAATGCAACACGATCGCCGACGGGTCGAGCTCGATCGGCCCGTACGGCAGCACCCGCGCGTCGTGCCAGCCGCGGTCGGCGCTGTAGCTGATCGAGACCATGTGGTCGGTGTGATACCGGCCGAATCCCGGGTCGGCGAGGATCTGTTCCCGTACCGCAGCGGTGGCAGGGTTCGGGTGGGAGGTGACCGTGAACTCCAGGTTGCCGCTGCTCATGCGCCGATTGTATATCCGTGCGCTAACGGGTTTTCGCGTCGATGAACGGCGGGCGGACCACCTCGCAGGCCAGCGCGCGGCCCCGTACGTCGACGTTGAGCCGCGCCCCGTCGGCGATGTCGGCGTCGGTGTCCAACAGCGCCAAGGCGATTCCGGTTCTCAGCGTCGGCGAGAACGTGCCGGAGGTGGTCACCCCCACCGGGGTGGTGTCGTCGAGCACCGTCAGGTCGGCGCGCAGCACCCCGCGGTCGAGGGCGCGCAGCCCACGCAGCAACCGACGCGGCCCGGCCTCCTTCTCGGCCAGCAGCGCCGACCGCCCCCAGAACGCCGGTTTCTTCCAGCCGACCGCCCAGCCGCAGCGGGCCTGCACCGGCGAGATGTCGGCGGACAGTTCGTGGCCGTGCAGCGGGTAGCCCATCTCGGTGCGCAGGGTGTCGCGCGCCCCCAGCCCGGCGAGTTGCCCGCCGGCGGCCGTGACCGCCTCGACGAGGGCGTCGAAGACGACCGCCGAACCGTCCCAGTCGGCGAGCAGTTCATAGCCGTGTTCCCCGGTGTAGCCGCTGCGGCACACCCGCACCGCGACGTCGCGGTAGTCGGCATCGGCGAAGCCCATGTAGTCCATCGCGGTGGGCAGCCCCATCCCGGCGACGATCTCGGTGGAGGCCGGGCCCTGCACGGCCAGCACCGCGCGGGAGCGGTGCTCGTCGACGACCTCGATGCCGTCGGGGGCGACGTCACGCAGCGCAGCGACCACGGCGGCGGTGTTGGCGGCGTTGGGCACCAGGAAGATCTCGTCGTCGCCGACGTAGTAGACGATCAGATCGTCGACGACGCCGCCGGACTCGGTGCAGCACATCGTGTATTGGGCGCGTCCCGGCCCGATACGGCCCAGGTCGTTGGTGAACACCGTGTTGACGAACTCAGCGGCGCCGCCGCCGCGCACGGTGACCTTGCCCAGGTGGCTCACGTCGAACAGCCCCACCGTCTCGCGGGTGGCGCGGTGTTCGGCGACGGTGCCGGCGTAAGAGACCGGCATCAGCCATCCGCCGAACTCGGCGAAGGTGGCACCGAGTTCGCGGTGCCGCGTTTCGAGGGGTCCGTGCTGCAGGTCGGTCACGCCCACCGACCCTACTGGGCCGCCCCACTAGGGTGGGTGGGCGTGAGCACCGAACCCGGCTACCAGTCCCCCACCGTCACCGTCGCGACCTCCGTGCCGACCCGCACCACCAAGGCGGTGCTGATCGTCCCGGTGGTCACCGGCCCCGACGGCGCGTCGGTGGCGACCACCGACCCGGCGCTGCCCGCGCAGGCGGTCACCGAGATCGAAAACGCCCTGGCCGCTCTCGGCGCCACCGGGGCCAGCGAGCAGACCCACCGACTGGTGGTCGCCGCGCTGCCGGTCGACAGCGTGCTCACCGTCGGGCTCGGCGAACCGCGCGAGGGCTGGTCACCGGATGTGATCCGGCGGGCCGCCGGCACCGCGATGCGCGCACTCAACGGCACCCGGGCGGTGCTGACCACCCTGACCGGGCTGGCCGGCAACGACGTGGTGTCGGCGACGGTGGAGGGGTTGATCCTCGGCGGTTACCGGTTCACCGAATTCCGCAGCGCCAAAAGCGCCCCCACCGAACCCGGACTGGCCAAGATCACGGTGCTGGCCACCGGCGGGTCGGCGAAGAAGTCGGCCGCGCACGGTGCCGCGGTGGCCGCCGCGGTCGCGACCGCGCGCGACTTCGTCAACACCCCGCCGAGTCATCTGTTTCCCGCCGAGTTCGCCAAGCGGGCAACGACTTTGGCCGCTGCACACGGACTGGACACCGAGGTGCTCGACGAGAAGGAACTGGCCAAGCGCGGCTACGGGGGCATCATCGGCGTCGGGCAGGGGTCGTCGCGCCCGCCGCGGCTGGTGCGGTTGATCCACCGCGGATCCCGGCTGGCCAAGCATCCCAAGAAGGCCAAGACGGTGGCGCTGGTGGGCAAGGGCGTCACGTTCGACACCGGCGGCATCTCGATCAAACCGGCCGCCGGGATGCACCACATGACCTCCGACATGGGCGGGGCGGCCGCGGTCGTGGCGACCGTGGTGCTCGCCGCGCGCCTGCAGTTGCCGATCGACGTGATCGCCACCGTGCCGATGGCCGAGAACATGCCGTCGTCGACCGCGCAGCGACCCGGTGACGTGCTCACCCAGTACGGCGGCACCACCGTGGAAGTCCTCAACACCGACGCCGAGGGGCGGCTGATCCTCGCCGACGCGATCGTGCGCGCCTGTGAGGACGATCCGGACTATCTGATCGAGACCGCCACGTTGACCGGTGCGCAGACGGTGGCGCTGGGCACCCGCACCCCCGGGGTGATGGGCAGCGAGGAGTTCCGCGACCGGGTCGCGGCGATCTCCCAGGCGGTCGGGGAGAACGGCTGGCCGATGCCGCTGCCCGACGAACTGCGCGAAGAGCTGAAATCGACGGTGGCCGACCTGGCCAACGTCAGCGGTCAACGCTTCGCCGGGATGGCGGTGGCCGGGGTGTACCTGCGCGAGTTCGTCGCCGACGGCGTCGACTGGGCGCACATCGACGTGGCCGGGCCGGCCTACAACACCGGCAGCCCGTGGGGCTACACGCCCAAGGGGGGCAGCGGGGTGCCGACCCGCACGATGTTCGCCGTGCTCGAGGACATCGCCGCGCACGGCTGACCCGCCACTACGGCCGGCCGGTCTCCTCGCGCGCGTCGCTGTCCCAGCTGCCGGGCAGCATCGGGGTGCGCGCGGCGGCGTCGTCGGCTCCGGTGGCGCTCATCGTGGCCAGGCCCGCGGCGCGCGCCGCCGACGCCGACGTGGCGGTGGCGGTGGCGGTTCCGGCGAACCCCACCTCGCCGGCGCCGCGCCCGGAGGCGGCCACGGTGCTCGGCTCCGACGCCTCGACCGTCTCGGCCTCCGACATCGTCATGTATTCGTGTCCGCGCCCGGGCGCGCGCCCGGCCGAGCGGCGCTGGCCGCGCGCGCGACGCCGCGCCGCGGACGCGGCCGCCGCGGCGGCCGAGGACACACAACTGCTGGCGGCCGGTGCGCGCGCCGCGGCCCCCACCCGCGCCGCCGGGCCCAGGGTGGGTCCGCCGTCGCCACCGCCGACGGCCAGACCGATGGTCTCGACGCCGCCCAGCGGCGGCGGGGTCGGCGGGGCGGGCG
>NZ_NCXO01000067.1 GCF_002104795.1 Mycolicibacillus koreensis
CCGAGTTTGCCCTACAGTGGGCCACGACCCACCAACCGAAAGTCGCATAACGACTGGACCACCAAACGGGTCCCCCTCATCGTTCCCAATGTCGGCAGCCGGTATGCGAGATGCCCGGTGGTTACGTCACCGGATAGATCAAGTGCAGCCCAAAAGGCATCATCGGTACGAACACGAAATGCGCGCACGACACGGTTCGAGCAGTGCTCGACTGAGGGACCCGTTTGGTGGTCCAGTCGCTATGCGGCTTGGGATTGGTGGGTCGTGGTCGCACTGTAGGGCGATCGGTCGGGCTGACTCCGCGACGGGCCGAATGCGGTCGGTTGGCGTTGTAGTCGATCCTCCAATCATCGATGATCACCCGGGCTTCCAGGAGGGTGTCGAAGCGCCAAGAGTTGAGGAGCTCGTCGCGCAGCTGACCGTTGAACCGGCACCAGTCGTTGACCGCGCGGGCGATGAACTCGGGCCCATGGTCGAACGGCACGTAGTGCGGCGCCCTTGGATGTGGGCGAGCTGGTCGAGGACGTCGACGACGCCGTCCACCGGCCGCCGTAGCCTCAAAAGGGGTATCAAAGTCTTCCCTTTGACGTCTAGACCGGCCACCCGCCGCTCGATAGCGTTCCGAAGTGTGTCCCTGACAGATGTGACGTGTCGGCCGACGGTGGCTGTGGTGAGGTCATCTGAAGGCGGCGTTGGGGGGCCCTCGGAGTGGTGATGTCGGCGAACCTGATTGCCAAGCCGATTCGCGGTCTGGGCGGATTCTTCGGGATGTCGTTGGACACTTTCGTGGCGATCTTCACCCCGCCTTTCGCCTGGGCAGAATTTGTGAACCAGGTGTGGTTCGTGGCGCGCGTCTCGATGGTGCCGGCACTGTTGCTGGCGCTACCGTACGCCGTTATCAGCGGATTCCTGTTCAACATCTTGCTTGGCCAGTTCGGTGCTGCGGATTTCTCCGGCACCGGTAGTGCATTCTTCGCTGTCTCCCAAATCGCTCCGTTGGCGACCGTGATCGTCGTTTCCGGTGCCGGCGCTACGGCGATGTGTGCGGATCTGGGCGCCCGGACCATCCGTGAAGAAATCGATGCCCAACGGGTGATGGGTGTCGATCCGATCCGAGCGTTGGTGGTACCGAGAGTGCTGGCCGCCACCTTGGTTTCGCTGCTGATCGTTTCGCAGGTCGTCATCGTGGGCCTGGTCGGTGCCTACTTTCTCTCGGTCTATTACCTGCATGTCTCAGCAGGGGCCTTTGTTGAAGGTATGACGTTGCTAACCGGACTGGATGACGTCATCGTGACGTTGATCAAAGCGACGCTTTTCGGCGTGTGCTCCGGTCTGATCGCCTGCTACAAGGGAATTTCCGTGAGGGGCGGTCCGTCCAACGTAGGTATCGCTGTCAACGAAACAGTTGTGTTCTGCTTTCTCGTCTTGTTCATGATCAACATTCTTGTAACCGCTGTCGGCGTCCAATTTACGATCTCGTGAGGTGAGCAACTGATGAGGACGACCGCTCCGAGTGTGCTCCGACCTCGGGCGCAGCACGCGTTGAGTATGCTTGTGGGGAAGTGGAACCGGACCGGTGACCGGACCCGGTTCTACGTCGCCACCCTCAGTTCCATTCCCCACGCGGTTGTTCGGTACCGAGCGGAGATACTGCGCCTAATCGCCCAAATGGGGTTGGGGGTCGGGGCGCTCGCAGTGATCGGCGGATCGGTCGTGATCATCGGGATGCTGACACTGACTACCGGCGCTTTGGTTGCGGTCCAAGGCTACAACCAGTTCCAAGCTGTCGGGGTGGAAGCGCTGACTGGGGCAGCGTCGGCCTTCTTTAATCCGCGCGTCATTCAATTGGGGACCATTACAGTCGCTCTGGCTGCGACGATCGGCGCGGGCGCTACCGCTGAACTGGGCGCGATGCGGATCAACGAGGAGATCGACGCCCTCGAGGTGATGGGTATCCGCGCCGTTGCCTACTTGACCAGCACCCGGGTTGTCGCCGGCGTGATCGTGGTGATCCCGCTGTGGTGTGTGGGGTTGTTCACTGCTTATGGGGCAGCTCGTATCGGCACGACTGCCATCTATGGTCAAGGCTCCGGCGTTTATGACCATTACTTCAATACGTTTCTCCACACCGCCGACCTGGTCTGGTCACTCTCCGAGATCGTTGCTGTGACTCTGATAATCATGCTGATTCACACCTTTCGCGGATACCATGCGGCAGGCGGGCCGGCGGGTGTGGGTGATGCCGTCGGGGTCGCAGTGCGAACTTCCATGTCGGTAGCCTCGCTCGCCATTGTCATGATGGTTCTTGCTGTCTACGGGCAAGACGGCAACATCCGATTGGCCGGCTAGCACGATGAAAAATGGACATGGCCTCGATCGGATCCACAGCGCGGTGTGGACGGTCATTCTCCTGACGACTATCGGCTTGTTCCTCCTCGTGACAACGGCGTTTTTCCGCGGCACCTTTCAGTCCTATGTGCCGGTGACGCTGGTGTCGGACCGATCGGGTCTGGTGATGGAGATCGGCGCAATGGTCAAGATGCGCGGCGTGCAGGTGGGTCGCGTCGGTAAGGCGGATTCCGGCCATGACGCCGTTGCTCTTCAACTGCAGATCGAACCGGGCCAAATCGGGAAGATCCCGGCAAACGTCGAGGCAAGAATCAGCGTCCTCACCGCATTTGGCGCCAAGTTCGTTGATCTGATCCCGCCCCCCGAGCCGAGCTCGGACCGATTGGCTGCCGGCGCGGTATTGCATTCCAGCAATGTCACCGCCGAGGTCAACACTGTCCTGAAAAGCGTCGCCGATCTGCTCGAGATGGTCGACCCGGCCAAACTGAACGCTGTCTTGACCGCGGTAGCCGATGGGCTACGTGGGCAGGGCGAGCAGATCGGCGAAGCCGTCACCGATCTCCATCAGGTCCTGCTGGCGCTCAACGAACGAAGCGAGACCGTTCGCGCGGATTGGCAGGCAATGAAGAACTTCGGCGACACCTACGACGCGGCCGCGCCGGATATCCTGACGATTCTCGACGCCGTCAGCACCACCAGCGAGACCATCGTGAACCACTCGGACTCGCTGGACAGCTTGTTGCTGAACACCGTCGGACTCTCGAGCGCCGGGACGAGCCTTCTTGCGGCGAGCAAGGACAGCTTGGTCGAAACTGTGAACACTCTCGAACCCACCACGAACCTGCTGCTCAAGTACAACCCGGTGTACACCTGCACGCTCCAAGGCGCAACGTGGGTCCTCGATAACTCGATGTCGTCGGTGTGGGGCGCCGACGGTCGTTCGCTGATCCTCGACGTAGCGCTGCTTCTCGGTAACGACCCCTACAAGTATCCGGAAAACCTGCCGGTTGTTGCCGCCAAGGGCGGGCCCGGCGGCCAACCCGGGTGCGGCTCGTTGCCGGACCCCACCAAGAACTTCCCGGTGCGCCAACTGATTACCGACACCGGGTGGGGGACGGGCGTCGACATCCGACCCAATCCCGGCATCGGGCAACCGTGCTGGGCGGATTACCTTCCGGTGACTCGCGCCGTGCCCGAACCGCCCAGCATCCGTCAGTGCATCCCTGGGCCGGCGGTCGGTCCGGAGCCTTACCCGGGCGCACCTCCCTACGGTGCGCCGCTGTACGGCCCCGGCGGGGTGCCACTGTGGCCAGGGGTGCCGCCGGCCGATTCCGGTCAGGCGTCCCCACCGTGACCGCAACCGATCTGACATAAGCCACCTAGGTACCCGTGAAAGGAGGGGAAGTTGATGCGAAAGGACCTGACGGGCGTCATTGTTCGGGTTGGCGTCTTCGTGACCGCCTGCCTGTGCGGCACGTTCGCCTTGATGGTGGTTTTCGCTCAGGTTCGGTTCGGTGACGGCAAGACCTACAACGCCGAATTCACCAATGTGTCCAACCTGAAGGAAGGCAACTTCGTCCGAATCGCCGGGGTGGAGGTCGGCAAGGTTAAGAGCATCGTCGTCAACGAGGACGCAACGGTGCGGGTTGAATTCGAGGCCGAAGCTTCTGCGGTTCTGACCGAGGGTACCCGGGCCGAGATCCGCTATGACGATTTGATCGGCGGTCGCTATCTGGCGCTTGAGGAGGGGGCCGGAGACCTCCGGACGCTCGCGCCCGGCGACACGATTCCGGTGTCCCGCACGAAGCCAGCGCTGGATCTGGATTCGGTGATGGGAGGCTTCCGTCCCCTGCTCCGCGGGTTCAATCCCGACCAGATCAACGCGCTGAGCGGCCAGTTGGTCACCACGCTCCAAGGCCAAGGACCCGCTATCGCGCTGGTTCTGGAACAAGCCGCCACGGTGACCGACACTCTGGCCGATCGTGATCTTTTGATCGGGCAACTCATCGACAACCTTGACGGGGTGTTGGGGACGGTCGGTGGCCAGACCGATCAACTCGATAAAGCAGTGGTCTCGCTTTCGGAGTTGGTCCAGGCGCTTGCGGAACGCAAGAACGACATCTCTAACGCCGTGGCCTACACGAACGCCGCCGCCGGTTCGATCGCCGACCTATTGACCCAGGCGCGCGAACCGGTTCAGAAGGTGGTCTATGAAACCGATCGCACTGCGGCGCAGGTGCTGGCCGATGAGGAGTACTTTGACAACTTGCTGGAGGTGCTGCCCGACAAGTACCGGGCGCTGAACCGTCAAGCGATCTACGGCGATTACTACAGCTTCTATTTCTGTGACGTGATCATCAAACTCAACGGCAAGGGCGGTCAGCCTGTGTACACGAAGGTGGCCGGCCAGAGCACGGGAAGGTGCGCGCCCAAATGACATCGCTTGTTCAACGGATGCGGGTGATGAAGCCGTTCGCGGAACGCGATCATTTCAGGCTGGGCGTCGTTGGCATCTTGCTGATCGGGGGAATCGTGGCGGCCGCGCTGTTCAACCAAAAACTGCCGTTCTTCAAACACGGGCGGGAATACTCCGGCTATTTTGCCGATGCCGGGGGTCTGTTCACCGGTGCCGGTGTGGAGGTCTCCGGCTTCCCCGTCGGGAAGGTGACCAGCATTTCTCTGGACGGGCCGAGAGTTCTGGTCAAATTCAACATCGGCGGCAACGTTCGGTTGGGCGACCAGAGCACGGCCTCGATCAAAACCAAGGGGTTGCTGGGCACCAAGATGATCGATGTTGTGCCCAACGGCGACCGGCCGTTGGCTGGTCCGATCCCGATCGACCGGACGGTATCTCCGTACCAACTACCCGACGCCCTGGGCGACTTGACCGCCAAGATCAGCGGGTTGGACACCGATCAGCTGTCCGACGCGCTTGGCACCGTGGCCGACGTCTTCTCCGATACCCCGCCAGCTCTCAAAGATGCGGTTCAGGGTGTCGGGAGATTCTCGGAGATAATCGCCGAACGCGACACCGAGCTGCGCAGCCTGTTGGACAACGCGGCGAAGGCGACGGGGGTGCTGTCCAAGCGCACCGACCAGGTGGTCGGTCTGGTACGGGACACCAACGCACTTTTGGCGCAGTTGAGGAGGGAAAGCGCCGCGTTAGGGCGGCTCGCGGGAAATATTTCGGCGCTGTCACGGCAATTAAAGGCGTTCATCGCCGAAAACCGTCAGCAACTGCGCCCGACGCTGGACAAGCTCAACGGCGTTCTCGCGATTGTTGACAATCGCAAGGAGCGTGTCCAAGAAGCGATTAAAGGGCTCGGCGCGTACGCGATGAGGCTCGGTGAGACGGTGGCCTCGGGGCCGTTCTTCAAGGCCTATGTGGTCAATCTTCTGCCGGGGCAGTTCGTCCAGCCGTTTGTCGACGCTGCCTTCTCCGACCTGGGACTGGACCCCGCTACGCTGCTGCCCTCGCAACTGAGCGACCCGCAAGTCGGCCAGCCAGGGACTCCTCCGCTGCCTGTGCCCTATCCGCGGACCGGCCAGGGTGGTGAGCCGCGGTTGAACCTTCCCGACGCGATCACCGGAAATGCCGACCCCGGTCTGCCTGCGCAATCTCCGGGTCGCTACCCCTATCGGCCAGAGCCGCCGGCCCCGCCTCCAGGAGGCCCGCCACCTGGACCACCCGCCCTCCCTCCGGAGGTGGCATCCATCCCCGAACCGACACCCTCACCCGTCTACGTGCCGGCGCCGGGAGAAGTACCACCGGACGGGCAACGATGATGGCCCGGTTGAGAGAGGTTCGGACGGCCGCGCAGCGGCACGCCCGCGTTGTTCTGGCGGGAGTTCTCTCGTTGGTCCTGGTCGGCGCGCTGTTCGTCGCCCTACCGACGACAGATCGGATCACCCGCGTTCCGGTGGTCGGCTACTTCGATAACAGCACCGGCCTGTACCCGGGAGATGACGTCCGAATCCTGGGCGTACGTGTCGGCAGGATCGACAAGATCGAACCACAGCCGCGGCGGGTCAAGATTTCATTCTGGTTCGATCGCAAATACGCGGTCCCGGCGGACGCCAAGGCCGTCATCTTGTCTCCACAGCTGGTGAGCGGCAGAGCGTTGCAGTTGACGCCGGCCTACACTGGCGGGCCCACGATGCAAAGCGGTGCGGTCATCCCCCAGGAGCGCACCGCGGTCCCGATCGAATGGGATGACATGCGGGCGCAAATCCAGCGCCTCACAGAGATGTTGCAGCCGACCGAACCCGGCGGGGTGAGCACGCTGGGAGCGGTGATCGACAGCGCCGCGGAGAACCTGCGGGGGCAGGGCGCCAACATTCGTGACACGATCATCAAGCTGTCGACCGCGGTGTCAGCGCTCGGTGACCACAGCGACGACATCTTCTCCACGGTGAAGAACCTGTCAACACTCGTGTCGGCACTGCATGACAGCAGTGATTTGCTCAAGCAGTTGAATCAGAACCTGGCTACGGTGTCAGCAGTTCTGGCCGACGACCCGAACGAGGTTGCTCAAGCGGTCACTGACCTGAATGCAGTCATCGCCGATGTCGGCAGCTTTGTAGCCGACAACAGGGAGGCGGTCGGTCTCGCATCGGACAGGCTGACGTCGATCACCACCGCCCTAGTCGAGAGCCTTGGCGACGTCGAACAGGTGCTACATGTCTTGCCGACGGCAATGGTGGATTTCAACAACATCTACGAACCCGCCAATGGTTCGCTGACCGGCGTGTTGATGCTGAACAATTTCGCAAACCCGGTTTCCTTCCTGTGCGGTGCGGTACAGGCCGCCTCCCGCTTGGGAGCGGAACAGGCGGCGAAACTGTGCACCCAGTATTTGGCGCCGATCGTAAAGAACCGTCAGTACAACTTCTTACCGATCGGAGAGAACCTCTTTGTCGGCGCACAGGCCAGACCCAACGAGGTCACATACAGTGAGGACTGGATGCGTCCCGATTTCGTTCCGCCGGCCGATGATTCATCGCCGACTCCGCCGCAACAGCCGGTAGAGCCACTGCCCGCTGAGACAGTCGCCACCGATCCTGCCGCCGGTTTACCCGGCATCATGGTCCAGCAAGGAGCGGACAGATGAAGTTGACCAGATCGCGGCCCGGCGCAACCTGGCTGGTGACGATCATGCTGATGGTCAGCCTGTCTGGTTGTGGCTGGCGGGGGCTCAACAGCTTGCCGCTACCTGGTTTGCCGGGCAGCGGATCGGGGTCCTTCGCGGTCCAGGCGCAAATGGCCGATGTTCGAAATCTCCAGGAGAATTCGCGGGTTCGTGTCGGCGACGTGACCGTCGGGCATGTGACGAAAATTGAACGCCAGGGCTGGCATGCTTTGTTGACGATGAGCCTCGACCAGAGCGTCGACCTGCCCGCCAATGCGACCGCAACGATTGGTCAGGCCACCCTGTTGGGCGCATTGCATATCGAGCTTGCGCCACCAAGGAATGAACCGCCGAAGGGCGAGTTGCGCGACGGCTCGGTCATCCCGTTGTCTCGCGCGGATGCCTATCCGACCCTCGAACAGACACTGGCGGCGCTGTCGTTGGTGCTCAACGGCGGTGGGTTGGGCCAAATTCAGGACATTACCGAGGCGCTCAGCACCGCTTTCGACGGCCGCGAGGATGAGGTCCGTGACCTAGTCGAACAGCTGAAAATCTTCACTGCGAACGTCAGCGACCAGACTGATGACATCATCGCTGCGGCCGAGAGTGTCAACCGGCTGGTAGGAAAGTTCGCTGAGCAACAACCCGTCCTGGATCGGGCGATCAAGATTATTCCTGAGGCGCTCGCCGTGCTCAACGACGAACGGGGGAACCTCGTCGAGGCGGCCGACCAATTGGGTAAATTCAGCGCGCTGACCGTCGACACGGTCAACAAGACCAAGGTGAATCTGGTCAAGGAATTGGAGCAAATCGGGCCCGTGTTGGAGTCTTTGGCCAACGCCGGACCCAGCCTGACCCGAGCGCTCGGTCTCATTCCCACCTATCCCTTCCCGAACGAAACGATCGAAAAATGGCAACGCGGTGATCACGCGAATCTGACGGCCGTCGTGGACCTGACCCTCAGCCGGATCGACGCGGGGATCTTCACTGGGTCCCGATTTGAGTGCAATCTGACTGAGCTCGAGTTGCAGTGGGGTCGTACGATCGGCCAGTTCCCCAGTCCGTGCCTAGCCGGCGGTCCGTTCAATCAGGGTAATCCGCTTGCTATTCCGTATAACTGGGATCAGGGGCGCTGACGTGTATCTCAGCCGCGAAATGAGGCGCAAGCTGTTCCTCTTCATCGTTGTCGCGTTGACCGCGATCGGGGTGATGGCGGTGCAGTTTATGGATTTGCCCGCAACGCTTTTCGGGGTGGGACGCTATACAGTCCGGATGGAATTGTCTGAGACAGGCGGGTTGTATGGTTCCGGCAACGTAACCTATCGCGGGGTCACCGTAGGCAGAGTGCAGTCAGTGGAGTTGACCGATACCGGTGTAGAAGCGGTCCTGTCGCTGCAATCCGGTATCGATATCCCATCCGACCTCAAGGCGGA
The DNA here is from genome assembly GCF_002104795.1 of Mycolicibacillus koreensis. Lineage (GTDB taxonomy): Bacteria > Actinomycetota > Actinomycetes > Mycobacteriales > Mycobacteriaceae > Mycobacterium > Mycobacterium koreense. The sequence goes on from NZ_NCXO01000067.1 coordinate 8,912, forward strand.
GGTGCACAGCCAGTCAGCTATCGGCGAACAGTATGTCGAGTTGCTGCCACGCAGCGACACCGCGGCACCATTGGAGAACGGCGACGTGATCTCACTGGACGACACTTCTGTGCCGCCTGACATCAACACCGTTCTCGACGGTTTGGTCGGCGGTCTGCGCGCTGTACCCCATGACAACGTCAGCACAGTCATCGATGAGTCCTATATCGCGGTGGGGGGTCTCGGCCCGGAGCTGTCCAAGATTGTCAGAGGCGGGTCGAAGCTGACAACCGATGCACGGAAGAACCTTGACCCGCTGATCGCGCTGATCGACGAATCCAAGACGGTCCTCGACTCACAGACAGAGACCTCCGATTCCATTGCGGGCTGGGCTGCCAACCTGGCCACGGTTACCAAGGAATTACAGGACCACGAAGCGGCGGTCGCCGGGATCGTCGACCAGGGCGGGCCGGCGCTGGGGGAGGTGCGCCAACTGATCGAACGGGTGCAGCCCACCTTGCCCATCCTGCTTGCCAACCTGGCAAGCGTCAGCAATGTTGCACTTACCTACCAGCATTCGATTGAACAGATTCTCGTGTTGGCTCCGCAACTCATCGCCGTCGAAGCTGGCGCGATCATCGCTCAGGTGAACACTAAACAGGACTACAGAGGCATCTACCTGAGCTTCAACCTCAACCTCAACCTGCCGCCGTCGTGCACAACCGGGTACTTGCCCGCTCAGCAGCAGCGAAGCCCGTCCTTCGAGGACTACCCGGACCTCCCGCCGGGCGACCTGTACTGCCGAGTGCCGCAAGACTCGCCAATCGCAGTGCGTGGTGCCCGCAACCTCCCGTGCGCAACCGTGCCAGGCAAGCGGGCGCCCACCGTGAAGATGTGTGAAAGCGACGAAGCGTACGTGCCGCTTAACGACGGCTTCAATTGGAAGGGCGACCCCAATGCGACCATCACCGGTCAGGACATCCCGCAGCTGCCTCCCGAAGCATCGCCGGAAGCCGGTCCCAGCGACCCGCCGCCACCGATAGCGGTCGTCGAATACGACCCGGCCACAGGTAGCTATATCGGGCCCGATGGGCGTCAGTACACGCAATCGGATTTAGCCGAAACTGCGCCGAAAGACTTGACATGGGAAGCGATGTTGCTGCCGCCAGGCAGCTAATCGGCCCATATCCGCATCGACTACGAGGAACGGAGGGCAGTATGCGATTAGCGACAGGTCCCGAACTGATCCAGGAACGCGACGTCAAGGAAGTCGTGGAGGCCGAGGACAGCATTGAAGCCGAAGAGACGGAGGACGTCGCAACTGTCGAACCCAAGAAGGCCGACGACGTCGAGGCTGTCGAGTCCGATGCAGACCCCGCCGGTGCTGCCGTCGTGCAGACGAGAAGACCTCTGTCGGTGCCGCAGCGGGTGATGCTGGTGGTCCTGGCTGTGATCGTTGCCTTGTCGGGATTGGCCGGATGGTGGGGATGGCACGCCTACCAAGTCCACCAGGCGCAGGTTCAGCGAAGTCAATTTCTGCAGGTAGCTCGGCAAGGAGCATTGAACCTGACGACAATCGACTGGCAGCACGCTGACACCGACGTAGAACGTATTCTGGACAGCGCTACGGGTCCTTTCTATGACGACTTCGCAGAACGATCCCAATCGTTCATCGACATCGTCAGGCAAGCTCAAGCGACCACCACCGGGACGATCGCCGAAGCCGGTCTGGAGTCGGAGACCCCTGACGGCGCACAGGTGTTGGTGGCGGTGAATGTGGAGACGGTGAATGCGGCCGCTCCTGAGCAGACCCCGCGAGCATGGCGGATGCGTCTCACGGTCCAAAAAGTTGATGACCAGGTGAAGGTCTCGAACGTGGAGTTTGTGGCATGAGGTTCTCAAGCGTACTCCTGGGCGGTGAGCCAAAAAAGACAGAGACGGTGGACAATTCGACCGCCGAAGAGACGCCGCTAGCTGTCGTGAAGGAAGAGAAGGGAGACGCGGTCGATGTCGCCGAGGCGACCACGGAAGTCGACCTGTCGATTCGTCGGTACCGACTGTGGCCGTTGAGGTGGTCGGTCGGCTGGCCGACGGTGATTGCCTATGCCGTTCTGCCCGGCGTGGTGCTCCTCCTGGCGTTGACAGTGGGATTTGCTAAATGGCAAGCAATTTCGACCGGTGAAGCCCACCGGTCTGGTGTGGAAGCCACGGAGGCCGCGACCGAGGCAACGATTGCGCTGTTGTCCTACCAGCCTGACACGGTGGAGAGCGATCTCGACGCCGCGCGCAGCCGGTTAACTGGCACCTTTTTAGACTCTTATACGGAGTTGACCCAGGAAGTGGTGATCCCGGGGGCAAAGCAGAAACAAATCTCCGCGGTGGCCACCGTTCCCGGTGCGGCATTGGTATCGGTGACCGGCAGCCACGCCGTCGTTCTGCTCTTTGTGAATCAGACCGTCATCGTCGGCCAAGACGCACCGACCGATACCGCGTCCAGGGTTCGAGTCGCCCTCGACAAAGTCGATGACCGATGGCTGATTTCCGAGTTCGAGCCGGTCTGAGCCGGCCATGATTCGGCACCCATTTCGCCGCATATCCCTATCGTTGGCCTGTGTTGGCGTAGTTGTGGAGGTATTGGCTGGTGTCGCGGCGGTTGTGGTGGCACCCCGCGCCCAGGCCGACGCGTTGGCTTATCTAGTCGGAGTGACGATGCGGCCCGGCTACAACTTCGCTGATGCCGACGCAGCTTTGGCTTATGGATACGGCATCTGCGACAAAGTAGCTGAAGGCCGTGGCTATACCGAGGTGATGAACGAAGTGAAGGTCGACTTCGCCACCTCGGATGATTATCAGGCCACGTACCTGATATCGCAGGCGGTCAACGAACTGTGCCCCGACCTGATCTGGCAGTTGCGCAACTCTGCAGCACACCATCGTCAATTGCCTAGCGCGACCGGACAAGCAGGAGGGTGACATGTTGTCCTGGCGAACGGTCATAACTCTTTCGGCTGTCGTGGGTCTCGGTCTGTTGGCGGGTGCGCCAGCTGCTCGCGGCGATAACAAGCGACTCAATGACGGTGTGGTCGCAAACGTCTACACCATGCAGCAACAAGCGGGCTGCACCAACGACGTCAGGATCAACCCGCAGCTGCAACTCGCCGCCGAGTGGCACACGAGGGATCTGATGAACAACCGAAACCTCGACGGCGACGTTGGCTCCGACGGTTCCGGGCCGCAAGAACGCGCCAACGCAGCCGGCTTTCACGGTCAGGTGGCGGAAACAGTTGCGATCCACCCTGCCAACGCGATCAGCGGTGTTGACCTGATCAACCGGTGGTATCACAATCCGACGGATTTCGCGGTCATGTCCAACTGCGCCAACACCCAGATCGGTGTGTGGTCAGAAAACAGCATGGACCGTACGGTCGTGGTTGCCGTCTATGGGCAACCCGAGCGAGATGAGGTAGGGGAGAAGGACGTCGCGGCGCCGTCGCCTGACGCATCAGCGAATCTTCCCATCGGTCCCACCCCTGACTACGACGGCAGTGACGAGATCGAGTTCGGGGTCGATTGGTTCGCTTGGATTTTGCGCGGTGTGTACCCGCCGCCGAGCTACCCGCCGCAGTGACGGCGCCCTTCATGCAGACAGGAAATCGCAATCGCCACGAGGTTAGGAGCAAACGGCAGTGAGTGCCTACAAGCTGTTCAGGTGCATGCAATGCGGATTCGAGTACGACGAGGCTGTGGGCTGGCCCGAGGATGGTCTCGCACCCGGCACCCGCTGGGACGCCATCCCTGACGACTGGGTCTGCCCGGACTGTGGAGCGGCCAAGTCCGATTTCGAGATGGTGGAAGTCGCACGTGGGTGATCTCGTGTTGGCTAGCCGCATGTAGCGCTGGCTGAAGAGGACGGGGCGGTCGCGCAGGGCGATGGTGCCAAAGGCGCGGTTTTTGAAATTCCGAACGTGTCGGATTAACAGGTGAACGGTTGAGGCTCGCCACCGGCCTCAATCGGACATCTGCCGGGATGCGTCGGAGGAAATCTCACCGATTAACGGCTTCTGGAGAATTCGCAGGCGGAACAGCGCCACCCGCACCTGTGGTGTGGCGGCGGAGAAGCTGGTGCGCTGGAACCGGATTGCTCTGACGCGGATAAGTATTCGAGACCGGTCCGCAACTGGTCCATAACAAGGAGGGATGCGAATGCAGCTGGGCATGATCGGTCTGGGCCGGATGGGGGCGAACCTGGTACGTCGGGTGTTGTGCGCCGGGCACGACTGTGTCGTCTATGACCGCGACACTGTCGCGGTGGAGACGCTGGTTTCCGCGGGTGCGGTCGGGACGGAGTCCATCGCCGAACTAGCGTCGAAGCTGGTAGCCCCGCGGGTCGTGTGGGTGATGGTGCCGGCCGGCGTGATCACCCACTCGGTGATCGCCGAGTTGGCCGGGCTCCTCGAAGGGGGCGACATCGTCATCGACGGCGGCAACTCCTACTACCGTGATGCTGTCCGGCATGCCGAAGAGCTTGCCGGGAAAGGTATTCGGATGCTGGACTGCGGAACCAGCGGTGGGGTGTGGGGGCTTGCACGAGGCTTCAGCCTGATGATCGGTGGCGACCGGTCCGCGTACGCTGCGGCGGAACCGATCTTCGAGGCGTTGGCGCCGGGCGTGCTGGCCGCTGAGCGCACCAAGGGCCGGGACGGCGAGGTGGCTCCCGAGGAGAAAGGCTACCTACACTGCGGACCCAGCGGTGCCGGACACTTCGTGAAGATGGTGCACAATGGGATCGAGTACGGGATGATGGCCGCGGTCTCGGAGGGTCTGAACATCTTGCACCGCGCCGACATCGGGGTCACCGAGACGGTTAGCGAGGATGCCGAGACCGCACCGATGACCCACCCGGAGTTTTACCGCTACGTCCTGGATCTGCCGGCGATCGCCGAGGTGTGGCGGCGCGGCAGCGTGATCGGCTCCTGGTTGGTCGATCTGACCGCCGCAGCCCTGGTCGAATCGCCGGATCTCAGTGCGTTCGAGGGGTGGGTGTCCGATTCCGGCGAGGGCCGGTGGACGGCGATTGCTGCCATCGAGGAGGGGGTGCCTGCCCCGGTGATCACCGCCGCGCTTGGTTCACGATTCGCGTCCCGCAACCTCAACGAGTTCGCCGACAAGGCAGTCGCGGCGATGCGCAAAAAATTCGGCGGCCACGACGAGAAACCGGGCGCCACGCGGTAGGGCCACGCCGCCCTCGTCCGTCTGGCGGTCGCTGTGGCCGAGCGTGCCTTTACGCGTCGGACTCGACTTCGTCGGATCGGCTGATCGGGTCACGCCGACCTGCACACCTCCGCTCATTCGGACGCGCTCGCCTCCGTCGGCTAGGTTGACACAGCGTTCGTCGCCGTGAGGTGGGCCCCCTGTAGTGGTCCAGTCGTTGTGGGACTCTGTTGCCCGAGTGTTCGGGCAGGAAGAATCAATCAACGACATGGCATCGAACAAGCGCCGGCGGCATACGCCGGATCAGATCATCCGCAAGCTCGCCGAGGGCAACAAGCTGGGGTCTGCTGCACGAATAGGTGACAGTTTGGTCACGCGGCCTGACTGGCCGGTGGGGTCATGATTGCTTCGAATTCGATGGGGGTCAACCGGCCGAGACCGGT
>NZ_NCXO01000068.1 GCF_002104795.1 Mycolicibacillus koreensis
CAACCACGGCCGGATACTCCACAATCAACAACCATCACGGATCAGAACCCGCAGACCCAGGTTGGTGGCGTAGAGCCGCAAAACCTCGCCCGCCCAGATCTGGGGCCTGGGGCCCGACGCACGCACCGACCCGCCGGTGTGCGCAGCCCTGATCGACCCGCCGGCCGAGGACCCCGACGCCGGGACCGGGATCTTCGGCTCCGGGCCGGGCGGGATCCTCTACGCCGTCGTCGCCGCCGCGCCCGCCCTCGACCCGGCACTGACCGAACAGTGCGCGACGTTCACGGTGACGTTCGCGCGCACCGACGTCGACGTGCGCGTGATCGATGCGCCGGCGGTGGAGGGGGCGCGCACCGTCGGGCTGACCAGCCAGGGCCGCACCCTGGTCGAGGGCGGTGGGGAGATCGACACGCACGCCGAGACCTACCTGGCCGACGTCGACGGGTACCGGGTGATCACCGCGGCGGTGATCGACCCGGGCTCACCGGCGCCGCCGCTTCCGGCGGGCTTCGCCGCCGACCTGCTCGTCGCCGCGGTCGCCGAATTGCGCGGTGAACCCGGTGCGGTTGGGTAGATTGTCACGATGCTGAAGCGGTCGGGGGTGTGGGTGATGATCGCCGCGTGCTGGCTGACGGCCTGCTCGTGGCGCAGCGAGCCGGAGCTCACCAGCGCCGACATCGGCAAAATCGTCGACCTCAAAGGCGATTTCGGTCCCGGCTACGAGGTCAAGGACATCGCCAAAACTGGCATCGACCCCAAACTGCTCGCCGAACGCAAACTGCCCGAGGGGCTGAACTTCGAACCGTCGGCGTGTGAGGACTTCGCCGTCGGCCAGAAGGTGCCCGACGGCGTCGAGGGCAACATGGCCGCGGTCACCGCCGAGGGCCAGGGCAACCGGTTCATCGTCATCGCGTTGGAGACCTCCGAGCCGGTGCCGTTCCGCGAACCCAGCCACGGCTGCAAGAAGGTCGGTTTCGCCGGCAAGGGGCTGCGCGGGGTGATCGAAGCCGTCGATGCCCCCCACATCAAGGGCACCAAAACCCTCGGCGTGCACCGGATCCTGCAGGCCTCCATGCGGGGCAAGACCCGCACCGGGGAGCTCTACGACTACTCCGCGCACTTCGGCACCTATCAGGTGATCGTCACCGCCAACCCGCTGGTGATCCCCAACCAGCCGGTCGCCGACGTCGACATCGACCGGGCCAAGGAGTTGCTCACCCACGCGGTCGCCGCGATCACCGGCTGATCAGCGCACCCCGCGGGGCCGGAACTGGATGCTGATCCGCGGGCCGCTCGGCGCGGCGGTCTTCGGGATCGCGTGCTCGAAGGTGCGCTGGCAGGACCCGCCCATCACCAGCAGGTCGCCGTGGTGCTGCGGCAGCCGCAGCGATGCGCCGCCACCGCGGGGACGCAGCGCGAACGTCCGGGTCGCACCGAGACTGACGATGGCGACCATGGTGTCCTCGCGGCGGCCCCGCCCGAGGGTGTCGCCGTGCCAGGCGACGCTGTCGTTGCCGTCGCGGTACAGGCACAGCCCCACCGTGGTGAACGGCTCGCCGAGTTCCCCGGCGTAGATGTCGTTGAGCCGGCGGCGCAACCGGGCGATCAGCGGATGGGGCGGGGCCTCGACGGTCAGGTCGTAGTAGGCCACCAGGCGCGGCACGTCGAGCACCCGGTCGTACATGCGCCGACGTTCGCCGCGCCAGGCCACCGCCTCGGGCAGGGCGGCCACCAGCGCGTCGGCGTCGTCGGTCCAGCCGGCCCGCACGTCGATCCAGGCGCCGGCGCCGAGTCGCCGACGTTCGTGGTGCTCGAACAGCGAGCCCTGCACCGCTACCGCCACCCCCGCAGCGTATCGCACAAACATTCGATTGTGCGGGGTCAGCGCCAGCTCGGCAACCAGATCTCCATGTTCCAGGTGCTCGGCGCGATCGGGGTGCCGGTCAACACCGGATACAGCCACGCGAAGTTGGTCAGCACCGCCGCGACGTAGCAGCACACCACCACCTGCGCCAGGGTCTGCGCCTCCGGGCTGCGCCGCGGCCGATGCAGGATGTCGCCGCAGATCAACGCGACCGTCATCACCAGGAACGGCGCCATCACCGCGGCGTAGAAGAAGTACATCTGCCGGTCGATGTCGACGAACCACGGCAGGAAACCGGCGCAGTAGCCGGTCAGCACCGCCGCGTAGCGCCAGTCGCGGCGCACCAGCATCCGCCACGCCGCGTAGGCGAGCACCGGCACCGCCAGCCACCACAGCGCCGGGGTGCCCACCAGCATCACCGCTTTGACGCAGGACTGGGTGCCGCAGCCGGCAACGTCCTGCTGGTCGATCGCGTAGAGCACCGGGCGGATCGACATCGGCCAGCTCCACGGCTTGGACTCCCACGGATGGTGGTTGCCCGCGGCGTTGGTCAGCCCGGAGTGGAATTTGTAGGCCTGGTAGGTGTAGTGCCACAGCGACCGAATCGCGTCGGGCACCCCGATCGGGCCGTGCAGCCCGATGCTGCGTCCCTCCTCGTGGCGGCTGATGCCGATCTCGGAGGCGAACCACGGTGCGTAGGACGCCAGGTACACCCCGACCGGGATCAGCCCGAGGGCGTAGCCGGTCGGCCCGACGTCGCGGCGCAACACGCCCAGCCAGGGGCGCGGCACCCGGTAGGCGCGCCGGGCGGCGACGTCGAAGCCCAGCGAGAGCACCGCGAAGAACACCACGAAATACAGGCCCGACCATTTGGTGGCGCAGGCCATGCCCAGCAGCACGCCGGCACCGAAGCGCCACCAGCGCACCCCCAGCCGCGGACCCCAGCGGGTCTCGGCGATGCGGCCCTGCACCGCGGCGCGGTGCAGGCGGCGGCGCACGTCGTCGCGGTCGACGATCAGCGCGGCGAACGCGGCCACCACGAAGAAGGTGAGGAACCCGTCGAGCAGCGCGGTGCGGGCCGACACGAAGCTCACCGACTCGCCGATCAGCAGCAGCCCGGCCACCGCGCCGACCAGGGTGGAGCGGCTGATCCGGCGCACGGCGCGCACCACGATCGCCACCATGACGACCCCCAGCAGCGCCCCGGTGAACCGCCACCCGAGCCCGGTGTAGCCGAACAGCGCCTCGCCGGTGGCGATCAGCTGCTTGCCCAGTGGGGGATGGACCACCAGGCCGTAGCCGGGGTTGTCCTCCACCCCGTGGTTGCCCAGCATCTGCCAGGCCTGCGGCGCGTAGTGCTTCTCGTCGAAGATCGGGGTGCCGGCGTCGGTCGGCGAGCCGAGGTTGAGAAACCGGGTGAGTGCGGCGAGCGCGGTGATCACCGCGGTGACCGCCCAGCCGCGTGCGGTGTCCAGCGGACCGAAGTCGGCGACCGGCAGCAGCGGGGCGGGGCTGATGACCGGGCGCTCCTCGGCGGCGGGCTCGATCGGGTCAGCCAGAACCGGAGCGCTCACCGCCGCTCCTCCTCGGGGCTGCGCCCCGCATCGTCGTCGGCGCGGTTGAAACGCCGCTCCTCCTCGGGGCTGCGCCCCGCATCGTCGTCGGCGGACACATGCACGATCGTAGGCTGTGCCCCATGACCGGTGGACGACTGCTGCTGGGGGCCACCCCGCTGGGGCGCCCCGACGACGCCTCCCCCCGCCTGGTCGCCGCGCTCGCCACAGCGCCGGTGGTGGCCGCCGAGGACACCCGCCGGATCCGCACCCTGGCCGCGGCGTTGCAGGTGAGCATCACCGGGCGGTTGGTCTCCCTCTTCGACGCCAACGAAGCCGCCCGGGTACCGATGCTCGTCGAGCAGATCGCCGAGGGGGCGACCGTGCTGGTGGTCAGTGACGCCGGGATGCCGCTGATCTCCGACCCCGGCTACCGCCTGGTGACCGCGGCCGTGGAGGCCGGGCTGACGGTCAGTTGCCTGCCGGGCCCGTCGGCGGTGACCACGGCGTTGGCGGTCGCGGGTCTTCCGGCGGCCAAGTTCTGCTTCGAAGGGTTCGCGCCCCGCAAACCCGCCGCCCGCCGCGCCTGGCTGGCCGGGCTCGCCGACGAACAGCGCACCGTGGTGTTCTTCGAGTCGCCGCGGCGGCTGGCGGGCTGCCTGCGCGACGCGGTCGCCGCGCTGGGGACATCCCGCCCCGCGGTGGTGTGCCGGGAGCTGACCAAGACCCACGAGGAGATCCGCCGCGGCACGCTCGGGGAATTGGCGCACTGGGCCGCCGAAGGCGTGCTCGGGGAGATCACCGTGGTGCTGGCCGGCGCGGTGGCGCAGACCGATCCCGCCGCCCTGGTCGACGCGGTCACCGCACTGACCGCCGACGGAATGGGGCTCAAAGAGGCGTGCGCGCAGGTGGCCGGCGCTCAGCAGGGCGCGGTGTCGCGACGCGAGCTCTACGACGCGGTGCTGCGCTCCCGTTAACCGGTGGCCGCGCTCAGTGCGGATCGCCGGGGGCGCAGCCCGATCACCGCGGCCGCCTTGTGCAGACATTCCTGCCACTCGGCGTCGGGATCGGAGTCCGCGGTGATGCCGCCGCCGACCCCGAGCACCGCGGTGCCGTCGGCGCCGAACTCCACGGTGCGGATCGCCACATTGAGTTCAGTGCCCGCGATCGGGGAAGCCAAACCAACAGTGCCGCAGTACAATCCCCGTCGATTCGGCTCCCATTGGCGCAACAGTTGGCGAGCCCGCAACTTCGGTGTTCCGGTCACCGACGCCGGCGGGAACGCGGCGTCGAGCACCGCGCGGTTCGGGGTGGACACCGGCACCCGGGCGGCGACGGTGGAGACCAGATGCCACACTCCGGGGGCCGCGTGCACGCTGAGCAGTTCGGGCACGTGCACCGAGCCGGTGATCGCCACCCGGCCCAGGTCGTTGCGCACCAGGTCCACGATCATGATGTTCTCGGCGACGTCTTTGACCGAGGCGCGCAGCGCCGCCGGATCCGCGTGACCGGGCAGGGTTCCCTTGATCGGGCTCGACGACACGGCCTCACCGCGCCGGCACACGAACAACTCCGGGGACAGCGACGCCACCGCGCCCCACGGTCCGCTCAGGAAGGCGGCACGCTCCGGGGCGGTGCGGGCGATCGCCTCGCAGTAGAAGTCCAGCGGCGCACCCCGCACGATGCCGTGGAACTGGGTGCATACGCACGCCTGGTAGACCTCCCCGGCGCCGATGGCCTCCAGGCAGGCCAGCACCCCGGCCCGGTGGGCGTCGCGGTCGGCCGGGCCCCAGTCGATGTCGCAGGGTTCGGCGGCCCTGGGTTCGGCGGCCCGGGGTTCGGGGGCCATCGCGGGGGTCGCCAGCGCGGCGGCGAGCCAACCCGGCATCGGCGCGCCCGACAGGCTCTCGTACCACCAGGCGTCGTCTGCGTCGCGGCGCAGCACACAATCGGTCCACCCCCCGGCGGCACTCGGCAGCCGCGGCGGCCGGCCGTCGGCCGCGGGATCGGGGTAGGACAGGTAGCCGACCCAGCCCCCGCCGATCGCGGGGGAGTCGGGGTCACCGGAGCCCGGCGGCACCGCGAAGACCGTCTCGGGGGCGGCCGGGCGCACCGCGACGCTGGGGGCGATCACCGCCTGCGCGCCGAACCACCGACCGGTCAGTGCCGCCGGCGGGGGCAGACCCGCCCGGCCGGTCGCCGCGCCCAGCCCCCGCAGCAGGTCGGCGGGCGCCCCGAGGTCGCCGAGCCGGTCGATACGCACCGCTCTAGCTTGCTGCGTTCGGCGGGCAGACGCAAAAAGGCCCGCTGCACCGGTGTTGGACGGCTCGGCGGGTGCCAGACTGGCCAGATGGCCGGTGAGGCGGCGATCCCGCTGGAAGTCCTCGACCGTGTCGGTGATGTGGCCGAGTTGGTGCTGGCCGAACTCGACGACGTGGTCGAGGAGATGAACGCCGCCGAACTGGGCCAGGCCCCGGAGTTGGCGGCCGATGCGGCGATGCTCGCCGACGTCTCGGCCAGCAACCGCGCCAACGCCGCCCGGCTGCTGGCGATGCTGATCCGTCGCGAAGCCGAACCGGCCACGATCGACATCCCGCCGGAGGCGCTCGACTTGGCCCGCACCGTCGCCCGGCGCGGCATCGACTTCGACGTGATCTTCCACGCCTACCGGCACGGCCAGAACGTGGCCTGGCAGCGCTACATGAGCTGCGCCGGCCGCAGCGTGTCCTCCGGGCCGCTGCTGTCGCTGGTGCTCGAGACCGCCTCGCGGCGGATCTCGTCCTACGTCGACCACGTGATCGGCCGGGTTATCGCCGCCGCCCAGCACGAACGCGAGGAGGTGCTCGGCGGGGCGCTGGCCCGCCGCGCCGAGACCGTGCGGCTGATCCTCGACGACGCCCCGATCGACGCCGGGCGCGCCGGCCAACGCCTCGGCTACGACCTGAACCGCTGGCACACCGCGCTGGTGCTGTGGACCCAAGACTCCGCCGACGTGCAGGGCGCGTTGGAATCCGCGGCGACCGTCCTGGCGCGCACATTGACCGCGCACCGGCCGCTGACCCTCTCGGTCGGCAGCGGCACCCTGTGGGCGTGGCTGGGCACCGCCACCGCCCCGGTGCTCGAGGCGCTGCGCGCTGCGATCGACACCGTGCCGCCGGAGGTGCGGGTGGCGGTGGGTCCACCCCGGGAGGGCATCAGCGGGTTCCGGCGGTCCCACGAGGCCGCGGTGGTCATCCACAACCTGCTGGCCGGCTACCCCGGCGGCACCCGGATCGCGCTGTATCAGGACCTGGAGATCACGGTGCTCGCCGCCCACGACCTCGACCGGGCGGCCGAGTTCGTCGCCGCGACCCTCGGCCCGCTGGCGATGGACACCCCCACCGCGGCGCGTCTACGCGAGACCGTGCGGGTGTTTCTCGACGAGGCCGAGAACGGCCCGGCCGCCGCAGCGCGGCTGCACACCCACCGCAACACGGTGCTGCAGCGCGTCGCGCGGGCCACCGAGCTGCTGGGTCGCGCGCCCGGCCAATCGCGGCTGGCGACCGAACTGGCGCTGGAGTTGGCTCACCAGATCGGCCCGCGGGTGCTCAGCCGGCCCTGACTCCCGCCCGGCTCAGCCGAAGGTGATGACCCCGCGGATGTTCTTGCCGTCCCGCAGATCCTGGTAGCCGTCGTTGATCTGTTCGAGGCTGTAGCGGTTGGTGATCAGCTCGTCGAGCTTGAGTTGGCCGGCGTCGTAGAGACGCAGCAGCCGCACGATGTCGTACTGCGGGTTCGCCGAGCCGAACAGGGTGCCCTTGACCGTTTTGCCGAACAGCACCATCTCGTCGGCCGACACGTGTACGGCGCGCTCGGTGAAATCACCGGTGAGCCCGACGACGACGACCGTGCCGCCCTTGCCGATCGCCCCGAACGCCGAGGACACCACCTCCTCGTGGACCTCGCCGACGGTGATCAGCGCCTGATCGGCCATCTGGCCCCACGTCAGCTCGGTGATCGTGGCGGCCGCCTCTTCGGCGTCGGCGAAGGCATGGGTGGCACCGAGTTTGGTGGCCGCATCGCGTTTGAACGCCACCGGGTCGACGGCGATCACGTATTTCGCACCGGCGTGTGCGGCACCCTGCACCGCGTTGATCCCCACACCGCCGATGCCGTAGACGACCACCGTGTCCCCGGCGCGCACCCCGCCGGCGTAGTTCGCCGACGCCCATCCGGTGGGCACCCCACAGCCGACGAGCACCGCGGTCTCCAACGGCAGCCAGTCGTCGACCTTGACCAGCGAGTGCTGCGAGATCGTGCCGCGCTCGGCGAAGGTGCCCAGCATGCAGATCGCGCCGACGTCGGTTCCGCCGGTACGCCGACGGAAACTGCCGTCGGGCATGCAGCCCTCCAAGATGGTGGCACCCAGGTCGCACAGGCCCTGCCGGCCGGTGGAGCAGTACCGGCAGGAGCCGCAGCTGGGGATGAAACAGCACACGACGTGATCGCCGGGCTTGACCTTGGTCACCCCGGGACCGACGTCCTCGACCACCCCGGCACCTTCGTGGCCGCCCACGATCGGGTAGCGCACCGGAAGATTCGGACTGGTCAGATGCAGATCGGAGTGACACAGACCCGCCGCGGTGAACTTGACCAGCACCTCGCCCTCGCCGGGGCCGTCGAGTTCCAACTCCATGAGCTCGAACTCTTCGCCGGGCCGATGGATCACTGCCGCAGTGGTTTTCATCGCTGTCCTTCCTGAAGGTGTGCTGGATCGTGGGTGTCAGGACGCGCGCAGCGCCGAGGTGGCAGGGGTGAAACTCAGTGCGGCGTCGTCGATCGGGTCATCGCAGAGCCGTTTGGTGTCCTCGTCGTAGTCGGGTTCGACCGACCACGCGCCGGCCTCGGAGGACCCGCCGTAGGGGAAGACCGCCGCACCCCGTTTGGCGTAGTTGGACTGCAGGTCGATCAGCGGCTTGGGTTCCATGGGCCGTCCGTCGAAGAGCGGCTCGACCATGCCGTAGCCGCGGGCGTCCATATGGTTGAGCAACCGGATGAAGTGCCGGCAGACCAGATCCACCCGCAGGGTCCACGACAACTGCGCGTAGCCGAACGCGAAGGCCATGTTGGGCACCCCGGCGAGCATCGTGGTCTTGTAGATCTGGGTGTTGGGCAGGTCCACCGGCTCGCCGTCGACACGCAGCGCGATCTTGCCCAGCGGGGTCATGGTGATTCCCGTTGCGGTGACGATGATGTCGGCGGGCAGCTCCCGGCCCGAGGTGAGCAGGATCCCGGACTCGGTGAACCGGTCGATGTGGTCGGTGACCACCGAGGCCCGCCCGGCCCGGACCGCCTTGAAGAAATCGCCGCCCATGAAGAACGAGCCGCCCGGGATCAGGCACAGCCGCTCGGTCCACGGATCGTAGCGAGGGGTGAAGTGGGTGTCGACGTCGAAGTCCTTGGGCAACTGCAACCGCGCCAGGGTGATCAGCACCTTGGCCATCGCCGTGGGGAACCGTCGACACAGCCAGTAGGTGGTCTTCAAGAACGCGATGTTCTTGCCCCGGATGAGCGGGTAGGCGCGTCGGCGGCCGAGGAGGCGGGTCAACACCTGCCCGATCCGGTCCACCTTGGGGCGGGTGAAGTAGTACCCCGGAGAACGCTGCAGCATGGTGATGTGGGCGGTGTCGTCGGCCATCGCCGGAACGAGGGTGGCCGCCGTCGCGCCGCTGCCGATCACCACGACCCTTTTGCCGGTGTAGTCGAGATCCTCCGGCCACAACTGCGGGTGCACGATCGGGCCGGTGAAGTCCGTCTCGCCGGGAAACTCCGGCCGGTTCGGGTTTTCGTAGTCGTAGTAACCGCACCCCAGGAAAAGGAACCGCGCGCCGAAGCGTGTGGTCTCCCCGCTGGCGGTGTGCTCGGCGGTGATCGTCCAGCGCTGGCTGGCCCGGGAGAACTCCGCGTCCAACACCCGATACCCGAAGCGGATGTGCTCGTCGAGGCCGTTGTCGGTCACCGTCTGGTCGAGGTATTCCAGGATGTGGTCGGCCTGCGAGATCGTCGTGGCCCGCGTCCAGGGCTTGAAGTGGTAGCCGAAGGTCGGCACGTCGGAGTCCGACCGCAGACCCGGGTAGCGGTGCAGGCTCCAGGTGCCGCCGATCGCGTCGCGGCCCTCCAGAACCGTGAAGGTGGTGTCGGGGCGCTCGGTTTTGAGGTGGTAGGCGGCGTCGATGCCGGAGATCCCCGCCCCCACGATGACGACGTCGAAGT
Organism: Mycolicibacillus koreensis; assembly: GCF_002104795.1. Lineage (GTDB taxonomy): Bacteria > Actinomycetota > Actinomycetes > Mycobacteriales > Mycobacteriaceae > Mycobacterium > Mycobacterium koreense. The sequence continues at coordinate 9,670 of NZ_NCXO01000068.1, forward strand.
CGGTGGTGGCCGCGCGCCCGGCGGTCTGTGGGCGCACCGTGCTTGTGGTAGCCATGTGCTGCCTCCTGTCGGAGTCGTCGCGCCTGCCGGCGTCGGGTGACCGGTTGGGCGATCCCGGTGTGATCAACCTCATACTAGGACGGCGCACCGGAGAGGACTATGGATCAACGCTCAGCTTTGCGCTGACGTTATGTGCCCATGCACATGACCGGGTGGGGGTCAGTGGCGGCTGATCGGACGGGCCACGGTGAGTGCGGCGAGCTTGTCGGGGTTGCGCACCGCGTAGATGTTGGTGATCGCCCCGTCGTGGATGTCCACGGTGAACGCCGCTTCCAGTCGGTCGCCGGCATAGACCAGCACCGCCGGCGCGGCGTTGCAGATCCCGATCTCCATGCGGACGTCGGGCGTCTCCCACGCCCACCGGTGCAGCCCGATGGCCGCGCGGGCGACCCGCTGCGCGCCGTGGATCGGCCGGCGCGCCGCGCTGGCCTTGCCGCCGCCGTCGGCGGTCCACACCACGTCGGGGGCCAGCATCGACAGCACCGTCTGCAGGTCGCCGGTGACGGTCGCGGCGAGGAACTCCTCGGTGATCCGCGCGGTCTCGGCGGGGTCGGGGGGCGCGAACCTCGGCCGCCGGGCCTGCACATGGGCGCGGGCGCGGTGGGCCACCTGACGGGTGGCCGGCACCGAGCGGTCCACCGCCGCCGCGATCTCGGCGTAGTCGAACCCGAACACCTCGCGCAGCACGAACACCGCGCGCTCGTCGGGGCTGAGCGATTCGAGGACCACCATCATCGCCATCGACACCGACTCGGCCAGCAGCACATCGGAGGCCGGGTCGTGGTCGGTGAGCAGCAGCGGCTCGGGCAGCCACGGCCCCACGTAGTCCTCGCGGCGGCGGGCCCCGGCGCGCAGTGCGTTGAGCGCCTGGCGGGTGACCAGCTGCGCCAGATAGGCCTTGGCGTCGCGCACCGTCGCCAGGTCCACCTCGGCCCACCGCAGGTAGCTGTCCTGCAGCACATCATCGGATTCGGTTGCCGAGCCGAGGATCTCGTAGGCGATGGTGAACAGCAGCGGACGCAAGGCCAGAAATCGTTCGGCGTGCTCGGAGGTGCTCGGTGCGGCCGTCATCTACACCAGCTCCTCCTGCTCGGCCGGCGCCAGCCGGATCCCGCCTTTGAGCCAACGGTACGAGCCGGGGCTGCGGGCCTCCCGCCGAATCGCCCACACCGTGCCACGGCAGATCGCCTCCTTGATCGCCGCGGCGGGCCGGCCGGCCACGAACGCGGCGAGCGGGGTGTCGTCGCGGCGGGCCAGCTGCACGGTGCCGCGGCGGCGCCCCAGGCTGATGCACTGGGCGACCATCGCCTGATCCAGCGCAGCCGGGGTGCGCCCGGTCAGCCGGGCGGCCACGGTGTCGGCGGCCTGCGCACCGAGCGGCTCGGCGGCCTGGCAACTCATCCGCAGCGGCCGCCCCTCCGGGGCGACCGCGTCACCGGCGGCGACGATGCGCGGGTCGTCGACGCTGGTGAGCGTGGCGTCGGTGACAACCCGCCCGAGGTCATCGGTGGTCAGCCCGGCCGCTGCGGCCAGGGTGGGAACCCCGAACCCGACCGTCCACACGGTGATGGCGCTGGGCAGTTCGGTGCCGTCGGCGAGGGTGAGCGTCTCGGTGCCGACCGCGCTCACGGAGTCGGCCTCGCGCACGGTCACCGCGAGGCGGCGCAGGGTCCGTGCCGTGGAGCGCCGTGCGCGCGCCCCGATCGACGGGGCGAGTCGGCCGCCGCAGATCAGCGTGACCGGCCGGCCCGCCTCGGCGAGCTCGGTGGCCGCTTCGATGCCGGTCAGGCCGCCGCCGACCACGCAGACCGGGGCGTCCTGGGGGGTGGCCGCCAGCGCGGCGCGCAGTCGTTGGGCATCTTCGAATTCGGCAAGCGGATAGGCGAATTCGGTTGCGCCGGCAACGGTGGCGGTGGATGCCGACCGGCTGCCCGCCGCGTAGACGAGGCAGTCGTAGGTGAGGCTCCGGCCGCTGGTCAGCCCGACTCGGCGCCGGCCCGGATCGATCTCGGTGGCCGCATCGACCACCAGCTGCACACCGGGGTCGAGCAGGGTGGCGAAGTCCACGGCGGCCGGGTGGTTGCCGGCCACGTACTGGTGCAGCCGGATGCGTTCGATGAACTGCGGGCGCGGGTTGATGAGGCTGACGGCGATGTCGGGGTGGCGGCGCAGCCGGTTGGCCGCCATCGCGCCGGCGTAGCCGCCGCCGATCACGATCACGTGGGTAGCGGACATCGGATGTCTCCTGTCTGTCGGGTGGATGTGCCCTCAAGACACCGCCGCCGCCGCATCTGTGACACGACCACGCCATCGTGTGGGTCAGATCACCCTCGGAGGGGGATGCGCTGCTGAGATCGACGTCCCAGTGGACATACACCCCCGTGCAGGACGGTGTATGTCCACTGGGACGTCGATTTCAGTCGTGTCTAGCTCTGGTAGCGGGGGAACACCCCGGTCGGGGCGGGCAGCGCCACCCCGGGGGTCAGCCGGTCGGGCACCGCGGCGAAGTCGCGGCGGTCGGCCGGCTGGGCCAGCAGGTCGAGCAGCCGGCCCGCCGACGTGGGCAGCACCGGCTGGATGAGCAGCGCAGCCACCCGCACCACCTCCAAGGTGGTGTACAGCACGGTGGCGAAGCGGGCGCGGTCCTCGGCCGCGTCGCTTTTGGCGAGCACCCAGGGGGCCTGGGCGGAGAAATACCGGTTGGCCGCGCCGAGCACCCGCCAGATCGCCTCCAGGCCCAGGTGCATCGCCTGGGCGTCGAAGTGCTCGCGCACCTGATCGAGCAGCCCGTCGGCGGCCGCCAGCAGGTGCTCGTCATCCTCGGTGAGCGCGGTCGGGGTCGGTGTCACCCCGTCGAGGTTCTTGGCCACCATCGACAGCGACCGCTGCGCGAGGTTGCCCAACTCGTTGGCCAGGTCGGTGTTGATGCGGGTGATGATCGCCTCGTCGGAGTAGCTGCCGTCCTGGCCGAACGGCACCTCCCGCAGCAGGAAGTAGCGCACCTGGTCGACCCCGAACCGCTCGATGAGGGTGACCGGGTCCACGACGTTGCCGACCGACTTGCTCATCTTCTCGCCGCTGTTGAGCAAGAACCCGTGGGCGAACACCCGCCGGGGCAGCGGCAGGCCCGCCGACAGCAGAAACGCCGGCCAGTACACGGTGTGGAACCGGATGATGTCCTTGCCGATCATGTGCAGGTCGGCCGGCCAGTAACGCCGGTAGAGCGCCGAGTCGGTGTCCGGGTAGCCCACCCCGGTCAGGTAGTTGGTCAGCGCATCCACCCAGACGTACATCACGTGATCGGGGTCGCCGGGCACCGGCACCCCCCAGTCGAACGAGGTCCGCGAGATCGACAGGTCGCGCAGCCCGCCGGCGACGAAGCTGATCACCTCGTTGCGCCGGACCTCCGGGCTGATGAACTCCGGGTGCGCCTCGTAGTGGGCGAGCAGCCGATCGGCGTAGGCCGACAGCCGGAAGAAGTAGGTCTGCTCCTCGGTCCAGGTGACCGGCGCCCCGGTCTCCACCGCGATCCGGGTGCCGGTCGGCTCGTCGACGGCGGTCTCCGCCTCGGTGAAGAACCGCTCGTCGCGCACCGAGTACCAGCCGGCGTAGGTGTCGAGGTAGATGTCGCCGGCGTCGACCATCTTCGACCAGATCGCCTGCGAGGCCACGATGTGGTCAGGATCGGTGGTGCGGATGAACCGGTCGAAGGAGATGTCGAGGCGGCGCTGCAGCGCCTCGAACACCGCGGAGTTGCGGCGGGCCAGCTCCGCGGTCGCGATGCCCTCGGCGGCGGCGGTCTCGGCCATCTTCAGCCCGTGCTCGTCGGTGCCGGTCAGATAGCGCACGTCGAAGCCGTCGAGCCGCTTGAACCGGGCCAGCGCGTCGGTGGCGATGTACTCGTAGGCGTGCCCGATGTGCGGGTCCCCGTTCGGGTACGTGATTGCGGTGGTGATGTAGTAGGGCCTCATCGAGGCTCCACTTTATGGTGTGCCGGTGAGTTCCCGACGCTCAGCCGAACGTGCCGCCCCGCCACCCCCACCGCCTCGGCGCGGTCGAGCACCGCGCCGAGG
>NZ_NCXO01000069.1 GCF_002104795.1 Mycolicibacillus koreensis
GCCGCATCGGGTTGCCCGGCCGCCGGTCTCGACCCCGCCCCCGACGCCGACCCCGGCGGCCGGGCAACCCGATGCGGCCGCGGTGCGCAAGATGTGGTCGACGGTGCGCGAAAAGGTGCGACAGCGCAGCCGCACCAGCGAGGTGATGCTCGCCGGGGCCACGGTGCGTGCCGTCGACGGCACCACCCTGGTGCTCAGCCACGAGTCCGAACCGCTGGCCCGCCGGCTCAGTGAACAGCGCAACGCCGACGTCATCGCCGACGCCCTCAAGGACGCCCTCGGCGTCAACTGGCGGGTGCGCTGCGAGTTCGGACCGCCGGCGACCGGGCCGGCCGCCGAGCCCGCCGCCGCCGACGCGGGTGGGGTGGCCGCGGTGGACGCCCAGGCCGCGCAACGCGCCGCCGCGGCCGCGCAGCGCGCCGAAGAGGACAGCATGCTCGCCGAGGCCGGCGACGACGACCCGCAGGCACCCCGGCTGGACCCGGAGGAGGCGGCCCTGCAGTTGTTGCAGAACGAGTTGGGCGCCCGGCCGATCGACCGGGGGTGAGGCCGGCTCAGTCGGCCTCGTTGTCTGGGGTGTCTGGGGTGTCCTCCGCGGTATCGCCGGTGTCCTCGGCGGTGTCCCCCGCGGGATCCTCCTCAGGATTCTCGGCGGGTTTCTCCTCGGTGTTCTCGGTGTCCTCGGTGTCCTCCTCGGTGTCCTTGGTGTCCTTGGTGTCCTCGGTGGGCTCGAGATCGCGGTGCTCGATGAGGTCGCGTAACGCGAAGTTGCCCAGCCGTTCCCGAAACGCCTGCACGGTGTAGCCGGTCACGGTCGCAGCGGTGCCGGCGCGCACCGTCGCTGAGCGCGGCAGCGCGAACAACGGGCCGATCTCCCCGAAGTACTCCCCGACAGTGGCCACGGTGACCACCTCCTCATCGCCGTCGGCGAGTTCGCGCACGATCTCCAGCTCACCGTCGTCGACCATGTAGATCAGGTCGCCGATCGTGCCCTGCTCGAAGAGCACCTCGCCGGGGTCGAGGCGAAGCGTCTGCGGCGGGCGATCGACCGATGAGAAGTGCGGCACCATCTCGACCACCCGATCGGCCAGCGGCAGAATCCGGGTGTCGTGGGTGGCGACCACCACGACCCGGTCGTCGGCGGCGAGTTCGCGGATCAGCCGCAGCACCTCCTCCACCTGGATGAAATCCAGGTGCGCGGTGGGCTCGTCGGCCAGGATCAGCGGCGGATCCAACGCGATCGCCCGGGCCACCGCCACCCGCTGCTGCTGACCGCCGCTGAGGTCACCGGGGCGGTGCTGCATCCGATCGGCCAGCCCGACCCGCTCCAACAACTCGGTGGCGCGTTGCCGTGCGGCGCGCCGCGAGCGCCCGGCCGCGCGCAGCGGCACCATCACGTTCTCCAGCGCGGTGAGGCTCGCCACCAGGTTGAACGCCTGGAACACGATGCCGACCGTCTCCTGGCGGTAGCGCGCCAACGCGCGGCGGTCCAGGGCGGTGACATCCACATCGCCGAACTCGATGCGCCCGGAGGTGGGGCTCAAGATGCCGCCCAGGCAGGACAGCAGCGTCGTCTTGCCGCACCCGCTCGGGCCGAGCAGGATCACCAGCGACCCGGCCGCCACCTCCAGGCCCAGCCCGTCGATCGGCCGCACCGCGTACCCGCCGCTGGAGTACTCCACGACGAGGTCCTTGATGCGCAGATCACCCACGGCTCACTGCCCTCCGAACGCCAACGCCGGATCGATCCGCACGGTGCGGCGCAACCCCGCCCCGGTGGCCAACAACCCGATGCCGACGGCGAGCACCGGCAACAGCACGAAGGCCGACGCCGGCACCAGCACCCGCATCGGGAACACCGGACCGAGCACCTGCGACAACACCGCCCCCAGCAGTGCGGAGACCGTCGCGACGATCACCGCCTGCACGGCCAGGCCCGCCAGCACCGACCGGGTCGGCACCCCGATGGCCTTGAACACCGCGAAATCGCGGGTGCGTTCCAACACCGACAGGTAGATCAGCGACCCGACGATCAGCGCGGCCACCGCCCACAGCAGCATCGCCATGTAGGACATCGCGGTGTAGGCGCCGTGCAGCGGGCGCAGCAGGTCGGCGACCGCGTCTTCGTGGCCGATCAACCGGTAGCCCTGCGGCGCTTCCTGCGGATCGCCGACGACGGCCACCGAGGAGATCAGCGGCTGCCCGGAGAACAACAGCAGTTGCGCCCCGCCGAGGGTCATGAACACATTGGCCTGCCCGGCCAGTGCGGTGGAGGTGTCGAGCAACCCGACGATCCGCAGGGTCCGCGAGTTGATCTCCAGGCTGTCACCGATCGCGCGGCCCAGTGTCGTGGAGACCACCGCCTCGTCCGGCAGCGTGGGAAGCTCCCCGTCCTGCGGTGTCGGCATGCCGGGACCCTCCCCCGGTGCGCCGAAGACGTTGACGTTCTCCGGACCACGGTCGCCCTGCAGGATCGCCGCCGCGTAGACCAGCGGTGTCGCCGTCGTCACCCCGGGGACCCGGGCGACCACGTCGACCTCCTTCTGGGGGAAGCGCCCGGATCCTAAAAACGGGCCGACCGAACCGTCTTTGATGACGAACGTGGTGACCCCGATGGTGTCGACGGTGCGGCGGGCCTCGGCGTCGAACCCGTTGGCCAGTCCGGTGAGCACCAACGTCATCGCGAACACCATCGCGGTGCCGACGATCGCGATGACGAATCGGCGCCTGCGCCATTGCAGGTCCCGCAATGCCGCGATCAGCATCGGCTACTCCCGATCCGCATCAGGCCGACGTTACCGGGCGAGCCGATCGATGACGGCCGTTTCGGTCGACACCGCCGCCCGCGGCCGTAGGGTGGTCACCGTCGAACCGCGCAGAGAAAGGCCGGTGGCCAACGATGGAGCCGACGCAACGGCGCACCACCTGCGCGATCGTCGGGGGAGGGCCCGCTGGGATGGTGTTGGGGCTGCTGTTGGCCCGCGCCGGCGTGGCGGTGACGGTGCTGGAGAAGCACGCCGATTTCCTCCGGGACTTCCGCGGCGACACCGTGCATCCGACCACGATGCGCCTACTCGACGAGCTGGGTCTGTGGCAGCGGTTCGCCGCGTTGCCGTTCAGCGAGATCCACCGAGGTGAAATTGAATCAGGTGGGCGTACAGCGACTCTCGTCGACTTCACCCGGCTGCGTCGCCAACCGCATCCGTTCATCGCCATGGTTCCGCAATGGGATCTGTTGACGCTGCTCGCCGACGCCGCCGCAGACGAACCGACCTTCACGCTACTGATGCAGGCCGAGGTGACCGGTTTGCTCACCGACAATGAGCGCATCAACGGAGTTCGCTACGAAACCCCTTCCGGCCCCGCCGAACTGCGAGCTGATCTTACCGTCGCCTGCGACGGACGCTGGTCGGTGGTCCGACGGGCATCGGGGCTGCGCTCCCGCGAATTCCCGGTCAACTTCGACGTGTGGTGGTTCCGGCTGCCCCGAACCGGTTCGGTGCCACCGACACTGGTGCCACGGTTGGCGCCGGGCAGGGTCGCGCTGCTGATCCCGCGACGGGATTATTACCAGGTCGCCTACCTCGGGCAGAAGGGCACCGACGCTGCGGTGCGTCGGCGCGGCATCGAGGACTTCCGCCGGGGGGGTCGCCGAGTTGATACCCGCCGACGTCGGTGATGTCGCAGCGTTGACCTCCATGGACGACGTCAAACATCTCGACGTGCGGGTCAACCGGTTACGGCGTTGGCACCGTGAGGGTCTGCTGTGCATCGGCGACGCCGCGCACGCCATGTCGCCGGTCGGTGGTGTCGGAATCAACCTGGCCGTGCAGGACGCCGTCGCTGCGGCCGCCGTGCTCGCCGGGCCGCTGCTGCGCGGCGGCGTGCGCGGACGTCACCTCGCTGCGGTGCGTCGGCGGCGGATGGCGGCCACCGCGGTCACCCAGACGGTGCAGCGCGGCATGCACCGGTTGCTCGACCGAGCTTTGCGCGGCGACGCCTTCACCCCGCCGCCGTGGGTGATGCGGCTGCTGTCGGTCGCGCCGTGGCTGGCCGGCATCCCGGCCTACTTCGTCAGGGTGGGGGTGCGCCCCGAACATGCCCCGGGATTCGCGCGGCGCGTAGAGCGCTGAACTCAGGGTTGCCACCACGGCCGTGTCGGCAGGCCGGCGTCCCCGCCGTAGTCGTCGAGTTTGGCGGCCAATACATGGTGGAGCTGAATCGCGTTGTGCTCGAAGCCGACCCGGGAAGCAGCCATATACAGCCCCCACACCTTGGCGGTGGGCAGACCCACCTCGGCGACCGCCTCGTCCCAGTGGTCGACGAGGTTGGAACACCAGTCCCGCAGCGTCCACGCATAGTGGTGGCGCAGATTCTCCGAGTGCAGCACCTCCATACCGGTGTTCTCCACCTCGCTGATGATCTGCCCGGAACCGGTCAGCTCCCCGTCGGGGAACACATAGCGGTCGATGAACCCGCCGGCGGTGTGCGATGACGTGTTGTCGTGGCGGGTGATGCAGTGGTTGAGCAGCAGTCCCCCGGTGCGCAGCTTGGATTTCAAAAACGCGAAGTACGCCGGATAGTTGCTCACCCCGATGTGTTCGGTCAGGCCGATCGAGGAGACCGCGTCGAACCCCGACTCGGGCACATCCCGGTAGTCGCAGTGGCGCACCTGGGCGAGCTTGTCGAGGCCCTCCTCGGCGATCTGCCGACGCGCCCACTCCGCCTGCGCGGCCGACAGGGTCGCACCGGTCACGTGCACCCCGCGTCGGGCCGCGTAGCGCACCATGCCGCCCCAGCCGCACCCGACGTCGAGCAACCGGTCGCCGGCGGACAAGCGCAGCTTGTCGAAGATCAACCGGTACTTGTTCTCTTGTGCCTCTTCCAGACTCGCGTCCGGGTGCGGGTAGAGCGCGCAGGTGTAGGTCATCGACGGTCCGAGCACCCACCGGTAGAACGCGTTGGACACGTCGTAGTGGTGATGGATGGCGTCGGCGTCGCGGCTCTTGGAATGCCGGTAGCCCTCCAGGATTCGTCGCCACCGCGGCAGGGCCTCCTGTGGCGGCGGGGCGATCGGGACGAAATGCTGAAGGCCCACCGACCGCACGATGCGCGCCATCATCCACAGCGGTGGGCGGTGGAACTGCAGTTTGTCGGCCAGGGCGCGCAGCAGTCGGTACGGGTCGCCGGGATGCACACCGTGGGTCTGCAGGTCGCCGGAGATGTAGGCGCGCGCCAATCCCAGATCGTCCGGGGCGGTCGCCAGGTAGGTCAACCCGCGGGGGGTCGCCAGATCCAGGCCCAACTCCGCATCGGGGGGCCCGGCGGTGCTGCCGTCGTAAGCGGTGAACCGCAACGGTAACCGGCCGCCCTCGGCGAGGGTTTCCAGGATCTCGGCGAGGCTCAACCGGCCCGAGCCGCCCGAGCCGATCAGCGCAGGGGGGATCCGGGTCATCGCCGCTGCACCGCCTTGGCGTACAGATCCAACAGCCGACCGTCGGGGTCGTAGGCCTTCTTCACCGTCCGGTAGTTCTCACCGCCGTAGAGGTCCTCGAACCGGTCACGGGAGTAATAGGAATCCGAGTACAACGATTTGTGTCCCCCCAACTCGCCCACCTTCTCCTCGATCCGACGGTTGGTTGCGCCGTCGGTGTCGCCCACCGGCACCGACGACCAGAATCCGACGTTGACGTAGCTGCGCGCCGGCTGCAGCGGGTACAGCGGCCACCCCGCCGGGTCACGCAGTCGCAGCGGGCACAGCCACAACGGCGAGATCGGCACCGTGCGCAGAAACCACGACACGAACTGCGTGGTCTGCTCCAACGGCACCTCGATGTCTTGCACCACCCGCTCCCGTGGGGGGCGGCCACGGAATTTCTCGATCCGGTCGGCGATGTGGAACCGCTGGTCGTAGCCGATGAGTTTCCAGTAGACGCTGCTGCGCCGCCACCGTTTCGGCCACCACCGCCGCAGCCGCGGATGCTGTGCGCCGAACGCCCGCGAACACCAGAACCAGTCGGTGTCCCAGCGCCACAGGTAGTCGTGGGCGGTGAGCCGGTCGTCGAGGACGCCGTCGTCGTGCTGGATGGAGCGGTAGTAGATCCGGTTGCCGGTGTAGTCGCTGACCGGCCCCGGGGTGGCGGTCTGCACGCCGACACAGAGGTAGCTCTCCGTAGCGTCGAAGACCACCCCGTCGAGGTAGTCGACCGGTTGCCCGTCGTAGCCCCCGGTGTCCAGGATTCGCTCCAGGGTGGTGAGCAGTTCCTCGAGGGTGTGAAAACGGATGTGGTGCAACGCCACAAACGGGGCGACCGGCTCGAGTTCGATGCGCAGCCGGGTGGCGTAACCCAAGGTGCCGTACGAGTTCGGGAAGGCGCGGAAGAGATCACGATGCCGGTCGCGGCTGACGGTGAGCACCTCACCGGCCCCGGTGAGGACGTCCATCTCCAGCACCGACTCATGCGGCAGACCGTTGCGAAACGACGCCGACTCGATGCCCAACCCGCTGACCGCCCCCCCGAGGGTGATCGTTTTCAACTGCGGCACCACCAGCGGCGTCAGCCCGTAGGGCAGGGTGGCGGCCACCAGGTCCTCGTAGGTGCACATCCCGGCAACCTCGGCGGTGCGGGTCTCGGGGTCCACCGCGAGCACCCCGGTCAGCCCCGAGGTGTCCAAACCGGGGGCCCGGTGCGCCGCGCGCGCCCGGAACAGATTGGAGGTGGGCTTGGCCAACCGCACCGGGGCGTCCGCCGGGATCGTGCGGTAGCTGTCCAGCAGGCGCTGCACACCGGCCGCGTACCGGTCTGCGCGCCCCGCTGCCGAATTCCCCACCACATATACGCTAGCGGCGGACCGCGGCCCCTGCACGGATCACAACGGCGGGCGGGCGCGGAGCGGGGTTTCCCCGACCGACAATTTTCTCGACCGACAATTTTCTCGAAACAAAAGGAGTGTCATCGATGGGACAGGTCGTTGCGACCGCCGGCGTGTTGATCAATGCCGAGGTGGCCCCGGTTCTCGCCGCGATCACCGACTACGACACCGTGCGCCCGGCGATCCTGTCGCCCGCCTACAGCGACTATCGGGTGCTGCAGGGCGGTCAGGGGCAGGGAACGGTGGCCGCCTGGCGGCTGCAGGCCACCAAGTCGCGGGTGCGCGACGTGCAGGTCGGTGTCGATGTCGCCGGACACGCCGTGATCGAAAAGGACGCCAACTCCTCGATGGTGACCAACTGGACCGTCGCGCCCGCCGGGCCCGGCTGCAGCGTGACCGTCACCACCACCTGGACCGGCGCCGGCGGGGTCAAGGGGATCTTCGAACGGATCTTCGCCCCGCTGGGCCTCAAACGCATCCAGGGTGAGGTGCTGGCGAACCTCAAACAGCGCGTCGAAGCCGGCGGGTAACCGGCCCGCGCAGCCGGCTCAGCGCTGGGCGCCGAGGAACGCCAGGATGCCGCGGGTGACCGACTGGGCGTATTTCTGCCGCCCGGTGTCGGACTTCATCAGCGCCACGTCGGCCGGGTTCTTCATGTTGCCCAACTCGACCAGCACCGACGGATACTGCGCCAGGTTCAGCCCGGCCAGGTCGTCGCGGCCCTTCAACCCGTCCTGGCCGATGTAGTTGGCCGGCGGGATGCCGGAGGCGGCCAGGCTGTCGCGCATGACCTTGGCGAACTGGACCGACGGGCCGGCCTGCGCCTGGTTGAGCGGCGGTGCGGAGTAGTTGACGTGGAAACCGCGGCCGGTCGCCGGGCCGCCGTCGGCGTGGATCGACACGATCGCGTTGGGGTGCAGGTTGTTGGCCATCGCCGCGCGGGCGTCCACGCACGGACCCAGCGCGTTGTCGTTGCCGCGGGACAGCGCCGTGCGCACCCCCTGCTGGTCGAGCAACTGACGGATCAGCAGAGTGGTCTGCCAGGTGAAGGTGTGCTCCGGGTAGCCGTCGTCGGTGGTGGTGCCGCTGGCCTGGCAGTCTTTGGTTCCGCCGCGGCCGGTGGGCACCTGCTTGCTGATCGAGGCGTCGTTGGCGCCGTTGTGGCCCGGATCGAGGAACACGATCTTGCCGGCGACGTTGGCGCTGGGGACGGCCGCCGCCGGTGACGGCGACAGCAAGGCGGCCACGACGACCCATCCGGTGGCGATCGCAACCCCGACACGCGAGCACTTTGGTAGAGGCACGCCGCCACCGTAGCCCCCCGGCGACTAGGCTGGGCATCTCGAAACGGACGAGATTCCAAGGCGAAACCAACTCGAGACCACAACGCAAGGGGACTGTCATGCAACCCGGAAGCCAACCCGATATGTCGGCGTTGCTCGCCCAGGCACAGCAGATGCAGCAGCAGCTGATGGCCGCGCAGCAGCAGTTGGCCAACACCGAGCTCCGCGGGCAGGCCGGCGGCGGCCTGGTGCAGGTCACGGTCAAGGGCAGCGGGGAGGTCACCGGGGTGCAGATCGACCCCAAGGTGGTCGACCCCGACGACATCGAAACCCTGCAGGACCTGATCGTCGGTGCGCTGGCCGACGCGTCGGCGCAGGTGACGGCGATGGCGCAGGAGCGTCTGGGCCCGCTGGCCGGCGGCATGGGCGACGCGCTGGGTATGCCGCCGGCCTGAAGCTGACACGTCATGTTTGAGGGCCCGGTCCAGGACCTGATCGATGAGCTCGGCAAGCTGCCCGGAATCGGACCCAAAAGTGCGCAGCGCATCGCGTTCTATCTGCTCGGTGTCGAGCCGCCGGAGATCGACCGGCTCACCGCTGCGCTGACCCGGGTGCGCGACGGGGTGCAGTTCTGCGAGGTCTGCGGCAACGTCGCCGAGCATCAGCGCTGCCGCATCTGCGCCGATCCGCGCCGCGACGGCACCCAGGTCTGCGTGGTCGAGGAGCCCAAGGATGTGCAGGCCATCGAGCGCACCCGCGAATTCCGCGGGCGTTACCACGTGCTCGGCGGGGCGTTGGATCCGCTCTCCGGCGTCGGCCCCGACCAGCTGCGCATCCGTGAGCTGCTCCACCGGATCGGGGAGCGGGTCGACGGCGTCGACGTCACCGAGGTGATCATCGCCACCGACCCCAACACCGAGGGCGAGGCCACCGCCACCTATCTGGTCCGGATCCTGCGCGACATCCCCGAGCTGACCGTCACCCGGATCGCCTCCGGGCTGCCGATGGGCGGGGACCTGGAGTTCGCCGACGAGCTCACCTTGGGGCGGGCGTTCGCCGGGCGCCGCGCGATGGTGTAGCGGGGTCGGGGCTCAGCGGGGACCGGTGCGCGCCAGGTGGGCCACCGCCGCGGTGCACAGCTCGGCGGTGGCCGCGGCCACCTCGGCGATCGACTCCCGCGGATCGGCCAGCCAGTCCTCGATGATGCGGTTCGCCCCGCCGACCACGAACAGTGCCCCGCGACGCACCTCGGCCGGCGCGGGCAGGTCACCGTCGAGCACGTCGGGGGCGTGCTGAACCACCAGCCCGGTGAGCAGGTCGAGGATGTGGGTGCGGTGTTCGCTCAGGCCCGGGACGCTCGACAGGTCGCTGGTGGTGATGCGATGGATCTGCGGATCGGCGGCCAGCAGGTTTAAAAACGCCGTCAGCGCGGAGCACAGTTTGTCTCTCAGCGTTCCGGGGTTGCCGACCCCGGCGGCGACCAGCGCGGCGAGCAGCTCGTCGCGCACGTCGTCGGAGATCGCATACAGCAGGGCGTCGCGGTTGGGGAACTGTTCGTAGAAATACCGCGGGATCAGCCCCGCCGCGCTGCACACCCCGCGGACGGTGACCTCGGTGATGCCGGCGGTGCCCCAGATCTGGCGGCCGGCGGCCAGCAGGCGCCCGCGTCGATCGGCGCGGCGGTCGGCCGCGCTGACCCCGCCGTAGTCGCGACCCCCGGATGTGCGCGTCATTGACAGCAGCTTAACCGGACCCTAAATTCAGAACACGCCCGTTATCCGATGGCCGTGTCAAGGAGCACCGACGATGTCCGCGATCCCCACCCGCCACCCCGACAAGCCCGGCCCGGTGCCCGCACCGGTGCGTCTGCTGGCCACGGCACTCGGGGTGGGGGCGCCCAGCGCGGCGCAGTGGCAGCGCCTCGGTCGTCAACTCACCGCCGGCGACGAACCGATGGCCGCGCTGGTGGAGTGGATGACGACGGCCGGCAGTGCCACCACCCGCCCGCTGTTCGACCGGATCCTCGTCGAGGGGATCGCCGGCGTTCCCGATGCACCCGAGCCGCTGCGGCGGTTCTTCGCCGAGTTCGAGCCGATCCCGACATGGGTGGATCCGGCGATGATCGTGCGCGGGCAGCGGGCGCTACGCCGCTGCGGCGCCGACGGGATGTACATCGCGCGCGATGTGTCGCTGATGGGCGGCTACCAGTTCTCGTCGTTCAACATGACCCTGATCCGCACCGGGACCTTGGAGAAGGGCTCCAACAAGCGGTTCGCCGAGACCATGCAGTGGGCGATGGACGTCATCGCCGACGACGGGTTGACCCTGCGCGGCTCCGGCTACCGCGCCACCCTTCGGGTGCGGCTGATCCACGAATACGTCCGGCGCTACGTCGCCGAGCTGCCGGATTGGCGCGCCGGGGACTGGGGCCTACCGGTCAACCAGACCGACATGGCCGCCACCCTGGTGGGGGCGCTGGTGGCCCCGCCGGTCGGGGCGCTGGGCCTGGGTGTGGTGCTCAGCCCCCGCGAGTTGGAGGCGATCGCGCATCTGACCCGGTATGTGGGGTGGCTGATGGGGGTCGACGACGAGTGGTTGCCGCGCAGCTTCCGCGACGCGGTCCGGATCCTCTACCACACCCTGGGGGCGCTGTCGGCGCCCGACGAGTCGTCGCGGCAACTGGCGGTCCCGATGGCTGATGACCCGTTGGCTTGGCATTACCGCGCGCTGGCCGGGCTGCGCCGCCGTGTCGCGCGCTCCCAGCATCTCTCGATCGCCAGCGGGTTCCTCGGGCCGCGGGTGATGCGGGCGCTGGGGCTGCCGGCGTTCGTGCTGCCCTGGTATCCGCTGGTGCGCTTTCCGGTCAACGTGGTGCGCAGTGTCGCCGCGCTGGCGTTGCCCGGCGGGATCGAGCGTGCCGCCGCCCGCGGTGCCCGCGAACACGACGTGCTGATGCGCACCATGATGGGCACCGAGGACACCACGATCGGGGCCTCGGCGAAAGTGCTCACCGTGGCCTGAGGGGCGGACGCTGCCGCGCCGGCGGGTGTTTAGGGAAGCGTCGGTGCCGTCCCCGCCGGTGACGACAGATCTGGTGTCGGCATATCGATCGGCGCCGGGGCGGGCTCGGGTGTGTCGCATCCCCTTATCGGCGGGTGCGCACGTCGCGTTAACGCCGCGAGGCTACGCTCGGCGCCCGCCGCCTGTGGCGGGCCCTGCTCACGACGACGGTGGCGGGCTCAGTGCCGGGACGACGGCGCGACTCCACCCTTCCCGCAGTGCGATACCCAGCCCGATTCCCGCCGCCGCCCCCAGCCAGCCGGCCGTGGAAGTGGTGCCCGGGGTGGAGGTGGCACCGCGCAGCGCGACCAGCACCAGCACCGCACCCAGGATCGGCGCGCCCACCGTCGCCGCGCCCAGCCACCGGCGATCGAGGGCCACCGCGTCGATGATCGCGGCCACCACCGTGACCCCCAGGGCGAGCAGGGCGGCGCCGGCCAGCAGCGTGGCCGCACTCAAGGGGGGACCGGCGGGCAGGGCGTCGGCGTAGCGGCGCGGCAGCCCCGAGCCAGCGGCCGTCTCGGCGAGGAGTCGGCCCACGACGAACACCCACCAGCCGATATGGCCGAGGACCCGCGAGATGTGCACGGGCCGAATCGTAGCCCTGGCTCAGCGACTGCCGGGCGGCACGGCGGTGCGCAATGGGGGCCGGTCGGGTCTTGACGGACGGGGGCGACCGGCGCTGAACTTTGACGATGGCACCACAGACGATGGCACCACAGGAGACACGGCCGCTGGGGCGAGTCGTCGCAGGGTTTGCCGCGTCGGTCGCCCTGGCCGCTGCCGCGACGCTGACGGTCGTCGGGGTGGGCGCGTCCGTGCCGGCGGTGCCGCGCACCGGTGACGTGGCGCTGGCGTGGTCGCAGGACCCGCCGTCGACGAGTGCGCCGCCACCGGCGGGACGGCGCCCGCCCTGCCGGGATGTGCGCGAAGACAATCCGCGCCCACCGTGCCGATGGTGGTGGTAGCGGGGCGATGGTCGGGGGAGCCGGGTCGTCACCGGCGGCCATTGCGACCGCGAAAATCTTCATGTCCACCCCGCATGCTTCAATAAAACTGTTGCGCTACCGTGGTGCTACGGTTTAAGCTTGGCGCGACCGAGCGGCTGCTACGAAAGAACGGGGCTGTGCATGAATCGATCCACCACCTTCGCGCTGGGTCACCGCGCTGACTTCTGCGGGCCTCGCGCTCGCGGTGGTGCCGTCGCGGAGCGGCCCGCACACCGGTTCACTTCCCCGAGGTGGTAGCACCCATGGTGGGCGCAAGGAGCCCAGGGCGACGGTCGCGCTGCGGGGCTTCGCCGAGGCCTTCGACATCGACCTCGACGAGTTGGTGCAGAAGCCTGCGGCGCGGCCGGTGCTCGTCGCGAGCGCGGCGAGCGGTTCGCGGTAGCGCGCTCCTCTCATCGTGGCCGGCTCCCGCAGATCCCGCTACTCCGGTGTGCGGAAATAGGGTTCAACCGTGCCGCTGAGCTTGACGACCATCGGATTTCCGCGGCGATCCTTGGCGGTGGGCACTTCCACCCGCGCCCAGCCTTCGGCCACGTCGTATTCGTGCACATTGATTCTCTCGGCGCCGTTGACGCGAATGCCCACGCCGCGGCTGAGCGCCTCTTCGTCATAGAAGGCGCTGCGCGGATCGATGGAGAGGTGATTGGGCGGAACGTCGGTGCTCTGATCCTCGGGCATGATGACTTTCGTTGACGGCGGCGTGCGGTTCGTGGATCTGATTCTCCAGGAACCTACGCGACCCGGTCGTGGCGGGTTCCTGGAGAGGATCAGTCGGCTGACGCTGAGAGTTCCCGCGGATCACCACGGAAAAAGGCCCCGACCGAGGGTTAACGGCCAAAATGTGTGTATAGATCTGCTGATTTCTGGGCCCTGACCTCGGCTGATGGGGGTCTGAACATGCTTTGTAAGCATGTTCAGTGTCTGGTGCTCGTAATTCCCCGACCTGTGGTGTATGCGGATCGAAGCTGGTCAAGAACGGGACGACCTCGGCTGGGCGGACCCGGTGGCGCTGCACTACCTGCGGGGCCTCGAGCACCCAGGCCCGCCCTGACATCACCGCCAAGGCACAACTGAATGCGTTCCTGTCCTGGCTGTTGGACTCAACGCGGCCCACGCAGGTTTCCAGCAGTGCGCGGACCTTCCGCCGCCAGACCGCGTGGTGCTGGCGCATCGAAGTCCCACCCCCGCCCCCACCGGCGAGCGCCCCACCGGTGGTGATCCTCGATGGCACTTACTTCCAGTCGTGGTGCCTGCTGATCGCCACCGACGGCACCCACGTCCTGGACTGGCAATGGTGTGACCGGGAAAAGAAGATCGCCTGGCAACAAATCCTGCAACGGCTACCCGCTCCCCGGGTGGCCGTCGTCGACGGCGGTACCGGCCTGCACGCCGCCTTGGGCTCCTGCTGGCCGACCACCAGGATCCAGCGCTGCTACTTCCACATCTTCCAAGTCGTCCGCCGCCACCACACCCTGCGCCCACGCCTGGATGCGGTTGCGTCCACCAGAGTGGTGTACGAGTCGGGACCTGATCTTGGTGACCGGCGTGTCGTAGCCAAATGATTGAAGG
>NZ_NCXO01000006.1 GCF_002104795.1 Mycolicibacillus koreensis
GTGGTGCCGCACGCCCAGCCGTGCCCGGCGGCGGCATCGGGGTCGAGGCGCTGGTGGTGGCCGACCCGCACGCCGGCAACGTCGTCGACCCGGCCACCGGGCTGCCGTGGCAGGCCGATCAGATCCGCGAGTTCGGGCTGCGGCCCCCACCGGCGGAGCAGATCGGCGCGCTGGCCGCCGCCGGCGCCGAGACGTCGGCGCTCAACACCACGATCGCAGCGGTGGCTACCGACGCGGCTCTGAGCCCGGCGGGCTGTCGGCGGGTGGCGATCGCCGCGCAGGACGGGCTGGCCCGGACCATCCGGCCGGCCCACACCCCGATGGATGGCGATACGGTGTTCGCACTGGCCACCGGCGCGGTCGAGGTGGCCCCGGTCGCCGACGTCCCCGCCGGGCTCGCCCCGGACACCGCGGTGGTCACCGCGGTGGGGGCCGCGGCCGCCGAAACCCTGGCCCGTGCGGTGCTGGTCGCGGTGCTCGCCGCGGCACCGGTGGCCGGAATACCCACCTATCGGGGCCTGTTGCCCGGGGCGTTCGCGGCGGACGCCGCCGCGGACCGTGCCGAGAACTGACGAGGAGGATTGGCGTGCTGGTGATTCGTGCCGACCTGGTCGACGCGATGGTGGCCCACGCCCGCGCCGACCATCCCGACGAGGCGTGCGGGGTCCTCGCCGGCCCGGAGGGTTCCGACCGGCCGCAGCGGCACATCGCGATGATCAACGCCGAACGGTCCCCGACGTTCTACCGGTTCGACTCCGGCGAACAGTTGCGGGTGTGGCGCGAGATGGACGCCGCCGCGGAGGAGCCGGTGGTGATCTACCACTCCCACACCGCCACCGAGGCCTATCCGAGCCGCACCGATGTGGATCTGGCCGGGGAACCGGAGGCGCACTACGTGCTGGTGTCCACCCGCGACCCCGACACCGTCGAGGTGCGCAGCTTCCGCATCCGCGACGGCGCGGTCACCGAGGAACCCGTCACGATCGTCGAGCAGTACTAGTCCCGCCCCGACCAGCAAGGAGCCACCATGAGTGTGACCGTGTCCATCCCGACCATCCTGCGCCCGCACACCGGCGGGCAGAAGCGTGTCACGGCGACCGGGGCCACCCTGGCCGCGGTCATCGCCGATTTGGACGCCAACTACGCCGGTATCGGTGAGCGGCTGGTCGACAACGGCAAGCTGCACCGGTTCGTCAACATCTACGTCAACGACGAGGACGTGCGGTTCTCCGGGGGACTGGACACCGTGCTCGGCGACGGCGACGAGGTGACGATCCTTCCGGCCGTGGCCGGTGGCTGCGCCGCGGCCGGGGACTGAGCCCGGCGATGGCACGGCACGATTCGCTGCTCAGCGCCGTGGGCGACACCCCCCTGGTCGGGCTGCCCCGGCTCTCGCCGCGCTGGGACGCCACCGCCGACGGCCCCCACGTGCGGCTGTGGGCGAAGCTGGAGGACCGCAACCCGACCGGGTCGATCAAGGACCGCCCGGCGCTGGCGATGATCGAGCGCGCCGAGGCCGAGGGGCTGCTCACCGCCGGAGCCACCATTGTGGAACCGACCAGCGGCAACACCGGCATCTCGATGGCGATGGCCGCCAGGATCAAGGGCTACCGGATGATCTGCGTGATGCCGGAGAACACCTCCATCGAGCGTCGCCAGATCCTCGAGCTCTACGGCGCACAGATCATCTCCTCGCCGGCCGAGGGCGGCTCCAACACCGCGGTCGCCACCGCCAAACGGCTGGCCGCGCAGAATCCCGACTGGGTGATGCTCTACCAGTACGGCAACCCGGCCAACAGCGAGGCGCACTACCGCGGCACCGGCCCGGAACTGCTGGCCGACCTGCCCGAGATCACCCATTTCGTGGCCGGGCTGGGCACGACCGGCACCCTGATGGGCACCGGGGCGTTCCTGCGCGAGCACGTCCCCGGCGTGGCGATCGTCGCCGCCGAACCCCGCTACGGCGAAGGGGTGTACGCCCTGCGCAACATCGATGAGGGTTTCGTGCCCGAACTCTACGACTCGACGGTGCTGACCACCCGCTTCTCGGTGGGCTCGGCCGATGCGGTGCGCCGCACCCGCGAACTCATCGACGCCGAGGGCATCTTTGCCGGGATCTCCACCGGCGCGGTGCTGCACGCGGCGCTGGGCATGGCCGCCAAGGCGATCAAGGCCGGTGAGCGCGCCGACATCGCGTTCGTCGTCGCCGACGCCGGCTGGAAATACCTGTCGACCGGCGCCTACAGCGGCACCCTCGACGACGCCGAGGAGGCGTTGGAAGGTCAGCTGTGGGCGTGAGCGACGTCTCCCGGACACCGACGCCGGGGTCGGCCCCGGCGTCGCGCCGATCCGGCTGGCAGACCGGGGCGCTGCTGGTGCTGGGGTTCGTCGCGGTGCTCTACGCGGTGGAGTTGGCCGACGAGCTCAGCGGACACCGGTTCGACGACCACGGGATCCGGCCGCTGCGCGCTGACGGGCTGTGGGGCGTCCTGTTCGCCCCGCTGCTGCACGCCAACTGGGCGCATCTGCTGGCCAACACCGGACCGCTGGTGGTGCTGGGATTGTTGCTGGCCCTCAACGGGGTGGGCCGGCTGATCGCAGCGACGGCAATCGTGTGGCTGGTCGGCGGCCTGGGCACCTGGCTCATCGGCGACCTGGGCGCCTGCCGGCTGCCGTCGGATCACATCGGTGCATCCACCATCATCTTCGGCTGGTTGACCTTCCTCATCGTCTTCGGCTTCCTGGCCCGCCGCGGCTGGCAGATCGCGGTGGGGGTGCTGACTCTCATCGGCTACGGCGGGACGCTGTGGGGCGCGGTGCCGGTGCTCGACCGCTGCGACGGGGTGTCCTGGCAGGGGCATCTGTGTGGGGCGCTGGCCGGGGTGCTGGCCGCCTATCTGCTCAGCCGCCCCGAGCGGCGGGCCCGCCGGCACGGTCCCGTGACGAGCGGAGCGCCACGGTGAGCGCGGCCCCGCCGCGTGACGCGCCGATCGGGATCTTCGACTCCGGGGTCGGCGGCTTGACGGTGGCGCGCGCCATCATCGACCAGCTACCCGATGAGGACGTCATCTACGTCGGCGACACCGGCAACGGACCGTACGGCCCGTTGCCGATCCCGCAGGTGCGCGGCCACGCCCTGGCGATCGGCGACGACCTCGTCGACCGCGGCATCAAGGCCCTGGTGATCGCCTGCAACACCGCCTCGGCGGCCTGCCTGCGCGATGCGCGGGAACGCTACCCGGTGCCGGTGGTGGAGGTGATCCTGCCGGCGGTGCGCCGCGCGGCGGCGACCACCCGCACCGGGCGCATCGGGGTGATCGGCACCCACGCCACCATCGCCAGCCGCGCCTACCAGGACGCGTTCGCCGCGGCCCGCGACACCGAGATCACCGCCGTGGCCTGCCCACGGTTCGTCGACTTCGTCGAACGGGGCATCACCAGCGGCCGGCAGGTCCTCGGCCTGGCCGAGGGGTACCTGGAGCCGCTGCAACGCGCCGACGTCGACACCCTGGTCCTCGGGTGCACCCACTACCCGCTGCTGTCGGGGCTGATCCAGCTGGTCATGGGCGAGCAGGTCACGCTGGTGTCCAGTGCGGAGGAGACCGCCAAGGAGCTGCTGCGGGTGCTCACCGAGGCCGACCTGCTGCGCCCGCACCCCGCCGACGACGACGGCGGCGCGACCGCGCCGCTGCGGCGTTTCGAGGCGACCGGGGACCCGGCGGCGTTCACCGCGCTGGCAGCCCGGTTTCTCGGACCGATCGTCTCCGAGGTTCGCCCCACCCATCCGGGAGCCCCGCGGCGATAACAATCGGGACGCAACCGGTCATGTCGTGGTCATGACGGCGACGAACGTGGCACAGTGGTCACCGTGCAACTCACCGTGCTCGGCTGGTCCGGCAGCGTCGTCGGTCCCACGTCGCCGGCCTCGGGCTATCTTCTGCGCGCCCCGGACACCACACCGATGGTGATCGACTTCGGCGGGGGCGTGCTCGGGGCGCTGCAACGCTACGTCGACCCCGGTGAAGTTGATGTGTTGCTGTCGCACCTGCACGCCGACCACTGCCTGGATCTGCCCGGGCTGTTCGTCTGGCGGCGCTTCCACCCGTCGGCGCCGGTGGGGCGCGCCCGGATGTACGGGCCCAGCGACACCGTGTCGCGCCTCGGCGCGGCGTCCTCCCCGTACGGCGGGGAGATCGACGACTTCTCCGACATCTTCCAGGTGCATCCGTGGCAGGACGGCGAGCCGGTGACGCTGGGGTCGCTGACGGTGACCCCGCGGGCGGTGTGCCATCCGACCGAGTCCTTCGGGCTGCGTTTCACCGACGGCACCGGATCGTCGCTGGTCTACAGCGGCGACACCGGATATTGCGAGGCGGTGGTGGACCTGGCGCGCGGCGCCGATGTGTTCCTCTGCGAGGCGTCCTGGACGCACAGCCCCGACCGGCCCCGCAACCTGCATCTGTCGGGCACCGAGGCCGGACGCATCGCGGCGGAAGCTCAGGTGGGGGAGTTGCTGCTCACCCACATCCCGCCGTGGACGTCGCGCGAAGAGGTGCTGGCCGAGGCCGCCGCGGAGTTCGACGGGCCGGCGCACGTCGTGTCCTGCGACGAGACCTTCGAGATCGGGCACTCCGAGCGGGTCCGTCGCACCGGCTGACCCGCCGACTAGGGTGGGTCGGGTGTCCACACGCGAAGACGGTCGTCTCGACGACGAGTTGCGCCCGGTAACGATCACCCGCGGTTTCACCGCCCACCCGGCCGGGTCGGTGCTCGTCGAATTCGGCCAGACCCGGGTGATGTGCACCGCCAGCGTCACCGAAGGAGTGCCTCGCTGGCGCAAGGGCTCCGGGCTGGGCTGGCTGACCGCCGAGTACGCGATGCTGCCGGCCGCCACCCACACCCGGTCGGACCGCGAATCGGTGAAGGGCCGCGTCGGCGGACGCACCCAGGAGATCAGCCGGCTGGTGGGCCGTTCACTGCGGGCCTGCATCGACCTGGCGGCGTTGGGGGAGAACACCATCGCCGTCGACTGTGATGTGCTGCAGGCCGACGGCGGCACCCGCACCGCGGCGATCACCGGCGCCTACGTGGCGCTGGCCGACGCCGTCACCTACCTGTCGGCGGCGGGCAAACTGTCGGACCCGCGGCCGCTGTCGTGCGCGATCGCGGCGGTCAGCGTCGGGGTGGTCGACGGCCGGGTCCGGGTGGACCTGCCCTATGAGGAGGACTCCCGCGCCGAGGTCGACATGAACGTGGTGGCCACCGACACCGGCACCCTGGTGGAGATCCAGGGCACCGGGGAGGGCGCGACGTTCCCGCGCTCCACCCTGGACAAGATGCTCGACGCCGCGATGGGGGCCTGCGAGCGCCTGTTCGCCGTGCAGCGTGCGGCGTTGGATCTGCCCTATCCGGGGGAGTTGCCGGAGGGCCCGGAGCCGAAGAAAGCGTTCGGCAGCTGACCGCGCTGCTGGTGGCCAGCCGCAACCGCAAGAAGCTGGCCGAGCTACGCCGGGTCCTCGACGCCGCCGGGCTGACCGGCATCGACGTCATCGGCCTCGATGAGGTCGCCCCGTTCCAGGAATCCCCGGAGACCGGCGCCACGTTCGAGCAGAATGCGCTGGCCAAGGCGCGCGACGGGTTCACCGCGACCGGGCTGGCCACCGTCGCCGACGACTCGGGGCTGACGGTGGCCGCACTGGGCGGGATGCCCGGGGTGCTCTCGGCGCGCTGGTGCGGGCGCCACGGCGACGACGCGGCCAACACCGCGCTGCTGCTCGCCCAACTCCACGACGTGCCCGACACGCGCCGGGACGCGGCGTTCGTGTCGGCGTGCGCGCTGGTGTGGGGCCCGGGAGCCGACCAGCAGACGGTGGTGCGCGGCGAATGGCCGGGCCGTATCGCCCGCGCTGCGCGCGGCGACGGCGGGTTCGGCTACGACCCGGTGTTCGTCGCGGCCGGCGACACCCGCACCGCCGCTGAACTCACCCCGGAGGACAAAGACGCCGTCTCCCACCGCGGGCGGGCGTTGGCGCTGTTGGTGCCCGCGTTGCGGGCGCTGCGCTGAGGCGAAAGCCGGGCCGCGCGATCGAGTGTGCACTCCGGGCGCCAGCGTGTGCGGTGTCGTCCGCGACACGCCGATCGGGGCGGACCGATCGGCACACGGTCGCGGGTCTACAGGCCGAATTGTTCCTTGACGGCGCGGGTTTGGAAATGCTCGATGATGATCCCCAGCAGCGGGACGGTGCCCGACAGCAGGACCCCCAGCGTCTTGCCGTACGACCAGCGCACCTTGGTGGCCAAGTTCAGCGTCGCCAGCAGATAGGTGAAATACACCCAGCCGTGAACCACCCCGATCCACACCGGCGGGTTGTCGACCTTGACGATGTATTTGAGAACCACCTCGTAGCAGAGCGCGATCAGCCAGATCCCGGTCGCCCAGGCCAGCACCCGGTAGCCGGTCAGCGCGGTGCGGATCTTGTCGACCGGGGCCGCACCGGCCGGGGCGTCGGAGGAGGTCATGCGGTGGTCCTGTTCTGCTCGTCGTGGTCGGGGGGCGTCGGATCGCGCTCGGCGCGGGCCAACTCGGTCAGATAGGCGTTGTACCGGCGCAACTCGAGGTCTTCGAGGTCTTCGGGATCCTCGGGATCCGAGGGGTCCGGTGCGCCCGCCACCCTCGGCCGCTCGGGCAGCAACCCCGCCGGGATCTCGGTCGGCCCGCGGTCCGACGGCAACTCCGGCGGCACCTCTTCGTAGCGCACGAACTTGCGGTAGGCGTAGACGCAGAACCCGGCGAACAGCGGCCACTGCAA
The DNA here is from genome assembly GCF_002104795.1 of Mycolicibacillus koreensis. Taxonomy (GTDB): domain Bacteria; phylum Actinomycetota; class Actinomycetes; order Mycobacteriales; family Mycobacteriaceae; genus Mycobacterium; species Mycobacterium koreense. The sequence continues at coordinate 6,810 of NZ_NCXO01000006.1, forward strand.
GGCGTAGCCGAGGTTCTGGAAGGTGCCCGACGCCGATTCGTAGCGGGTCCACTGCCACCAGCCCAGCGCCAGGCACCCGCAGGTCGCCGCGGTCACCAGCAGCACCAGCGCCGGTCTGCGACGCCGTGTAGTGGACATACCCCGACCGTACCGTGCTGAGCATCGGTGACCGCCCTCACGCTGCCGGGACGCCGCCGCCGGCCGGTAGGATTCCGGGGTCCTCGCGGGCGTGATGGAATTGGCAGACATGCCGGCTTTAGGTGCCGGTGCTCGAAAGAGCGTGAGGGTTCGAGTCCCTCCGCCCGCACCGCGTGACACCACCGGCTTTCGCCCCGCCCCCGATCGCCAGCTAAGGTAAGCCTTAGTTGATTTCGGTCTGCGTGGTGAGGTGGTGTCTAGTGCCCGGTGTCCAGACGGCGCGCGCGGGGGGTCCGCGCTGATGGCCCGCGGTCTGCAGGGGATGGTGCTGCGCGGCTTCGGTGCCCGCGACCACCTCGCCACCGTTGTCGAGACCGTGCCGATCGCCCCGCATTTCGTGCGGATCCGGATGGTCTCGCCGACGGTGTTCGACGACGCCGTGGTGGAGCCGGCGGCGTGGCTGCGGTTCTGGTTCCCCGACCCCGACGGGTCCTCGACCGAGCACCAGCGCGCCTACACCCTCACCGAGGCCGACCCGGAGACCGGGGCTTTCGCCGTCGACGTGCTGCTGCACGAGCCGGCCGGTCCGGCGTCGCGCTGGGCGCGCACCGTGCAGCCGGGCGCCACGATCACCGCCACCCCGCTGATGGGGTCGCTGCGGTTCAGCGTCCCCGACGAGCCGCCGGCGGGCTATCTGCTCATCGGTGACGCGGCGTCGATCCCGGGCATCAACGGCATCATCGCCACCGTCGCCGCCGATGTGCCGATCGAGCTGTACCTCGAGGAGCACGATCCGCGCGACCGGGAGATCCCGCTGACCGACCATCCGCGACTGCGGGTGCACTGGGTGGCGCGGCGCGGGGTGGACTCGCTGGCCGCGGCGATCGAGAACCGGGACTGGTCGAACTGGTACGCCTGGGCCACCCCGGAATCCGGCAGCCTCAAACAGGTGCGGGCCCGGCTGCGCGACGGGTTCGGCTTCCCCAAATCCGAGGTGCATGCGCAGGCCTATTGGAAGGCCGGCCGCGCGATGGGCACGATCCGCGACACCGACATCCCCGGGGACACCGGGGGGGACACCAGCACCCCGGTGGCACCGCCGCCCGCCGAGCCGGTCACCGCCGACGCGGCGGGGCCGGTCACCGCCGAGGCGGCGGGGCAGGCCACCGCGGGCCGCTGGCAGGCCCAGGCCGCCGGCCGGCTGTTGGGTCCGCTGCGCACCCCGCTGGTGGTTTCCGGGCTGTTGCAGGCGGTGATCACCCTGGTGCAGTTGGCGCCGTTCGTGCTGCTGGTGGAGTTGTCGCGGCGCTTGCTGGCCGGCGATCCCGCCCAGCGGCTGTGGCCGGTCGGCATCGCCGCGGTGGTGCTGCTAGGGCTGGGCACCCTGTTCGGGGCCGCACTGGCGTTGTGGCTGCACGTCGTCGACGCCCGGTTCGCCGGGTCGCTGCGCGCCCGGCTGCTGGACAAGATGGCGCGACTACCGCTGGGCTGGTTCACCGCCCGCGGCGCCGGCAGCATCAAACAACTGGTCCACGACGACACGATGGCGCTGCATTACCTGATCACCCACGCCATCCCCGATGCGGTCGCCGCGGTGGTGGCCCCGGTGGCGGTGCTGGTCTACCTGTTCGCGGTGGACTGGCGCGTGGCGCTGGTGCTGTTCGTGCCGGTGCTGGCGTACCTGGTGATGATGTCGATGATGGCGATCCAGTCCGGTGCCCGCACCGGCCAGGCGCAACGCTGGTCGCAGACGATGAACGACGAGGCCACCACCTATCTGGCGGCCCAACCGGTGATCCGGGTCTTCGGCGGCTCGACCGCATCGAGTTTCCGCCGCAACCTCGGGCGCTACCTGCAGTTCCTGGTCAGCTGGCAACAGCCGCTGACCGGCAAGAAGACCGTGATGGATCTGATCACCCGGCCGGCGACGTTTTTGTGGCTGATCGCGGTGACCGGAACGCTGCTGATCGTCGCCGACCGGATGACCCCGGTGGATCTGCTGCCATTTCTGTTGCTGGGCACCACATTCGGCACCCGTCTACTCGGCATCGCCTACGGGCTCGGCGGGATCCGCGCGGGAATGATCGCGGCCCGCCAAGTCCAGACCGCACTCGACGAACCGGAACTGGCCACCGCGGGACACGCGGCGGCGCCGACCGCGGCCCCCGCGGGCGACGTCGTCGTCGACGGGGTCACCTTCGGCTACCGCGCGGATGTGCCGGTGCTGCACGACATCACCCTCACACTCGCGCCGGGCACAGTGACCGCGCTGGTCGGGCCGTCCGGGTCGGGCAAGTCCACGTTGGCGGCGCTGCTGGCCCGTTTCCACGACCCCGACACCGGCACGATCACGATCGGCGGCGATGACGTGCGCACGCTCACCGCCGACCAGTTGTACCGCCGGATCGGGTTCGTCTTGCAGGACACCCAACTGGTGCACGGCAGCGTCTACGACAACATCGCCCTCGCGGTGCCCGACGCGCCCGCCGAGGCGGTGCACGCCGCGGCGCGGGCCGCCCAGATCCACGATCGCATCCTGGCGCTGCCCGACGGCTACGACACCGTGTTGGGTCCGGATGCCGCGCTCTCCGGCGGGGAACGCCAGCGGCTCACGATCGCGCGCGCACTGCTCGCCGACACCCCGGTGCTCATCCTCGACGAGGCGACCGCGTTCGCCGACCCGGAATCGGAGTATCTCGTGCAACAGGCGTTGAGCCGGCTGACCCGGGGGCGCACCGTGCTGGTGATCGCCCACCGGTTGCACACCATCACCGACGCCGACCAGATCGTGGTGCTCGACGCCGGCCGGATCGTCGAACGCGGCACCCACAGTGCGCTGCTGGCCGCCGACGGCCGCTACCGGCGGCTGTGGGAGAGCGGCCGGGCCGGCGCCCGCGAGCAGGTGGCGCTGTGATCGCCACCCTGCGCCGGCTGCTCCCGGCCGATCAGCGCCGCCGCGCCGGTGTCTACGTGGCCCTGACCCTGCTGTCGGTGGTGATCCGGGCCGCGGGGATCGTGCTGCTGGTGCCGCTGGTCGGTGCGCTGTTCAGCGACACCCCCGCCGATGCGCTGGGCTGGCTGGGTGCACTCACCGCGGCCACCGCCGCCGGGTGGGTCATCGACGCCGCCGCCGCCCGCCGCGGATTCCAACTCGGATTCGCCGCGCTGAACCGCACCCAGCACGTCGTCGCCGACCGGCTCGCCGAGGTCCGGCTGGACTGGTTCACCGCCGAGACCACCGCCACCGCGCGCCAGGCGATCGCGACCACCGGCCCCGAACTGCTCGGCCTGCTGGTCTACCTGGGGGCGCCGCTGACCACCGCGCTGCTGCTGCCCGCGGCGATCGGGGTGGCGTTGCTGCCGATCTCGTGGCCGCTGGGTCTGGCCGCTCTCGCCGGGGTGCCGCTGCTGCTCGGGGCGATGGCGGCCTCGGTGCGCCTGTCGCGCAACGCCGACGCCGCCGCCGACGCCGCCAACAGTGTGCTCACCGAACGGATCATCGAGTTCGCCCGCACCCAACCGGCGTTGCGCGCCGCGCGCCGCGCCGACCAGTCACGCAGCCTGGTGGGCGAGGCACTCGCCGCCCAACACGGCGCGATGCTGCGGCTGTTGGGCATGCAGATCCCCGGCCAGCTGTTGTTCAGCCTCGCCAGCCAGGCCGCCCTGATCGGGCTCGCCGGCGCTGTCACCGCGTTGACCGTGAACGGATCGCTGTCGGTTCCCGAGGCGATCGCGCTGATCGTGGTGATCGTGCGCTACCTGGAGCCGTTCACCACCGTCAGCGAGCTTGCCCCGGCCTGGGACTCCACCCGCGCCACACTGACGCGCATCCACACCGTGCTCACCGCCCCGCAGCTGTCGTCGGGACAAGCGCACCTGCCCGACCCGGCCGGCGCACCGCGCATCGAATTCGTCGACGTCGCCTTCGGCTACGGCGATCGGGAAGCCGACGCCGCCGAGACCGCGGGCGCCGACGCGGTGCTGCACGGCATCAACCTGGTGCTGCAACCGGGCACCACCACCGCGGTGGTCGGGCCGTCGGGCTCGGGGAAGAGCAGCCTGCTGGCGCTCATCGCCGGGCTGCACCGGCCCACCGGCGGCCGGGTGCTCATCGACGGGGTGGATGTGGCCACCCTCGACCCCGAGCAGCGCCGCGCCGCCACCAGCGTGGTGTTCCAGCATCCCTACCTGTTCGACGGCTCGGTGCGCGACAACGCACTGGCCGGCGACCCCGACGCCGACGAGCAGCGGTGGCGCACCGTGGCCGCGTTGGCCCGCGTCGATGAACTCATCGACCGGCTGCCCGACGGGGAGGCCACCCGGGCCGGTGAGGCCGGCGGGGCGCTCTCCGGCGGGGAACGTCAACGAGTCAGCATCGCGCGCGCCCTGCTCAAACCGGCACCGGTGTTGCTGGTCGACGAGGCGACCAGCGCCTTGGACACCGAGAACGAGGCGGCCGTCGTCGCCGCGCTCACCGCTTCGCTGCGGCCCCGCACTCAGGTGGTCGTCGCCCACCGGCTGGCCAGCATCCGCCACGCCGACCGGGTGGTGTTCCTCGACGCCGGTCGCATCATCGAAGACGGCACCGTCGAGGAGCTTCTGGCCGCCGGGGGACCGTTCGCGCAGTTCTGGCGTCATCAACAGCAGGCGGCGCACTGGCAGATCACCGCCGAGCCCACCGGCTGACCCGGCTAACCCACCGCTAACCCGGTGTGCGCAGCGCGTCGGGCAGGGCGGCGCGCCAGCGGGTTTCCTCAACCAGACCCGCACTGCGCCAGCCGGATTCGGTACGCACCAGGTCATGGTGGTAGTTGCCACCGAAGTAGCTGGGCTCGTCGCTGCCGGGCAACTGCATCGGGTTGTAGAACATCGCGCGCACCCGGGCGCGATCATCGCCGAGTTCGAGGATCTCGATGTTGGTGATGTAGTGCATGCTCACCGGGATCGCGGTGAACGCGGCGGCAAGCCAATCGGCCACCTCGTCGCGGGATCCGGCGATCCCCCCGGCGGAGGTGTAGTCGATAACCGCGTCGTCGGTGAACACCGAGCGGTACAGCGCCCAGTCCTTGGTGTCGACCGCCCGGGCGTAGCGGTACAACAGTGCCGAGATCGCCTGTTCGTCGGCGAGCCGTTGCCAGTCCACGGGCCGTGCCTAACACGTCCGGGATGCCCGGTCAACACGCGTCGGCGGTCGATCTCGGCGCGCGCCGCGGCGCCGGCCCTGGTATCACAGACAGCGTGCAGAGTTTGAGCGTCGCCGAATTCACGGTGCGACTGGTCGTCGGGTTGGGCTGCGGTGCCCTCATCGGACTGGAACGCCAATGGCGCGCCCGGATGGCGGGTCTGCGCACCAACGCCCTCGTCGCCGCCGGGGCCACACTGTTCGTGCTGTACTCGGTGGCTGCCGAGGACGCCGGCAGCCCCACCCGGGTGGCCTCCTACGTGGTCTCCGGGGTCGGGTTCCTCGGCGGTGGGGTGATCCTGCGGGAGGGATTCAACGTGCGCGGGCTCAACACCGCGGCCACCCTGTGGTGTTCGGCGGCCGTCGGGGTGCTCGCGGCGGCCGGGCATCTGCTGTTCGCCGGGATCGCGACCGCGGTGGTGGTGGGCACCCACCTGTTGGGCCGGCCGCTGGGCCGGTTGATCGACCGTGACCACCACATCGAGGAGGACGTCGATCCGCGGCCGTATCGGCTGCAGTTGATCTGCGCCCCTGAGGTCGAACAGATCGCCCGCGCCCAGATCGTGCGCCACACGAGCGGGGGAGACCCGGTGCTGCACGGCATCCGCACCGGCCGCGACGACGACGACAACGCCGTGCTCACCGCCTACCTGCTGGTCAACGGCCGCGCCCCGGACCGGCTGGAGCGGTTGGTCGCCGAGTTGTCGCTGCAACCCGGGGTGGAAGGCGTGCACTGGAACGCCGACGAGCAGGACCCCGTCTCCGGGTTCGGTCCGCCCGAGCGGGACTGACCGGGCCTGCGGCGACCGTTAAGCTCGAGCGCGGGAGGTGGTGACGGTGTCGGATCCGACCGTGGTGACCGGCATCGTGGCCGCACTGCCCGAACCGATGCGCGACCCGGTGCTGCCGGCGATCCCGTTCTTTTTGCTACTGCTGATCCTGGAGTGGCTGGCCGCCCGCCGCCTCGACCAGCTCGAGCCGCGCGAGCCCGACCGGCCCGCCCGCGGCGGGTATGCCGCCCGCGACGCCTGGGCGAGCATCACGATGGGGCTGGTGTCGATCGCCACCACCGCCGGGTGGAAACTGCTGGCGCTGTTGGGCTACGCCGCGATCTTCACCTACCTGGCACCGTGGCACCTGTCCGCGGACCGCTGGTACACCTGGGTGATCGCCCTCGTCGGCGTCGACCTGCTCTACTACCTGTATCACCGGATGGCCCACCGGGTCCGGCTGGTGTGGGCGACCCATCAGGCCCACCACTCCAGCCGGTATTTCAACTTCGCCACCGCGCTGCGCCAGAAATGGAACAACAGCGGCGAGATCCTGATGTGGATTCCGTTGCCGCTGCTGGGGATTCCGCCCTGGGTGGTGTTCGCCAGTTTCTCGGTGAGCCTGGTCTACCAGTTCTGGGTGCACACCGAACGCATCGACAGGTTGCCGCGGCCCGTCGAGTTCGTGTTCAACACACCGTCGCATCACCGGGTGCATCACGGCATGGACGCGCAGTATCTGGACAAGAACTACGGGGGCATCCTGATCGTCTGGGACCGGCTGTTCGGCACCTTCACCCCCGAGGTGTTCCGACCCCATTACGGGCTGACCACCCAGGTCGACACCTATAACATCTGGACGTTGCAAACCCACGAATACGTCGCAATCGCCCGCGATGTGGCCGCCGCGACCCGGTGGCGCGACCGCCTCGGGCACATCTTCGGACCGCCCGGATGGCAACCCGCGCGCGAACGCCCGCCGGCGGCTATGCTCCGTTGCGAGAGCTGAAACCACGGTCCCCGCATCCGCCCGGACCGCCCCGAGCGAAGGACCCTCCATGGCAGACACCCTGCACGCCGGCGACAAGCTGACCTCCCGCGAATCGCTGGTGTCGAAGAACGGCGCCTACACGCTGACCCTGCAGGAAGACGGCAACCTGGTGTTGACCGAGAACGGGAAACCGGTGTGGGCCAGCGGCACCGACGGCCAAGACGTGGTGCGCGCCGAGGTGCAAAAGGACGGCAACTTCGTGCTGTACTCGCCGAACAAGCCGGTCTGGCACACCGACACCAAGGGCAAAAAGGACGTCAAGCTGGTGCTGCAGGACGACCGCAACCTGGTGCTCTACGCCGCCGACGGTCCGGCCTGGTCGACCAAGACCGACACCAGCGTCAAACCCCATGCGCCGCGGCCGACCGCGCAGGCCAAACCGGCCGCCGCCGAGAAGCCGGCTGCGGCCCCCACGCCGCCGCCGCCGCCCGCGCCGGCCGCGCGCACCCACACGGTGGTCTCCGGGGACACGCTGTGGGCGATCGCGGAGAAGTTCTACGGCGACGGCAACAAATACCAGCAGATCGCCGACGCCAACGGGATCGCCAACCCGGATCTGATCCACCCCGGCCAGGAACTGACCATCCCCTGACCCGCCGCACCGCCGGGGCGTAACACCGCCGCTGGCGGTGTCGATAGTCTCGACAACACTTTCTCCGGTCGGCACCGCGCCGGCCCGACGGATCGGAGTCGAGGGTGCACCGGATGCTCCTACGGATCGGTGTGGTGGCGGTACTGCTGGCCGGCGTCGGCCTCGGCGGCGCGGCCGGCCCCGCCGGCGCCGAGCCGGTGCTGGTCTACCCGGGTATGGAGATCCACCAGGACAACACGGTGTGCACGCTGGGTTTCGTCGACACCGCCGCACGGGTCGGGTTCACCGCCGGGCATTGCCGTGGCAGCGGGCCGGTGACCGACATCGGCAACCACGTCATCGGAACGCTGGCGGCGTTCCGCGACAACACCCCGGACGGCACCACGGTCAACACCGATCAGGTGATCGCCGACTACGAGGTGATCCTGCTGGCGCCCGACGTCGCGGTCAACGACATCCTGCCCGGCGGGCGGGTGTTGCGCTCCGACCCCGACCTGGCTGTGCAGCCCGGCGACGGCGTGTGCCACTTCGGGGTGATCACCGGCGAGAGCTGCGGGGAGGTCCAGGCGGTCAACAACGGCTGGTTCACGATGACCAACGGGGTGGTCAGCGCCAAGGGCGACTCCGGCGGTCCGGTGTATGTGCTGGCCCCGGACGGGTCTGGGCGCATCGTCGGGCTGTTCAACAGCACCTGGGGCTCATATCCGGCGGCGGTGTCGTGGTCGGCCGCCCACGCCCAGATCCGGGAGGACACCGGCGGCGGGTAACCGGGTGCGGTTGGGTTATCCTGCCCCACGAAGCATGCAGCTGCCCGGACACCTGTCCAGATCGGTGCAGAGCCAGATCTGCGCGAAGGCGGAAGGGTGGGCTGCGCCGTGATCGTCGGCCGCCCGCGCGGGGGCCGGTCCCCGCCCGACAGGAGCAGCAGTGAGCACCGAGATTCCCGCAACCGTGCCGGCCGGCGACGTGTCGACGTACTCCGACGACGTCGACGTGGTGGTGATCGGGTTCGGGATCGGCGGAGGCTGCGCCGCGGTGTCGGCCGCAGCGGCCGGGGCGCGGGTGGTGGTACTCGAACGCGCCGCCGCTGCCGGCGGCACCACCGCCATGGCCGGCGGGCACTTCTATCTCGGCGGCGGCACCGCGGTGCAGGAGGCCACCGGCCACCCCGACACCGCCGAGCAGATGGCCAAATATCTGACGGCGGTCTCCCGCAATCCCGACCCGGCCAAGATCCGCGCCTACTGCGACGGCAGCGTCGAGCACTTCACCTGGCTGGAGGACCTGGGCTTTCAGTTCGAGCGCAGCTACTACCCGGAGAAGGCGGTGATCCAGCCCGGCACCGAGGGGCTGATGTACACCGGCAACGAGAAGGTGTGGCCGTTTTTCACCGAGGCGACGCCCGCCCCGCGCGGCCACAAGGTGCCCGCCCCCGGCGACACCGAGGGCGCCAAGATGGTCATCGACTGCCTGCTCGCCCGCGCGGAGAGCCTCGGCGTGCAGGTGCGCTACGAAACCGGGGCGACCCAACTGGTCGTCGACGACACCGGCGCGGTCACCGGAGTGCGCTGGAAACACTTCACCGACACCGGGGTCATCAACGCCAAGGCGGTGGTGATCGCCGCCGGCGGCTTCGTGATGAACCCGGCGATGGTGGCCGCCCACACCCCCAAACTCGCCGAGAAACCGTTCGTGCTGGGCAACACCTACGACGACGGCCTGGGTATCCGGATGGGCATGTCGGCCGGCGGGGCCACCGAGCACATGGACCAGATCTTCATCACCGCGCCGGCCTACCCGCCGTCGGTCCTGCTCACCGGGGTGATCGTCAACAAGCTCGGGCAGCGGTTCGTCGCCGAGGACTCCTACCACTCGCGTACCTCCGGGTTCGTGATGGACCAGCCCGACAGCGCGGCGTTCCTCATCGTCGACGAGGCGCACCTGCGCAAACCCCAGGTACCGCTGGTCCCGCTGATCGACGGCTGGGAAACGGTGCCGGAAATGGAAGCGGCACTGGGCATCCCGACCGGCAACCTGGTGGCCACCCTGGACCGCTACAACTCCTTCGCCGCCCGCGGCGAGGACCCCGACTTCCACAAGCAGCCCGAGTTCCTGGCCGCCCAGGACACCGGGCCATGGGGTGCTTTCGACCTGTCGCTGGGCAAGGCGATGTACGCCGGGTTCACCCTCGGCGGGCTGGCCACCACCGTCGACGCCGAGGTGCGCCGCGCCGACGGCAGCGTCATCCCGGGGCTCTACGCGGTCGGGGCGTGCGCGTCCAACATCGCCCAGGACGGCAAGGGCTACGCGTCGGGCACCCAACTGGGGGAGGGCTCCTTCTTCGGCCGCCGCGCCGGGGCGCACGCCGCCGCGCGCGCCGCGCGCAGCTGACCCTCACCCGGTCGCGGTGCGGCCGGCGTCACGGCCGTGCGGCGATGCTGCCCAGCCGCCAGCCCCCGCCGCCGGTCAGCTCCAGGTGGCGTCGGTGATGCTGTTCGACGGTGCCGCGGTGGCTGACGCTGACCAGCGTGGTCGCCGGCAGCGCGGTGCGCAGCAGCCGGTAGAGGGTGAACTCCAGGCCCTCGTCGAGTGCGGAGCTGGCCTCGTCGAGGAACACCACCTGGGGCCGGGCCAGCAGCACCCGGGCGAACGCCACCCGCTGCTGCTCGCCGGGGGAGAGCACCTTGACCCAGTCGGTCACCTCGTCGAGACGGTCCACCAGATGCGGCAGCGCCACGGTGGTCAGCACCTCGGCGAGCTGTGCGTCGGGGATCTCCCCGGCGGCGGCGGGATAGGACACCACCGCGCGCAGATCCCCCAACGGCACGTAGGGCAGCTGCGACAGGAACATCGTGGCGCCGGGTTCGGTCGGGCAGCGCAATGTCCCCGAGGCGTACGGCCACAGCTGCGCCAGGCTGCGCAACAGGGTGGTCTTCCCGCTGCCCGACGGGCCGGTGATCACCAGCGAGTCCCCGGCGGCCAGCTCCACATCGAGGGTGTCGATCAGCTGCTCGCCGGCCGGGTTGCGGACCTCGACGGCGTCGATCACCACCGCACCGTCGGCGCTGGGCACGGTGAGCAGCTCCGGCAGCGCCCGCGATTTCGCGTCGGCGTCGACCAGGCCGTCCAGACGGATGATCGCCGCGCGGAAGCCGGCGAACTCGTCGTAGGAGTTACGGAAGAACGACAGCGAGTCGTGGATGTTGCCGAACGCCGAGGCGGTCTGCACCACATCCCCGAAGGTGATCTGGTTGGTGAACAGCCGCGGCGCCTGAATCACCCACGGCAGCGGCACGATCGACTGGCTCACCGACAGGTTCCAGCCGGTGAACCCGATGCTGCGATTCACAAACCGCAGATAGTTGTCGATGATCGCGTCGAACCGGGCCCGCAGTTGGCGGCGCTCGGCGCGTTCCCCGCGGTAGAACCCGACCGCCTCGGCGGCGTCACGGACCCGCACCAGCGCGTAACGGAACGCGGCGTTGGTCAACTCGTTGCGGAAACTCAGCCGGATCAGCGGCTTACCGATCCAGAACGCGATCACCGAGGCGACCAGCACATAGGCGAACACGATCCAGAACATCGCCCGCGGCAGGCTCACCCCGAGCACCGTCAGCGTGCCCGACAGGTTCCACAGGATCGCCGCGAACGAGATCACCGACACGATCGAGTAGACCGCGCCGAGCAGCAGGGTGCTGGTGGTGTTGTTGACCGGCTGGTTGGGGCTGGCACCCACCCCGGCGGTGAACACGTCGACGTCCTGCTGGATGCGCTGGTCGGGGTTGTCCATCTCGGTGTCGATGAACCGGGTGCGGTAGTAGGCGCGGCCCTCCAGCCAGTCGCCGGTCAGCCGGTCGGTGAGCCAGGTGCGCCAGGCCACCATGAACCGCTGGGTCAGGTAGATGTCGAGCATCACCCGGGCCACGTGCAGCGCCGCCATCGCCGCAAAGATCCCGATGGCCACCCAGAAGCCGTGCACACCGGAGGTTTTCACCGGCTCGTTGTCGGCAGCCGCGCCCTCGAAGGCCACCTGCAGCGACGTGTACATGTCGTTGCCCTGGAAGCTGAACAGCACGTTGAGGCGCACCGCGACGATCACCGACGCCAGCAGCACCCCCAGCATCGCCCAGACCCGCACACTGGCCCGGCCGGTGAAGTAGTCCCCGGTGATGCGCCAGAACTGCCGACCCCACGGCGTGAGGTACCGCAGCGCCACCAGCACCGCCAGCAGGCAGGCCGCCGTGATCGCCCAGGCCATCGCCACCCAGACCAGCGAATCGGGCAGCGCGTGCGCCCAGTCGATGCGGGGGGTGAACGGTTTGAGCGTGTCCACCGGCTATCTCTCCTCGCCGGGGCGTCGCGGCGACACCCCGGAGCCGAAAACTACCGCACCGGCCCGAGGTCACCTCGACCCCGGCGGATCGGGGCCGGCCGCCGGTCCCGACCCGCGAGCCGCACGCCTCGGTGCGTTTTGCAGCCCTGAGCGCACCCAAACGTGCGGCTCAGCGTGGCCGACGGACCGGCTCCGCGTACGGTAATCGTGTGGCGAAAACCTCAACCAAGCCCGGCCGGCTCAGCACCAGGTTCTGGAAGCTGCTCGGGGCGAGCACCGAGAAGAACCAGTCCCACTCGCTGTCGCAGGTCCATGCCGCCGCCGACTACGACACCAAGGCGGCCAACCTCGACGACGAGAAGCTGCGCAAAGCCGCCAAACTGCTCAACCTCAAAGACCTCGCCGACTCCGACGACATCCCGCAGTTCCTGGCGATCGCGCGGGAGGCCGCCGAGCGCACCACCGGCCTGCGTCCGTTCGACGTGCAGCTGCTCGGGGCGCTGCGGATGCTGGCCGGCGACGTCATCGAGATGGCCACCGGGGAGGGCAAGACCCTGTCCGGGGCGATCGCGGCCGCCGGCTACGCCCTGGCCGGGCGTCACGTGCACCTGATCACGATCAACGACTACCTGGCCCGCCGCGACGCCGAGTGGATGGGCCCGCTGCTGGAGGCGATGGGCCTCAGCGTCGGCTGGGTGGCCGCCGAATCCACCGCCGAGCAGCGCCGCGAGGCCTACCGCTGCGACGTCACCTACGCCTCGGTCAACGAGGTCGGCTTCGACGTGCTGCGCGACCAGCTGGTCACCGACATGGCCGACCTGGTCTCGCCGAAACCGGACGTGGCCCTGATCGATGAAGCCGACTCGGTGCTCGTCGACGAGGCGCTGGTGCCGTTGGTGCTGGCCGGCACCAGCCACCGCGAAACCCCGCGGGTGGAGATCATCCGCTGGGTCGGCGAGCTGAAGCCGGGCCGGGATTTCGACACCGACTCCGACAGCCGCAACGTGCACCTCACCGAGGCCGGTGCGCGCAAGCTGGAGGCCAAACTCGGCGGGATCGACCTGTACTCCGAGGAGCACGTGGCCAGCACCCTCACCGAGATCAACGTCGCCCTGCACGCCCATGTGCTGCTGCAGCGCGACGTGCACTACATCGTGCGCGACGACAAGGTGCAGCTGATCAACTCCTCGCGCGGGCGGATCGCCCAGCTGCAGCGCTGGCCGGACGGGCTGCAGGCCGCGGTGGAGGCCAAGGAGGGCATCGAGACCACCGAGACCGGCGAGGTGCTCGACACGATCACGGTGCAGGCCCTGGTCAACCGCTACCCGACGGTGTGCGGGATGACCGGCACGGCGCTGGCGGCCGGCGAGCAGCTGCGCCAGTTCTACTCACTGGGCGTGTCCCCGATCGACCCGAACACGCCGAACATCCGCGAGGACGAGTCCGACCGGGTGTACATCACCGCCGCGGCCAAGCACACCGCGATCATCGAGCACATCGCCGCGGTGCACGAGACCGGCCAGCCGGTGCTGATCGGCACCCATGACGTCGCCGAGTCGGAGGACCTGCACGAACGCCTGGTCCGCGCCGGGGTGGCGGCGGTGGTGCTCAACGCCAAGAACGACGCCGAGGAGGCCGAGATCATCGCCGAGGCCGGCAAGCTGGGCCGGGTCACCGTCTCCACCCAGATGGCCGGGCGCGGCACCGACATCCGCCTCGGCGGCTCCGATGAGGCCGACCACGACGCGGTCGCCGACCTCGGCGGGCTGCACGTGGTCGGCACCGGCCGGCACCGCACCGCCCGACTGGACAACCAGCTGCGCGGCCGAGCCGGCCGCCAGGGCGATCCCGGCTCGTCGGTGTTCTTCGCCTCGTGGGAGGACGAGGTCGTCACCGACTACCTGGAGTCGGCCAAGCTGCCGCTGGACACCGACGAGGACGGCCGGATCCTCAGCAAGAAGGCGGCCTCGCTGCTCGACCACGCCCAGCGGGTCGCCGAGGGTCGGCTGCTCGACGTGCACGCCAACACCTGGCGCTACAACCAGCTCACCGCTCAGCAGCGGGCGATCATCGTGGAGCGCCGCAACACACTGCTGTCCACCGACACCGCCCGCGAGGAGCTCGCCGAGCTGGCCCCCGAGCGTTACGCGGAGCTCACCGAGCGGCTCTCCGAGGAGCAGCTCGGCCACATCTGCCGCCAGATCATGCTCTACCACCTCGACCGTGGGTGGGCCGATCACCTGGCGTATTTGGCCGACATCCGCGAGAGCATCCATCTGCGGGCGCTGGGCCGGCAGAACCCGCTCGACGAGTTCCACCGGATGGCCGTCGACGCGTTCGCCTCGCTGGCCGCCGACGCGATCGAGGCCGCCCAGCAGACGTTCGAGACCTCCGCGGCCATCGAGGACGAACCGGGGGTGGACCTGTCGAAGCTGGCCCGGCCCACCTCGACGTGGACCTACATGGTTCACGACAACCCGCTGGCCGACGACACCCTCGCCGCGCTCAGCCTGCCCGGGGTATTCCGCTAAGGTCGCGCCGTATGGACCCTGCGGTGCACGATCGGGTGCTGACGGTGCCCAATGCGCTGAGCGTGCTGCGCTTGGCGCTGATCGCGGTGTTCCTGTATCTGTTGTTGGGCGTCGGCGCCGAGGTTGCCGCCGCGGTGGTGCTGATGGTCGGCGGGGCGTCGGACTGGGCCGACGGCAAGATCGCGCGGCTGTTCAACCAGTCGTCGCGGCTGGGGGAGTTGCTGGACCCGGCCGTCGACCGGCTCTATATGGTGATCGTCCCGCTGGCGCTGGTGGCGCACTCGCTGGTGCCGTGGTGGTTCCTCGCCCTGCTGTTGGGGCGCGACGGGCTGCTGGCGGCCACCCTGCCGCTGCTGCGCCGTCGGGGGTGGACCGCGCTGCCGGTCACCTATCTGGGCAAAGCCGCCACGTTCGCCCTGATGTCGGGGTTCCCGCTGGTGCTCCTCGGTCAGCAGGAGGCGCTGTGGAGCCGGGTGCTCGGCGCCGGCGGCTGGGCGTTTCTGATCTGGGGGCTCTACCTGTACCTGTGGACCGGGGTGCTGTATCTGCTGCAGGTGGGCCTGGTGCTGCGCGCACCGCCGCGGGTGACTGCCGGGGGTGGGGGTGACTGAACCGTTCTTCGCGCTCAGCGGCTACGACAACCAGGGCCGGCGCGCGGTGCCGTCACTGCTGCGGTCGCTGCTGTCGGAGCACCTCGACCCGGGCTACGCCGCCGCCGCGGCGCGCCGTCACGAGGCGCCACAGCCGCGGCTGCTGCGCTGGGGCTGGCAGCTGCTGGGGGCGCTTCTGGTGACGGTGGTGTTCGCCGGCGCGGTCGCGCAGGCCCGCTCGGTGGCCCCGGGCATGAACGCCGCGCAGCGCACGTTGGCGACCAATGTGCGGGCGGCCAAACACTCCGCCGACGAACTCACCGCGCGCCGCAACACCCTGGCCACCGACGTCAGCGACTCCCAGCGCCGCCAACTGCGCGCCGACACCGAGGGCCGACGGTTGCTCACCGGCCTCGACGCGCTCGCCCTGGCCGCCGCCGACACCCCGGTGATCGGCCCGGGGCTGACCGTGACCGTCACCGACCCGGGGGTCAGCCGCAACCTCAGCGACGTCTCCAAGCAGCGGGTGGCGGGCAGCCGCCAGATCATCTTGGACCGCGACCTGCAGTCGGCGGTGAACTCGCTGTGGTCGGCCGGGGCCGAGGCGATCGCCGTCGACGGGGTCCGGATCGGCCCGAACGTGACGCTGCGCCAGGCCGGTGGGGCGATCCTGGTCGACAACACCCCGATCAGCAGCCCCTACACCATCTTGGCGATCGGCCCGCCGACGATGGGCAAGGCCTTCGACCGCACCGCCGGTCTGCGCTGGTTGCGTCAACTCGAAGTCACCTACGGTGTGGGGGTCACCGTGCGCGCCGGCGACGGCCTGGCACTGCCGGCCGGAACGATGCGCGAGGTCACCTACGCCCACAGCACCGCCGAACCGGGCGGACCGTGATCCGCACCGCCGCCCACCGCCCCGCCCACCCAGTCAGGAGTTCCCAGCACCCATGATCGGCATCGCAGCACTGGCCATCGGCATCGTGGTGGGCTTGGTGTTTCACCCCAGCGTTCCCGAGGCCGTCCAGCCGTACCTGCCGATCGCGGTGGTCGCCGCGCTCGACGCGGTGTTCGGCGGCCTGCGCGCCTACCTGGAGAAGATCTTCGACCCGAAGGTGTTCGTGATCTCGTTCGTGTTCAACGTCCTGGTGGCCGCCCTCATCGTCTATGTCGGCGACCAACTCGGGGTCGGCACCCAGCTGTCCACGGCGATCATCGTCGTGCTCGGTATCCGCATCTTCGGCAATGCCGCGGCGCTGCGTCGCCGGCTGTTCGGGGCGTGAGGCCGATGAGCCAGGATCCGACCGCGCACCCCTCGGCCGACGAGTCCGGTCACGGACGCCACGAGCTGCCCGACGACCATCCCGACCGGGAACCCGGCCCCGCGGGCAGCCTGCTGCGCCGCGGCCGACGCCAGCCGGTCTTCGCGGTGCTGGCGGTCCTGCTCTGTCTGGGGCTGGGGGTCGCCATCGCCACCCAGGTCCACCAGACCGAGACCGGCGACTCCCTGGACACCGCGCGGCCGGCCGACCTGTTGGTGCTGCTCGACTCGCTGCGCCAGCGGGAGGCCACGCTCAACACCGAGGTCGCCGATCTGCAACGCACCCTGACCGCATTGCAGGCCGCCGGCAGCGGCGACCAGGCCGCCATCGAATCCGCGCAGGCGCGCCTGGCTGCGCTGTCGATCCTGATCGGCACCGTCGGGGCCACCGGCCCGGGGGTCACCATCACCATCGACGACCCCCGCCCCGGGGTCAGCCCCGACAACCTGCTCGACGTGATCAACGAGCTGAGGGCCGCCGGTGCCGAGGCGATGCAGGTCAGCGACGACCGGCAGGCCGTGCGCGTCGGTGTCGACACCTGGGTCGCCGGGGTGCCCGGCGCGCTGGTCGTCGACGACCAAACCCTGACGCCGGCCTATTCGATTGTCGCGATTGGTGATCCGCCGACCCTGGCGGCGGCGATGAAGATCCCCGGCGGCGCGGTCGACAGTGTCGAGAGCTCCGGCGGGCAGATGAGCGTGGCGCAGGCCGACGGGGTGGAGATCACCGCCTTGCGGCAACCGAAACCCCGCCAATACGCTCAGCCCGTCAAGTAAACCGCTGCCCACCCGAGGAACAGGATCGCTGTGAGCCCTGCCAGTCACGTCCCCGACGACCTGCACTACACCGCCGACCACGAATGGGTGCGGCCGACCGACGCCGCGGTGCTGCGGGTCGGCATCACCGACTACGCGCAGGCCGCGCTCGGCGACGTCGTGTTCGTCCAGCTGCCCGAGGTCGGGGCGACGGTCACCGCGGGGGAGTCGTTCGGCGAGGTGGAGTCCACCAAGTCGGTGTCGGACCTGTTCGCCCCGGTGACGGCGAAAGTGGTTGCCGTCAACGAGGATTTGGCGAGCAGCCCGGAACTGGTCAACTCCGACCCCTACGGGGCGGGCTGGCTGGTCGATCTGCGGGTCGACACCGACTCCGGCGCCGGCGACGCCGCCGCACAGGCAGCGGCCCTGCTCGACGCGCAGGGCTACCGCGCGACCCTCGCCGAATGAGCATTGTTAGGGTTTGACCGCCGAGACGGCCGCCGAATCGTGGCGTGGCGGGTACATTCCCGGCCGCGGCGCGGTACGGTCGACACAGCGACGGAAACGCCGGCAATGACGCCGTGTGCGGGTCCGGTCCGCGCGAATTGCAGCCAGTAAGGAGGAGCGGGTGACGGAGAACGACAACGATCAAGACTCCGACGACGTCACCGCGGAGACAACCTCGGTATTCCGTGCTGATTTCCTCAGCGAACTCGACGCACCCGCGCAGGTGGGTGCCGACAGCGCGGTCTCCGGTGTCGAGGGCCTTCCGGCCGGCTCGGCGCTGCTGGTGGTCAAACGCGGACCCAACGCCGGTTCCCGGTTCCTGTTGGACCGGCCGATCACCGCGTCGGGCCGCCACCCCGACAGCGACATCTTCCTCGACGACGTCACCGTCAGCCGCCGCCACGCGGAGTTCCGGCTGGAGGGTGAGGAGTTCCAGGTCGTCGACGTGGGCAGCCTCAACGGCACCTACGTCAACCGGGAGCCGGTGGATTCGGCGGTGCTGTCCAACGGCGACGAGGTCCAGATCGGCAAGTTCCGTCTGGTGTTTCTGACCGGCCCGAAAAGCGACGACGGGGGTTCCGGGGGCCAGTGACCGCGCCCGAAACGCCCGCGCTGCCCGGGATGTCGATCGGGGCGGTGCTGGCGGCGCTGCGCCCGGACTTCCCGGACGTCACGATCTCCAAGATCCGTTTCCTGGAGTCCGAGGGGCTGGTCACCCCGCAGCGCACCGCGTCGGGGTATCGCCGTTTCACCGCCTACGACTGCGCGCGGCTGCGGTTCGTCCTCGCTGCGCAGCGCGACCAGTATCTGCCGCTGAAGGTCATCAAAGCGCATCTTGACGCCCAGCCCGACGGGGAGTTGCCGACCACCGGCTACCCGGCGCCACGGCTGGTCCCGGCGGCGGGGGAGGGTCCCGACACCGCCGCGGTCGCACCCACCCAGGTCCGGCTGAGCCGCGAGGATCTGCTGGCGCGCTCCGGGGTCGACGAGGCGCTTTTGACCGCGCTGCTCAAAGCCGGGGTGATCACCACCGGGCCGGGCGGATTCTTCGACGAGCACGCGGTGGCGATCCTGCAGTGCGCCCGCGCCCTCGGCGACTACGGTGTGGAACCCCGGCACCTGCGGGCGTTCCGTTCGGCGGCCGACCGACAGTCGGACCTGATCGCCCAGATCGCCGGGCCGGTGGTCAAGGCCGGCAAGGCCGGGGCCCGCGACCGCGCCGACGATCTGGCCCGCGAGGTGGCGGCGTTGGCGATCACGTTGCACACGTCGCTGATCAAGTCCGCCGTGCGCGACGTTCTGCATCCCTGAGGACTAGACTTCCCGTGACGGCCTCGGAGTTGGGCACCGCACGGGCGGAGGGCAGACACAGATGGGTGAAGTGCACGTCGTCGGCATTCGCGTCGAACAGCCGCAGAACCAGCCGGTATTGCTGTTGCGCGAGGCCGGCGGGGACCGGTACCTGCCGATCTGGATCGGGCAGGCCGAGGCCGCGGCGATCGCCCTCGAGCAGCAGGGCGTCGAGCCGGCCCGGCCGCTGACCCACGACCTGATCCGCGATCTCATTGCCGCGCTGGGCCATTCCCTCAAAGAGGTGCGCATCGTCGACCTGCAGGAAGGCACCTTCTACGCCGATCTGGTCTTCGACGCCGATGTGACGGTCTCGGCACGTCCGTCGGACTCGGTGGCGATCGCGTTGCGCACCGGGGTGCCGATTTACGTCGAGGAGACGGTGCTCGCCGAGGCCGGACTGCTCATCCCCGACGAGGGCGACGAAGAGGAGTCCGGCGCCGCCCGCGAAGACGAGGTGGAGAAGTTCAAAGAGTTCCTCGACAGTGTCTCGCCCGACGATTTCAAGGCCACCTGAGCAGGCCCGTACACTTCCCTGCAAGACCCCCCCTTGGAGTCGGCCCGGAGTCGGCCGAGTCACGGATGGGTCTCACGATGCCCGACACGCCCGACACAACAGCGCGATCGGGTGGGGCGACACCCATAATTTCAGAGCGACCACAGGCCAACAGCCCGCCGAAAAGCGTATGCTCACAACCACTTGAGCAGCCCCACGCGATGCCGGTGACGCCGACGGCCAGGGATTTACAGCGTGATCAGCGAGAGGATGCGCCCGTGGGTGAACGACCCCGCCAAGAACAGCTGGACCTTGCTGACCCCCTCGGCACGGCTTCGGCCGCGTCGGATCAGCCGGTGCAGGGCGGGCTGTTCCCCGACGACTCCATCCCCGATGAGCTGGTCGGCTACCGCGGTCCCAGCGCCTGCCAGATCGCCGGCATCACCTACCGTCAGCTCGACTACTGGGCGCGCACCTCGCTGGTGGTGCCGTCGATCCGCAGCGCGGCCGGCTCCGGCAGCCAACGGCTGTACTCGTTCAAAGACATCCTGGTGCTCAAGATCGTCAAGCGACTGCTCGACACCGGCATCTCCTTGCACAACATCCGCGTGGCGGTCGACCACCTGCGCCAACGCGGCGTGTCCGACCTGGCCAACATCACCTTGTTCTCCGACGGCACCACCGTGTACGAGTGCACCTCCGCCGAGGAGGTCGTCGACCTGCTGCAGGGCGGCCAGGGGGTGTTCGGGATCGCGGTCTCCGGCACGATGCGGGAGCTGACCGGGGCTATCGCCGATTTCCCCGGCGAACGCGCCGACGGCGGGGAGACGCTCGCCGCTCCCGAGGACGAGCTGGCCAGCCGGCGACGCAACCGGGACCGCAAAACCGGGTAGCGGCCGCGGCCGAGCGCACCGACGCCACTGGGTAAGGTGGGGGACGCATCGCCCACGCGCGGGAGAGTTCCGTGGCCGCCAGTCACGGACGCCGAAGGAGCAACACCTCTCCGTCAACCTCTCAGGCACCCGGACCGCGCCTGGCCCCGATGCCTCTGGAAAGCGGCGGCCCGCCGGGTTCGCCCGCCGATGGGGAAAGGTGACCGTCCCAGCCGGACGGGACACCGAATCTTTCAGGCGCCCGGTGCCCGGGTGAAGACAGAGGGAGAGGGCCCGCCGTCAGGCTGTCCACCCATGTCAGGAGCGTCACCCGTGCCCGCCGATTCCCCCCTGTCCCGCACCTCCCTGTCCCGCACCTCCCTGCCCCGCACAGCTACCTTCGCCGACCGTCACATCGGCCCGGACCCGGCCGCGCTGCAGACCATGCTCGCCGCGATCGGGGTCTCCTCACTGGAGGACCTCGCCGCGCGCGCGGTGCCGGCGACGATCCTCGACCCGGGCGACGGCACCGCACCGGCCCCCGGACTGGAGAATCTGCCCCCCGCGGTCGGTGAGCAGGAGGCGCTCGCCGAGTTGCGGGCGCTGGCCGAAACCAACACCGTGGCCGCCTCGATGATCGGCCAGGGCTATTACGACACGGTCACCCCGGCGGTGCTGCGGCGCAACATCCTGGAGAACCCGGCCTGGTACACCTCCTACACCCCGTATCAGCCGGAGATCAGCCAGGGCCGGCTGGAGGCGCTGCTCAACTTCCAGACGATGGTCGCCGATCTGACCGGCCTGCCGGTCGCCAACGCCTCGATGCTCGACGAGGGCACCGCCGCCGCCGAGGCGATGACGCTGATGCACCGGGCGGCGCGCGGCAAGTCGGCCCGGCTGGCCGTCGACGTCGACCTGTTCGCCCAGAGCGCGGCGGTGTTGGCCACCCGCGCCGAACCGTTGGGCATTGAGATCGTCACCGCCGACCTGCGCTGCGGTCTGCCCGACGGCGAGTTCTTCGGGGTGATCACTCAGCTGCCCGGCGCCAGCGGGCGGGTCACCGACTGGGCGCCGCTGGTCGCCGAGGCGCACGAGCGGGGCGCGCTGGTCGCCATCGGCGCCGACCTGCTGGGGCTGACGCTGATCACCCCGCCCGGTGAGATCGGCGCCGACGTCGCCTTCGGCAGCGCGCAGCGTTTCGGGGTGCCGATGGGTTTCGGCGGCCCGCACGCCGGCTACCTGGCGGTCGGGGAGCGGCACGCCCGCCAACTGCCCGGGCGTCTGGTCGGGGTCTCCGTCGACGCCGACGGCGCCCCCGCCTACCGGCTGGCGTTGCAGACCCGTGAGCAGCACATCCGCCGCGACAAGGCGACCTCCAACATCTGCACCGCGCAGGCGCTGCTGGCGGTGATGGCGGCGATGTACGCCAGCTACCACGGCGCTGAGGGGCTCACCGCGATCGCCCGCCGGGTGCACGGGCATGCCGAGGCGATCGCCGCCGGGCTCGGTGATGCGCTGGTCCACGACCGGTATTTCGACACCGTGCTGGCCCGCGTCCCGGGGCGCGCCGACGAGATCGTCGCCGCCGCGAAGGCCTCCGGCATCAACCTGTGGCGGGTCGACGCCGACCACGTCTCGGTGGCCTGCGATGAGGCCACCACCGACGCGCACGTCGCCGCGGTGCTCGACGCGTTCGGGGTGGCGCCGGCCGAACCGGTGTGCGCCGGCGTGATCACCCGCACCTCGGAGTTCCTGACCCACCCGGCGTTCACCGCCTACCGCACCGAGACCGCGATGATGCGCTACCTGCGCAGCCTCGCCGACAAGGACATCGCGCTGGATCGCAGCATGATCCCGCTGGGGTCGTGCACGATGAAACTCAACGCCGCCGCGGAGATGGAGCCGATCACCTGGCCGGAGTTCGCCGGGCTGCACCCGTTCGCCCCGGCCGCCGACAGCCCGGGCCTGCGGGCCCTGATCGAGCAGTTGGCGACGTGGCTGGCGGAGATGACCGGCTACGACGCGGTGTCGCTGCAGCCCAACGCCGGCTCGCAGGGGGAGTACGCGGGGCTGCTGGCGATCCACGACTACCACGCCAGCCGCGGGCAGGCCCACCGCGACGTGTGCCTGATCCCGTCCAGCGCGCACGGCACCAACGCCGCCTCCGCCGCGCTGGCCGGGATGCGGGTGGTGGTGGTGTCCTGCCGCGACAACGGTGACGTCGACCTCGACGACCTGCGCGCCAAGATCGCCGAGCACGCCGAGCATCTGGGCGCGCTGATGATCACCTACCCGTCGACCCACGGGGTCTACGAGGCCGACATCGCCGAGATCTGCGCGGCGGTCCACGACGCCGGCGGGCAGGTCTACGTCGACGGCGCGAACCTCAATGCGCTGGTCGGGTTGGCCCGGCCCGGGCGATTCGGCGGCGACGTCAGCCACCTCAACCTGCACAAGACGTTCTGCATCCCGCACGGCGGCGGCGGTCCGGGGGTGGGCCCGGTGGCGGTGCGCGACCACCTCGCGGCGTTTCTGCCCGGCCATCCCCTCGTCGACGGGCTGCCCGGCGGGCGCCCGGTCTCCTCGGCCCCGTACGGTTCGGCGTCGATCCTGCCGATCACCTGGGCCTACATCCGGATGATGGGCGCCGCGGGGCTGCGGGCGGCGTCGCTGACGGCGATCGCCTCGGCGAACTATGTGGCGCGCCGCCTCGGCGGGCACTACCCGGTGCTCTACACCGGAACCGACGGCATGGTCGCCCACGAGTGCATCCTGGATCTGCGGCCGCTGACCAAGGCGACCGGTGTCACCGTCGACGACGTCGCCAAACGGCTCGCCGACTACGGGTTCCACGCCCCGACGATGAGTTTCCCGGTGGCCGGCACCCTGATGGTCGAACCCACCGAGAGCGAGAGCCTCGAGGAACTCGAGGCGTTCTGCGCGGCGATGATCGCGATCCGCGAGGAGATCGAGCAGGTCGCCGGCGGGCACTGGACCGCCGAGGACAATCCGCTGCGCGGCGCCCCGCACACCGCAGCGTGCCTGCTCACCGAGGACTGGACCCACCCGTACAGCCGTGAGCAGGCCGGGTATCCGCTGGGCACCGCCTACCGGCCGAAGGTGTGGCCGCCGGTGCGCCGCATCGACGGGGCCTACGGGGACCGCAACCTGGTGTGCTCGTGCCCGCCGTTGGACAGCTACCGCTGACCCGGCCGGGTCGGGGCGGTCAGCCCAGCAGGGTGCTCAACGCGGTGGCCAACTCGGGGGTGTCCGAGCTGGCCAGCTGCCGGTAGCTGCCGCCGCTGATCTGGGCGACCGCCTCCCAGGTGGCCCGGTCGGTGTCGTCACCGAAGTCGAGCACGTTCACCGCGACCGGGCGGGCCGGGTCGACCGCGCCGCGCAGATAGTCCTGCAGGCCGGGGCCGTCGAGGGTCCGGTCGGTGTGCGGCCCGGTGGTGATCACCAGCACCGAGTTCGGCCGGCCCTCCTGGTAGTCGGCCAGCGCCTCGCCGTAGACCAGCCGCAGGGTGGTGAACGACACCGCCCCGTCGGCGGTCGGCCCGAGCCCGTCGAGGCGTCCGCTGACCGCGTCGCGCACCGTGTCGAGCGGGCCGGCGGCGACCGCGGAGCGGCCTTCGGTGCCGTCGAAGGTCCACAGCCCGATCGTCGAGTCGGCCGGCAGCCCGGATACCGCCGCGTCGAGGGCGGCGGTGACGTTGGCCAGCCGGCTGCGCGCACCGTCGGATTCGCCCATCGACTGGTCGAGCATGATCGTGGTGGCCGGGCCGGCGCTCGGTGCGGTCACCGTGTTGGCCAAGGTGGCGCGCAGCGAGTCGTCGCCGACCGGCACGGTTGCGTCGATGGCCGGGAAATCGGTGACGTCGCTGTCCGGCAGGGCGCCGTCGGGGCCGGCATCGTCGCCGCCGGCCGGGCCACGGAAGCCGGCCTCGGCGAACGTCGCCAACTGGTCGGGTTTGCCCAGATACCGCGCGAATTCGCTGGCGCCGCTGACCTGCTCGTCGGAGAGCCAGTTACCCGCCAGCAGCACGGTGGGGTAGTCGGCCACCGCGACCGGTCCCGACGGCAGCCACCCGGCCAGGGTGTCGGCGCGATCGGCCGACGACGCGGCGCGGGCGACGAGCTGCTGTTCGGTGGTGACCACCGCGTGCACCGGCGCGCTCGCCGGGTCCTCGGCGCCGAGCAGGGCGTTCATCGCCTCCGCCAGCGAGGTGTCGGCCAGTTTCGGTTGACCACCGATCAGGCTGCGCACCGCGCCGACCCCGTCGGTGGCGGGCCGATCGCCGGCGGCGGCGGTGGCGACCGCTTCGGCGGCCAGCGCCGCCGCATCGCCGTTGTCGCTGGTCGGCAACGCCAGCCGCAGCGAACCCCAGTGCGCCAGCTGCAGCCGGTCCAGGGCATCGGGGGTGGTTTGCAACTGCGGCAGCGCTGCCCAATCGCGTTCAGCAAGAGCCGATTTGAGCTCCGGGCGCACCGCCAGCATCACCGGTGAGCGCACCAGCGAACGGGCGTCACTGACAGTGTCGGCGCCGACCGCGGCCTGCAGCCGCGCGGCGGAGATCGAGCTGGCGGGGATCCACAGTGCGGGACGCTCACCCAGATCGGCCGACCAGTCGCCGATGAAGCCGTTGATGACGGCGTTGGACCCGGCCGACTTCACCGACACCGACACACACCGGTCGCCGACCTGGCGTCCGTTGCCGGTGAACTCCTCGGCGAGCTGTCGCACCTGATCGGCGATCGAGGGGTCGGCCACCACCGCCACCGTCTCGTCGCCGGCCACGCAGCGGGCCGCGGCGGTGTCGGAGCGGTGGGAGAGCACCGCGCCGAAGAAACGCCACAGGATCACCCCGCTGACCAGCACCACCACCGTGATCAGCGCGGCGACGACACCCACCGAGACCCCGCGCCGGCCCCCTTCGCTGCGGTGACCGCCGCGCCACTCGCCGATGCTGCGGCGGCTCCGCCGGGCGGCACCGGTGGGTACCGGTCCGGTCGGCTCGGGTGCGATCGGGTGCGCCTGCTCCGCAGCGGCGGGCTCCTCAGACTCACCGGGCTCGCCGGGACCGACCGGCTCGACGGACTCGTCGGGCTGATCGTCGGGGTCGGGGATGCTATGTCTACCCATGGCGCTGCTGTCGTGGTGGTCGGGTCAGTGGTCGATCACAGGCCCGCTTGAGCCTTGAACTCGCGGCGGCGCCGGTGCAGGATCGGCTCGGTGTAGCCGTTGGGCTGGCCGGTGCCGGAGAGGATCAGCTCCTCGGCGGCCAGGAACGGGATGCTGGCGTCGAAGTCGGGTCCCATCGGTGGGTAGTCCGGGTCCCCGGCGTTCTGCTCGTCGACCACCAGCGCCATCCGTTCCAGACTGGCGCGCACCGTCTCGGCGGTTATCACGCCGTGGCGCAGCCAGTTGGCCAGCAGCTGGCTGGAGATCCGCAGCGTGGCCCGGTCCTCCATCAGCGCGACGTCGTGGATGTCGGGCACCTTGGAGCAGCCGACACCCTGACCGACCCAGCGCACCACATACCCCAGGATCGACTGGCAGTTGTTGTCGACTTCCTCGTGGATCTCTTCCGGTGCCCAGGCCAGTTCCTTGGCCAGCGGGATCGTGAGCAGCTGCTCGAGGCCGGCACGGCGCTTTCCGGCCAGGTCCTGCTGCACGGCGCGCACGTCGACCTGGTGGTAGTGGATGGCGTGCAGGGTGGCCGCGGTCGGCGACGGCACCCAGGCGGTGGACGCCCCGGCGCGCGGCTGGGCGATCTTCTGCTCCATCATGTCGGCCATCAGGTCGGTCATCGTCCACATGCCCTTGCCGATCTGGGCACGGCCGGCCAGCTGGCAGCTCAACCCGACGTCGACGTTGTTGTCCTCGTAGGCGGCGATCCACGGTTGGGATTTCATCGCGCCCTTGCGGACCATCGGGCCCGCCTCCATCGAGGTGTGGATCTCGTCGCCGGTGCGGTCCAAAAAGCCGGTGTTGATGAACACCACCCGGTCGCGGGCGGCGCCGATGCAGGCCATCAGGTTGACCGTGGTGCGGCGCTCCTCGTCCATGATCCCGACCTTGAGGGTGGCCTCCGGCAGGCCGAGCACCCGTTCGACGCGGCCGAACAGCTCCGCGGTGAACGCCGCCTCCTCCGGGCCATGCATCTTGGGTTTGACGATGTAGACCGAGCCGGTGCGGCTGTTGACCAGCGGGCCGTGGTCATCGTCGGCGCTGAGCCCGTGCATGGCGATCAGCGCGGTGAACAGCGCGTCCTGGATGCCCTCGAACACCTCGGTGCCGTCGGCGAAGACGATTGCGTCGTTGGTCATCAGGTGCCCGACGTTGCGCACGAACAGCAAGCTGCGCCCGGGCAGGGTGATCTCCGCGCCGTCGGGGGTGGTGTAGGTGCGGTCGGGGTTGAGCACCCGGGTGAAGCTGGACCCGTCCTTGCTCACCTCTTCGGCCAGGTCGCCGCGGTTGAGGCCCAGCCAGTTGCGGTAGCCGAGCACCTTGTCGGCGGCATCCACCGCGGTGATCGAGTCCTCGAAGTCGATGATCGTGGTGACCGCGGACTCCAGCACCACGTCTTTGATGCCGGCGGCGTCGGTGCGCCCGATCGGCGAGTCGGGGTCGATGAGGATCTCGATGTGCAGCCCGTGGTGGGACAGCAGCAGCGCGGTCGGCGCGTCCGGCTCGCCGAGGTAGCCGACGAACTGGTCCCGCTCGGCCAGCAGGGTCGAGCGGTCGGCGCCGAGGCTCACCATCAGCTGGCCGTCGACGACCTCGAACGCGGTGGCGTCGGTGTAGGAACTGGTGGCCAGGGGCACCGACTGGTCGAGGAAGTCCCGCGCGTAGGCGATGACCTTGTCGCCGCGGACCTTGTTGTAGCTGGTGCCCTTCTCCGCGCCGCCCTCCTCGCTGATGACGTCGGTGCCGTACAGCGCGTCATACAGCGAACCCCACCGGGCGTTGGCGGCGTTGAGCGCGAACCGCGCGTTGGTCACCGGCACCACCAGCTGCGGGCCGGCGGTGGTGGTGATCTCGTCGTCGACGTCGGCGGTGGTGATCGCCACCCCGGTCGGCTCGTCGTGCAGGTAGCCGATCTCGGTGAGGAACTCCTGATAGGCCGCCGGGTCGTGCGGCCCGATGACCCGGGCCCGGTGCCACTTGTCGATCTGGGCCTGCAGGTCGTCGCGGCGGGCCAGCAGCTCGCGGTTGCGGGGAGTCAGATCGGTGATGACCTGCTCGGCGCCGGCCCAGAACCGGTCGGGGTCCACGCCGGTTCCCGGCAGCGCCTCGTCGGTGATGAAGTCGTAGAGCTCGCGGGCGACCTGCAGCTCACCCACCGACACGCGGTCCGTCATGCTTCCTCCCTTGCTGGCTTCGTTGGCGAAGCAACGTGCCCACCTTACCGTTCAGTACGCGGCCGTCCGGCAACCGGCAACCGGCGGGCCGTGATCGGATCAGCGGATCGTTTCCAGCAGCTCGCGGCAGTGCCCCAGCACCCGGGCGCGCAGCGGGGCGGCCTGCTCGGCGATCGCGGTCTGGGCCCGCACGTACTGCGCACGCCCCGCCGGGGTCTCGATCGGCACCGCCGAGTAGCCGTAGGCGCTCAGGTCATAGGGACTGGCCCGCATGTCCAGGACACGGGCGGTGCGGGCCAGCAGGAAGCACTCGGCGGTCAGCTCCCCGGGGATCAGCGGCTCCAGCTGATAGCAGTACCGGTACAGATCCATAGCGGCATGCAGGCAACCGGGCTGCTCATGGGCAATCTGGCTGTCGCGGCGCAACGGCGCGGCGTTGCGGGGGCGTGCCGCGGGAGTGAAGAACCGGAACGCGTCGTAGTGGGTGCAGCGCAGCTCCGACGCCTCGACGACGGCGTCGGTGCCGGCGCGGCCCAGCCGCAGCGGCACCTGCGGATGCTGGCGGGCGGTGGCGCGGTAGACCATCGCCCACTCGTGCAGCCCGAAACACGACAGCCGCGGGGGACGCCCGGCGGTGGCCGCCAGCAGCCGGGCAAGGTGGGCGATGGTGTCGCGGCGACGCCGCGCGAAGGCGGGGTCGACGCCGGCTCCGGCGGGCGTGCGCCGGTAGCCGCGCAAACGCGCGTAGCCGTCCAGCGCACGGCGGGCCGGTGCGTTGGCGTCGGCCGCGCCGAGCTGCACCCCGTGACCGGGGTGCCAGCGCAGCAACCGGCCCGGCCGCAGCCGGTAGTAGGTGAACAAAAAGTCGATCACCGGATCGTGCCGCCCGCCGGCGCGGCCGGTCAGATAGTCGCCGAGCACTGCCAGCAGCCGGGCCCGGTGGGCGTGTTGGCGTTCGCGCCAGTCCGCGACGGCGAGCACCGTGTCCATGGCGTAATCCCGTCCCCGGTCAGATCCGGTGGGTACCGTCGCGGACCGTGCCGACCAGGTCCTCCACCAGGTCCTCCAAAGTCACCATCGCGACCACCGCGCCGTCGGCGGCGGTCGCCAGCGCCAAATGGCTGTTGGTGCGGCGCAGCCGGGAGAGCGCCTCGGCCAGCGGCAGCGACGCCGGCACCCGGGGCAGCGGACGCACCGCGACGCGGTCGAGCACCGCGGCGGGGTCATCGCCGAGCCCGAGCACGTCTTTGATGTGCACGTACCCGATGAACGTCCCGGCCGGATCGACCACCGGGAACCGGGAGAACCCGGTGGCGGCGAGCGCCTCCTCCACCGCCCCGACCGTCGGGCCGGCGCCGGGGGAGGCGTTCACCGTGCGGATCGCCCGCCGTGGCACCGCGATGTCGGCCACCACCCGCGAACGGATCGCCAACGCGCGGGTCAGCCGGGTGTGTTCTTCGGGGTCGAGCAGGCCCTCGGAGACCGATTCGGCGATCATCTCGGAGAGTTCGACGGTGGACACCGCGATATCGAGTTCGTCGCGCGGTTCGATCCGCAGCGCCCGCAGCGTGATGTTGGCGCACCAGTTGTAGAACGCGATGAGCGGGCGCACCGCACGCACGTACACCAGGTAGCTGGGGATCAGCAGCATCGCGGCGGTCTCCGGTCCGGCGATCGCGATGTTCTTGGGCACCATCTCGCCGAGCAGCACGTGCAGGGTGACCACGATCGCCAGGGCCACCACGAACGCCACCGTGTGCAGCAGCGGATCGGGCACCCCGACCAGGGCGAACGGGTCGTCGAGCAGGTCGGCGACGGCCGGTTCGGCGACCCGGCCCAACAGGATCGAGCAGACGGTGACGCCCAACTGGGCGCCGGCGAGCATCAGCGAGAGTTGTTCGCCGGCGCCGATGACGGTGCGCGCGCTTTTCTTGCCCTGCTCGGCGAGGGCCTCCAGCCGGTCGCGGCGGGCGGAGATCAGCGAGAACTCCGCGCCGACGAAGAACGCATTGGCGCCCAGCAGCGCCACGGTGAGCACCACCGCCGCCACGCTGACCATCTAGCGCGCCCCCCGGTCGACGGTGAGCTCGAGGACGTCGATGCGCCGGCCGTCCATGCGCACCACCCGCGCCCGCCAACGCGGCGGCGGCTCGAGGCCGGCCTCCGGCTCGACCAGCGGCAACTCGACGACCTCGCCGCCGTCGGGGATGCGGCCCAGTTGGCGCAGCACCAGCCCGCCGATGGTGTCGTAGTCGCCGTCGGGGCCGCAGTAGCCGGTGGTGGCGGCGACCTCGTCGATGCGCAGCAGCCCGGAGACCTGCCACCCGGCGCCGACGGCCACCACGTCGGGGGCGGCGTCGTCGTGCTCGTCGCGCACGTCGCCGACGATCTCTTCGATCAGGTCCTCGACGGTGACCATCCCGGCGGTGCCGCCGTACTCGTCGACGACCAGCGCGGTCTGCAACCCGTTGGCCCGGATCTGGCTCATCACCGCGTCCCCGTCGAGAGTGGAGGGCACCACCGCCACCGACTGGGCGATGGTCTCCAGCCGGGTGCCGGCCCGCTGCGCCGGCGGAACCTCGAAAATCTGTTTGACATGCACGATGCCGATGGTTTCGTCGAGGTCGCCGCGGATGATCGGGAACCGTGAGATCCCGGTCTCGGTGGCGGTGGCGGCCAGGTCGGCGACGGTGTCGTCGGCCTGCAGCGCCACCACCTTCGAGCGCGGTGTCATCAGCTCCTCGGCGGTGAGCGTGCCGAACGTCAGCGACCGGCCCACCAGCGCGGCGGTGGGGGCATCCAGCGAACCGCTGCGCGCCGACGTGCGCACCAGCGCGACCAGCTCCCGCGGGGAGCGCGCCGAGCGCAGTTCCTCGGCCGGTTCGATGCCCAGCCAGCGCAGGATCGCGTTGGCGGCCCCGTTGGTCAACCGGATCGCCACCGCGAACACCGCGGAGAACAGCAGCTGCGGCCCGGCGGTAGCCCGTGCGCATGGCAGCGGCCGCGCCACGGCGAGGTTCTTGGGCACCAGTTCACCGAAGACCATCGACAGCGACGTCGCGATCAGCAGCGCCGCCCCCAGCGCGATACCGCCGATGGCGCCGTCGGGCACGCCGAGGGCGCCCAGCACCGGCCGGATCCAGCGGGCCAGCAGTGGTTCGGCCAGATACCCGGTGGCCAAGGTGGTGATCGAGATACCCAATTGGGCCCCGGAGAGCTGGAACGACAGGGTGTGGTGGGCACGCTGGACGTACAGGTCGCGCCGGTCGCCGCTGCGCGCGTTGGCCTCCACCGCGCTGCGCTCCAGGGTGGTCAACGCGAACTCGGCGGCGACGAACAGCGCCGTGCCGGCGGTGAGCACCAGGAAACCGAGCAGCGAGGCCGTGGTCACCACGACGTTCATCTTCGCCCCATCACCACCCCTGGGGCAGCGGATGCCCCTCGAGGAACCCGGCGGCGGACTGCACCCCGAGCAGCACCCGCTCATGCAGCTGCGCGAGGGTCGCCGCCCCCACATAGGTGCAGGTGCTGCGCACCCCGGCGGTGATGTGGTCGAGCAGGTCCTCCACACCGCCGCGGTCGGGGTCCAGGCTCATCCGCGACGTCGAGATGCCTTCCTCGAACAGCGTTTTGCGGGCCCGGTCGAAGGCATGGTCCCCGGCGGTGCGGGCCACCACCGCCCGCTTGGAGGCCATCCCGTAGCTCTCCTTGTAGGGCTGTGCGTCGCGGTCGTACATCAGGTCGCCGGGGGATTCGTAGGTGCCGGCGAACCAAGATCCGATCATCACGTTGGAGGCGCCGGCGGCCAGCGCCAACGCGACGTCGCGGGGCCGGCGCACCCCGCCGTCGGCCCAGACGTGCCGGCCGAGGTCGCGGGCCGCGGCCGCGCACTCGACGATCGCGGAGAACTGCGGCCGGCCCACCCCGGTCATCATCCGGGTGGTGCACATCGCGCCGGGTCCGACCCCGACCTTGACGATGTCGGCGCCGGCGGCGATCAGATCGCGGGTGCCCTCGGCGGACACCACGTTGCCGGCGGCCAACGGCACCCCCAAATCGAGGGCGGCCACCCGCGCGATCGCCTCCAGTGCCTTCTCCTGGTGGCCGTGGGCGGTGTCGATGACCAGCAGGTCGACCCCGCTGTCCACCAGCGCCTGTGCGCGGGCGTCGACGTCGGCGTTGATCCCGATCGCCGCGGCGACCCGCAGTCGGCCGGCCGCGTCGGTGGCCGGGGTGTAGATGCCGGCGCGCAGCGCGCCGAGCCGGGTCAGCACCCCGGCGAGCCGCCCGTCGGGGCCGGTCAGCACGGCGAGGTCGAGCGGGGCGTGCTCGAGCAGGTCGAACACCGCGCGCGGCGCGGTGCCCGCCGGTGCGGTGACCATGTCGGTGCGCAGCACGTCGCGAACCCGGGCGAACCGGTCGACCCCCGCACAGCATGCCTCGGTGACCACCCCGACGGGACGCTCACCGTCGATGACGACCGCCGCCCCGTGGGCGCGTTTGTGCAAAAGCCCGAACGCGGCGGTCACCGAGTCGTCGGGGTCGAGCACCACCGGGGTGTCGGCCACCAGGTCACGGTCTTTGACGAATCCGACGGTGTGTTGCACCGCCGGCAGCGGCAGATCCTGCGGCAGCACCACCAGCCCGCCACGGCGCGCCACCGTCTCGGCCATACGCCGACCCGCGACCGCGGTCATGTTGGCGACCACCACCGGGATCGTGGTGCCCGACCCGTCGACGGTGGCCAGGTCGACGTCGAACCGGGAGGCCACCTGCGAGCGTCCGGGGACGATGAACACGTCGTCGTAGGTCAGGTCGTATCCGGGCCGGTGCCCGTCGAGGAACCTCATCGCTCGCCGATCACCTACCGCTACACCGGTTCTTCGCTGCGGTCACCACTCCACCGCGTGTGGAATTTGCCCGGTTTGTCGATGCGCCCGTAGGTGTGTGCACCGAAGTAGTCACGTTGGGCCTGGGTCAGCGCGGCGGGCAGTCGTTCGGTGCGCAATCCGTCGTAATAGGCCAGCGCCGAAGCGAATCCGGGCACCGGGATACCCAGGCTGGTGGCGGTGACCACCACCCGGCGCCAGCTGTCGATCGCCGCGGTGACCGCCGCACGGAAGTACGGCGCGGCCAGCAGGCTCACCAGGTCCGGGTCGGCGTCGAAGGCGTCCTTGATGCGGTTGAGGAAGGTGGCGCGGATGATGCAACCGCCGCGCCAGATGGTGGCCAGGTCACCGGGGGTGAGATTCCAGCCGTATTCGGCGCTGCCGGCCTGGATCTGGTTGAAACCCTGCGCGTAGGCGACGATCTTCGATGCGTACAGCGCTTGGCGCACGTCCTCGGTGAACGCGGCGGCATCGGTGGGGGCCGCCCCCAGCGTCCCGGTGCTCAGCGCGGCGCCCGCCCGTCGCTGCGGCGTGGCACCGGAGAGCGCCCGGGCGAACACCGCCTCGGCGATCCCGGTCACCGGAACCCCGAGATCGAGGGCGGATTTGACCGTCCAGCGTCCGGTGCCTTTCTGCTCGGCGGCATCGACGATGATGTCCACCAACGGTTTCTGAGTTTCGGTGTCGACCTGGCGTAGCACCTCGGCGGTGATCTCCACCAGGTAGGAGTCCAATTCCCCGGTGTTCCACTCGGCGAACACGTCGGCGATCGCACCGGCCTGCAGGCCCAGGGCGTCGCGCAGCAGTTGATAGGCCTCACCGATGAGCTGCATGTCGGCGTATTCGATCCCGTTGTGCACCATCTTGACGAAATGCCCGGAGCCGTCCGGGCCGATGTGCGTGCAGCACGGCACCCCGTCGACATGGGCGGAGATCTCCTCCAACAGCGGCCCCAGCGAGGCATACGATTCGGCCGGCCCGCCCGGCATGATCGACGGCCCGTTCAGTGCGCCCTCCTCACCGCCGGAGATGCCGGCGCCGACGAAGTGCAGGCCGCGGGCGGCCAGAGCCTTCTCCCGGCGGATGGTGTCGGTGTAGAGGGCGTTGCCGCCGTCGATGATGATGTCGCCGGGCTCCATCGCGTCGGCGAGCTCATCGATGACCGCGTCGGTGGGCGCTCCGGCCTTGACCATGATCAGCACGCGACGCGGCCGCTGCAGCGCGGCCAGGAACCCGGTGATCGTCTCGGTGCGCACGAACGTGCCCTCGTCACCGTGATCGGCCAGCAGCGCATCGGTTTTGGCCACGGTCCGGTTGTGCAGCGCCACCGTGTAGCCGTGTCGGGCGAAGTTGCGGGCGATGTTGGAGCCCATCACCGCCAGACCGGTCACCCCGATGTGGGCTTGTCCGTCGGACTCCGCTGCGGTCATGGGTTCGCCTCCCGGTCGTGAACTCGGCTGTGCTGGTGCGGTGACTCGGCGGCTGTCACGGCAACAGCAGCCGTTGCAGCTCGACCAGCCACGGTACCGCCAGCGCGACAGTGGGAATGCCCACGATCCCCACGGCGGCGATGTAGGCGGCCGCGGCGAAAGCGCGGCTGTTGGGTCGCCCGGCCAGCCGACGCACGCGCAGCACCGTGTCGGTGTCTCCGGCACCGAGGGCACCGGCGGGCACCGGCCCGGCCGCACAGGCGACCAGCGCACGACCCAGCGGCGCCGGGCCGGTGCGCCGCAACGCGGCGTCGTCGGCGAGCACCTCGATGAGGAGCCGCACCGCGCCCAGCGCGTTGGCGCTGCGCACGACCCGCGGGAACGCGGTGTGCACGGCGGTGAACGCCTCGAGCACCAGGTCGTGGCGGGCGCGCAGGTGGGCGCGCTCATGGCTGAGGATGGCCGCCAACTCGGGGGTGGCGAGGTCGGTCAACGCGCCCTCGCTGAGCACGACGCGGCTGTGCCGGCCGGGCAGGCAGTAGGCCAGCGGGGCGTGAACGTCGAGCACCCGCAGCGGCGGATGGCCCGGCGGGGCGGGGGAGTTGGTGCCCAGCAGGTCCACCAGCATCCGGTGGCGGGCGCGGCGACGGCGGGTGCTGATCATCACCTGCAGCACCGCCAGCAGGAAGCGCACCCCGATGAGCACGGTCACCGTCAGCACACCGACGTAGAGCAGCCACAGCGGCCAGCCGAGCCGGCCGATATCACCGGCGATTGTCGAGGTGGGCCGCCCGTCGGGCCCGGGCATCAGCAGCCTGCTGGCCGTCGCGATGCCGGCGCTGAAGGCCGACAACACCGCGGCCAGGGCGACCGCCTGCCACAGCACCAAGGCGGCCCGGGGGGCGCGCAGCGGCCATCGGGCCCGGGCCAACAGCGCCGGCACCGGTGCGACGAGCAGCAACGCGAGGAGGGTGAAAGCCAGCGCGGACACGCTGTCAGTCTCTCTCAGGCGACCGGCGGCACGCCACCTGGGCCACCGGCCCGGCCGGCGGCCTCCAGCTCCGCGAGCGCGCGCCGCAGCGCGTCGGCGTCGTCGGCGCCGACACGTTCGACGAAGTGCACCAGCGCGGCGCGCCGGGCGCCGCCATCGGCCACCTGGTCCAGCGCGTCGACCATCAGCCCGGCGACCAGTTCGTCACGGCTGCGCACCGGGGTGTAGCGGTGGGCGCGGTCATCGCGCAACTGCGCCACCAGACCCTTTTTGGCCAGCCGCTGCAGCACGGTCATCACCGTGGTGTAGGCCAGGTCACGCTCGGTGACCAGCACCTCGTGGACCTGGCGGACGGTCTGCGGCTCGGAGGCAGCCCACAGCTGGTTCATCACCGCGCGTTCCAGGTCGCCCAGTCGCGTCAGGTTGGCCATAGGTGTTTCATCTCCTCGCACTGACTTTGCAGCTTACCCCCGTCCACTACACGGCGTCGTACCCGCCGGGGCGAGATACCCCTTGCGCGGTTAGGGCAGCCTTGCCTATGCTATCGGAGTCGAGTGTTGCACGGCCGTGCCGGTGTCCTGAGGGCTGCAGCGACCCCCGGCCCGCTCGACGGGCGAGCCCCGTGCGCAGTGCGCCGGGGCTCGCCCGCACTCGACACCCGCGCGCGCCACGGCGATGGTGTAGACACAACACTGTGCACGACGACGCGTCCACACCCGGGCACTCGGTCATCCCGCCGGGCTTTTCCGCAGCGTTCGACGCCGAAATCGGTTTGGTCTACACCGAATTAGGCCCTGACGGCGCCCGCGCCCAGTTGACCGTCCACGACAAGCTGCTCCAGCCGATGGGGCTGGTCCACGGCGGCGTCTACTGCTCCATGATCGAGAGCATGGCCAGCACGGCGGCGTTCTCCTGGCTGGCCGACCACGGCGGCGGCTCGGTCGTCGGGGTCAACAACAACACCGATTTCTTGCGCTCGGCACGCTCCGGCACCCTCTACGGCCACGCCACTCCGCTGCACCGGGGCCGCCGTCAGCAACTCTGGGTGGTCGCCATCATCGATGATCCCGCCCGGCCCGACCGGCTGATCGCCCGCGGGCAGGTGCGCCTGCAGAATCTGCCCGGGGATCCGGCCTAAAGCGGGCCGGATCAGTTGGCGATGCGGTGCACTTCGGCGCGCTGCGCCTCGGTGGCGTAGACCTCCAGCTGTTCCAGCCGCGTCCGACCGAACGCCTGCTGGTCGGTGATGGTCAGCTGGCTGCGGGCGTCGGACAGGAACGTCATCGCCCACGACAGCAGCGTGCTCATCTTGCTCTTGAACCCGACCAGGTAGATCAGGTGCAGCATCAGCCAGGCCAGCCAGGCCAAGAATCCGCTCATCTCCAACGGGCCGATCTTGGCGACCGCGGAGAACTTCGACACCGTCGCCATCGACCCCTTGTCGAGGTATTGGAACGGCTCCCGCAGCGCCGGATCGGCGCCGCGCAGCTCACTTTTGATCAGGTTCGCGGCGTATTTGCCACCCTGGATCGCACCCTGGGCGACCCCGGGGACACCGTCGACGGCGGCCATGTCGCCGACGACGAACACGTTCGGGTCTCCGGGGATCGACAGGTCGGGCAGCACCTTGACCCGTCCGGCCCGGTCGAGTTCGGTCGCGGACTGGTCGGCGAGGTCATGGCCGAGCGGACTGGCCGACACCCCGGCCGACCACACCTTGCAGGTGGATTCGATGCGCCGGATGCTGCCGTCGGCGTCCTTGACGGTCAGCCCGTTGCGGTCGACGTCGGTGACCATGGCGCCGAGTTGGATCTCCACGCCCATCTTCTCCAGCCGGGCGGCGGCCTTGCGGCCCAGCTTCTCGCCCATCGGCGGCAGCACCGCCGGCGCCGCGTCGAGCAGGATCACCCGCGCCTTGGTGGGGTCGATGTGGCGGAACGTGCCGCGCAGCGTGCGGTCGGCCATTTCGGCGATCTGCCCGGCCATCTCCACTCCGGTCGGCCCGGCGCCGATCACGGTGAACGTCAACAGCTTCTCCCGGCGCGCCGGGTCCCGGGACCGCTCGGCACGCTCGAAGGCGCTCAGGATGCGCCCACGAAGCTCCAGCGCGTCGTCGATCGATTTCATCCCGGGCGCCCATTCGGCGAACTGGTCGTTGCCGAAGTAGGACTGGCCGGCGCCGGCGGCGATGATCAGGCTGTCATACGGCGTCTCGTAGGTGTGTCCGAGCAGTTCGGAGACCACCAGCTTGTTGGCGAGGTCGATGTGGGTGACGTCGCCGAGCAGCACCTGCACGTTGCGCTGTTTGCGCAGGATCACCCGGGTCGCCGGGGCGATCTCACCTTCGGAGATGATCCCGGTGGCCACCTGGTAGAGCAGCGGCTGGAACAGGTGATGGGTGGTGCGGGCGATGAGTTTGATGTCGACGTCGGCCCGTTTGAGTTTCTTGACCGCGTTGAGCCCACCGAATCCGGAGCCGATGACCACGACTTGGTGGCGACGACGGGGGGCGGCAGTGTCAGGTTGCGCGCTCACGGTCAGATTGCTCCTTGTGGGGCGGCTGCGTTTCCCCTTTTACCGTAGTCGGCACGCCCCGGCGACGCTCGCCCGGGCGTTGTGGCATCGGCCACCGCGGCCCAGGCCGAACGCTCAGCCGAACTGGGCCAGCGCGCCGTGGCTGACGTGCAGAGTCTGCCCGGTGATGTGCCGGGCGGCCGGGGTCGTCAAAAACACCGTCAACCGGGCGATCTCCTCGGCGACCGACGGGGGAGTGCGGGTCAGCCCGTCGTAACCGGGCTTGAAGCTTTCCCCGCAGGCGACGACGTTGACGGTGATCCCGCGGGTGCCGAACACGGTGGCCTGCCCGGCCGTCCAATTGCCCAGCGCCGCCTTCATCGCCGCCTCGACACCGCCGTCGGAGGCCGCATCGCCGATCACGTTGATGATCGACCCGCCGGAGCGCAGATGGTCACCGATGGTCTGCACGGTCAGCACCGCCGACAGCACCGTGGCGTCCAGCGTGCTGCGCCAGGCATCGGCGACCTCGGCGACGGTGAAGGTGCGCGGGTCGCCCTGGTCGGCGCGTGGCGCCGGCACGTTGACGATCGTGTCCAGGTGGTGCGGGAATAGGGTGCGCGCCTCGGCCAAGCTGGCCGCATCGGTGTTGTCGCAGGCGATGGCGTCGACGTCGAGCCGCTGAGCGATCTCCTGCAGCTGCTCACGGCGGGCACCGGTGAGCGTGACGTGATGGCCGGCGGTACAGAACGCCTCGGCCACCGCGTGACCCAGTTCCGTATCACCGCCGGTGACCAGGACCTCCATCGCCATGACCTCCTTGTGTTGGCGTCGACCCGCAGCTCAGGTTACTGGACGGTAGCTAACGTGTGCACCATGGCCGCCGCGACACCAGCCACGATCGGGCCACGATCCGGCCTACCGACGGTTATCGGACCCGGGTTGCGCCGACCCGCCGCAACCGGGATCGCATGGCCTGGCTAGGATTTCCCCATGAATCTCCCCGTGCGTCGACTCGTTGTGCTGGCTGCCGGTGCCTCACTTGCCGCGGCGACCCTGACCGGTTGCGGCGGCTTCGAGCACCAGGTCTCCTCGATCACCGTGTTCGCGGCCGCGTCGCTGAAACCGGCGTTCACCGAGATCGCCGAACAGTTCCAGACCGACAACCCCGGGGTCAGCGTCGAGTTCAACTTCGCCGGGTCCTCGGAGTTGGCCACTCAGTTGATCGAGGGCGCCGACGCCGACGTGTTCGCCTCGGCCGACACCGCCCAGATGGACAAGGTCGACCAGGTGGGCCTGCTCGACGGGCCCCGCACCGACTTCGCCTCCAACACCCTGGTCATCGTCACCGCACCGGACAACGCCAAGAAGATCGGCTCGTTCGCCGATTTGGCCCGGCCCGAACTGAACGTGGTGACCTGCCAGACCCCGGTGCCGTGCGGGGCGGCCACCCAGAAGGTCGAGGATGCCACGAACGTGCACCTCGACCCGGTCAGCGAGGAGCCGAACGTCACCGACGTGCTCAACAAGGTCACCAGCGGGCAAGCCGATGCCGGGGTGGTCTACGTCACCGACGCGCTCAACGCCGGCGACGCGGTGGCCACGGTGAAGTTCCCGGAGGCGGCCGATGCGGTCAACGTCTATCCGATCGGCCTGCTGCGCCAGGCCCCGGAGGCCGCGGAGAACTTCGTGTTCATGGTGACCGGCGAGTTCGGCGAGAAGGTCCTCGACAAGTACGGCTTCGCCAAGCCTTGATCGCCGCGGCGGTGCGAGGCCGGTGAGCCACCCCGCCGGGCTGCCCCGCTGGGTGTATCTGCCGGCGGCGGTCGGTGCCGCGTTCGTGGTGCTGCCGCTGCTGGCGATCGCGGTGCGGGTCGACTGGCCACACTTCACGGCGTTGCTCACCAGCGACTCGTCGCGGGCGGCGCTGGCGCTGAGCCTGAAGACCGCCACCGCCAGCACTGCGCTGTGTGTGCTGCTGGGCGTGCCGATGGCGCTGGTGTTGGCGCGCAGTCACGCCCGCATGGTGCGGTTGCTGCGCCCGCTCATCCTGCTGCCGCTGGTGCTGCCCCCGGTGGTGGGCGGGATCGCGCTGCTCTACGCGTTCGGCCGGCTCGGCCTGGTGGGCCGTTACGCCAGCGCCGCCGGGATCGACATCGCGTTCTCCACCACCGCGGTGGTGCTGGCCCAGACGTTCGTGTCGCTGCCGTTTCTGGTCATCGCGCTCGAAGGCGCGGCCCGCACCGCCGGGGGTGACTACGAGCTGGTGGCCGCGACGCTGGGGGCCCGACCGACCACGGTGTGGTGGCGGGTGACGCTGCCGCTGCTGGTGCCGGGTTTGACCTCGGGGGCGGTGCTGGCGTTCGCCCGGTCGCTGGGGGAGTTCGGGGCGACACTGACGTTCGCCGGCTCCCGCCAGGGGGTCACCCGCACGCTGCCGCTGGAGATCTATCTGCAACGGGTCACCGACGCCGACGCGGCGGTGGCCCTGTCGGTGCTGCTGGTGGCGGTCGCGGCGGTGGTGGTCGTCGGGGTGGGCTCACGCCGCCTGACCGGAGTGGGCTGAATCGGCTATGGGATCGGAGATGGGCGGTCTGGAATTGCGCGCGGCGGTCGCCGAGCGGGGCCTCGATGTTCACCTGTCGGTGCCGCCGGGTGAGGTGCTCGCGGTCATCGGGCCCAACGGGGCCGGCAAGTCCACCACGTTGCACGTCATCGCCGGTCTGGTGCGCCCGGACAGCGGGCTGGTGCGCCTCGGCGACCGGGTGCTGACCGACACCGC
Source organism: Mycolicibacillus koreensis (assembly GCF_002104795.1). Classification (GTDB taxonomy): domain Bacteria; phylum Actinomycetota; class Actinomycetes; order Mycobacteriales; family Mycobacteriaceae; genus Mycobacterium; species Mycobacterium koreense. The sequence continues at coordinate 47,273 of NZ_NCXO01000006.1, forward strand.
CGCCGGGATCGAGGTGGCCACCCACGATCGTCGGGTGGGGTTGTTGCTGCAGGACCCGTTGTTGTTCCCGCATCTGAGCGTGGCCGCCAACGTGGCGTTCGGGCCGCGCTGCCGCCACGGCGCCGCCGGTGCCGGCGCCACGGCACGACGCTGGTTACGTGAGGTCGACGCCGAGGCGCTGGCCGACCGCCGGCCCCACCAGCTCTCCGGCGGGCAGGCCCAGCGGGTGGCGATCGCGCGCGCGTTGGCCGCCGAACCGGAGGTGCTGTTGCTCGACGAACCGCTGGCCGGGTTGGATATCGCCGCGGCTGCGGCGATCCGCACCGTGTTGCGTTCCGCGGTGACGCGCAGCCGTCACGCCACCGTGTTGATCACGCACGATCTGCTCGACGTGGTGACGATGGCCGATCGGGTGCTGGTGATCGAGGACGGCCGGATCACCGAATCGGGGCCGGTGGCCACGGTGCTGGCCGCCCCGCGCAGCCGGTTCGCCGCCCGGCTGGCCGGGGTGAACCTGGTGGCGGGGGTGCTCGAGTCCGCGGGGGTGCTGCGCGACGCCGGCGGGACGCGCTGGCAGGGCCATGCGGTCGGCGAGCTGACCGCGGGGGCACCGGCGGTAGCGGTGTTCGCCCCGTCGGCGGTGTCGGTGTGGCGCGACGCCCCGCACGGCAGCCCCCGCAACACGGTGGCGGTGACGGTCGCGGAGTTGGATTCCCGCGACTCGCGGGTGCGGGTGCGCGCCGAGGAGCAGCCCGGCGGGGCGGCGGGGCTGACCGCCGAGGTCACTGCCGAGGCGGCGGCGCAGTTGCGGCTGACCGCCGGAGACCGGATCTGGCTGTCGGTAAAAGCCCAGGAGGTGACGCTGCATCCGGCGGCCGGGCGCCACACCGGGTAAATCGGAAACCCCGTTGTCCGCATTTCGCACTTGCGTCACGGCGGTAACACGGTAGATTTCTGCGCCATGGAGCAGGTGGATCCGAATACGCATCGCAAGTCACTGTGGGCGACCCTGGCCGTAGCCGCGGTCACCGGTGTCAGTGCCGTCACGATCGTGCTGCCGACCGGATCGGCGTACGCCGATCCGCCCCCGCCGCCACCACCGGCTCCGGCCCCGGTCGACCCGAACGCGCCCGCGCCGCCACCGGCCGACCCCAACGCCCCGCAGCCGGCCCGCATCGACAATGCCCCGGGTGGGTTCAGTTTCGTGCTGCCCGGCGGCTGGGTGGAGTCCGATCCCGGCCAGTTGAACTACGGTTCGGCGCTGCTGAGCAAGGAGATCAGCCCCGGACCGCCCGGGCAGCCCCCCGTGGTGGCCAACGACACCCGGATTCTGCTGGGCCGGCTCGACCAGAAGCTCTACGCGGCGTCGGAGGCCGACAACGGCAAGGCGGCCACCAAGTTGGCATCCGACATGGGTGAGTTCTTCATGCCGTATCCGGGGACCCGGGTCAACTCCGAAACCGGTGAGCTCACCGCCGGCGACTTGAGCGGCAACTCGTCGTTTTACGAGGTGAAGTTCACCGACGAATCCAAACCGAATGGCCAGATCTGGTCCGGTGTGGTCGGTTCGGCCACCGACGACCCGAACACCGGCCGTTGGTTCGTGGTGTGGCTCGGCACCGCCAACGACCCGATCGACAAAGCCGCGGCAACCGCATTGGCGGAGTCGATCCAGCCCTACACCGCGCCGCCGGCGCCCGAAGCCCCGGCTCCGGGCGTTCCGGGCGCACCGCCGGCTCCGGGTGCGCCACCGGCACCGCCTGCTCCGGGTGCCCCGCCGGCACCACCGGCCCCTCCGGCTCCCCAAGCTCCGGCACCGGCCCCTCCGGCTGAGCCGGCCCCCGCGGCCCCGGCACCGGCTCAGCCCGCCTAGCGGCTGGCGCCCGGTGCGGGCCCCGACGAAAGGAATCGCCGATGAACGTTCTCGCGGCAACTGAGTTCCTCGCCGAACGCTCCACCACGCTGACCAGCGTCGGATGGATCGGCTACATCATCATCGGGGCGCTGGCGGGCTGGATCGCCGGCAAGATCGTCAAGGGCGGCGGCTCCGGGATCCTCGTCAACATCGTCATCGGGATCTGCGGGGCGCTGCTCGGCGGGTTCCTGCTCAGCTTCTTCCTCGACACCGCTGGCGGCGGGTGGTGGTTCACCCTGTTCACCGCCATCCTCGGATCGGTGGTGCTGCTGTGGCTGCTCGGGTTGGTGCAGAAGAGGCGCTGATCCCGGCGGCTGCATCGGCCCGCTGACGGCAGAATAGGCCTGTGGGCAGCGGAGACGCGGCGCCGACGATGAGCGCGTGGCAGGTGGGCCGGCCGGGACCGGTCGCCACCACCGCGCCGCTGCATCGGCGGCGCGTCCCGGTGCCCCGGCCCGCGGCCGACGAGCTGCTGGTGGCGGTCCACGCCTGTGGGGTCTGCCGTACCGATCTGCATGTGGTGGAGGGCGACCTTCCGGTCCACCGGGACGCGGTGATCCCCGGCCACGAGGTGGTCGGCGAGGTCGTCGAGGTCGGTGCCGATGCCGGCGGGTTCGCCGCCGGCGACCGGGTGGGGGTGGCGTGGCTACGCCACACCTGCGGAGGATGCCGGTACTGCCGACGCGGCGCGGAGAACCTCTGCCCGGCATCGCGCTACACCGGCTGGGACGCCGACGGCGGGTATGCCGAATTCACCACCGTGCCCGCCGCCTTCGCCCATCATCTGCCCACCGGCTACGCCGACGCGGAGCTGGCGCCGCTGCTGTGCGCCGGGATCATCGGCTACCGCGCCCTGCTGCGGGCCGACCTGCCCGCCGGCGGACGGCTCGGCCTCTACGGGTTCGGCGGCAGCGCCCACATCACCGCCCAGGTGGCCCTGGCCCAGGGCGCCGAGGTGCACGTCATGACCCGCGGCGCGGCGGCACGGGAGCTGGCGCTGCACCTCGGGGCCGCCTCCGCGCAGGGCGCCGACGAACCGCCCCCGGTGGCGCTGGATGCGGCGATCCTGTTCGCCCCGGTCGGTCATCTGGTGCCACCGGCGTTGGCGGCGCTGGATCGGGGCGGCAGGTTGGCGATCGCCGGGATCCACCTCAGCGACATCCCGCCGCTGAACTATCAGCGCCACCTGTTCTACGAACGCGAGATCCGGTCGGTGACGTCCAACACCCGCGCCGACGCCCGCGACTTTCTGGATTTCGCCGCCCACCACCGCATCGCGGTGACCACGCCGGAGTATCCGTTGGCGCACGCCGACCGGGCGTTGCGCGACCTGGCCGCCGGCCGGATCGCCGGGGCGGCGGTGCTGCAGCTGTGACGGGGCCGGCTCAGGTCGACAGGTGCCACACCAGGGCGGCGGCCAACGCCCCCATCCCGTTGAGCGACCAGTGCAGCGCGATCGGGGCGATCAGGCTGCCGCTGCGGCGCCGCAGCCAGGTGAACACGAAGCCGGCCGCCCCGGTGGCCAGCACCGCGAGCACCACCCCGGCGAGCATGCCGAGCACCCCACCACCGAACAGCCGGGTGAACCCGACGTTGCTGCTGGTCAAGCCCAACGAGGTGGCGATGTGCCACAGCCCGAACAACAGCGAGCCGGCGGCGGCGACACCCCGGAAGCCCCAGGCGCGGTCCAACGCCCCGTGCAACACTCCCCGAAACGCCAGTTCCTCGGGGATCACGGTCTGCAGCGGGATGATGATCATCGAGGCGACCAGCGCCCCGGAGACGGTGGCGTAGTGGTTGTTCATGAACATCGTGCGGGTCCACGGCAGCGCCGCGCCGATCACGATCACCGATAGCACGATCAGCACCGCCGCCAGCGCGTAGCCGGCGCCGGAGCGCCAGTGTTCGCGGCCCAGCCCGAGTTCGGTCCAGCCCAGCCCCCGCGCCCGGATCAACAGCACCAGCCCGACCGCAGCGAGCGGAACGGTGGCGACCCCGGCCCAGGTGGTGGTGAAATGCGCGATCAGGTTGGTCAACGCCAACACCACCACCACGACGGCGATATCGACGTACACCCAGATCTGGTTCAGCGCGCTGAGCTGCGCGAACAACGGATTGGGGGCGGCCGCCACCCCGGCGTCGTGTTCGGGCATCGGGTCAGTCTACCGGCGCTGCGCACCGCCCGGCGAGACGAAATCGGTCACAGCGCCGCTCACCGTGGTGGCGCCGGCCAGCGCCAATCGGCGATTCGGGGGTCGTCCTCGCCGTGCTCGCGGGTGTAGCGCCGCGCCGCCAGGCGCGCGTCGGCCATCCGTTGGCGCAGCACCGCCGCGCGCGTCCCCAGGGTGGCCACCCGGTCGATGACGTCGCTGACCAGGCGGAAACGGTCCAGGTCGTTGAGCATCACCATGTCGAACGGGGTGGTGGTGGTGCCGCGGTCTTTGAATCCGCGCACATGGAACTCGTCGTGGTTGGTGCGCCGGTAGGTCAGGCGGTGGATCAGCCACGGGTAGCCGTGGTAGGCGAAGATCACCGGCTTGTCGGTGGTGAACAGGGTGTCGAATTCGGCGTCGGTCAGGCCGTGGGGGTGCTCGGAGTCGGGCAGCAGACGCATCAGGTCGACCACGTTGACCACCCGCACCGCCAGCTGCGGCAGTTCCCGGCGCAGGATGTCGGCGGCGGCGAGGGTCTCCAGGGTGGGCACGTCACCGGCGCAGGCCAACACCACGTCGGGCTCCCCGGTGGTGGTGCTCGCCCACTCCCAGACACCGAGCCCGCGGGTGCAGTGCGCGATCGCGCTGTCGATGTCGAGGTAGGACAGCGCCGGTTGCTTGCCGGCGACGATGACGTTGACGTAGTCGCGGCTACGCAGGCAGTGGTCGGCGACCGAGAGCAGCGTGTTGGCGTCCGGTGGCAGGTACACCCGCACCACCTCGGGGCGTTTGTTGGCAACCAGGTCGATGAAGCCCGGATCCTGATGGGAGGCGCCGTTGTGGTCCTGGCGCCACACATGGGAGGTCAGCAGATAGTTCAGCGACGCGATCGGGGCGCGCCACGGCAGTTCCCGGCTCACCGTCAGCCACTTGGCGTGCTGGCTGAACATCGAGTCGACGATGTGCACGAACGCCTCGTAGCAGCTGAACAGTCCATGGCGTCCGGTCAGCAGATAGCCTTCCAGCCAGCCCTGGCACAGATGTTCGGAGAGCACCTCCATCACCCGGCCGTCGGGGGAGAGGTGCTCGTCGGTGGGGCGGGTCGCCGACAGCCACACCTTGTCGCTGGCCGCATAGACCGCGTCGAGACGGTTCGACGCGGTCTCGTCGGGACCCATCAGCCGGAACCGGTCGGGGTTGGCGGCCATCACGTCGCGCAGGAAGGTGCCCAACACCCGGGTGGCCTCGTGGATGGCGGTGGCCGGGGCGTCGACCGCCACGGCGTGGTCACGGAAGTCGGGCAGGGCCAACGCCCGCAGCAGCAGGCCGCCGTTGGCGTGCGGGTTGGCGCTCATCCGCCGCGTCCCGGTCGGGGCGACCGCGCGTACCTGCGGGCGGGGTGCGCCCTGCTCGTCGAACAGTTCCTCGGGTCGGTAGCTGCGCAGCCACTGCTCGAGTTGGGCGCGGTGGTCGGGGTTGTCGCGGGTCGCCGCCAGCGGCACCTGGTGGGAGCGCCAGGTGTCTTCCACCGGCAGCCCGTCGACGGTGCGCGGACCGGTCCAGCCCTTGGGGGTGCGCAGCACGATCATCGGCCAGCGCGGGCGCTCGACGGTCCCGTCGCCGTCACGGGCCGCCGCCTGGATCGCGGCGATCCGGTCGAAGGCGCTGTCGAACGCGGCGGCCAACGCCTGGTGCACGGTCGCCGGGTCGGCGCCGGCGACAGTGATCGGGGCGTAGCCGTAGCCGGTGAGCAGCGCGTCGAGTTCCTCGGCGGGGATGCGCGCCAACACCGTCGGGTTGGCGATCTTGTAGCCGTTGAGATGCAGGATCGGCAGCACCGCGCCGTCGCGCGCCGGGTTGAGGAACTTGTTGGAGTGCCACCCGGCGGCCAACGGTCCGGTCTCGGCTTCACCGTCACCGATGACGCAGGCCACCACCAGATCCGGATTGTCGAAGGCCGCCCCGTGGGCGTGCACCAGCGAATACCCCAGTTCGCCGCCCTCGTGGATCGAGCCCGGCGTCTCCGCGGCGGTGTGACTGGGGATGCCGCCGGGAAAGGAGAACTGCCGGAACAGCCGGCGCATCCCGTCACAGTCCTGGCCGATCCCGGTGTAGATCTCGCTGTAGGTGCCCTCCAGGTAGGCGTTGGCCACCAGCGCCGGTCCACCGTGGCCGGGGCCGGTCACGTAGATGAGGTTGGCGTCGCGCTCACCGATGATGCGGTTCAGGTGCGCGTAGATCAGGTTGAGACCCGGGGTGGTGCCCCAGTGCCCGAGCAGCCGGGGTTTGATGTGGGCCGGCTCCAGCGGGGTGCGCAGCAGTGGATTGTCCAGCAGGTAGATCTGGCCGACCGCCAGGTAGTTGGCGGCACGCCAGTAGGCGTGCAGGTGGTCCAGTTCCTCGGCCGATAGCGGCCCGGGCGGTGACCCGGTCTCGGGGTTCACGGCGCTCACCTCTTTCATTGTCGGCGTCGGGGGTGCCCCTGTCACCTATGCCCACCGGAGCGGTTGCCTACGCTGACACGATGTTGCTCGATGCGATGCGGGTGCTCGAAGTGGCCGAGGGGCGGGAAAGCACCGCGGTGGCCCGCCTGTTCGCCGATCTCGGCGCCGACGTGCTCAAGGTGGAACCGCCCGGCGGCAGCGTCGACCGCGCCGAGTGTCCCCGCGTGGCCGGGGTGAGCATCCCGTTCGCGGTGCACAACGCCAACAAGCGCAGCCTCACCCTGGATCCGCGCGACCCCGCGGACCGACGCCGGTTCGCCGAGTACGCCGGCACCGCCGACATCCTCGTCGACAGCGGGGTGCCGGGCCGCGCCGCGGCCTACGGGGCGTCGGCCGCCGAACTCGCCCGGCGCCACCGGCATCTGGTGGCGGTGACGTTGAGCCCGTTCGGTGCGACCGGACCGCGCGCCGAGTGGCAGGCGACCGACGCGGTGTTCTACGCGCTGTCCGGGGCGTTGTCGCGTTCGGGGCCGACCACCGGCACCCCGGTGCTGCCGCCGGTGGGGATCGCCTCGGCGACCGCTGCCGTGCAGGCGTGTTGGGCGACCCTGGTCGCCTACTACCACCGCCTGCACACCGGGGTCGGCGATTTCGTCGACTTCTCCCGCTTCGACGCGGTGGCGACCGGCCTGGATCCGGTGTTCGGCACCCACGGCCAGACCGCGGCCGCCCAACGCGGCCCGCAGCGGTGGCGGGGGCGGCCGAAAAACCAAGACGCCTACCCGATCTTCGCGTGCGCCGACGGCCACGTGCGGATCTGTGTGATGTCGCCGCGGCAATGGCACGGCCTGCGCGCCTGGCTGGGCGAACCTGCTGAGTTCCAAAGCCCCGAGTTCGACCGGATCGGCGCCCGGTTCGCTGCCTGGCCGCAGATCGCGGTGCTTGTCGCCGATTTGTTCGCCGCGCACACCATGGCCGAACTGGTGGCCACCGGCCAGGATCACCGGGTGCCGATCGCCGCGGTGCTCTCACCCGCGCAGGTGCTCACCGCCGAGCATTTCACCACGATCGGCGCGATCGGCGACACCGAACTCACACCGGGCCTGCACGTCCCGGCGCCGGTCGGTTACTTTCGTGTCGACGGGGATCGCGCCGGTTGGCGCACCCCGGCGACGGAGCCGGCCGCGACCGGGATCGACTGGGCAGCAGCGGCTCTCGATGCAACACCGGCAAGCCCTGCCGACCCCACCGGCTATCCGTTCGCCGGGTTGCGCGTCATCGACCTGGGCATCATCGTGGCCGGCGGGGAGACCAGCCGGCTCTTCGCCGACCTGGGGGCGCACGTCATCAAGGTGGAGAGCCGCGATCACCCCGACGGCCTGCGCCAGACCCGCCCCGGCCAGCCCATGAGCGAATCGTTCGCATGGGCCCACCGCAACAGCCTCGGGCTGGGCCTGGATCTGCGCAGCGTCGACGGCGCGGCGCTGTTCGCCCGGCTGGTCGCCGACGCCGACGTGCTGCTGGCCAACTTCAAGCCTGGCACCCTGGCCGGGTTGGGCTTCGACGCGAACCGGCTGCGCTCGCTCAACCCGCGCCTGGTCGTCGCCGAGAGCAGCGCATTCGGCGACACCGGTCCGTGGAGCGCCCGGATGGGCTACGGCCCGCTGGTACGCGCCACCACCGGGGTCACCCAGTTGTGGACCGCGCCGGACCGCTCCGCCCCGGCCGACCGGCACCCGTTCTACGACGCGACGACGATCTTCCCCGACCATGTGGCCGGCCGGGTCACCGCGATCGGTGCGCTGGCCGCGTTGATCGACCGCCACCACGGCGGCGGCGGGCACCGCGTGCACGTCGCGCAGACCGAGGTCGCGATCAACCAGCTGGCCACCCACTATGTGGCTGCCGGTGCCGGCGCGGCCGTCGGGGCGGCCCTGGAGCCGGCCACCGGCATCGACGCGGTCTGCCCGGCCGCCGGTGACGACGAGTGGTGCGTGATCTCGGTGCGCTGCGACGCCGACTGGCGGCGTCTGGCCGCGCTGATCGGTCGGCCGGAACTGGCCGACGACCCGCGGTTCTGCGGTGTGGCCCGGTTGTCACACCGCGAGGAGCTCACCGCCGCCCTGGTGGAGTGGACGCGCAGCCGCGACCCGTTGACGGTGGCCACCACGCTGCAGGAGGCCGGGGTCCCCGCCGCCCCGATGAACCGGCCCCCCGACATCGCCGAGGATCCCCAGCTGCGCCACCGCCGGCTGTTCGCCGCGATGACCCATCCGCTCTTCGCGCAGCCGCTGCCGGCGGAGACCGGGCCGGCGCCGTTTCACCACATCCCGCCGGCGCCGCACCGGCCGGCGCCGCAGCCCGGCCAGGACACCCGCGAGATCTGCACCACGGTGCTCGGACTCACCGACGCCGAGATCGACCGGCTGGTGGCCGACGGGGTGCTGTTCACCGCCGATCCCGTTGAATCCGTTCCCGATTCCCGTTCCTCGGAGGTGAGCTGATGACCGTTGATCCCCGCACACCGGTGTTGGTCGGCTACGGCCAGATCAACCACCACGACACCGACCCGGTCGAGCCGGTGGATCTGATGGTCGCCGCCGCCCGCCGCGCCGGGTCGGCGGCGGTGCTCGAGGCCGTCGACACGATACGGATCGTCAACCTGCTCTCGGCGCAGTACCGCGATCCCGGGCTGCTGCTCGGTCAGCGGCTGGGGCTCGAGGCGGTACGCACCGGCTACACCGGGCTGGGCGGCAACACCCCACAGACGCTGCTCAACCGCACCTGCCACGACATCCAGCACGGCAACGCCGAGGTGGTGCTGCTCGCCGGCGGGGAGACCTGGCGTACCCGTACCCGCTTGCGGGCCGCCGGGGGGAGGCTGACCTGGACCCACCAGGACGACACCGTCGCCGTCGCCGAGTGTTCCGATGAGAACGTGCCGATGGCCGGCCCGGCCGAGGAACGGATCCGGCTCGATCGCCCCGCCTACGTCTACCCGTTGTTCGAGCAGGCGCTGCGCAGCGCCGCCGGCGTCGCGATCGACGAGCACCGCCGCAACCTCGGCGCGCTGTGGGCGCGGTTCTCCGCGGTCGCCGCCGACAACCCGCACGCCTGGATCCGCGAACCGGTTGCCGCAGAGCAGATCTGGCGTCCCGATACCGGCAACCGGATGATCAGCTGGCCCTACACCAAGTTGATGAACTCCAACAACATGGTCGATCAGGCGGCGGCGTTGATCCTCACGTCGGTACAGACCGCCACACGGCTGCGGATCCCCCGAGAGCAGTGGGTTTTCCCCTACACCGGTACCGACGCGCACGACACCTACGCGATCAGTGAACGCGCCGAGCTGCACCGCTCACCGGCGATCCGGATCGGTGCGGCCCGTGCGTTGCAGCTGGCCGGCGTCGGCGTCGATGACGTCGACTACGTCGACCTCTACTCGTGTTTCCCGTCGGCGGTGCAGGTGGCCGCCGCCGAGATCGGGTTGGCGGTCGATGATCCGGCCCGCCCGCTCACCGTCACCGGGGGACTGACGTTCGCCGGCGGGCCGTGGAACAACTACGTCATGCACGCCATCGCGACGATGGCCGAGCGTCTCGTCGCCCATCCGGGTAGCCGTGGGTTGGTCACGGCCAATGGTGGTTACCTGACCAAGCACAGTTTCGGGGTGTACGGCACCGAGCCGCCGCCGTCACGGTTCGTCTGGGAGGACGTGCAACCGGCGGTCGACGCCGAGGAGACCTGCACCGCGGCGGTGCACTGGGAGGGTGCCGGCACCGTCGAGGCGTGGACGGTGCCGTTCGACCGGAACGGCAGCCCGGCCAAGGCGTTCCTGGCGGTGCGCACCCCGGATCGTCGGCGCACGCTGGCCTGGATCAGCGATCCGGCCGCAGCAGCCGAGACGGTCGACACCGATATCGCCGGTGCCGCGGTCACCGTGCACGCCGACGGCACCGCGACCCTCGCCTAACTGCGCAGCGACGCGATCGTGGTGTCCGGGTCGGCGAGCCGGTCGGGGTCGACTGGGGTTTTCGCCCGGATCAAGGCCTTGATGTCGTCGAGCCCCTCCCAGATGTTGACGTTCATCCCGGCGAGGACCCGGTTCTGCGCGTCGAGCCAGAACGCGGTGAACTCGCGGCCGGCGACGTCACCGCGCAACACCACCCGCGCGTACTGCGCAGCGTGCCCGACGTACTCCATGCCGAGGTCGTACTGGTCGGTGAAGAAGTACGGCAGGTTGTCGTATTCGCCGGGGTGGCCGAGCATGCCGGCCGCGGCGACGGCGGGCTGATTCAGCGCAGTCGCCCAGTGTTCGGTGCGGACCCGCGCACCCAGCACCGGAATCTGCGCCGCGGCGATGTCTCCGACGGCGTAGATGTCGGGGTCGCTGCTGCACAGGGCGGCGTCGACGACGACCCCGCCGTCGGCGGTGGCCAGCCCGGCCGCCTCGGCCAGTTCCAGGTTGGGTTGGGCACCGACGGCCACCAGCACCGCATCGGCGCTGATCGTCGTACCGTCGCGCAGTTTCAGACCCGTGGCGGCGCCGTCTGCGGTGGTGATCTCCTCGACGTTGGCGCCCAGACGCAGATCGACGTCGTGGTCGCGGTGCAGTGTCGCGAACACCTCTCCGAGTTCGGGGCCGAGGGCGCGCAGCAGCGGTGCGGCGGCCGCCTCCACGACGTGCACCGTCGCGCCGCGCTGACGCGCCGAGGCGGCCACCTCCAGACCGATCCATCCGGCGCCAATCACCGCCAGGGTGGCCGGCTTGGCCAGCAGGGCGTCGAGCGCTGCGGCGTCGTCGACGGTGCGCAGATAGTGCACGCCGGTGGCGTCGGAGCCGGGGATCGGGGGGCGCCGCGACCGCGATCCGGTCGCCAGCAGCAGCTTGTCGTAGCTGATCGCGGTGCCATCGGCCAGCCGCACCGTGTGCTCCCCGGGATCGAGTGCCTCCGCCCGCACCCCCAGGCGCAGGTCGATGTCGTTGTCGCGGTACCACTCGGCGGGATGGACGGTGAAATCCTCGAGGGACTTGGCGCCGGCCAGGTATTCCTTCGACAGCGGCGGGCGCTCGTAGGGGAGCCGGTCCTCCTCGCCGATCAACACGATCGTGCCGTCGAAACCCTTCTCCCGCAACGCTTCGACAGCTTTCATCCCGGCCAGTCCGGCCCCTACGACGACAAAATTCTGCGACTTGGCCATGACGATGCTCCGTTCGACGGTGTGGACCCACTGTTGCGCGCAACCGATCTCTGGGGGAGTTTGTTCCCAATCACGTCGACATCCGAAACCCGCCCAGTACTCTGATCCGAACAGCACGGAGGGGGAGCGGTCGTGGTCATCGGTCGTCAGCGCGCCCAACCCGGCCTTCGGGGCAACCGTGCCGCCGTACACCGGCGGGTGCTGGGCGCATTGACCGACCCCCGCTGGTATTGGCTGTTGATCCCGGCCGGGCTGGCTGCGTTTGCCCTCGGTTTCTGGGGTTACGGAACCTATGCCGAGGGCACCCACTCCGTTTCCGACGCCATCTACGGCAGCGTGAAGCTGTTTCTGCTCAGCGCGGCACCGCAGCCGGAGACCCACGTCGGGGTGGCCCTGAACATCGCGCGGTTCCTCGCTCCGACCGTGGCAGGCTGGGCCACTCTGATCGCCATCGTCTCGGTGTTCCGGGAACGTGTGCAGCAGATGTTGATTCCGTTCAAACGCGGCCACGTCGTTGTCTGTGGGCTCGGTTATGTCGGGTTCGCTTTCGTTCAGCGGCTGCGCGACGCCGGATACCGGGTGGTCGTCATCGAACGCGACGACTCCAATCCGCAGATCAAGACGTGCCGGGAGTGGGGGTTCCCGGTGATCGTCGGCGACGCCCAACTCCCTCCGACGTTGACGGCGGCCGGAACCCGCCGGGCGGCGCGGCTGCTGGCGGTCACCCCCGACAGCGTCACCAACACCGAGATCGTGGCCTGCGCCCGCCATCTCGCCGACGCCACGCTGTTGGGCCGCCGCCGGCTCCGTTGTTTGGCCCGGATCACCGACCCGGGCCTCAGCGTGGCACTGCGGATTCGCGAGACCAACCGTGGCGATGATTCGACGCTGGATTTCTTCAACATCGAGGAGATAGCCGCGCGGATGCTGCTCGACCGCTATCCGGTCACCGCCGACCGGCCCCACCTGTTGGTGGCCCACCTCGACACCCTCGGGGCGCGGTTGGTCATCGACGCGGCGCGACGCTGGCATGATCGTCGCAGCGACCCGCAGGTCCCGCTGCGGGTCACCGTCGTCGATGACGACGCCGACCGGCAGGTGGCGGCGCTGCGCGCCGCCTGTCCGCCGCTGGACCAGGTCTGCGAGTTCTCCTGCGTCGCGGCCACGGCAGCCGGATGGGATCACCTCGCCGAGACCGAGCGGACGCGTCGCGGCGCAGCGCACCCCGACCCGCCGGTCGCGGGCGCGTTCGTCACCGCCCGCCACGACGATCAGACGGTGCGCACCGCGTTGGCGCTGCGGCAGGCGCTGGGCCCGGCCGTGCCGGTGGTGGCGGCGTTATCGCGGGCCTACGCGGTCGCCGACCTGCTCGAGGACGCCGCCGCGCCCGCAGCGTTGCGCGTGACAGTGTTTCGGACCCTCGCCGAGACGTGCAGCGTGGAGTTGGTCGAGGGCGGTTCGTTCGAGTCGATTGCCCAGGAGATTCACCGGCGATATTGCTTGATGCAGCCTGCCGATGCGACACCGCCGTCGTGGGCCGACCTCGACGCGGAACGACGCCGATCAAGCCGTTCTCAGGCTCGACATATCGGGATCAAACTTCGCAGTATCGGCTGCGAGATTGCGCCCTTGCGCGACTGGGCGGCCCGCGATTTCCGCTTCACCGACGACGAGCTCGTCACGCTCAGCATCATGGAACATGATCGCTGGCAGCAGGCGAAGCAGGACGACGGGTGGACCCTGGGTCCCAAAAGCGCCGAACGCAAAACGGATCCGCATTTGGTGCCCTGGCATGCCCTTCCCGCAGAGATAGCCGACTGGGATCGTCGTTTCGTTCTCGCCATTCCCGAAATGTTGGCCGCGGTCGGACTGCAAATCGTCGATACCCGTAACGACGTCCCCCGTTATCCATTAACGCGGATTGATTCCAAATAACGGCCGCCGGGCTTAAACTTCGCGTAATTACCAGGCCAGGAGCCTGAGGGGAGCCATGCTGTTCATCAGTTACGCCAGCCAGGACAAGGCTGTGATCGAAACCCTTGTCACCACGTTGCGGCGCAGCGGCCAACGCGTCTGGCTCGATGAGGAACTCGGCGGCGGTGAGACCTGGTGGCGGGCGATCCTCGAGCAGATCCGGCGCGCCGACCTGTTCGTGGTCGCGGTGTCGGAGCATTCGCTGGCCTCCAAACCCTGCCAAGCAGAATTGCGCTACGCGCAGGCCCTGAAGCGCCCCGTGCTGCCGGTTCAGATCGGTGCCGTCGACAGCCTGCGGTTGACCCCGCTGGCCACCACGCAAATCTTCGATTTCCGTCATCCCACCGCCCGGTCCCGTGAGCAATTGCTGGCCGCGGCGAGCACGTTGATCGGGCGTGACGCGCCCCTGCCGACACCGCTACCCGCCGAACCGCCGGTGCCCTTCGCCTATTTGATGCGGCTGGCCACCACGATGAGCAGCCCGGAGTTGAGTCGCTACCAGCAGGCGGAGTTGGTGACCGAGTTGAAGAACCGGCTCGATGAGGACCGGAACGATCCAGCCGCGTGCCGCGACATCACCCGGTTGCTCTACCTGCTCCATGAGCGCCCCGACGTCACCTGGCGCACCCGCACCGATATCGACGCCATTCTCGGGCTCGCCGCCGGCCCGGCCAGCGGGCCCCTGCCAACCCCGACCCAGCCGTTCACCGGCCCGCAGGCAGTGTCGACGCTGGCCTTCACCGCTCCGCAGCCGCTGGCCGAACCGCCCACTCACCCCGCCGCCGAGACCACCGCGGCGCCTCCGGGTTGGTGGCGCCGGCACCGGCGGTGGCTGCTCGCCGGCGCGGCCGCTGTCGTCTCGGTGGTCACGGCCACCGTGGTGGTGGTGATCACCCGCCCCGCCCCGGTGTCTGCCGGGCCGATGTTGATCAGCGACGCCGACTTGGAGCCGATCATGGGCACCGAGCAGCTGGCAATCGCCGATAGCGGCGTCGCACAGGCCAAACAGAGCAGCCTGGTCGACATCACCCCCACCGAGTGCGGTGGTGCGCTGTATCCCGGGCTCGACAGTGACTATCTCGACAGCGGGGCCCAGCAGGTGTCGTGGCGGGTGTCCGAGCCGCCCGGCGGATTGAAACGCGCCGGAGTCAACAACAATCCGTTCGTCGACCAGGCTGTCGCCGTCTTCGCGCCGAAATCAGCGGCCGGCGCGGAGTTCGTGCGGCGCTCGGCGCAGCAATGGCGTGACTGTGCCGGAAAGACGGTGACCGTCGATTATCGCGACGGTGCGGTATTCACCTGGCTGCTGGGTGAGCCACGCGGGGAGAGCCCGCGCATCGTCCACTCGTTCACCCTGGTCGCCAACCCCGACTACGGATGTCAACGGGTGCTCAACGCGGTCGCCGACGCAGTCATCGACGTCAAGACCTGCGGGATCGGACTGACCGATCAGGCCAACCGGGTCAGCGCCCGGCTGATCGGAACCCTAACCGACATCCCGTCTTTTTGAGCATCACAGCCCGGTCCGCGGCATCAGCCGGCGCAGCTGGGTGACGTGGGCGGGACCCAGCTCCTCCAGGGAGCTCACCCCGAGCAGCCGCATCGTTCGGGTCAGCTCGTCGGTGAGGATCTCGATCGCGCGCGTGACCCCGGCTTGACCGCCGGCCATCAGCCCATACAGGTAGGCGCGTCCGATCAGGGTGAACCGAGCCCCCAGCGCGACGGCGGCGACGATGTCGGCGCCGGACATGATCCCGGTATCCATCAGGATCTCGGTGTCGGCACCGACATCGCGGACGACGGTCGGCAATAGATGAAACGGCACCGGTGCGCGATCCAGTTGACGCCCGCCATGATTGGACAACACGATGCCGTCCACCCCGACGTCGACGACCCGTCGCGCATCCTCCAGCGTCTGAATGCCCTTGACGACGAATTTGCCCGGCCATTGGCCACGTACCCAGGCCAGGTCATCGAGGGTCACACTGGGGTCGAACATGGTGTCCATGTACTGCCCGACGGTGCCCGGCCATCGGTCCAGCGAGGCGAACGCCAACGGCTCGGTGGTGAACAGGTTGAACCACCACGCCGGCCGCGGCAGGGTGTCGAGCACGGTGCGCAGCGTCAGCGCCGGTGGGATCGCCATGCCGTTGCGGGTGTCCCGCCGCCGCGCCCCGGCCACCGGGCAGTCGACGGTGGCCAGCACGGTGTCATAGCCGGCGTCGGCCGCACGGCGCAGCAACGCCATCGAGCGCTCCCGGTCCTTCCACATGTACAGCTGGAACCAGCGTCGCCCCCCGGGCACGGCCGTGGCCACATCCTCGATGGAGGCGGTGCCCAGCGTGGAGAGCGTGAACGGGATGCCCGCGGCTGCCGCGGCCGCGGCCCCGGCCAGTTCGCCTTCGGTCTGCATCAGCCGAGTGAACCCCGTCGGCGCGATACCGAACGGCAGCGCCACCGGTGCTCCGAGCACGTCGCGACCGGTGGTCACCGCGGTGACGTCGCGCAACACCGCGGGATGGAATTCGATGTCGCGGAACGCCTGGCGAGCCCGCGCCAACGAGATCTCGTCTTCGGCGGCACCGTCGGTGTAGTCGAACGCCGCCTTGGGGGTGCGGCGGCGGGCGATGGTCCGTAGATCCTCGATCGTCACCGCCGCGGCCAGCCGACGCCGGGTCGGCCGCAGGGCGGGGGGCCGGAAACGGATGAGTGGCGCCAACTCTCGCGGTCGCGGCAGACGGCGCTTCATCATGCGCTTTTCGGCGCCGGATGCACGGCTCCGGCGAGCGCCTGTTTGACGTTCTCGCGTTGATCGTCGATGGAACGGCTGATGTCTTGCAGCAGCAGCGGTTTGCGATAGACCAGCGTCTCCAGGTGGTGGCGTTCGATCTGGATCAGGGCCGTTTCGGTGAGCGCTCGCGCGGTGGTGGCGACCGGCTCGCGGGTCAGGGTGGTCTGCCCCAGCCAGTCGCCCTCGGCGAGGGTTCGCACCGGTACACGGCCCCCGTCGGCACCGGTGACGGTGAGTTGGATCCGGCCGGTGAACAGACACGACATCTGTTCGGGCACGTGACCGGGGGAGTGGATGATCTCCTCGGCGCCGTAACGGATGATCCGTATGCAGTCCTGCAGGTCCTGCTCGTCGTCGGCGGTGAGCCGCAACGTGGGCGTGATGATGCGCAGTGCCGCCTGCACCCGTTCGGCGGTGACGAAATCGTCGACGGCCTCATCGAGGTGCAACCCGGAGCGCCGGGCGGCATACCACAGCCAGCGCAGGAACGTTGCCCGCGCCGGGCCGGCATCCGCCGGGGAGCGCAGCGGGATCGTGGTGGCATAGCCGGCGGCACCGACCGGCACGCTGGCGGGCAGCGCGTCGGCGCGGCAGTGCGGCAACCGCGCCGCCGTCGTCGAGAGCACCGAACAGACCCGATCAGGGGGATCATCGGCGACGAATGTGGTCTCCACGGTGATCTCGTAGTCGCCGGCGGGGCGGCTGAGATTGGTGAACGACGCGGCGGCGAGCACCGAGTTCGGCATGATCTGCAGCCCACCCGCGGTGCGGATGTGGGTGGCGCGCCAGTTCACCTCGACGACTTCGCCTTTGGCCGAGGGGGTATCGATCCAGTCGCCAAGCTGGAACGGTTGTTCAAAGAGCACGAACAACCCGGAGATGATCTGGCCGACCGAGTTCTGCAGGGTCAACCCCAACACGATCGAGGTGACCCCCAACGCGGCGAACAGGCCACCCACGTTGGCGCCCCACACCCGCGACAGGATCACCGCCACCCCGATGGCGATCAGCACGAACCGGGCGACCTCCAAGAAGATCGACGGTAGGCGGCGCCGCCAACTGCCCTCAGGGGCGGTCTGGAACAAGGTGATGTTGAACGCGGACAGCAGTAGCAACAGCACTGCGAAGCCGAACACGGTGGCCACCACCCGCACGACGGTGGCCTGTGGTGAGATGTCGTTGGCGCCGACCAGCAGGACCAACAGCGCACCCAACGGCAGCAGATAGCTGCGGACGAGGTTCACCGGCTTGGCCAGAACGTTGTTGCGCCGCACCAGTGCCTGATGCAATTCGGTCAGGCCCACCAACAACAGCGGCAACCCGACAACCACCGCCAGGGCCCAGTAGAACCAGGAGGCGTGCGGCAGTTCACTCACGGTGTGGCCTCGTCGAGCCGCCACACCGATTCGTCGCCGTCATCGACCGTTCCGGCCGCGACGAACCGGTGTTCCTCGCCGACCGCATCACGGACTCTGGTGGTCACATAGATGCCGGGCTGTTGCGCGGCGTTCTTCAGCTCCCGGGCCAGGTTGACCGTCGAACCCCACATGTCGTAGGCCAGATTGGACCGGCCGAGCAGGCCACTGGTCGCCACCCCGGTGTCGATGCCGATCCGCAAGCTCAAGTTGTTGCCGGTCTCGTCGTTGAAACGCCGCACGATGTGCTGCAACTCGATCGCGAACGCAACGGCGCGCTGGGCACTGTCCAGCCGCGGCACGCTCAGTCCGCAACTGGCCATGTACCAGTCGTGCAGCGATTGCACGGTCTCCACCCCAAGGTTCTCCGCCGCCGAATCGAATTGCCGCACCAACGTGTTCACCACCGACAGCGACTCGTCGGAGCTGAGTTCGGCCGACAACCCGTCGAGGCTGTCGGTCTCGGCGACGATCACGGTCACATCGGGGTGCTCGATGACCACCTCCTCGGCGCCATCGCGATAGCGCTGGGCGGCCGCCTCGGGCATCACCGACAGCAGCAGCCGATCGTTCTCCCGACGCTGCTCATCGATGAGTTCCTTGTTGGCCCGCAGGCTCGATCCCATGTCGTTGAACGCCAAGGTCAGATCACCGAGTTCGTCACGCGAGCGAATCGGCAGGTTGACGTCGTAGTCTCCGGAGGCGATCCGGTTCGCCCCGGCGGTGAGGGTCTTTATCGGCCAAACGAAGATGCGCGCCAGCAGCATCCCGGCGATGCAGACCAAAAAGATGATCACCGCCGTCGACAGCACCAGGGTGCGGGTGAACGCCGCTACCGGCGCGAATGCCTCGGCGGTGTCGATTTTCGCGATGATGGTCCACTGCAACCCGTGCAACGTCGCCGGGGCGTAGGACTGCAGGGTCTCGTTGCCCAGATAGTCGTTGGCGATCAGGTTGCCGGTCTCCCCGCGCGCCGCGCGTCGGGTGGCCTCGGTGCCGATGGGTTGGACCAGGGTGGTGCCGTGCTGGCGGATGGCCTTCTCGGCGACGTCCCGCGGTGTTCCGGCCTGCACCACGTCGTGCTCGTATTTCTCCGGATCCTCGAGGAACAGGCGGGAATCCGAGCGCATCAAATTGTCCGGCCCCACCAGGAAGGTCTCGCCGGTCTCGCCCATCCCGGCGCCGGCCCACTTCTGCGAGACCGTCATCATCCGGTTGAGCTTGACGATCGGGAACTCCAGCGCCAGCACCCCGACACGGTTGGAGCCGACGCTGATCGGCGCCATCACCCAGGCGGTGGGCTCACCGACCGGTTCGTACTCGGCGAAATCGGCGATGCCGATGTAGTCGACGGCCCGCGCGTTCAACGTGGTGCGGAACGTCTCGGCCAAGTTGCTGTCGCGGTAGGGTCCGGTCAGCACGTTGGTGCCGAGGTCGATGTTCTTGTAGGCCGAGTAGACCACGCTGCCGTCGGGATCGATCAGCAGCGCGTCCTCGAAACCCGAACGGGTGACCACGGTGCGGAAATAACCGTTGTAGCGGGCGTTGGCGGCCGACCATTCGCTGCCGTCACCGACGTCGTCGGTGTTGATGCCGACGTCGCGATCGGCGCGGGGCACGGTGTAGTGCAACTGCAGATATTTCTGTGCCGGTGTCGACGGCAGCAGCGAGGTTATGTCGACATCGGCTCCGAACGCGACCTTTTCACGCTCGCCCACGGTCTGCTCGTAGTAGCGGCGCAGCACCCGCTCACCGGCCGGTTCGATGACGGCGTCGGAGAGCTTGTCGAAGCCCTTGCGGAACGCGTCGAGCGCCCCGGCGATGGTGTCACCGCGGGTCTGGACGATCACCGTGTTGCGCAATTCATCCAGCGAGGACTGCAGCTGCCGTTTCTGCGCGGTGCGCAGCTGGGTCAGACGGTCCACCACGGCCGCCTGCAGTGATTCGCGCCCGGAGCGGTATCCGATAGCGCCGACGACCGTCGCCGACAAGACACTGGTGACCAGCATCATCAGCAGCAGTTTCGACAGGATGCTGGCGCCGTGGCGGCGCCGACCGCGCCGACCGCGCCAGCTAAGCCGTCGGCGGTGTTCCTGGCCGGACTCGGCCTCGGCGGATTCGGGCGACGCGCTCATCGAATCTTTCACACCCTGGTCTTTCACGCCCTGGTCAGTTGGGTCCGGCCTTACCGGGGGGAGCCTACCTTGAGCCGGCGCCGCTGGGAGGGTTAGCGCCCGGTTGGTGCGTGTTAGCCCGTGGGCCGATATCGGGCGGCGTAGAGCAGTTTCATCGGCTCGGCGAACTGCGGGGCGGGGCCGTCGACGACGGCGCGGGGCACGACGGTGGTGATCGGCAGCGCCGCCACCGGCGGTGCGGACACGCCCCATTCGTCGAGCCAGGCGGCTAGCTGCGCCGCCGAGGTGGCGTAGACGATGCGTCCCAGGCCCACCCAGGCGTGGGCGGCGGCGCACATCGGGCAGTGCTCCCCGGAGGTGTAGACACTGGTCCGGATGCGGTGCACCGGGGCGAGGTTTGCCGCCGCCCAGGCGGCGACGGTGAATTCGGGGTGCGCGGTGGGGTCGCCGGTGCCGACGCGGTTGCGGTCCTCGACGAGAACCTCACCGTCGGGGCCGACCAGCACGGCCCCGAAAGGCTCGTCACCGTGGTCGAGGGCCTCACCGGCCAGCTCGACGCAGCGGGTCAACCGCTGCAGGTCGGTGTCGTTGAGCGCCACACCGGCCAGTTTAGGGGCCGGTGTGGCGCTCCACGAGTCAGCCGGCGGTGTTGGGCAGCGCCTCGGCCGCCAGCATCGCCTGGCCGACACCGGCGATGATCGAGGCCACCTTCAACGCCTCGAGCACTGCCTCGCGGCTGATGCCCTCCTCGCGCACGGTGTGCTCGTGGGCGACGGCGCAGGCCGAACAGCCGTTGACCATCGACACCGCGAAACACCACAGCTCGAAGTTGGCCTTGCCCACCCCCGGGCTGCCGATGATGTTCATCCGCAGTCCCGGGCGCAGGTCGTCGTACGCGCCCTCCAGGAAGTGGCGGCCACGGTAGAACACGTTGTTCATCCCCATGATCGACGCCGCGCCGAGGGCGGCGCGGTAGGCCTCGGCCGACAGGGTGTCGGCGGCCTCCGCCCCGATCTCGGCGAGCACCGTGGGGTTGCGGGTCGCCGCGGCGCAGCTGAGCAGCGTGCCCCAGAGCTGCTCCTCGTCGAGCACCGTGGTGCGGGTGATCGAGCCGAGGTTGAGCTTGAGGTCCTTGGCGTACTCCGGCAACGCTTCTTTGAGGTTGTCCACACTCATCGGCTACTCCTTACACCGACTCTTTGAGCAACTCTCCGGCGTCGAGCGTCGGGTCACCCTTCTTCCAGTTGCAGGCGCACAGTTCGTCGGATTGCAGCGCGTCGAGAACGCGGAGCACCTCGTCGACGTTGCGGCCGACCGAACCGGCGGTCACCGAGACGAACTGGATCTCGTTGTTCGGGTCGACGATGAAGGTGGCGCGGTCGGCCACCCCGTCGGCATTGAGTACGCCGGTCGCCTCCACCAGCTCCCGCTTGAGGTCGGACAGCATCGGGAACGGCAGCGTTTTGAGGTCTTCGTGCTGGGCACGCCACTGGAAGTGCACGAACTCGTTGTCGATCGAGGCGCCGAGCACCTGGGTGTCACGGTCGGCGAATTCGTCGTTGAGCTTGCCGAACGCGGCGATCTCCGTCGGACAGACGAAGGTGAAGTCCTTCGGCCAGAAGAACACCACCCGCCACTTGCCCGGGTAGTCATCGCTGGAGATCGTCGTGAAGTAGTCCTCGGGGGCGTTGGCGTTGACCTGGGACAGGTCTCCGGGGATCAGCGCCGTCAGCCGGTAGCTCGGGAACTGGTCGCCGATGGTCAGCAGGGACATAACACTCCTTCGTTGAGGTTGAACTTCTTCTTCGCGAGATTTGTCCGGACCGTTTCTGGGTCTGACCCCATCTTGCCGCATAACCACTATAAATGAAAGGTGATACCTCACACTATATTTATTGGCATGACCGATAAGACCTATCAACCAACCCTGGCCGGCCTGCGGGCATTCGTCGCGGTCGCGGAGAATCATCATTTCAGCACCGCTGCAAGCAGTTTGGGCGTCAGTCAATCCACACTGTCGCAGGCGTTGGCCGCCCTGGAGAGCGGGCTCGCCGTGCATCTCGTGGAACGCTCCACCCGTCAGGTGTTCCTGACCCCGGAAGGTCGTCGGCTGCTACCGCACGCCCAGGCGGTGGTCGAGGCGGTCGGAGTGTTCTCGGCGGCGGCCGCCGGATCGGTTGATCCGCTGCGCGGAACCCTGCGCCTCGGACTGATTCCCACGGTCGCACCGTATGTGCTGCCGGCGATGCTGACCGGCTTGGCGCAACGCCTGCCCGAGCTCATGTTGCGGGTGGTGGAGGACCAGACCGACCGCCTGCTGACCACGTTGCGTGAAGGCGGTCTCGACGCGGCGCTGATCGCACTGCCCTCCGACTCGCCGGGGCTGACCGAGATTCCCATCTACGACGAGGATTTCGTACTCGCGTTGCCTCCGGGGCACCGGCTGGCGGGGAAGCGCCGGGTCGAGCCCACCCTGCTCGGCCAGCTGCCGCTGTTATTGCTCGACGAGGGACACTGCCTGCGCGATCAGACTCTCGAGGTGTGCCGCGGGGCGGGGGTGCGCGCCGAGGTGGCCGACACCCGTGCCGCGTCGCTGGCCACCGCGGTGCAGTGCGTGGCCGGCGGACTGGGGGTGACGCTCATCCCGGCCAGCGCGGTCGAGGTCGAATCGGCGCGCAGCCGATTGGCATTGGCACAGTTCGCCACACCGCGTCCGGGCCGGCGGATCGGGTTGGTGTTCCGTTCCTCCAGTGGGCGCGACGAACACTACCGACGGTTGGCCGCGGTGCTCGCCGACGCGATCGGCGACGATCCGGCGGTACGCCGGGTCGCCTAGGGTTTAAAGGGTGATACTGCAGATCGATGACCGCAACCGGGTCCGCACCCTCACCCTGAACCGTCCCGACGCGCTCAACGCGTTCAACGAGGCGCTCTACGACGCCACCACCGAGGCGCTGTTGGCCGCCGCCGACGACCCGGAGGTGGCGGTGGTGCTGCTCACCGGCGCAGGCCGGGCGTTCAGCGCCGGAACCGACCTCACCGAGATGCAGGCGCGGGTCACTGACCCGGACTTCGTCCCCGGCCGGCACGGCTTCACCGGGCTAATCGACGCGCTGACCCGGTTCCCCAAACCACTGATCTGCGCGGTCAACGGTGTGGGACTCGGGATCGGCGCCACTGTCCTGGGCCACGCCGACCTGGCGTTCATGGCCACCACCGCGCGCCTCAAATGTCCGTTCACCAGCCTCGGAGTCGCACCGGAGGCGGCGTCGTCGTATCTGTTGCCGCACCTGATCGGCCGACAGAACGCGGCCTGGATGCTGCTGTCCTCGGAGTGGGTCGACGCCGCGCAGGCCCGGGAGATGGGGCTGGTCTACCGGGTCTGCGAACCCGCGGAATTGCTCGATGAGGCGCGCCGGCACGCCGACATCCTCGCCTCCCGCCCGATTCCGAGCCTCATGGCGGTCAAACGCACGATGATGGCGCCGCACCGCGAGCAGATCGCTGCGGCCGGCGAGCGGGAGAACGCCGAATTCGCCGAACTGCTGGGCGCTCAGGCCAATGCGGCCGCGTTGGCGGAGTTCACCGGACGCGGCAGCGACTGACCGCAGCTCAGAACGGACTCAGACGACCTGGAGCAGACGCGCATCGGGCGGGCAGATGACCTCGCCGAACGCATCGGAAGCCGAGGCGATAATGGAGCGCACCGTGCACCGGCACCGTCCACAGTCGGAGCCGGCTCCGCACATCGCCGCGACCTCCTTGGAGTTCGACGCCCCGGCGGCGACAGCATCGGTCACGGTCTGGGCGGTAGCCCCGACGCACAGACACACATACATCAACGCATCTCCACTGCTGGTCACCTGAGCACATCGACGGCGCCGACGAACCCGGAAAAGTTCTTGTTAGTGCAGTCTAACCTAACTCGATTAGCGCAGTCTAACCTAACGTTCAACACGTCTGTGACCAGGGATTTTTCGGCGTTTCACCGCGACGCGCGCACCACGGTCAAACCCCGCGCGGTGGCGCCCGGACTGCACTAAATTTAAGGATGGCAGCCCCACGATGACGCACAGCCCGCGCCATCGATGCCATCTGACACCTGCTGACGAGGAGTGAGCACCATGCAAGGCGATCCGGACGTTTTACGTCTGCTCAACGAACAACTGACCAGCGAACTGACCGCCATCAACCAGTATTTTCTGCATTCGAAGATGCAGGAGAGCTGGGGTTTCACCGAGGTGGCCAGCCACACCCGCGCCGAATCCTTCGAGGAGATGCGACACGCGGAGTCCATCACCGACCGGATTCTGTTGCTCGACGGTCTGCCGAACTACCAGCGGATCGGCTCGCTGCGGATCGGCCAGACCCTGCGTGAACAGTTCGAGAGCGACCTGGCGATCGAGCTCGACGTCGTCGACCGACTCAAGCCCGGCATCGTGATGTGCCGGGAGAAACAAGACAGCACCAGCGCCACGCTGCTGGAGCACATCATGGCCGAGGAGGAAGACCACATCGACTATCTACAGACCCAGCTGGAGCTGATGGACAAACTCGGCGAAGAGCTCTATCTGGCGCAGTGCGTCTCCCGGCCGCCCTCCTGAGCGTGGGCGCCGCCGCGGTCGCCGCGGCGGCGCTGGTCCGAGGCGCCCGCACCCGGCCGAGCCGTCGGCGGGTGGCCCCGCCGTTCACCCCGGAGTGGACCCCGGGGCCGCCGCGCTTCGGCGTGGGGGTGCGCCACAACGTCGCCGTGCCGATGAGCGACGGCGTGATCCTGCGCGCCGAGGTGCACTATCCCACCGATCCGGCGACCGGCGCACCGGCGCCGGGCCCATTCCCGGTGCTGGTGTGTGTCACGCCCTACGGCAAGAAGGCGCCCCCGCCGGCAGCGCAGCTCGGCGGGGGCGCCAGCCCGTACCTGATCACCCGCGGCTACATCGAGGTGCTCGTCGACGTGCGTGGCACCGGAACCTCCGACGGGGATTTCGAGATGTTCGGGGATCGCCAGACCCGCGACGGGGTGGAGTTGGTCGACTGGGCGGCCGCGCTGCCCAACGCCAACGGCCGGGTCGGGCTGTTCGGGTTGTCGTATCTGGGCATCAATCAGCTGTTCACCGCCGCAGCCGTCGGCCCGCAGTCGCCGCTGCGGGCGATATTTCCGGTGATGGCGGCGACCGACTTCTACCGCGACGCGGCCACCATGGGCGGGGTGCCCCACCTGTGGGCGATCCGGGGCTATGCCGCGGCCTACCGCCTGCTCAACGTCATCAACCCTGTTTTGGAGGCCCTCACCACCGGCGATCACCCCCGCCCCCGCTCGGGAGGGCGGGCAGCGGTACGCCGGCGCGGGCTCACCCAGCGCGGCTATTTCGGACCGTTGACCGCCGACGTCCGCAACGGGGGAGAGACCGCCTTCGACGGCCCGTTCTGGGACACCATGCGCCCGTCGGAGGTGCTCGCCGACATCGCCGCCAACAAGGTGGCCGTCCTGCTCACCGGCGGGTGGCACGACGCCTTCCAGCGGGCGGCACCGCTGAACTACGCGGGCCTGCAGAACGCCGCGGCCGGCCGTGACGTGCATGCGCCGATGCGGCCCGGCCAGCCGATCTCCGATCGGATCAAGCTGATCATGGGCCCCTGGTACCACGTCTCCGACTACGGCGGGATGCATCTGGATGCCCTGCAACTGCGCTGGTTCGACCACTGGCTCAAAGACGACGCCGACGCGGCGCTGCCCGACGCGCCGTTGACGTTCCAGCCGATCGGCAGTGCGCAGTGGCTGCGGGCCCGCGAATACCCGCTGCCGGAGGCCGAACCGACCCGGTTGTACCTCTCCGGCGGCGGCCGGCTGACCGAGACCGCGGCGACCGAGTCGTCGTCGGCCACCCTGCTCTACCGGTCCCGCGGACCGGTGTCGGGACGCAGCTTGGAGCAGTGGAGCCTCGGCCTCGGCGGGTTCGCGGTGGGCCAGAGCGGCATGCGGATTCGCTACGACCGCGACAACCGGCGGTTGCAGCGCGAGGCGCTGACCTACACCACCGCGGCGATGACCGCACCGGTGCTGGTGGCCGGGCCGGTCACGGTGACGCTGTATGCGCGGGCCACCACCACCGAGACGCTGTGGGTGGCCCATCTCGACGCCGTGGCCCCCGACGGGGCGAGCCGCCCGCTGACCCAGGGCGCGCTGCTGGGGTCCCACCGTGCCCTGGACCGGCAGCGGTCGTGGTATCTGCCCGACGGTACGGTGCTGCGACCGCAGCACCTGTGCACCCGGGCGGCCTGCACACCGGTGGTGCCCGGCGAGCTGACCCGCTACGACGTGGAGGTCTTCCCGACGGCGGCGTGGCTCGACGCCGGGCATCGGCTGCGCCTGACGGTGACCACGTTCGATTTTCCGCAGCTGGTGCCCACCCGGCCCGCCCAGCAGGCCCTCGCCGGTGGGCGCTACGAGGTGCAGCAGGGCGGTGTCGACGCCTCATATCTCCTGGTGTCGCTCGTCGACCCCGACACTCTGCGCTGAGCTACGGGCGACCGGGTTGGCGCGTCCGGCTCAGCCGGCCTCGGCGACGGCCTTGATCCGCTCGAGGGTGCGGGTCATGTCGCGGATGTTGCGGCGTCGGCGCAGCCAACCGCCGAACACCCAGTAGTAGACGGCGGTGAGCGGGGAGTCGGCCAGCCGGAACGACTCGGTGACCTCCACGCCGCCGTCGGCCGGGCGCAGCCGGTACAGCCAGGTGTTGATCGGCCGGTCCCCGGCGAGGACGGCGAACCCGAATTCGCGGCCCGGGTCGCAGGCGGTGACCCGGCAGGTCGTCCAGTAGACCGGCCCGATGCCGTTGCGTTTGACGTGGCCGCGGAACCGGGCACCCGGCGCCGGGCCGGCGGCCCCGTCGAGCCATTCGGCCTCGAAGGTCTCCGGGGAGTAGCGCCCGATGTTGCCGATGTCGGCGATGAGTTCCCACACCGCATCCGGGCTGGCGTTCATGTGGACCGTGGCCGAGCCGTGCATTCCTGCCATGTCCCGATCCAACCACGCCGGCGTCGGTCAGTAACCGGGAGTGAACAACCCGATGATCTCGGTGACGCTGTTGACCAGGTAGGACCCCGGTGTGCGGGCCGGCGCAGACCAGCGCGGGGCAGGCCCGCCCTGGCGGTTGGAGCAGGTGGGCCAGGCTTTGGGGCCCTGGTTGGCCAGGATCCGGTCGGCGACCCGGATCTGCTGTTCACGGCTGGCGGTGGCCGGCGATCCGGTGCCGCCGTGCGCCGCCCAGGTGGCCTGGCTGATCTGCAGCCCGCCGTAGAAACCGTTGCCGGTGTTGGCCGACCAGTTCCCGCCGGACTCGCACTGCGCGACGGCATCCCAGTTGACCGCGCCGCCGGTGTCGGCGGCCGCGGTCCCGGCGGATGTCCCGGCGGATAGCGCGAAGCCCGCGGCCGCCAGGGCGCCGACGACGGCGGTGCGGGCGAGGAGGTTGCGCACACGGTTCATACCCGGTGTGTCGCAACTTGTGTGCGAAGCGTTACCGGCGCGTTATTGACTGGCGTTGGTGACTGTGGGGCGGGTCAGTCGTCTTCGAGCGTGTCGTGACGCACCACCCGGACGCGGCCGCGCCCCAGACAGGCCGCGTAGCCGTGGTATTTGCAGTACAGCTCCCACGACGCCCCGGGGCCGGGGGAGACCTCGATGCGGTGGCCGCTGGCGAACTCGATGCGCAGTGCACCGTCGTCGTCGAAGCCGAAGCCGGTGCACACGGTTCCGGCGAAGTCGAACAGCGGGCGGTGGGCGGCGCTGGCCGCCCGCGGGTCGATGGTGACGACCTCGGCGGGCTGGTGGCGCGTCGGGGGCAGGCCCAGCCGGATCGGCACCGAGATGACCAGTTCGTTGTAGCCGTCCAG
Organism: Mycolicibacillus koreensis; assembly: GCF_002104795.1. Taxonomy (GTDB): domain Bacteria; phylum Actinomycetota; class Actinomycetes; order Mycobacteriales; family Mycobacteriaceae; genus Mycobacterium; species Mycobacterium koreense. The sequence goes on from NZ_NCXO01000006.1 coordinate 75,201, forward strand.
GCTCAACACCAGCCCGTCCCGAAACGAGATCCGATCGACCGCGCATCCCTCGATCCACGGTCCGAGCGCCGTCCGGTCGGACATACCCCCATTTTGCCGGGTTCTGCCCGCCAGGCAAGGGGGAGCAGCGACGAGAAAACCCCGGCCGGATCCCGGCCGGGGTTTTCCCGTTGCGTGGTGTGCGCTCAGGCAGCGCCGAGGTGGCTCTGCAGGTCAGGCTTCATCTGCTGAAGCTGAGCACCCCAGTACTCCCAGCTGTGCGTGCCGTAGTCCGGGAAGTCGAACACCGCGTTGTGACCACCGGCAGCCTCGTAGGCCTCCTGGAACTTCTTGTTCTGGCCGATCATGAAGTTACCTTCCAGGAAGGTGGCCGGGATGTTGTCGCCACCCAGCTCGTTGGGCGTGCCGTTCCCGCAGTACACCCAGAGCCGCGTGTTGTTGGCGACCAGCTTGGCCACGTTCACGGTCGGGTCGTTGCGCTGCCAGGCCGGGTCGTCGTCCGGGCCCCACATGTCTTCCTTCTTGTAGCCACCGGCGTCACCCATGGCCAGGCCGATCCAGCCCTTGCCCTCCGACGGGTTGACGTAACCCGACAGCGAACCGGCGTAGGTGAACTGGTTCGGGTGGTAGATGGCCAGCGTCATCGCCGAGGAACCGGCCATCGACAGGCCGACCGCGGCGTTGGTGCTCTGGCTCACGCCGTACTGCGAGGCCAGGAACTGCGGCAGCTCGCTGGTGAGGAAGGTCTCCCACTTGTAGGTGGTGCACCCGGCCTTACCGCAGGCGGGCTTGTACCAGTCGGCGTAGAAGCTGGACTGGCCACCGACCGGCATGATCACCGAAATGCCCGACTCGTAGTACCACTCGAACGCGGCGGTGTTGATGTCCCAGCCGTTGTAGTCGTCCTGAGCGCGCATACCGTCGAGCAGGTACAGGCCCGGCGAGCCCTCGCCGCCGCTTTGGAACTGCACCTTGATGTCGTGACCCATGGACGCCGACGGCACCTGCAGATACTCCACCGGCAGACCGGGCCGGGAGAACGCCCCCGCAGTGGCCGATCCTCCGACTAACCCGATCAAGCCGGGCAGCGCGGCAGCCGTCACGGCACTGATCATCAGCCGGCGAACCCAGCTGCGCTTATTTTCGCTGACGTGTCCCATACCTAACCTTTACAATCGGGGGCATTCGTAAGCCGCGGTGGAATTTACCGTGGCGAAACCAAAATGTCGATTCGACCACCCCGATTGGCCTGCCCCGACATTTCGATTCGGTCACAATCGCCGACCGTCGACTCCCGTTGATGATAGAGGCACTCGCTGGCGTCGTCATCTCCGGCCGCGTAGGCTCGGCGGAACGTTGAGCCGAATAGAACCAGCGCCCTGTGGCCGGTTTCGGTGCCTATGACATCCCCATCTTGGTGTGAACCTGCTGGGTGGCGCCGTTATCTCCGGCCCTCGGCGCGATGTGAGGTGTGAGATTTTGGATACGGTACTGGGGCTGTCGCTGACGCCGGAGACTGCGGAGGTCGTCGCTGTCGACGGTCGCGATGCGGGCGGCGGCGTGGTGTACCGCACAGTTGTCGACACGCCCGCTGTCGGCGGCGCGGCCGCTGTCGAGGTCGCCGGGCAGATCGTGGAGATCGTTCTGCACGCCCAGGCCGAGGCCGTCGAAAGCGGCCGGGCGGTCCACGCGCTCGGGGTGACCTGGACCGACGACGCCACCACCACCGCCGCGCTGGTGGTGGAGAAGCTCTCCGGTGCGGGAATGTCCAACGTGGTTGCCGTCCGCTTCGCCCAGGCCACCGAGGCCGTGCCGGATCAACCGGGCCAACACGCCGTCGGCGCGGCCCGGGAGGCCACCCGCAACACCGCGTTTCCCCACGTCGGCGTCGTGGAGACCGTGCCGCGGCCGTCCGCTGCGGCACGTCCGACACCGCAATCGCTGCAGTACGCCGGGGCCGCCGCGATGCTGGTCGTCGGGGCGCTGACCTTCGTGGTGTCGCTGTCGCTGGCGGTCAGCCTGCAAAACACCCCAGAGCGGGAGGTCGGGCCGATCGAACGGGTCGCCACCACCACCGAACCCACCGTGGAGCGCCCCGCCGCCCCGCGTCCGGAGCCCACGGTTGCGCCGGTGGATGTGCACGAACCCGAACCGGCCGAGCAGCAGGACCCCGCAGCGGCACCCGAGGACGCGCCTGCCCCCGAGGAGGCCCCGGAAGTCGCCGAGGAGGCCCCGGAGGTCGCCGAGCCTGTCGACCCCGCCGAGGGCCCGCAGGCCCCTGAGCAGCCCGAGGCCGCGGCCGACGAGCCCGACGAGCCGGCCGAATAGGCGTCCCCACAGCCGGGTGTCGCTCCGCCCCTAGCCGCGGCTAGCCGGGCCGGCGCTCGGAGTCGTCTTTGAATCGGGTGACGGCGACCGAAACGGTCACGGTGTCAACGACTTTCAGCAGGCCGAGCAGAAGATCCGGTGGGCTGATCCCGAACTCGGTCTGGCGGATCGGCGTGCGCAACGTCACCGCCCAGAAGTCGCCGAGGTCCCCGAAGGCCACGTCGATCGGCCGCGGGCGCGAGCGCCCACCCACGGTCAACGTGCCGTGCAGCCGGTAGCCGTCGTCGCGTGCGGTGATCCGGTCGGCGGTGTAGGCGATCTCGGGGAATTCGGTCGCACGCAGCGCGGCGAGCGCGCGGGACCGCACCAGCGTCTTCTCCGGTCCGATCATCGGCGCCAGTCCGCCTTCACCGTGCCGCACCTGCAGCGAGTCCACCGCAACCCGCACGTCGATCGCGGCGGGTTCATCGCCGCGCCAGTGCAGGGTTGCCTCCCAGTCGGGCATCGCGAGGGTGAGCCGGTGGCCGAGCCATGCGGCGGGGCCGCTCACCTCGGTGTGGACGAGCACCTCGCCGTCGGTCCCGTCGAAGGTCCACACCGGGTCAATCATCGGGCAATTATCGCAGCAGCAACCGTGCTGATTTCTCCATTTGGTCGGCGATCTGCTGGTAGGAGCCGTATCCCATGCCTGCGCGCAGCAACGCACCGGCGTACAGCAACTCCAACGAGGCCACCCGGTCGACCTCGGCGTCGGCGCCGAGCGCGGTGGCCAACCGGTCGCGGATCTCGGTGCCGATCCGCAGCCGCAGGTGTTCGACGTCGGGGTCCTTGCCCAGCAGCGCGCTGGTGACCGCCGCGGCGAGTTCGGGGTCGTCGGCGAGCAGCAACGCGACATGGCGCAGCACCGCGATCACCCGCTCGATCGGTTCGGGGGAGTCGCAGGGCGGCACCGGTGCGCCCGCCAGCCGGCGCCAGAACACCTCGGCCACGAGGTGCTCCTTGGACGAGAAATAGGTGTACGCGGTCGCCGAGCCCACGCCCGCCTGCGCGGCGACCATCCGGATCGTCAGGCCCGCGAAGCCCTCCCGGCCGAGCACCTCGAGGGCGGCCTGGCCGAGCCGTTCCACGGTCTCGGCCTGTTTGGCGGAGAGTCGACGGCGGGTGGACTCCCGCGCAACCGGACTGGACATGTGTCCGGACTATAGTCTCTGCGGTGCCTGCCACAGCGGGGTGCACGATTTAGCCGACCAGCGCGGTCACCGCGGTGGCGAACATGGTCTGTTTGATCGCCCCCAGCGTGCCCTGGTCCTTGCCCGCCAGGGGCCGCACCCGCTCGACGGCGGTGCTGGTGACTGCGCCGTCGGCGGCGGTGGCGTCGACGATGCCGAACGCCAGCGCCTCCTCGCCGCCGAACCGGTGGCCGGTGGTCATCGCCGCAACGGCCGCCTGCGGCGTCAGCTTGGCTTGGATGAGGGCGGCCATGCCCGCGCTGAACGGGATGCGGATGTCGACCTCGGGCAGGCAGAAGAAGCCGCGGTCGCCGCGCATCACCCGGAAGTCGTGGGCCAACGCCAGCATCGCCCCGGCCCCGAACGCGTGACCGACGACGGCGGCCGCGGTCGGTATCGGCAGGGTCAGCATCCGGGCCAGCAAGCGCTGCACCCGCCCGACGTACCAGGCCGTTCGCTCACCGTGATCCTGCAGCCACGCCAGGTCGAGGCCGTTGGTGTAGAACTTCGTGCCGGCGGTGGTGACCAGCGCGGCCGCTTCGGCCGCCACGACCTCGTCGAGACGCCCGTCGAGCTCGTCGAGGAAATCGGGGGAGAACCGGTTCTCATCGTCGCCGAGGTGCAGGACCGCCACGGCGCCCTCTGCGGCATCCTCCACAGCATCCTCATAGTGCAGCGTGATCGTCATCGGGGTCCTTTCCTCGGGCGGTCATCGGGACCGACTGTGGCGACCGCCCGCACGGCGGCCCGCAACTGCCGGCGCGCGGCAGCGTCGCTCAGCCGGCCGCGGGTGAGCAGGATCGCGGTCGGCAGATCGACCACGCAGGTGGTGATGACCGCGACGGCGACGCCGTCGCGGCGGTGCCACATCCGTTCGGCCAACTCGACGAGCACCTCGACGAGGCGATCCTGCACGGCGGCGAGTTCGCCGACCAGTGTGGTGGGCACCCCGGCGGCGATCAGAACGGGCCGCTCCAGGGCCGTCAGCAGCGCGGCGGAGCCCGGATGGCGTTCGGCGAGCACCGCCGGCGCCTCGGCCGCCGCCACCACGGATTCGACCGGATCGGAGCCGGTGGGCACCGCGGCGATCTGGCTGCGCTGGATGTCGAGGAACCGGTGCGCGGCGCGCAACCAGGCGTGGCCCAGAACCGCTGCGCGCGATCCGAACCCGTGGTAGATGGCGCCGTTGGAGACGCCGGTTTCCGCGGCGAGCGCCCGGGTGGTCACCGCGGCGACCCCGGATCCGGCGGTCAGGTCCTCGACGGCGTCGAGGACCGATTCCAGGTCGTGTCTGCGGGGGCGCGGCACCCGACAACCGTAACAGAGCAGTTGCTCTGTTATCGGGTTCGGGGTTCCGGTTGGCCCAATCGGGTCACCGCCGATGGGCGGGCGGTTAGGCTTTGGCGCAGGATGCGCGCACCGCGCGCCCGCCCGAACTCGAAGGCTGAACATGATTCGCGAGGTTGTCATCGCCGCGGCCGTGACCGTCGGCGCCGCGGCTGCGATCGGCGTGGCTCCCGGGCCCAGCGCCGCCGAGCCCGGAGGCCACTACGACACCGATGTGCCCGGGATGAACTACGAGGCGTCGGCGGGTGCCCCGTGCTACAGCTGGGAGCGGTTCATCTTCGGGCGCGGACCCGGTGGACAGACCCTGGCCTGCCACTGGATCCCCAACCAGGGGCCGCCCTGGGACCCACCGACCACCGGCTTTTGGGTGATATCGCCACCGATCCGCGGTGTCCAGGAGGTGGGTGCCCCGTGCCCGGACGCCAAACGCAGCCAGGTCTCGGCCCAGTCACCCGACGGGTTGCCGATGCTGTGCACCGAGCGGGGTTGGCAGCCCGGCTGGTTCACCGGCGGGGCCGGTCCCTATGCACCGCCGGGATTCTTCCAACCCTGATCGGCCGGGCGGCTCCCGATCCGGCGTTCGGCGCTAAAATCTAACCTGAGCTGCTAACCACGAGGAGACACTGATGGCTTTCAACCCCAAGGACGCGCTGAACTCGGCGCGCGACATCGCTTCCCACGCCGTGGACAAGGCCTCCGACATCGTCGAGAACGCCGGCGACATCATCCGCGGTGACATCTCCGGCGGTGTGAACGGCATCGTCGAGAATTCCCTGGACATCGGCAGCCACACCATCGAGAAGGTCAAGGAGATGGCGACCGGTCGCGACGACGACGTGGTCGACGACGCCTGAGCACGCACCGCCGCCCGGCCGGGCCCGCGCCGGTGTCAGGCCCCGGCTGCCTCGTTGAGTTCATCGAGGCGGCCGCTGGCCTCCAGGTACTCCTGCACCCACCGGCCGATCACCGCGGAGGTCTTCTCGACCTTGGTGAACTGGCCGACCACCTGACCCACCGGGTTGAAGGCCACGTCGACGGTCTCGTTGGGGTATTTGTGGGTGGCTTTGACCGCCATTCCGGAGACCATGTACTGCAGCGGCATGCCCAGCGGTTCGGGGTTGCCCGGGGTCTCCCAGGCTTCGGTCCACTCGTTGCGCAGCATCCGGCACGGCTTGCCGGTGAATGAGCGGCTGCGCACCGTGTCGCGGCTCGACGCCTGGACGTAGGCGTCCTGCTGCACCGGGGTGTTCTCGGCCTCCTCGACCATCAGCCACTGCGATCCGGTCCACGCCCCCTGGGTGCCCAGCGCCAGCGCCGCGGCGATCTGCTGACCGCTGCCGATCCCACCGGCCGCGAGCACCGGGGTGGGTGCAACCTCCTTGACGACCTGCGGCCACAGCACGATCGATCCGACCTCACCGCAGTGACCGCCGCCCTCGCCGCCCTGGGCGATGATGATGTCGACGCCGGCGTCGGCGTGTTTGCGCGCCTGCGACGGCGAGCCGCACAGCGCCGCGACTTTGCGCCCGGCGGCGTGGATGTGCTCGATCATGTCCGCCGGCGGGGTGCCCAGCGCGTTGGCGATCAGCGTCATCTTCGGGTGCCGCAGCGCGATCTCCACCTGCGGGGTGGCGGTGGCCTCGGTCCAGCCGAGCAGTTGCAGGGCGTTGTCGTCGGCGTCGTCGACGGGCACGCCGTGGTCGGCGAGGATCTTGCGGCCGAAATCCAGGTGCTGCTGGGGCACCATGTCCTGCAGCATCTTGGTGAGTTCCTCGGTGGACAGGTTGGCGTCCATGCCCTCGTATTTGTTGGGGATGACGATGTCGACGCCGTACGGGTGGTCGCCGATGTTCTCGTCGATCCAGTTCAGCTCGATTTCCAGCTGTTCGGGGGTGAAGCCGACCGCGCCGAGCACACCGAAGCCACCGGCCTTGCTCACCGCGACCACCACGTCGCGACAGTGGGTGAACGCGAAAATCGGGAACTCGATACCGAGGTCGTCGCAGAGGGGAGTGTGCATCGGTGCATCCTTACCGGGCCGGGAAGAAAAATGTAACGCGTTCTAGTTTAGCTAGTTTAGTACCCGCCGGCGGCCGACAATGCAAGTGCGGGGCGTCGGTTCAGCTCCGCAACGCCGCGGTGAACGCCCGTTCGGCCGGCTCACCGTGGACGGCGAACACGATCCGGCGCAGCCCGGTGGGCCGGTGAGCCCGCACCGCGGCGACCATCAGCCGGGCGGCCTCGGCAAGCGGGAACCCGCCGACGCCGGTGCCGAACGCCACCAGCGCCAGCGACGTGCACCCCAGTTCGTCGGCGACGGCCACGGTGGAGGCGGTCGCCGCGGAGATGATCTGCGCAGACGTGGGGCCGCCGAGTTCCATCGTCGCCGCGTGGATCACATACCGGGCGGGCAGCGCCGCGGGCGGTGGTGGCGACGGTCTCGCCGAGTCCGATCGGGGCCTTGTCGCGGGACTCGCGCACCAGGTCCGGACCGGCCGCGCGCGCGATCGCCGCGGCCACCCCGCCGCCGTGGCGCAACTCGGTATTGGCCGCGTTGGTGATCGCGTCGACCGCCAGCGTGGTGATGTCGACCTGGGCCACCTCCAGGTCCATGCCCGCCGCACTCACCCCCACAGCGCCGCCCACCCGAACCCGGCGACGCGGCGCACGGTGCTGCGCTGATCGGGACGCGCCATCCGCAGCACCGGCCAGTTCTGCTCGGCGGCCATCGCGGCGAGCCCGGAGCGGGGATTGACCGGCCGCGGCCGGCCCACCAGGCTCATCAGCGCCGCGTCCTCGTCGCCGTCGGCGTAGAAATAGCTGTCCTGCAACGCGATGTTCTGCTCTGCGCAGAACTGTTGGACGGCAGCGGCTTTCTGTGTTCCCCAGACGACGGGGGTGCGCACACCGCCGGTGAGCAGCCCGTGCTCGTCGAGTTCGAAGTGATTGCACAGCACGTGGGGGATGTCGAGGTAGCGGGCGACCGGCTCGGCGTGGATGGTCAATGCCGACGAGCTGAGCACCACGGTGTGGCCGCGTCGCTGGTGCGCGTGGACGATCTCGCGCATCAGCGGATAGACCCGGCCGGTGATGCGGTGGGTGAACAGCCAGTCGCCGAGCGCGTCGAGGGTGGCGATCGACTCGCCTCGCAGGTATCCGGCGGCGCGCACCAACAGCCGGTCGAATTGGATGCGGCCGAGCCGGTAGCGGGTGGCGGCCTCGATGACGCCGAGGATCTCGCCGATCCGGGCCTGCCGCAGCCGAACCCGATGTCCGGCGTGCGCGGTCGCGGTGAACCCGGCGACCAGCGTTCCGTCGAGATCGAAGAAGGCGCCGACGTGCGGCCCGGGCGGGCTCGCAGCGATCTGGGCCACCGCGTCGGGCACCGCCGGCTCCGTGCCTGGCCCGGCCCCTGCCCCGATCCCTGCCTCGGTCATTGTCTCGGCGACGCTATCCCTGGGCTTTGTCCCAGGTTTCGGCCAGCGTGGTCAGGATCTCCTCGGCGCGCCCCAATCCACCGAGGTGGCTCTCTCCGGGCATCGGGTACATCGTGGCCTCGGGTAGTCGCGCTACGACATGCTCGCCGTGCGAGAACGGGATGATGTGGTCGGCGTCGCCGTGCCACCAGTGCACCGGGACGGTGACCTCCTCGAGCCGGAAACCCCAGTCGTGGGCGAACACCACGGCGTCGGCGAACGGCGCCGCCAGCTGTTTGCGGCTGCCGTTGAGCAGGTCGTCGAGGAACATCGCCTTGAACTCGGGGCGCCCCAGCAGTTGACGGTCACCTTCGGGGGAGAGCCGCGCGTAGAGCCCGAGTGCGGGGGAGGCGACCGGTCGGACCAGCCGGATCACACTGCTGGCGACCGCGCTGATCGGTCCACCGGCGACTTCGAGGACCGGGGCGGCGACCGCGGCGAGTTTCATCAGCCCGCTGGGCATCCCGTCGGGCCCCGTGGACGGCGCGACCCCGCCGAGCACCCCGGCGGCAACCACCCGGTCGGGCATGGCGGCGGCGCACCCGAGCGTGTACGGACCGCCGCCGGAGAGCCCGATGACCGCCATCTGCTGCACACCCAACGTGTCGGCCATCGTGCCCAGGTCGTCGGCGAACTGCAACACGGTTTCGTACTGGTAGGGCGTCGAAGACCCGATCCCGGGCCGGTCCACCCCGATCAGCCGGATGTTCTCCCGCTCGGCGAAGAGCCGCGCCTCCAGCGGGATCTGGCGACGGGCCCCCGGGGTGCCGTGCAGCCAGAACATGGCCCGCCCCTGGGGTGCACCGAACTCGGCGAAACCGAGTTGGCGCCCCTCACCGACAGCAACGTTGCCCTCCAGCTTGGGCCGAGCGATTGCGACCACCATGGTCAAGAGTGTGACATGGACGACGCCGCCCCGGCACCTCGCTCCGTGTCGGCGGCGCGATCCGCTGCGGGCCGGGCCGGCCACCAGCGGGCGCAATACTGGACGGCGGAGGTGGAGACGATGTCGGTTCTGGTTGCATTCTCGGTGAGCCCGATGGGCACCGGCGAAGGGGTCAGCGAAGCGGTCGCCGAGGCGGTGCGGGTGGTGCGGGAATCGGGGCTGCCCAATCATACCGACGCGATGTTCACCGTGATCGAGGGAGACACCTGGGAGCAGGTGATGACGGTGGTGCACCGTGCGGTCGAGGCGGTGGCCGCGCGTGCCCCGCGGGTGAGCACCGTGATCAAAGTCGACTGGCGTGAGGGTGTCTCCGACGCGCTGACCCACAAGGTGCAGGCGGTGGAGCGCCACCTGCAGTCATCGGACTAGCCTTCTAACCGGTGAGCACACGCGCGGGAATCGTCGTAACCGGAACCGAGGTTCTGACCGGACGCATCCAGGACCGCAACGGCCCGTGGATCGCCGACCGGTTGCTGGAGTTGGGCGTGGAGCTGGCTCACGTCACGATCTGCGGTGACCGCCCCCGCGACCTCACCGCCGCGCTGCGGTTCTTGTCCGACACCGGGATCGACCTGATCATCACCAGCGGGGGACTCGGGCCGACCGCCGACGACCTGACCGTGCAGACCGTCGCGGAGTTCTGCGGACGTGAGCTGGTGTTGGATACCGACCTCGAGGCGACCATCGCCACGATTCTGCGCTCGCTGATGCGCCGCTATCCCGACGCCGACTTCGAGGCGGTGATGGCGGCCAACCGCAAACAGGCCCTCGTCCCGGCCGGCGCCGCCGTGCTCGCCCCGGTGGGCACCGCGCCCGGTGTCGTCGTTCCCGCCACGGCGGCGGGTGCCCCCACCGTCGTGGTGCTGCCCGGCCCGCCGCGGGAACTGCAGGCGATGTGGCCCGCGGCGCTGGCCACCGCGTCGGTACAGCAGGCGATCGCCGCCCGTACCCACTACCGCCAGCAGACCGTGCGGATGTTCGGGCTGCCCGAGTCCAACCTGGCCGACTGCCTGCGCGAGGCCGAACGCAGCATCGCCGGCTTCGAGCGCCTGGAGATCACCACCTGTCTGCGCCGCGGCGAACTGGAGATCGTCACCCGCTACGAACCCGACGCCCCCGGCGCCGCCGACGCCTACACCGCCCTGGTGGAGTTGCTCAGTACCCGCCATCCCCGTGAGGTGTTCTCCACCGACGGGTCGCTGATCGACGAGCAGGTCGCGGCGCTGCTGGCCGGGCGCACCGTGGCGACCGCCGAGTCGTGCACGGCGGGGCTGCTGGCGGCCCGGCTCACCGAGGTGCCGGGATCGTCGGCGTACGTGACCGGGGGAGTGGTCAGCTACTCCAACGCCGCGAAAACCGAGCTTCTGGGGGTGGATGCGGGCTTGATCGAGGAGCACGGCGCGGTCTCCGAGCCGGTCGCCCAGGCGATGGCCACCGGCGCTTTGCGCCGGTTCGACGCCGACACGGCGATCGCGATCACCGGGATCGCCGGGCCCACGGGGGGATCGCCGGACAAGCCGGTGGGCACGGTCTGCTTCACCGCCGCACTCGCCGACGGCCGCTGCCTGACCCGCACCGTACGGCTGCCCGGTGACCGCGCCGACGTGCGGGAACGCTCCACCACGGTGGCGCTGCATCTGTTGCGCCGGGTGTTGGGCGAGAAGGCGACCGGCGACGCCGCCGCGCGCTAATCCTGCGCGGCGACCAGGGCGTGGGCCTCCTCGTGGGAGCTCACCGCCGGGGTGGCCCCGGGCAGCGGCTTGCCGTTGGGTTCGCTGATCAGCGCGATGCTGATCAGCCCGACGGCGCCGGCGGCGATCAGGTAGTAACCCGGCCAGTTGAGGTCTTTGGTTGCCGACAACAAGGTGCTCATGACCAGGGCGGTCGTCCCGCCGAACAGCGAGACGAAGATGTTGAACGAGATCGCCAGGCCGCTGTAGCGGACCTGGGTGGGAAACAGCGCCGGCAGTGTCGACGGTGCGGTGCCGGAGAAACAGGCCAGCATCAACCCGATCATCAGCAGCCCGGCGAACGTGCTGATCACGGTGCCGCCGCGCAACAGCAGCACCGCCGGCAGCGACAACACGATCAGCCCGATCGCCCCGGTGGCCAGCACCGGGCGCCGGCCCACCCGGTCGCTGAGCCGGCCGATGACCGGGATCAACACGATCAGCATCACCAGCACCGCGATCTGCATGAACTGGGTTGCGGTCTGGTCGACCCCGCCGAGACCGAACTCGGGCAGGTCGGCCAGATAGGTGGGGATGTAGCTGGTGAGCATGTAGTTGGTGACATTCCAGGTGATCACGATGCCCCCGCAGAGCAGGATCGCCCGCCAGTAGTGCACGAACACCGCCCGCACACCGGTCTTGGACTCGTCGTGCTGGTGCTCGGACTGCTCCTCGAGCAACTTCTCGAAGGCCGGGGTCTCCTCCAGCCGCAGCCGCAGGAACAGCCCCACCATGCCCAGCGGCAGCGCCAGCAGGAACGGGATCCGGTACCCCCAGCTCAACAGGTCGTCTTCGGGCATCAGCGCAGTGAGGATCGCCACCGTCGCCGCACCCAGGGAGTACCCGGTGAAGGTGCCGAACTCCAGCCAGCTGCCGGTGAAGCCGCGACGCTTGTCCGGGGTGTATTCGGCGATGAACGTCATCGACCCGCTGTATTCGCCCCCGGTCGACAGGCCCTGGCCCAGCTTGGCGATCAAAACCAGGATCGGCGCGGCGATCCCGATCGAGTCGTAGCTGGGCACCAATCCGATGCAGAACGTGCTGGCCGCCATCAGGATGACCGTCATCGCCAACACCTTGGTGCGACCGATGCGATCGCCGAGCGAGCCGAAGATCAGCCCACCGATGGGCCGGACCAGAAACGACGAGGCGAAGACCCCGAACGCCGCGATCAGCGACGCCGTGTCCGACATCCCCGCGAAGAACACCTTCTGCAGGGTGAGGATGAAGTAGCCGTAGACCCCGAAGTCGTACCACTCGGTGATGTTGCCGACGGTGGCGGCCGCGACCGCCCGTTTCACGACTTTCGGGTCGGTGACCGTGATGTCTTCCGCCCGCAATGCCGCATCCTGCGTGGCGTCTACAGCCGAACTTGCCACGCGGGTGCCGCCCTCCTTCTCCGTCGTCGCCGAAGTGGTGTCGGTCCCGTCAGCGTAGGGCATTCGCTAGCGAGTAGCGATTTCCGGCTGCGGGGCGCCGCCGGACGGCCCGGTTGATCAGGGCCCGGGCACCTGCCCACCGCCGTGCAGGAGCGAGCCCAGATTGAGTTTGCCGATGTCGTCACGCAGTTTGTTCTTCGCCGCCGCCGGGTCGAGTCCGGGCGGGGCCTGCTCGGTCTCGCTGCGATGCCACGGCTGGCATCCGCTGGTCCGAAACTCGGTGTCGGTCGGCTCGATCTGCACGACCTGCGGCTTTTTGGTCATCGCGTTGTCGACGATCTCACCGTCACGGCTGCGCCTCCAGTAACAGGTGGCGTCCTCGGCGGGACCCGCCGAGGTGTAGGTGCCGGGAGCGATCTGCTCACCGACGCGGTAGGTGCCGTCCTCCTCGATCGCCGTGGCGGGCTGTCCCTCGGCGGGCGCCTCAGCGGCGGGCGCCTCGGCGGTGGGCGACGGAGGCGGTTCCGGGGCGGGCTCGGGGTCGGCCGCTGCAATGGTGGCACCGGCCAGCGCGGTCGCGCACGCCACCAGGGCCGTCGACAAGCCCGCCGGCAAGCCCGTCGACAAGCCCGCCGTCACCGCCCGCGTCCACATGGGTCTCCACCTTACGCGCCGCCGGCCCGCCCAGCCCGGTCTGATCGGCGGACATGATCAGGATCACCGTTGCAACACCGCGGCGCCGGTCACCTCCCCGGTTAGCGCCGTTTCTGCTGTTACCCTGCGGAATCGGCGGGTTATGGCCGGGTTAGGGCCGGGTTATGGCCGGGTTTGTGCCGGGTTAGTGCCGGGTTAGTGCACAGGCCCCGGTTGTCGTCCACCCCTGGGACGAACACCGAAACCCCAACGGACACCGACAGAAAACGACCAAAGACCAACGAAAAACCGACGAAAGATCACTGTGGGCAGCGGAGAGATCAAGGCACTGACCGGCCTGCGGATCGTGGCTGCCCTGTGGGTGGTGCTGTTTCATTTCCGCCCACTGTTGGCCGGGGCGGCCCCGTACCGCGCCGAAGTGCTCGCCCCCGTCCTCGACACCGGCGCCCAGGGCGTGGACCTGTTCTTCATCCTCAGCGGTTTCGTGCTGACCTGGAACTATGCCAACCGGATGGGGCAGTCGTGGTCGACACGCGCGACGCTGCGGTTCCTGTGGCTGCGGTTGGCGCGGGTCTGGCCGGTCTACCTGGTGACCCTGCACCTGGCGGCGGCCTGGATCATCTTCACCCTCCACGTCGGCGACACACCGTCGGAGCAGGCGCAGCGCCTCACCGCGGTCAGCTACCTGCGCCAGCTACTACTGGTGCAACTGTGGTTCGAGCCGTATTTCGACGACACCAGCTGGGACGGCCCCGCCTGGTCGATCAGCGCCGAGTGGCTCGCCTACCTGCTGTTCGGGCTGCTCATCCTGGTGATTTTCCGGGTGGCACGGGTGACCCGGGCGCGGGGGCTGCTGTGGCTGGCGTTCGCCGCCTCGCTGCCGCCGATCCTGCTGCTGCTGGCCACCGGCGAGTTCTACACCCCGTGGAGTTGGCTGCCGCGGATCGTCATGCAGTTCACCGCCGGCGCGCTGGCGTGCGCGGCGGTGCGCAAGCTGCATCTGACACACCGCACTCGGGTCGGGGTGGGCTGGCTGTCGCTGGCCCTGATCGCGGCGATCGTGGCCGCGCTGTACTGGATCGACGCGCACCCGATAGCCACCGTGCCCGATGCCCGCGGTCTGGTCGACGTGCTGTTCGTTCCTCTGGTGATCACCCTCGCGGTGGGGGTGGGCAGCCTGCCGCGGCTGCTGTCGACGCGGCTGTTCGTCTACGGCGGCCAGATCTCGTTCGCGCTGTACATGGTGCACGAACTGGTCCACACCAGCTGGAACTGGGTGGCGATCGAATACGACCTGGATCTCAATGCCGCACAGGGAAAATTGGTGCTGGTGGTCGTCCTCGCGGTGTGTCTGGCCGCGGCGAGCCTGCTGTATCACGCGGTGGAGGAACCGACCCGCCGGTGGATGCGCCGCATGGTCGATGTCCGCGACACCGACACCCCGGTGGCGCCCGCTCCGGCGGCGGCCGAGCCGGCCGCGGTGGCCGCCGCACTGCGGTGACCGCCGATTTGGTTTGATTACGTTCCACAAAACCGATTCGTGACGACGGAAGGCTCGGACGGCTGTGATGCGCACTTCGGTGATTGTTGGCGTCGCGATGGTCGCACTCATGATGGGTGCCGGTGTCGGCCACGGGTATCTCGGCCCGGTGACCCCGCCCCGCCTCGCCGACCATGACCTGCGAGTCCGCAGCATCGCGGTGATCGGGGACTCCTACACCACCGGCGGCCCGGAGGGGGGTTTGGGCGCCAACGGCTGGACCACGCGCGCCGGTCAGGTGCTGCTGCGCGACGGCAAACCGGTCGCCGCCTCGGTCGCCGCCGAGGGGGGTGCCGGCTACGGGGTCCGTGGCAACCACGGCAACCTGTTCGTCGATCTGGTGCCGCGCGCGGTCACCGCCGACGACGCCGTGGTGGTGTTCTTCGGCTCCCGCAACGACGACGTCGCCGATCCGGGCCTGCTCGCCGGCACCATGCACGACGCGCTGGCCCGCGCCCGCGACCTCGCACCGAACGCCACCCTGCTGGTGATCGGCCCGCCGTGGCCGACCGCCGACGTGCCGGCCGCGATCTGGCGGGTGCGCGACACCCTGGCGGCGCAGACCTGGCTGGTCGGCGGTGAGTTCGTCGACCCGCTGGCCGAGGGCTGGTTCGTCGGGCGTCCGGACCTGATCGGCGCCGACGGCATCCATCCCACCGACGCCGGCCACGCCTACCTCGCCGAGCGCATCGCCCCGCTGATCAGCGCGCGACTGCCGGGCTGATCACCACCGGTTGAGCCGCTGCGCCACGAAGTCGGCGGCCCGGCCGGTCATGCCGTTGGCGGCGTACAGCCCGTGCGAGCCGCCGTCGCTGCCGGTCGGGGAGCAGATCGGGTCGGTGTCGATGCACAGGTTGATCGTCTTCGGCGCATAGCGCGAGCCGATGTTGATCG
Source organism: Mycolicibacillus koreensis (assembly GCF_002104795.1). GTDB lineage: Bacteria > Actinomycetota > Actinomycetes > Mycobacteriales > Mycobacteriaceae > Mycobacterium > Mycobacterium koreense. The sequence continues at coordinate 90,724 of NZ_NCXO01000006.1, forward strand.
GCGGCGCATCGATCCGGTTGAGGAAGTCCTGGGACGGCTCACCGAACAGGGCCACCGCCGCGACATGGTCGGCGACCTCCGGCGCCATCGGCCCGCTGATGCCGTCGGGCAGGGTGAAGTTCTCGGGGACCTTGTCGGCGGTGACGTAGCCCATCACCGCCGCACCCTGGGAGAACCCGCCGAGCACCATCTTGGTGTCGGGGCAGGTGTTCACCCGATTCTGGATGTGGTTGCTGGCGTCGATGATCCCCTGTGCAGCGGTGGGGAAATCGGTGCTGGCCGGGTAGTTCACCGGGTACACCTCCACCGACTTGTCGCCGACACGGCCGCGCACCGAGTCGACGAAGTCCTGGCCGACGCCGCCGACGCCCGGTGGCTCAAAGGTGCCGCGGGCGAACACCACGTCGACGTCGGGGCAGGGTTCGGCGCCGGCGATGGGCAGGGCCGCCGGCACACTGAGTGCAGCACCACCCGTCACGGTCAGCGCTGCGCACAGCCGCGCCCACACGGTCCAGTTGCTTCCGGTCATCGAGCACACCCACCGCCTCGCATCGCTTCATCGTCTTCGGGTGGTTTCAGGGTAATGGGCGCACCCGGTGGACGCGAGTTGTGTTGCCCGGCAAGTCGGGCGCCGCACGCGCCGCGGCGGTTAATTCTCCTTTTTGATCAGCTGCTGCAACGCCGCCTGGTCGGAGGCGAGCAATTCGGCGATACGCTGGTGGTTCACCTCGGCGACGATGATCTCGCCGACCTCCTGGTGGACGTCGCTGAAGATGCCGTGCGATTTCATCTTTTCGGTCTGGTAGACGTTGTCCTCGGTCGGCGTGACGTAGTAGAAGGCGTCGGCTTTGAACCGGTGCACCAGCCACAGGTGAATCAACGTCATCAACCGCTTCTGACGCAACGCCTCGGCAAAGGTGTTCTGGTCACGCACCGTGAGGATGCTGCGGCCGTGCCGGTCTTTGATCGGGTCGACGATGACGTTGGCCAGCTTCTCTTCGCCGTCGGAGCGCTCACCGTAGATACCCAGCTCGAGCAGTTCCCCGCCGGCACGCCGTGGCCGCAGGTCGACACGGAACTTCTCGCCGAGCTTGTAGTGCTCACCCCAGAGTGCGAGCCACTCCTCGAGCAACTTCTTGGGCACCTCGGTCTGGACCAGATGCTGGTGCTGGGTGGAGCCTTCGCCCATCGCCTTGGTCGTCGCGGTGCGTCCCGAGGAGGCGGCCAGCGCGGCGTCGCTGCGGGGTCCACCGACCAGGGTCTGCGGCGTGCGGTAGGGCGATTCGGTCAGCCGCATCTTGCGTTGCAGCCGCGCCAGGGCGAGCATCCCGTCCTGGCGCAGGGCGCCGGCGAACTCCTCGGCGGCGACCCCGTCGATCTGGTGACCGCCGTAGGTCATGAAGTTGAAGACGAACCCCATCTTGCCCAGCTCGGCGGGGAACTGGCGCATCTCGTCGTCGCTCATGCCGGTGGTGTCCCAGTTGAACGAGGGGGACAGGTTGTAGGCGAGCATCTTGTCGGGGTAGACCGCGTGGATGGCGTCGGCGAACTGCCGCGCATCGTCGAGGTCGGCGGTTTTGGTCTCCATCCACAGCAGATCCGCGAACGGCGCAGCCGCCAGCGACTTGGCGATCGCGTAGGGGATGCCGCCGCGGATCTGGTAGTAGCCCTCCGGGGTCTTGGCCAACTCACAGTTCCAGGTGGCCGCGACACCGAGCTCTCGGGCCTTGGCCTCGGCGGTGTACAGCGAGGCGGTCCGGGCGAATTCACGCCATTCGTCGGCGCTCATCGACCGCGCCTCGTTCTCCCGTTCGGCGAACTCCAGCAGGTCCGCGACGGCCTCTCCGTAGGTGGTCAGCCCGGCGTCGTCCTGCCACGCCCGGACGAACTGGGATTCGACCTTGTCGTAGTGCGACTCGACCGATTCGGCGCCGCTGGCGCGCCACTGTTCGACCGCCTCGGCGGCCACCGCGAACAGGCCCTGCTTCTCCAGCCAGGCATCGGCGGCGGCGTACTCGCCGTCGGGCAGCGAGTACAGCAGGTGCCCGACCAGTTCGTCGACGCCGAGTTCGGTGTGGAAGTGGCGCATCAACGCCAAGAAACACGACTTGTAGGACGGGATCGTCACGTTCGTCGCGCCCAGCAGAAACGGCTGGTCGCGTTCGTCGGCCCGGCTGTCGATGAGGTTCGCGGCCTCGGCGTCGGTGCGGGCGACGATGATGCCCGGCACCCGCATGATGTCGAGCTGGAAACGGGCGGTGTTGAGGCGTTTGATCTGCTCGTCGGAGGGCACCAGCACCTTGCCGCCCTGATGTCCGCACTTCTTCGTGCCCGGGCGCTGGTCCTCGATGTGGTAGCCGGGCACACCGGATTCCACGAAACGCCGAATCAGGTTGCGCACATGCGGATCTCCACCGTGGCCGGTGTCGGCGTCGGCGATGATGAACGGCCGGTAGTCGTAGGCGGGGGTCTTGGCGCGTTCCTCCTCACTCATCCGCGACCGCAGGTACTCCTGGTTGCGGTCGGCGGTCAGCAGGGCGCGCACCAGCCCGGCCGCCTCGTCGGGAACCTGGCTCAGCGGGTAGCTGGCCAGGTCTGGGCCGGGGTCCTCGCTGATCGACCCCTTCGCCGAGGTGGCCCACCCACCCAGGTAGATCCCTTCGATGCCCATCCGTTTGATGGTCACCGCCTGCCCGGGCGAGTACGGCCCGAACGTGGAGATGCTCTTCTTCTCGGCGAACAGTTCACGCAGTCGGGTGAAGAACGCGGCCGCCGCGTTTCGGGCGACGGTGTGGTCGACGGCGATGGTGCCGCGTTGTTCGACGACTTGTCGCGCGGTGTAGAGGCGGGTGATGCCCTCGAAGCGGGCACTGTCGAAGTAGCGCTGAGTATCGGCGATGTCTTGCGTGAAGTCGATCTTCGCGTCCGCTTCGACCGGTTCGGCGTTAGCCATGTTCCTTCGCTCCTCCTCAACCCGTTCGAGCACTGTTGCCCACAACGCTGTGAGTCTCCCACTGCGCCATGTTTTCCGTGGCAGAATCCGGGGCGTAGCCGCCTGTGGACGCTGTGAGGAGGCCCTCGATGCGGGTGCTGCTGGGAGTCTGCGCGGCGCTGACCGCGACGGCCCTCACCGGCTGTCACAGCGCAGCACCCGACGAGACCCCGCAGGGCACCACCACGGGGCCCCCGGCGACGGGCGCCGGCACCACAACGGTGGCTTCCACTCCGGCACCACAACCAGCACCACAACCGGCACCGCAACCAGCACCGCACCCGGCCACGAAAGTGTGGGTCGATCTCGGGGTCGGCGACTGCCTGGCCGAGCCGCCACCGACCGATCCGAGCGTGGTCACCGTCACCGTCGTCGACTGTTCTCGTCCGCACGCCGCCGAGGTGTTCCTGCGCGCCGCGGTGCCGGTCAACGACGCAGTCGCCGATGTGGCCGACCAACGGTGCGCCGAGGGTTTTTCCGCCTACACCGGTGAACCGGCGACCGCCGGCCGCGACACGATCAGCTATCTGATCGACTCGATGCAGGACCGCACCGGGGCCGTGCCGGAGCCGAGCACCGTCATCTGTCTGCTGGCACCGGCCGACGGCCAACCCGTGAGCGGCACGGCCCGCCGCTGAGCGGCCGGCCGCCCGTCGTGACCCCTTACACTGCGCGTATGGACGGTGCACCGGCACAACAGTTCGCCGCCCCCGACGGGTTGCTGCGCATCGAAGACACCCTCGACGCCGACGGCGAGATCTCTCTCCCCGACGGGACCACGCTGATCTCGCTGATCGAGCGCAACATCGCCAGCGTCGGTGACACGTTGGCGTTCCGGTATCTGGATTTCACCGGTGGCGACGATCCCCGGGTTCACGAGTGGACGTGGAAGCAGCTGGGGGTCCGGTTGGCCGCTGTCGCCGCCCGGCTGCAGCACCACGCCGGCCCGGGGGAGAGGGTGGCGGTGCTCGCACCGCAAGGGCTGGACTACGTCGCGGGGTTCTTCGCAGCGATCAAGGCCGGCACGATCGCGGTGCCGCTGTTCGCCCCGGAGCTGCCCGGCCACGCCGAACGCCTCGAGACCGCGCTGGCCGACTGCACGCCGTCGGTGGTGTTGACCACCGCCGCCGCCCGCGCCGGCGTCGAGGAATTTCTTCACCGGCTGACCTCGGTGTGCCAGCCGCGCATCCTGGTGATCGACGAGATCCCCGACTCCGCCGGCGCTGAGTTCACCCCGGTGATGTTGGACGTCGACTCGGTCTCCCACCTGCAGTACACCTCCGGGGCGACCCGCCCGCCGGTGGGTGTGGAGGTCACCCACCGCGCGGTGGGCACCAACCTGGTGCAGATGATCCTGTCGATCGACCTGTTGAACCGAAACACCCACGGCGTGAGCTGGTTACCGCTCTACCACGACATGGGCTTATCGATGCTGGGTTTCCCGACCGTCTACGGCGGTCACTCCACACTGATGTCACCGGCCGCGTTCATCCGGCGTCCGCTGCGCTGGATCCAGGCGTTGTCGGACGGATCGCGGGAGGGGCAGGTGGTCACCGCCGCCCCCAATCTCGCCTACGAGCTCACCGCGCAACGGGGGCTGCCCGGGCCCGACGACCAGATCGACCTGACCAACGTGGTGATGATCATCGGCTCGGAACCGGTGAGCATGGAGGCGATCACCACCTTCACCACGGCGTTCGCCCCCTACGGGCTGGCCCGCACCGCGATCAAACCGTCCTACGGCATCGCCGAGGCGACCCTGATGATCGCCACCACCGCACCGGACGTCGAAGCCCGCGCGGTGTACTTCGACCGTCGCCAACTCGGCGAGGGCCGGGCGGTGCTGGTCGCCGCCGACGCCCCCGAGGCGGTGATCCACGTGCCCTGCGGACAGCTTGCCCGCAGCCTGCGCGCCGTGATCGTGGACCCGCAGAGCCGCACCGAGCTTCCCGACGGTCACATCGGGGAGATCTGGTTGCACGGCGACAACGTGGCCCGCGGCTACTGGGACCGGCCCGAGGAGTCCCGAGCGGCCTTTGCGGCGGTCCTGGTGAACCGGCTGTCCAGCGGCAGCCACGCCGATGGCGTTCTGGCGCAGGCGCATTGGCTGCGCACCGGCGATCTCGGTGTCTTCCTCGACGATGAGCTGTATGTCACCGGCCGAATGGCCGACCTGGTTCGACTCGGCGGCCGCGACCACTACCCGCACGACATCGAGGCGACGGTGGCCGAGGCGGCGCCGATGGTGCGCAGCGGCTACGTGGTCGCGTTCACCGCGCCGGATCGTGACGGCGAGCCGCAGTTGGTGATCGTCGCCGAGCGGGCTCGCGGCACCCGTCGCACCGATCCGCGGCCCGCGGCCGAGGCCATCGGCGCGGCGGTCGCCCGCGTCCACGGGCTCACGGTCACCGACGTCCGGTTCGTGCAGGCCGGCGCGATCCCGCGCACGACCAGCGGCAAACTGGCTCGCCGTGCATGCCGCGCCGCCTATCTCCAAGGAGCGCTATGAACACCCGCCGCAACGCGCAGGTGGTGCTGCGCCGGCGCCCCAGCGGTCTGATCGCCGCCGGCGACACCGAGGTGGTCAGCGGCGACGCCCCGGCACCCGCTGACGGGGAGGCCCTGGTGCGCACCACCTATGTGGGTATCGACGCGGCGGCACGAACCTGGCTCAACGACCAGCCCGGGTACTTGCCGCCGGTGCAACTCGGTGAGGTGATCCGAGCCGCCGGCATCGGTGAGGTGGTGGAATCACGCTGCGCGGCCTACCGGGTCGGTGACGTGGTCACCACGTTGACCGGCTTCCAGGAGTACGTGCTGGTGCGCGACGACGTGTTCACCACCCCGGTGCCCGGCCCCGACGTCGACCAGTTGGCGGTGATGTCGGTGTACGGGCCGACCGGAGCGACCGCCTACTTCGGGATGACCGGCATCGGGCGTCCGAAGGCCGGGGAGACGGTGGTGGTGTCGGCGGCGGCGGGGGCGACCGGATCGGTGGCCGGCCAGATCGCCAAGATCGCCGGCGCCCGGGTCGTCGGCATCGCCGGTGGTCCGCGGAAATGCCGGGCGGTGGTCGATGATTTCGGTTTCGACGCCTGCATCGACTACAAAAGCGACACCCTGACCGCTGACCTCAAGACGCATTGCCCACGGGGGGTCGACGTCTACTTCGACAACGTCGGCGGACCGATCCTCGACGCCGTGCTGGGCCGGCTGGCCCACCGTGCCCGGGTGGTGCTGTGCGGCGTCATCTCCAGCTATCTCACCGGCGAGCATCCCGGCCCGGCCAACTATGTGAACCTGCTGGCGAAAACCGCGGTGATGCAGGGCTTCAACGCGTTGCACGAATGGGACCGGTTCGACGAGGCGTTCGCGGCACTGCACGACTGGGAGAAAAGCGGACAGTTGGTGCACCGCGAGACCGTCATGGAGGGCATCGACTCCTGCGTGGACGCCCTCAACGGTTTGTTCAGCGGCGCCAACATCGGAAAAATGCTGGTGAGACTCAGCGAACCCGGTTCCGGTCAAGCCGCACGACGCTAGGCTGACATGGGTGATCAGCCCGTCGAACCGGTTCGGCGGTCACCGGCCGCCGCTTTCGCTCGAGCCGATGATGACCATCAGGCAGGCCCGCCGGTGGTGTCGTCGTCTGTCCAGCGTGGGCGTCACCGTCAGCCCGGAGCGACTGGTGGCGATCAGCACCGGATCCGGTGCCACCGAAGCGGAGAACGTGGATCTGCGGTTCGCGCTGACCGCGCTGCACCTACGCGACGACCAACACAGCGTCCGGGTGCGCCGCCGCCGGCAGGTCCGGCTGCGCTGGCTGATCGTGGTGGCGATGACCCTGGTCGCGTTGAACACCCTGGTGTGCCTGGGCTACCTGCTTTTCAGCGCGCTGGCACCGTTCTGATTCTCAGCGGGCCTGCCACCGCGGCGGGCGCTTCTCCCGCCAGGCCGTCAAGCCCTCGGTGACATCGGCGGTGGCTCCGACGACCTTGCGCATGGTCTCGCCGAACCGCACCGCCTCGGTCCAGCCCATCTCGGCGCCGCGCCACGCGACCTCCTTGGTGGCACGTTGGGCCAGTGGGGCGGCGGCGGTCAGGATTTCGGCCCAGTCCCGGGCGGTGGTCTGCAGATCCTCCGGATCGCACAGCCGCCACACCAGTCCGATCTGATGGGCCCGCTCGGCGCTCATCGGCGCCCCGGTCAACAGCAACTCCATCGCATTGGCCCAGCCGACCCGCTGCGGCAACCGCAACGCGCCGACGATCGTCGCCACGCCGAGGCGCACCTCCGGAAAGCTGAACACCGCATCGGTGCTGGCGATGACGAAGTCGCAGAACAACACCCCGGTCAGCCCGTAGCCGACGCACGGACCGTGCACAGCGGCGATCGTCGGCTTAAATAGCTCCAGGCCCGATTCGAAGGAGTTCACCGTCGGCTTCTCCCAGAACGTGCCCGCGAAGGTGCCGACGGCCCCCGCACTGTCGGTGAGGTCCGCGCCGGCGCAGAACACGTCCCCGGCAGCGGTCAGGATGGCGACCCAGGCGTCCTCGTCACCGCGGAATCGTTCCCAGGCGGCGTTGAGGTCGTTGCGCAGCGCGCCGTTGATGGCGTTGCGGGCCTGCGGGCGATTGAGGGTGATGGTCGCGACATGGTCGCGCACCTCGTAGGTGACCAGGCTCATGGACGCACCATAGTGCCGATAGTGCCGATCGCCGCCTTGTCGGGGCCCGCTAGCGTGACACGATGCGATGGCTGGTCGACGGCATGAATGTGATCGGGTCGCGCCCCGACGGATGGTGGAAGGATCGGCACTCCGCGATGGTGCGGCTGGTGACCGACCTGCAGCGCTGGGCTCAGACCGACGGGCAGCAGGTGACGGTGGTTTTCGAAAAACCGCCGGACCCGCCGATCGCCGCTCCGCCGGTCACCGTCGCCCATGCCCCGCGCAGCTACCCCAATTCCGCCGATGACGAGATCGTGCGCCTGGTCGCCGCCGCCGACGAACCGGGCCGTATCACCGTCGTCACCTCCGATGCCGCGCTGATCGAACGGGCTCGCGCCGCCGGGGCGATGACCTCCCCGGCCGCGGCGTTCCGTCGCCGGATCGCGCCCGACGGGCACCGTCGACACCCTTAAACGGCGGCTGCGACGATGGACCGCGATGAACGATCGGCTTCGCATCGACGTGGCGCACCCTGAGGATCAACGCCTGCCGATCGGTCGCAGCCTGGCCTACGGCCTGCAACACATCCTGACCATGTATGGCGGGTTGATCGCGCCACCGATCATCGTGGGCGGCGCAGCGGGGCTCAACGAGGCCGAGATCGCGCTGCTGATTTCGGCCTCGATCTTCCTCAGCGGGCTCGCCACGTTGTTGCAGAGTCTCGGCGTTCCGTATTTTGGTGCGAAACTGCCGATTGTGCAGGGCATTTCATTCGCCGCTGTGTCGACGATGGCCACCATCGCCAGCACTGATGGCCTCCGCCCGATCTTCGGGGCGATGCTCGTTGCCGGGGTCGTTGGAATGCTGATCGCCCCGCTTTTCGCGCGGATCATCGTGTTGTTCCCTCCGGTGGTCACCGGCTCGATCATCACCGTGATCGGCTTGTCGCTGCTGCCGGTGGCGTTCGACTGGATCATCGGCGACGACCCGCACGGCGACGGCAGCGGCTCACCCCGCGACATCGCGCTGGCGGGACTGACGGTGACCATCATCGTGGTGATGACCCGGTTGTTCCGGGGGATGTTGTCGCGGATGGCTGTGCTGTTCGGACTGGTGCTGGGCACGCTGGTCGCGGTGGCGGTGGGCGCGGGCACCTTCGCGGCGGTCGGGGAGGGGCCGGTGTTCGCCGTGCCGCCGTTACTGCATTTCGGCACACCCCAATTCTCGGCCGGGCCGATCGCGGCCATGCTGGTCGTGATGGCGGTGATCATGACCGAAACGACGGCCGATCTGCTGGCGGTCGGGCAGATCATCGGCACTCCGGTCGATTCCCGACGGTTGGCCGATGGGTTGCGCGCCGACATGGCGTCGAGCACCGTTGCCGCGGTGGTGGGCTCCTTCCCGTGCAGCGCGTTCGGCAGAATGTCGGCCTGGTCGCGTTGACGCGGGTCAGCAGCCGCTACGTCGTGGCCTGGGGTGGCGCGATCCTCGTCGTCCTCGGCGCCCTTCCGGTGATCGGACGCGTGGTCGCCGCGATTCCGCTGGCGGTGCTCGGCGGCGCCGGGATCGTGTTGTTCGGGTCGCTGGTCTCCGCCGGGATCAAGACCCTGACCTCGGTGCGCCTCGAGGGGAACCTCAACATGGTTTTGATCGCCGTCACCATCGGGGTGGGAGTGCTGCCGATCGCCGCACCCGGATTCTGGGGCCGCTTCCCGGCCGGGGTCCAGGTGGTCGCGAATTCCGGGATCAGCGCAGCCGCCCTGGTTGCGGTGACGCTGAACGTCTTTTTCAATATCTGGCAGCGCCCATCGGATCGGACTCGACGATGACCACGATCAGCAGCCATGTCCTCGACACCGCGCTGGGGCGCCCGGCCTCGGGGATGGCGGTGGACCTCGATCTGCTCGACGGCGCCCGCACCCACCCGGTCGGGACCTCGGTCACCGATGCCGACGGCCGAGTCGGCGACCTGAGCCGCGCGCCACTGCACGAGGGCGTCTACCGGCTCACTTTCGACACCGCCGGCTATTTCGCCGCCACCGGTCAGCGCGGACTGTTCCCGGTTGTGACCGTGACGTTCACCGTGGCCGACCCCGGCGGGCATTACCACGTTCCGCTATTGCTGAGCCCGTTCGCCTACAGCGTGTACCGAGGGAGTTGATCGTCATGGCCATCGTGCTCGGCCCCAATCAGTACGGCAAAGCCGAGATCCATCTGGTCCGGGTGGTCCGTGACACCGCCGTCCACGACATCCGCGACCTGACGGTGTCCACGGCACTGCGCGGCGACTTCCGCGAGGCCCACACCACCGGCGACCAGCACCAGGTTCTGCCCACCGACACCCAGAAGAACACGGTTTTCGCCCTCGCCAAAGAGCACGGGGTCGGCGCCATCGAAGAGTTCGCCCTGACCTTGGCCGACCATTTCATCGATGCCTGCACCGCCGCCAGCGGCGCTCGCATCGAGATCGTCGAACGGCCGTGGAACCGCATCCCGGTCGGCGGCGCCGGGCACGATCACGCGTTTTATCAAGGCGGCGGGGGATTGCGCAACACGGTCGTCAACGTCGACGGGACGGGATCACAACGCCGCGCCGCGGTGGTCTCCGGGATCCAGGATCTGGTGGTGCTCAAGACAACCGGGTCCGAATTCGCCGGCTTCCAGCGGGATCGCTACACCACCCTCGACGACGCCGACGATCGCGTCCTGGCAACCTCTCTCGTGGCGCGGTGGCGCTACGAGTCATCGCAGAGTCGCGATTGGGACGAGAGCTATACGGCGATCACGGCATTGCTGATGGAGCGGTTCGCCGAGGAACACAGTTTCGCCCTCCAGCAGACCCTCACCGCGATGGGAACGGCGGTGCTGCAGGAACGCTCGGAGGTTGCCGAGATCAAATTCTCCGCACCGAACAAGCACCACTTCGTCGTGGATCTGGCGCCGTTCGGGTTGACCAACCCCAACGAGGTGTTCTTCGCCGCGGACCGGCCGTACGGGCTGATCGAAGCGTCGGTGCTGCGCGAAGGTGCCTCCGATCCGGGGCGGGCCTGGCATGCGATCCCCGGTTTTTGCTGACCCAGCTCAGTGTTCGGCACCGGTATCGGCGGCGATGGCCGCCCCGGCCCGGCGCCCGGCGAACACGCAGTCGGCGATGGACAGGCCGCTGACGTAGGAGCCCGAACAGATTCCGACCGCGGTGCGCCCGGCGCTGTAGAGACCGGGTACCGGGTCACCGGCGGCGTTGAGCACCGCGCCGGTGTCTTCGTCGACGCGCACACCGCCGAGGGTGAGCATCGGGGTCGGGTACAGCAGGTTGGGCCTAACCGAGATGTTCATCAGTGTGAACGGTCCGCGGTCGATGCGCCGGCGGAACTCCGCGGGTTTGCCGACCGGATCCTCGGTGCCGGCGTCGATGGCGTCGTTGTGGGCCTGCACCGTCGCCGCCAGTCCGTCGGGGTCGATGCCGGCGGCGCGGGCCGCCTCGGCGAGAGTGGCCCCGCGGGCGGCTCCGTAGAACATCAGGGCCGCGGCCTGCGCACGCTGGAACCACAGCGTCTGGGTGAACAGCTGCCGTTTCGCCTCGGCCATCAGCGCGGCGTCGGCGAGCATCCATCCCTTGCCGCCGTGGTTGCGGACCATGGCGTTACCCAGGGCCGCACCGTAGCGGCTCTCGTCGATGATCCGTTGACCCGCGTCATCGACGACGATCGAGGAGATGAACGTGCTCGGCGGGGTGATGAACCGCCACACCGACACGTCGTCCATGTGGGCGGTGACCGCTCCGGCGCTCTCGGCCAGCGCGATCCCGCTGCCGTCGTCGCCGCTGGTGCCCAACGGCAGACCACCGGCGAACTGCGGTGCATAACGCTCACGCCACTCGGTGTTGGCGTAGAACCCACCGGCACAGACGATGACGCCACGACGCGCGACGATGCGCAGCGGCCGGGCGTAGCGGCGCTCCAAGGCGGCCAGCCGTGCGTCCATCACCCGGCGCAGCGGCGGATAGTAGACACCCGGCTTGACCGAGATCGCCGCCAGCCGGGCATACAGCCGCCGGATGGCTCGCGGGGCGAAGTTCATCGTCTGGGTCTGCACCCCGCTGACCCGACCGTCGGCGTCGCGCAGCAACTCGGTGACGGTGGTGTGTGGGCGGAACCGCACGCCGAGGCGGCGTGCCGACTCCGCCAGCGGCGCATACATTTTCTTGCCCGAGGTGCCCTTGCCCTTGAACCGGTGCCCGCGCGGCACCGGCGGGGTGGCCGATCGGAACGCGCCGGCGTTCTCGCTGCCCGAGTAGTACAGGTAATAGCGATTGGTGGGAAACGACGTCTTGTAGGGGCAGAGGCTGCCCTCGAACGGCACACCGTGGTGTTGCAGCCATTCAAGGGTCTGCGGGCTGCTGCGCACGAACCGCTCCAGGGTCTCCGGGCGCACCGCGTCGCCGACCTCCAGTCGCAAGTACGCGAGCATCTGCTCGACGCTGTCGTGTACACCGGCCTGCTGTTGGATCACGGTGCCGGCACCGGCGTAGTAGATGCCGCCGGAGATCGCGGTGGCACCGCCGCCGTTGCTGCGGTCCACCGCGATGACGTCGACACCGTGTTCGCGGGCGGTGATCGCCGCAGTGGTCCCGGCCGCGCCGAATCCGACGACGACGACGTCGGTGGTCTCGGTGATCTCAGCAGTCACGTGTTGTCCTTTTCGCTTCCGTGGTTGACAAAACCGGCCCGCCACGCGCTTTGGGCGGCACCACTGTAACAGCCCTTCGTCCGTGCGAATTCGGGTTGAGCAGCACAAAGACACCGTTGGGTCGCACCGATCCGGCCCGATCGGAACATGTTCACCGGCGCGCCGCAACGCGCCGGTCGCCCGGAACGCCCCAGCGCGGCAGCCGTGGGTCAAGATGATCACGACGTGATCACCCGGATCGTCGACATCTCGGCGGCCACCGGCAGGGAAGGAACCGCGGTGCACAACAACAGAGCCCGGGCGGCCTGCGGAATCCTCGCGTGGTTGCTGGTCGTGCTGAGCGCGACGGCCGCGATCGCGCCCGCGGCGGCGGACCCACCGGGGCAAACAGCCGACCCGGCGACGCTGGCCGCGGAGTTGGTCGCCGCCGAGCAGGCTCTGCGCAACCCCGGGACCGCACAGCCGACCCGGGTGGCCGCGGCTCGCCGTCAGCAGACGACCTACCGGACCCTGGGACGGCACTCCGACTGGGCGGCGGCAGTGCGCACCCGGATTCCCGCAGCGTTGATCGGGGTCTATGACCGCAACGTCGACGCGCGCCGCCACCTGACCGCACTCGGGGAGAGCGAGGTCAAAAACTCCCTGCCGGCCTGGCGGATCATCGCACCGGCACCGGCGAATGAACTTCTCGGCTATTACCGCGCCGCCGAGGCGGCAACCGGTGTCGCCTGGACCTATCTCGCGGCGATCAACCTGGTCGAGACCGGCTTCGGCCGCATCGACGGAGTGAGCGTCGCCGCCGCGCAGGGACCGATGCAATTCCTGCCGTCGACCTTTGCCGCCTACGGCAACGGCGGTGACATCCATGCTCCCCGCGACGCGATCATGGCCGCCGGCCGACTGTTGGCCGCCAACGGATTCGCCTCCGATCCCGACCGCGCGGTCTTCGCCTACAACCACTCCGACGACTACGTGCGTGCCGTGGGGGATTACGCGGCGGTGCTGGCGGCCGATCCCGCCGCGTTCACCGGCTACTACCTGTGGGACATCTACTACCGCACCACCGCCGGCGACGTGCTGTTGCCGATCGGCTATTCGGCCACCGAACGGATCCCCGTCGAGCAGTACCTGGCCAGCCATCCCCGCTGAGACCCGCCCGCCACCCAACTGTGGTCCAGCTCATAACTCTGATAAGCTATGAGCTGAATCACAGTCGAACGGAAGTGAGTCAGGTGAGCAGTCCAGCGAGGCAAGTCGGCGCACCATCACGATCCGGTGGGGCGCTGAGCCTGCGGCGGGCGATGTTGGCGCTGCTGTGCCTCGCCGTGCTGGTGGTGGCCACCGTCGGCATCGTCGCGACCGCCACCGCCGGGCAGTCCTCACTGGCCATCGCGATCGGATTGGTGGCCGGGGCGTTCTTTTTCGCCGCCGCTTTCTGCTGACCGCGCGCATCAATTGCCGTAACTGCCGGTAGGGCACTCGGTGCTGCCCTAACCTCAAAGGCGGAGGCGCGCCCATGATCGGTCGGATTACCGAAATCCCTCGGACCCACAACCCATTCGGACAGTCCGGGGTACACCGGGACAGCCATGGTGTCCTGCACTACGGCGAATTGCCCGACACCCTGATCGCGATGCTAAGAACCCATGCCGAGCACCGCCCCGACGCCGAGGCGGTGGTCGAGGTCGGTGGGGGGCGACTGACCTACGCAGCGCTGTGGCGACAGGCCACCCGGGTCGCCGGTGGGCTACGGGTTCTCGGTGTCGAACCCGGCGATCGGGTGGCGCTGCGCTACCCGGCCGGCATCGACTGGGTGGTGGGTTTCTGGGGCATCGTGCTCGCCGGGGCGATCGCCGTGGTCGTCAACACGCGGGGGACCGCCGCCGACGTGGAGTTCGTCCTCACCGACGCCGGAGTGAGCGTCGATATGGCGCCCGGGCAGCCGCTGCCCGACGACCGGGGGTTGGTTAGCGAATCGGCGTCGCCGACCGATGTGGCAGCGTTGTTCTACACCTCGGGGACCACCGGGCGCCCCAAGGGGGTCCCGACCACCCACGCGGCGTTCGTCACCAACACCGAGAACATGATTCGCTGCCTGGGACTCGCCCCTGAGGAACTCGCCGCGCTGCGCACGCTGATCTCGGTGCCGCTGTTTCACGTCACGGGATGCAATTCGCAATTGCTGGTCGCGGCCCGCACCGGGGGCACCGCTGTCATCTTGCCGGCGCTGGATCTGCCGACATTGATGAACACCCTTTCCGCTGAACAGATCTCGCTGTTGGTGACAGTGCCTGCCGTGTACGCGCTGCTGCTGCGCCACCCCCAGTTCGCCACCGCGGACTGCTCCACGGTCACCGGGGTTGCCTATGGCGGCGCGCCGATCGCCCCGGCGCTGGTGCGGGCGCTGCGGGCCGGGTTCCCGCAGGCGACCCTGATGAACGGCTACGGCATGACCGAGACCGCGTCGCTGCTGACGGTGTTGCCCGACGCCGACGCCGACGACCACGCCGATTCGGTGGGCTACGCGGTGCCGTCGGTCGACCTCGGAGTGCTGCCGATCGGCGAGGACCCACGGGTGGGGGAGTTGGTGGCGCGCGGCGCCAATGTCGCCGCCGAGTACTGGAATCGGCCCGCGGCGACCACGGAGACGATGGTCGACGGCTGGCTGCGCACCGGCGACATCGTCCGAATCGACGCCGCCGGGCGGGTGCATCTGATCGACCGCAGCAAGGACATCATCAACCGGGGCGGGGAGAACATTTCCAGCGTGGAGGTCGAGGCGGCGCTGTTGGGCGCACCGGGCGTCCTCGATGCCGCGGCACTGGCCGTTACCGACGAGGTGATGGGGGAGAAGGTCGGTGCAGTCCTGGTGCTCGACTCCGAGCAGGTCGACATCGACGCGGTCATCGCGCACTGCCGAGAACACCTGGCCGATTTCAAAGTCCCACAGTTCGTCAGCGTGATGAACGGGCCGCTGCCGCGCAACTCCGGCGGCAAACTGCTCAAGACCGAGTTGCGTGGCCAGGTGGACTGGACCGCGCTGTGAGGCCGGTTACGCTCGCAAGTGCGAAGCCCACCGCCGCGGGTGGGGCCGCGGAAAGGAGGACCAACCATGGCTGTCACCGCTGTTGACGCCGGGCCACGGCAGATCAGCCGCTCGGTTGAGGTTGCCGCGCCGGCGGGCGAGTTGTTCGCGATCGCCGCCGACCCCCGACGTCACCACGAACTCGATGGCTCCGGCACGGTTCGCGACAATGTGAGCGCACCGGCGGAATTGACTGTCGGTTCGAAGTTTTCGACGAAAATGAAGATGTACGGGGTGCCGTACCGGATCACCAGCACGGTGACCGCGCTGCAGCCCGACACCGTGGTGGAGTGGCGCCACCCCGAGGGGCATCGGTGGCGCTGGGAGTTCGAGGCGCTCACCCCGACGAGCACCCGGGTGACCGAGACGTTCGATTTCCGTGATGCGGGGGCGGTGAAGTTGGCGTTCTATCGGCTGACCCGCGCGATGAAGACCAATGCCGCCGGGATCGAAGCAAGCTTGACCAAATTGCGCGAGCGCTACGCGACACCGGCGCACTGACACGCCTGCCGCCGCCCGCCGGTCAGGCTGTCGCGTCGAGAACCTTGATCGCGAACACCAAGGTGTCGCCGGGCTCGATGCCCGCGCGCGGCTGGCCGTTGGGGTAGCCGTCGTCGGAGGTCATGGCGACCGCCACGGTCGATCCGACGTGTTGGCCGGCGATGGCTTTCTGGAAGCCGGGCACCACCTGGGTCAGCGCGAACTGTACCGGCTCGCCCCGCTGGTAGCTGCTGTCGAAGACGTTCCCGTCACGGCCATTGACGCCCATGTAGCAGACCGACACCGTCGCGGTGTCGGCGACTTCGGGACCATCGCCGGCGGTCAGGGTGTGCACCTGGGTCTCGGTGACGCTAAACGGCGCCTCGACGACCACGCTCGGTGCCGCGGTGTCGGTGGAGCCGGTGACCGCGACGCTCCCGGTCGCACCTGGCAGGGTCCACTCCGGTGCCACGCCGGCCTCAGGCGCGGCGGTGGGGCAAGTGGCGTCGTCGGCGGCGGTATTGGTCACCGCAGGGGCGTTGTTTGGTGCAGTGGCCGTATCCGTGGCGGTGTCGGACCCGCACGCGCTCAAGCTCAGCGTCAACGCGGTGAGGCCTGCGGCCGTGGTCAGGGCAGTGCGCACGGGGGAGAGGTTCACGGTTGTCACGCTACATGCTTGCGATCGCAGGCGAGGCGGGCGGTGTGATGCGGTCACCGTCGCCGTCGGTTGGCAGGAAGATCTCGTAATGGTTGCGGTTGAGCAAAGGTCGGGTAGCCAGCGGCGATGCGCAGATACCGACCGGCATGCGGGTCCTAACATTGGCGACCGTGGCCGTACTGGGTGATTTTGGGAGACGTTGGCGCACCGCGCTTTATGTCATCGTCATGGCATTCTTTCTTGCTGTTCCCGGAATGATCGTTGCCCCGACAGCCCGTGCGGCAGCGGCGGCTACAGCGACATTGTCGGTGACCTCGACATGGCAGACCGGTTTCATCGCGAGCTTCACCGTCACGAACATGAGCGCGGCGCCCCTGAGCGACTGGAAGTTGGAATTCGACATGCCGGTGGGGCAGTCCGTCTCACACGCCTGGAGCTCCAAGGTAACCCAGTCCGGAACGCATTTCGTGGTGACCCCCGTGAACTGGAATCGCATCATCGCACCCGGGGCGTCAGCCACCGGCGGTTTCAGGGGAGTGCTGTCGGGTTCCTACTCCCCGCCGTCGAATTGCATGCTCAACCGCCAGGTTTTGTGCAGCTAGGGACCCTGACGTGACGGCGCCGTCTCGACACACGGCGATCGAAACCGGGCGGCACGACTGAAATCGACGCCCATATGGACATACAGGTCCATATACGGGGGGTTGTGTCCGCTGAGGCGTCGATTTCAGTCATACAACCCAGTCGTGGCGGGGCAGTCGCTCGAGGCAGGCCACGGTGACCGCCTGCGCCACACGCGTGCTTCGGTTATAGTCCCGGCCAGAAGGGGGTTCACCCGCAATGCGGCCCCAACAGTCATGAACCCAACCGTCATGAACCCATCGAAAGGACAGCCGTGATAACGATGCCCAACCGCCACGCTGCAGTCGTTGGTTTGGTCACCATCGCGCTGATCGCTGTGGGTTGCAGCAAAGACGAGAATGCCGACGCGTCTGCGCCGCCTGGTGTCGAGGTGACCGCCGTCTCCACGTCGGATACCACCGTCCCGGGCCCCGAGGTGACGCTCATGGGCGAGAGGGATGTCGAGGTGACCCTGACCGGTCCGATTGCTGCGAAGTACTCGTCGGCGACCGAGGATCAGCGGGAGACCCTGGGCAAGCCACTCACCGGTGACCGCAATGCGGGAACGCGGGACAGCGGCGTGGTTTTCCAGCAATTTCAGGGCGGGGTGATCACCGCCAAGAATGACGAGGCCGACACTCCCGCGTACATCACCCTGGGCAAGATCCGCGATGCCTGGAACGTCCCGCGCGCCGCGGACGGCACACCCGAGGTCATGGGCGACAACGGGTCGGCGGGTCCGCTGGGCTTACCCATCAGCGACGCCAGCACCGTTGACGGCCTGCTCGTTTCGGACTTCGAGCACGGCCGTATCCAGTACGACCCGACCACCGACCAGGTCGAGGTGACGGTCAATGGCACGGTCGTGCCCTCCGGGCTGTAACCCGAAGCGGGGGCAATACAACGGCAGCGAACTGGTAACCCTGCGTATTCGATTCCTGCATATTCTTTGACCCACCTGAGTGGGCCGAGGGCGGGCGTGAGAACCCCGAAGGGCAACATGCTACGATTGTGCTACATTCGTAGCATGTCTGAAATTGCTTCCCGAGAGCTGCGCAACGACACCGCAGGGCTGCTGCGGCGCGTCCAGGCGGGGGAGGAAATCACCGTCACCGTCAGCGGTAAGGCGGTCGCACGCCTGACGGCCCTACAGCCTGCCCGGCGCAGATTGCTGAGTCGGGAGGAATTGCTACGACGGCTTGAGCGTGCACAGGCGGACCCAGCGTTGCGTGCGGAACTCGCCGAACTGGCGGGCGACACCACCGATGACCTCGGGTCGCCTTCGTGACCTCCATTGGCCTGCTCGATACGTCCGTGTTCATCGCACAGGAGAGCGGTCGCCGACTCGACGCATCCGGAGTGCCGGACGAGGTTGCGACGACCGTGATCACCGTGGCCGAACTCAACCTCGGCGTCCTTGCGGCTGCGTCGGCAGATGTGCGCGCGCAACGACTGGCAACGCTCGACGCGATTGCCGACATACTTGTGTTTCCGGTCGACGAAGATGCAGCACGCATGTGGGCGCGCCTTCGCATGCACTTGGCGGAGACCGGTCAGCGAGTACGAATCAACGACCTCTGGATCGCGGCAATTGCCGCTTCCCGCGACCTACCAGTGGTCACGCAAGACGAGGATTTCCATCCCCTCGATGGAGTCGCCGGCCTGACTGTTCTGCGAGTTTAGGTCGCGAGGGGACCCTCCTGATCGCCTCCACCGCATTGGACACATTGAAACATGCTGCACACCAACACAATATGCAGCGTTAACTTGACATAATGTAGCTTATCGGCGTTTGCCTGACATCGGCGGTCAGGGGCGCCCGCGACGCCCATCGCTTGGGCCTCCAGTCCGATCCGGTACCAGTTGATAGGAATCCGCGAACACATGACGGTGATCGGATTCGGCCCCGTTGTCCGCGACCGCCCGATTGGCTGCCGGACCGGGTTGCCGGACCGGTTTGCGGTTGGGTCGTCCGCATTCACCAGATGGTTCCGGACAAATCCTTCCCGTCGGCACTCCCCGGCCCACCGCCTGGCCCTGGCCAAAACGTCACAGTGACGTAATTGTCGCGGCCGGCGGCGGCGAACTCGGTGCCGCCCTCACCGCCGTCGAGGCCTACGACCACCGGTTGGTCGAGGGCTGCCACATACCGGAACCCGGTGTCCCACCCCGGGGCGCGCCCCGGGGACTCCCGGGCACTCGGCGCGGACGAACACCGCGGATTGCGATGTCCCGGCGTCAGCCCTTCCAGATCGCCTTCTCGACACCGGCGGCGTCGCGGTACACCACACTGTCAGGTGCAGCACCGTCACGCACGTCGAAGTAGAGCCGGCCGCTTGTCTCGGCGCCCTGGGCGACCGGGGTGTTGGGAAGTCCGTCGACCTCGTTGCCCTTCATCACCCAGTAGGTTTCGCTGTCGCCGGCGCGCGCGTTGAAGTTGGCGATCACCGGAGTCACCGTGCCCTGCACGCCCTTGGCGGTCACCTCGGAGTACCAGATGCCGTCGTTGTGCCCGCTGGGCTGCAGTTTGGCGACGGTGTAGTCGATGATGCCGCCGTTGTCGGTGATCTCGGCCGACTGGCCGAACGGCACTGTCTCGGGGGCCGCCACCGCCGGGGTCGCCGCCAGGATTCCTGCTGTCGCGGCGCCGGCGACGGCGGCCACCGTCTTGGTGGCGATTGCGGAGATATTCACGTCAGTCTCCCTTCGCATCGGGGTCAAAAGGTCAGCCGTGTTCACGGCTCGATGCAGGAGGAGGTAGCCATCCTCGCGACTTTCAAACCTGCCCGCGGCAAGGCGGTGTGATCACCGCGCCTTCACGGCGTCGATGGCCCGGTAGATCCGCTGGGGGCTGACCGGGCGCGGGGTGCCGAGTTGCTGTGCCCACAGGCTCACCCGCAGCTCCTCGATCTGACGGGCGATGTCGAGCACCTCCGCGGAGGTGCGCCGGTGCGGCGCCACGTCGGCCAGCAGCGCATCGTAGGCGTCTTCCACCGCGTGGACCTGGTCCATGCGTTCGGCGTCGCGGCTGAGCTGGTGCGGCAGCTGATCGAGGCGCCGGGCGATCGCGTAGAGATAGCGGGTGAGGTCGCCGAGGTGTGCATAGCCGGTGTCGGCGACGAACCCGGGAGCCAGCAGCCGGTCCAGCTGTGCCCGGACATCGTCGATCGCGTCCTGCTGGGCGGCCGACGGTTCGGCGGGCAGACGCAACTGCGCCTCCCGGGCGGCGGCCAGCACGGCCTCGACCCGACCGACGATCTGGGCGGTCGTGTCCACCAGCGACCCCGACACCGCTGCGCGCAGCGCGGCAAAGTCCTCGGCGGTCCAGACCGGCTCACCCATCAGGTGAGCGACCGCGGCGTCGGCGCAGTCAGCGATCAACGCCGGCAGCGACCCGTCGGGGTTCGCCGCCAGCGCCAGACGCGCCTGTGGGCCCAGCGTGCGCTCCACGGCTTTGACCGGCGAGGCGATGCTGCACCGCAGCAACCGCAGCGTGCCGGTGGGCATGGCCGCCTGCTGGTCGGCCTCGGTGGCCAACACGCGCAGCGCCACGGTCTCCCCTTCGTCGACCAACGCCGGGTAGCCACGCACACTGCGCCCGCCGACATCTTCTTCGACGGTCCGTGGCAGAACGTCCAGATCAGCGGGCCAGTCGCGCAGGCCGATCCGCTCCAGGTCTCCGGCGACGGTCTCGGCGACGGCGTCACGCGCCGGGGCCGCCAACCGCTGCTGCAGATCGTCGAGATCGCCGCCGCGGGCGATCTCAGCACCGTCAGCGGCCTCCACCACGAACGTCACCTGCAGGTGGGACGGCAGTTTGGTCACGTCGAACGCATCGAGGGGAACCATCACTCCGGTGCGTCGGTGCAGGGCCCGCTGCACCGATTCCAGCAAGCCGCCCTGGTCGGGGTCGATCTCGGCGAGCACCGCGCGAGCGGTGTCTGGGGCGGGTACGAAATTGCGCCGCAACGCCTTCGGCAGTCCGCGGATCAGTGCGGTGATCAACTCCTCCCGCAGCGCCGGAACCTGCCAGCTGAAATCCGCACCGCCGAGGCGGGCGAGCACGTCGATCGGTACGTGCACGCTGACCCCGTCATCGGCGGCCTCTGGTTCGAACCGATAGCTCAACGGCAGCGTGACCCCGCCGGCCTGCCAGGAGTCCGGGCGCCCGGCGGTGACATCGTTGTCGCTGTCGTCGCGGCGCAGCAGCTCCTCGCGGGTAAACGTCAACAGATCCGGGGTGCGACGTCGCTGCTTTTTCCACCAATTGTCGAAGTGCCGTGCGGACACCACCTCAGCGGGAATGCGTGCGTCGTAAAGCGCGTAGACCTCATCGTCGTCGGCGAGAAGGTCGCGGCGACGGGCCCGTTCTTCCAGCTCGGTGAGTTCGGTTCGCAGCCGCGCGTTGTCTGCGAAAAACCGGTGCCCGGTGCGCCACTCCCCCTCCACGAGGGCGTGTCGGATGAACAGTTCGCGGGCCACCACGGGGTCGACGGTGCCGTAGCCGACACGGCGGCGGGCCACCAGCGGCAGGCCGTAGAGCGTCACCTTCTCGTAGGCGAGGACCTGCCCGCGGTCGGCGTCCCAGTGCGGCTCACTGTAGCTGCGTTGCACCAGCTCGCCGGCGACGCGTTCCACGGCGTCGGGCTGGATGCGTGCCGCGGTGCGCCCGTAGAGGCGGCTGGTCTCGACCAGCTCGGCCACCATCACCCACCGCGGCGGCCGTTTGGCCAACACCGATCCCGGGGCGAGGAGAAACCGGGAGTTCCGTGCGCCCAGGTAGTCTCGCCCGTCGACGTGGCGCATGCCGACATGCGACAACAATCCGGCCAGCAGCGCGGCGTGGATACGTGCCCGGTCGGCGGGCTTGCCGAGATCCACATCGGATTTCGCCGAGCGGTCACGCAGATTCATATCGGCGGCGATACTGCGTAGCTGGCCCACCAGATCCTGCCATTCACGGATTCGCAGATAGTGCAGGAACTCCTCGCGACACATTTTCCGGAATGCATTGCCGCTCAGTGTTTTACGTTGCTTTGTGAGATAGTTCCACAGGTTGAGGTAGGCGAGGAAATCGGATTCCTCGTCGGCGAACCGGGCGTGTTGGGCGCGCGCCGCCTCCTGCTGGTCTGTGGGGCGTTCCCGCGGATCGGGAATGCTCAGCGCCGCCACCAGCACCAGTACCTCCCGCAGGCAGCCCTCGGCCTCGGCCGCCACGATCATCCGCCCCAGCCGCGGATCGACGGGCAGCCGCGCGAGTTGCCGTCCCACCGCGGTGATCTTCCCGTCGGGCCGGAAGGCACCGAGTTCCACCAGCAACTGGATCCCGTCCCGGACGGCGCGGCGGTCCGGCGGATCGAGGAACGGGAAGTTCTCGATGTCGCCGAGTTGCAGTGCCGCCATCTGCAGCAGAACCGCGGCGAGGTTGGTGCGCAACACCTCCGGATCGGTGTAGCGCGGCCGGGCGTCGAAATCGGCTTCGGAGTACAGCCGGATGCACACCCCGGCAGCGGTGCGCCCCGAACGGCCGGCGCGCTGCGCCGCTGACGCCTGCGAGATGGGTTCGATCGGCAGGCGTTGCACCTTCAGTCGACGGCTGTAGCGCGAGATGCGGGCATTGCCCGGGTCGATGACATACCGGATTCCCGGCACCGTCAGCGAGGTCTCAGCCACGTTGGTCGCCAGCACGACCCGCCGCGTCAGCCGCGACGCCGCGCTGGGCGCGAAGACCTTCTGTTGCTCGGCGGTGGGCAGTCGGGCATACAGCGGAAGCACTTCGAACTGCTGGGCGCCGCGTGCCCGGCCGCGCAACGCCTCTGCGGTGTCGCGGATCTCGCGCTCGCCGGAGAGGAACACCAGGATGTCGCCCGCAGGCTCGGCGGCGAGTTCGTCCACCGCATCGAGGATCGCTTCGATCTCGTCGCGGGTGCGGGTTCGGGTGATGTCCTGGTCGGGGTCGTCGGGGTCTTCCTGCGCCACCGGGTCGGGTCGCGACACCGCGCCCGGTCCGGTGACGGGGACCTCCAGGGGGCGGTAGCGGATCTCCACCGGGTAGGTGCGCCCGGACACCTCGACGACCGGTGCGTCGGAGAAATGGGCGGCGAAACGTCCCGGTTCGATGGTGGCGGAGGTGATGATCACCTTCAGCTCGGGGCGCCGCGGCAACAGCCCGTGCAGGTAGCCGAGGAGGAAATCGACGTTGAGGCTGCGCTCGTGGGCCTCGTCGATGATCAGGGTGTCGTAGCGCAGCAGGCGGCGGTCGCGTTGGATCTCGGCGAGCAGGATGCCGTCGGTCATCAACCGGACCAGGCTGCGTTCGCTGGCCCGGTCGGTGAATCGCACGGTGTAGCCGACGACCTCCCCGAGTGGGCTGGCCAGTTCGTCGGCCAGACGCTGAGCGACCGTGCGCGCGGCGAGCCGCCGCGGCTGGGTGTGGCCGATGGTGCCGCGGATGCCGCGGCCGAGTTCCAGACAGATTTTCGGCAGCTGGGTGGTCTTGCCGGACCCGGTCTCCCCCGCGACCACGACGACCTGGTTCGCGTCGATGGCCTCGGCGATCTCGCGCCGCCGCGCGCTGACCGGCAGGTCCGGGTAGGTGATCGCCGGCAGCGCGGCGCGGCGCGCTGCGATGAGCCGCTCGGCGGCGTCGAAGCGCTCAGCCAGGGCGCGCAGCTGCTCCGGCGGTGCCCCGCGCAGTTTCTTCAGCCGGCGTCCGAGATAACCCGCGTCGCGCAGGCTCACGGCGTCGAGTCGACGGCGCAACGCTTCGATGGATGGTTCGGCCACTGCGTGAAGGGTAACGGCTCACCGCATCTGGGCCGACCGGCTGCCGGCAGCCGCCCCGGGTTTCACGGTCAACACTCGCTGCGGTGCCCCCGCCCGGCACCGCGGGTAAACGACCGGGCCAACGCCTCCAGGGCGCCCGGCACCACCCGGTAGTACGCCCAGCGCCCGCGTTGGGTGCGCTCCAGCAGTCCGGCTTCGACCAGGATTTTCAGGTGATGGGAGACGGTCGGCTGGGACAGTCCCACCGGCGCGGTCAGGTCGCAGACGCACGCCTCAGCGTCCTGATGGCCGGCGATCAACGACACCAGGCGCAGCCGTGTCGGCTCCGCGAGCGCCTTGAGCAACTCGGCCAGCCGTTCGGCGGCGGCGGCATCCAACACGGCGTCGGTGATCGGTTGGCAACATGCCTGCAGATCACGCTCGGCTGTGGTGCTCGCCGTCGGCACGGAGGACGTCATGGACCCACCGTAGCGCATATATTGACATCAATCGATGCGAAGTGCATGCTGGTCACATAGACGACTATCGATGGAAGGGATGCCGATGAGTGACCGCGACGCCGACGACCTCCGCAACGAGGTGCGAAGCCGCTACGGCGAAGCCGCCAGCACGCTGAGTGCCGGTGTCACCAACAGCGAGGTGCTGACCGCGGCGAGTTGCTGCGGCTCCAGCGATGCGGTCGATGTGGGCACGATCTTCGGCGCCGGTCTCTACGCCGACGGCGACCATGCCGACCTGCCGCTGGAGGCCGTCACCGCCAGTCTGGGCTGCGGCAACCCCACCGCCGTGGCCGAGTTGCGCCCCGGCGAACGGGTCCTGGATCTGGGCTCGGGGGGCGGTCTCGACGTGCTGCTGTCGGCACGGCGCGTCGGCCCGACCGGCTTCGCTTACGGCGTCGACATGACCGACGAGATGCTGGCGCTGGCCGAGTCCAACAAGGCCGACGCCGGGGTCACCAACGTCGAATTCCGCAAGGGCACCATCGAAGACATTCCCCTGCCCGACGGCGCGGTGGATGTGGTGATCTCCAACTGTGTGATCAACCTGTCGGCGGATAAACCGGCCGTCCTCGCCGAGATGTTCCGGGTGCTCGTCGCCGGCGGGCGCATCGGCATCTCCGATGTCGTCGCCGAAGACCACCTCTCCCCCGCCGATCGCGCCGAACGGGGCAGCTACGTGGGTTGCATCGCCGGGGCGCTGTCTCGCCAGGAGTACCTCGAGGGGTTGGCCCGCGTCGGCTTCACCGATGCCTCGGTCACGTTCACCCATGAGGTCGCCGAGGGCATGCACGGGGCGATCATCCAGGCGAACAAGCCGGCCGGTTAGCCTCCGGGCGCCTCGGCGTACATCGGGCTGCCGCTGGCGTCGAGCAACTCCTGAGACCAGTGCTCCAACGTGGCGGTGCTGTCCCAGTCATTGGGGTGAAAGCCGGGCCGGGTGTAGGAAGCATAGCGGCGCAACGCGTCCCGGCTGAACAACGGTGATTTGCGGAACTTGTTGAGACTGCGCACAAGGCGCACCGGGTTGTAGGTGGCCCGGTCCCCCAGCAGCGACAGTGTGGTCTGGGCGATCATCTCCGCGACGAACAGCGTGGTCGCCAGGCGCATGGCGCGGACACGGCTGCGCTCGCTGCCGCCGATCGCGACGTAGACGTCGAAGGCGACGGCTTTGTGTTCGGCCTCCTCAAAGGCGTGCCACAACAGGATGTCGCGCACCTTGGAGCCGTCGAGCAGGCTCAACAGTTCGTCGCTGTTGAGCACGATCTCGGCGAAGGTGGCGGTGTAGTGCTCCAACGCCGCGGTTCCGGCCAACGCCATTTCGGTGGAGAAGATCCGCTCCATCCGGTGCAGCAGGCGGTTGACGTGCCGGTCGATCCGCTCGGTCGGATACCCCATGGCCTGCAACCGTTCGTTGAGCATCCGGTGCTGGGTCTTGTGCGTGGATTCCTGGCCGATGAAACCCTTGACCGCCTTCTGTAGCTGCGGGTCGGTGATCTGGTCGCTGTAGTTGCGCACCGACCGGATGAAGAAATCCTCCCCCTCGGGGAACACCGACGAGAGCACCGCGACGAAGTGGCTCATCACCAGGTCGTCATCGACGAAGTGTTGGTGGCGGGCTCCGCTGGGAAAGGTGAACTTGACGCGTCGGGCCTTGATCGGCGGGTGCGGACCGGACCCAGACGATGGCGTGATGGTCATCGGTCTCTCCTGTCTTGTCGGGGCGGTGTCGGGCGCCCGACACCCGTGTCACCGAGCCTACCCGCGTCGTCGATCAACGAGTTTGACCTGCGGTTTTCATCGGTCGGCGCGGAGCGTCGAGCGGGCCAGCAACGCTGCGGGGACCGCCCCGATCCCCAACAGCACCGCGCCGTAGGGGGCCGCGGCGGTGAAGTCGAGCACCTCGCCCTCAGTGGTCGCCCACAACGCCGTCGCCAACGAATGGGCGCCGGTGGGCCGCAGCAGCAACGTGGTGGTCAACTCCTTACCGGCGTCCAGCGCGACCAGCAGCGCGCCCACCCCGATGGCCGGCAACGCCAACGGCACGGTGATTCGGGTGAACGTCCGCACCGGCCCTTTGCCCAGAGACCGGGACAGCTCCTCGAATTGCGGTGCAGCTTGGGCGATCCCGACCTGTTGGGCGCCGATCGCCAACGGCAGAAACAAGATCACGTACCCGGCCACCAGCAGCGCGCTGGTCTGATACAGCGGGTAGGCGAAGCGCACCGCCAGATAGACCAACGCCAGGGCCATGATCACCCCGGGAAGGGAGTGGGCGATCCAGGTGGCCCGTTCGATCAACAGCGTCAGCCGGCCCGGGTAGCGCACGACGAGCACAGTGACCGGCAGGGCACAGCCGGTGGCCACCAGCGCCGCCGCCCCGGCCCACTGCGCGGTGTGGGTGGTCGCAGCCGCCAGTGCCGTCCAGTCCATCCGCCCGCCGGCTCCGCCGAGCCGACGCAGCAGACCGGTCGCCGTCACCCACAGCGGGATCGCCAACGCCGCCAACGTCACCGCGGCACTGAGCGCGACGAACAGCGGTGTTGCCCGGCCCAACGTCCACCGCAACGGGGGGCGGGCCGCCCCGCGACCGCTGCGCACCGGGGTTGGCCGCCCCCGCAGCAGCCGGTCGAACAGGAGCAGCAGGATCGCCCCGCCGGCGAGGACCACCGCCAGCGCCCGCGCCGACTCCGGCATGCCCAAAACGGTTGCCCGCTGAACGATGGCGGTGGTCAGTGTGGAGTAGTTGAGCATCTCCACGGCGCCGAATTCGGCCAACACGTGCAGCCCGATGATGAGCACTCCCGTGCCGATCGCCGGCCGCAGCTGCGGCAGGGTGATCCGGACGAACACCGCGACCGGTCCGTGCCCGAGGGCGCGTGCGGCCTCCTCCTGGGCGGGGTCGAGCCGGCGCAGGGCGGTCAGCACCGGCAGGAAGACGTAGGGGAACAGTGTCAGCGTCAACACCGCCGCCGCGCCGCGCAGCCCGAAGATCAGCGGCGACGCGGGCAGGTACTCGTAGAAGAACGCCAGCCATGCGTAGGAGCCGACGAACGTCGGCACTCCCAGCGGCAGGGTGAACAGCACCGTCCACAACCGCGGCAGCGGCAACGTGGTGCGCGCGATGAGCACCGCCAACCCGATCCCCAGCGTGGCCGTGCCCGCGCAGACGGCACCCAACAGCCACACCGTGTTCCACAACAGCGGCACCGTGGTCGGTGCAGCCAGTTGGGAGCGCAACAGCGCGACGCTGAACCCGGCCCGCAACAGCAGATACGCCGCCGGCGCGAGCGCGGCCGCGGCGATGAGCAGCCCCGGCACCACCAGGGCTCGCGGGGCTCGGCGCGTCGAGACGCTCAGATGATCCCGCTCTGCATCAGCAGCGCGTTCGCGTCGTCGACGTTCTGCAGCGACGACTGGTCGAAGTCGGGGAACGTCAGGTCCGCGAGGCTGGGCAGCGGGTAGTCGCTGTCGACCCCCGGGGTGAGCGGGAACTGCGGGCTGGCCTCGGCGACGACCCGCTGGCCGCCGTCGCGGTCGGCCAGCCAGGACAGAAACCGCCGTGCCTGCTTCTGGTGTTGACTCGACGCCAACACCCCGGCACCCGAGGCGAGCATCAACGCCCCGGCGTCGTCGTTGTTGAGGTAGGCCACCCGGGAGGTCAGGTTCTGCTGCCCGCCCTTGTCGCGCGCCAGGATGTACCAGTAGTAGTGGTTGCTCAGCCCGAAGGCGTGCTGACCCGCTTCGACGCTGTCGCGGACCTTGCCGTTCTTCTGTTCGTTGACCCCGTTGGCCTTGATCGCCGCCAGCCACTCCAGCGTGGCCTGGTCGCCGATGGTGTTGATCAGGTAGGCGGTGGTGGATTTGAACGCACCGGATGGGGCATAGGCGAACTGCCCGCTCCATTTCGAATCGGCCAGGTCCAAGATGCTGGCCGGCAGGTCGGATTCTGCGATCAGGTCGGGGTTGTAGAACAGGACCCTGGAGCGGGCCGCCCACGGCAACCAGTTCCCGGTCGACGGGACGAATCGGTGATCCGGCACCTCGAGAATCTCGGCGGGCACCGCGGCGAGCAGTCCACGGCTGTCCAGCTCCCCGATCGGTCCGGGTTCCTCGGTCAACACCACGTCGGCCTTGGAGCGCTGCCCCTCTTCGATGATCTGTCCGACCATCTCGGCGTCCTTGCCGGCCCGCACATCAATGTGGATGCCGGTCTGTTTCTCGAACCCGGCCGCCAATGCCTCGGCGAGTTCTTCGTGCTGACCGGAGTACATCGTCAACGTCCCGGCATCGCCGCCGGAGCCCGCGCCTCCGGGGCCGCTCGAGCAGGCGCCCAAGCCGGCCCCGACCACGACCGCCGCGACCAGCGCCGCCAGTTTCTTCGCTGTGCTCACCGCAGGTTTCCTCCGCTCTCGGCTCCCGTTGCTCCCCGCATCATGCCGACATCGGCGGGGTGATCTCCAATTCCGGTACCGCCCGCACCCGAACCCGCTCGCCGACGACGGGCATGGCCCGTCCGTCCAGACGCACCAGCAGTCGGGTGCCGTCGGCCAGGGCCACCCGAACCAATCCGTCGCGGCCGAAGAAACTCGCGGTGAGCACCGTGCCCGGCGCACCGCGGCCGGCCAGCATCAACTGCTCGGGCCGCAGCACCAGCCGCGCCGACGTTCCCTCCGGCCCCTCCCCGACCGGGCTGCCCACCGGTGGGTGGATCGCGGATGCCGCGACCCGCAGTGCGCCCAGCGGGCAGTCGACGTCGACCCGGCCGGCCTCGCTGCTGGGTCGCCACCGCACATTCAGTTCCATCGAGTCACCGAGGAACGCCGCCGTCTCCGGGTCGGCCGGTTGGGCGTAGACGCCGGCCGGGGTGCCCGCTTGGACGACGGTGCCGTCGCGCATGATCGCGACCTGGTCGGCGAGCGAGAGCGCCTCGTCCTGGTCGTGGGTGACCAGTACCGCGGTGGCGCCGATGGAGCGCAGCAGATCGCGCACCTCTTCACGCAGCCCCACCCGCAGCGCCGCGTCGAGCGCGGAGAACGGTTCGTCGAGCAACAGCACCGCCGGGCCGGGAGCGAGCGCGCGGGCCAGCGCCACCCGTTGCTGTTGGCCCCCGGAGAGTTCGTCAGGGCGGCGGTCCCCCAGGTCGGGCAGGCCCACCAACTCGAGCATCTCCTGCACGCGAGCGCGGCGCCGCCGACGGCCGTCGACGTCGAAGCCGGCCCCGACCGGGACCCCGTAGGCGATGTTGGCGGCCACCGTCATGTGGGGAAACAACGCCCCCTCCTGGGCGACGACACCGACGCTGCGCCGCTCGGGCCGGATGAACGCGCCGGGCCCAGCGACTCGGCGACCGCCGATCCACACCTCACCGGTGTCGGGGCGGTCGAAGCCGGCCAGGATCCGCAGCAGGGTGGTCTTGCCGCACCCCGACGGGCCCAGCACCGCGGTGAGACTGCCGTCGGCGACGTCGAGGTCGACCCCGCGCAGCGCGTGCACGGCATCCGACCGGGAGGAGAACACCCGGGTCACCCCACGCGCCCGCAGCATTAGGTTAGCCTACCTAATCCTGCACGGGGCGGGGATTCAGCGGCCGTCGACCAGTGTTGCGTAGCGGTTCAAATGTCGGTCGCGGGTGCCGAATTCCGATTCGATGGCGGTGAGCCTCTTGAAATAGTGACCGACCGCCAACTCCTCGGTCATGCCCATCGCCCCATGCAACTGCACCGCGTTCTGGCCGACGAAACGGGCGGCGCGCGCGACGGTGGCTTTCGCCGCCGACACCGCCCGTGCCCGTTCACGCGGCTCGGCATCGAGCTTCAAGATCGCCAGATACTGTGCGGCGACGGCCTGTTCGACCTCCATGTACATGTCGACCATCCGGTGTTGCAACGCCTGGAACTGCCCGATGGGCTGACCGAACTGCTGGCGCTGCTTGGTGTAGTCGACGGTGTCGGCCAACACTCGCCGCAGGCAGCCCACCGCTTCGGAGACCACTGCGGCGGCCCCTTCGTCGTAGGCACGCTCCAACGACGGCCACGCCTGCCCCTCGTCTCCGAGCAGCGCCTCGGCGGGCAGGCGCAGGTCGGTCAGGGTCAGATCCGCCGCGCGACGGTCATCGATGGTGCGCATCGGCTGCATCGCGAGGCCCGAAGACAGGGCGCCGGGCGTGATCTCGACCGCGAACACCGAGATGCCGGCGGTGTCACGACGGGACCCGCCGGTACGTGCGGTCACCAACAGGTGGGTCGCCAACGGTGCCGCGGACACCAGGACCTTCTCGCCGTTGAGCACCCAGTGCTCACCGTCTCGGCGGGCTGTGGTGCTGATGTCGTGCCAGGCGCCGCCGGAGGTCGGTTCCTCGGCGGCCAGGGCGACCACGGCGGTGCCCGCTGCGATCTGGTGCAACAGGCTCTGCGTACCCGGCCCGCCGGCGCGCTGCAACAGCCCACCACCGAGTACCACGGTCTCGACATAGGGTTCGATCACCAGGGCGTGTCCGAGGGCCTCGGTGATGATCATCAGCTCCGTCGGGCCCCCGTCCAAGCCCCCGAGCTCCTCGGGGAACGTGGCGCCGAGGATGCCGAGTTCGCCGGCGAAGGCCCGCCAGATCTCCGGCTGCCATCCGGGGCCGGTTTTGGCCGCCGCGCGACTGTCCTCCATCGTGTAGCGGTTGGCGAGGAATCTCGTGACGGTGTCTCGCAGCAGCTGCTGTTCGTCGGTGAATGTGAAGTCCATCTAGAGCCCCAATGCCGCTTTGGCCAGAATGTTGCGCTGAATCTCGTTGCTGCCGGCGTAAATTGATCCGGCGCGGTCGTTGAAGTAACGCAGGGGTGCGACCGCCTGCCACGGCTCGCCACTGACGTAGCCGTCGGGCGGGGCCACGAAGTCCGGCACCGGGCCACCCGGCATGGTCGCGTGCGGCTGGTAGGCGCGCCCGCGCGGTCCGGCCGCTTGCAGGGCCAGTTCACTGATCGTCTGACTCAATTCGGTACCGAGGACCTTCAGCATCGAAGCGGCGGGTCCGGGGTCACGGCCCTGCGCCAGCGCGGTGATCGTCCGGAACTCCAGGATCTCCAACACCTCGGTGCGCACCTGGGCGTCGGCCAGCCTCAGCCGGAACGCCGGGTCGGCCAGCAGTGTGGTTCCGCCTGCCGCCGGCTGCTCGGCCGCCTGGGTGGCGACCTCGTCGGCCCAAACCTGCAGCATCGGGGCCATCGCACCGCCGCGTTCGAAGTTGAGCAGGTATTTCGCGACGGTCCAGCCGTCGTCGATCGCGCCGAGCACGTTGGTCTTCGGCACCCGGACGCCGTCGAAGAACACCTGGTTCTGGACCTCTTCGCCCGAGGTCATCACCAACGGCTGGATCTCGATGCCCGGGGAGGCCATGTCGATCAGCACAAAGGTGATGCCCTGCTGCTTCTTGGCGGTGCGGGTGGTGCGCACCAGACAGAAAATCCAGTTCGCCTCGGTGGCATGGGTGGTCCAGATCTTGCTGCCGGTGCAGATCAGGTCCTCACCGTCATCGACCGCGGCCATCGACAGCGACGCGAGATCTGACCCGGACTCCGGTTCGGAGTAGCCCTGACAGAAGAAGACCTCCCCGGTGAGGATGCGCGGCAGGAAGTAGTCCTTCTGTTCGTCGGTGCCGAACCCGATGATGGCGTGGGCGACCATTTTGATCCCCATCGGGGAGAGCAGCGGCGCACCGGCCAGGGTGCATTCCCGGTTGAACAGGTAATGCTGGGCGATCGTCCAGTCGCAGCCGCCGTAGCGCACCGGCCATTCCGGGGCGGCCCAGCCGCGCTCGTGCAGGATCGCCTGCCAGCGCATGCTGGCCTCGTGGTCGGCGTACACGCTGGTCATCAGCTGGCCGGCGCGGCGCAACTCGGGGGTGAGCTTGGCGTCGAGGAACTCGCGTACCTCGTCGCGGAACGCGATGTCCGCAGCAGACCAGGTCAGATCCATCAAAGCTCCTTATCGTGATTCGATCGCGAATCGGTTGCGCCTCACCGGAAACGAGGCTCGTCCAGAGTGAAGGACGCCGAGTCGATGACGGCTCCGAGATGGCGACCAGGACGCAGCCAACTCGACAGGGTGCCAGCCGATGTGACGGTGACGTTGACCAGCGCCGGCCGTACACGTCCGGTGAAACGCAGCCGGGACTCCCCGATGCTGCCGTCGCTGAACACTTGACGGGCGGTCCCGGAGGCTTTGACCGGGACCGACGGGCCCACCAGCACCCGTGGGCGCGCGCTGACCTGCCACTGCAGCGCATCGTCGCCGTGGGCGGTCATGGTTGCGTTGGCGGCGGGTTCGCCGTCGAATCGGGCCAGGGTTTTGGGCATGGCCCAGTTGGTGCGGCCGCCGACCAGGCTCGCCGCCGAATCGACGGCCATGAGCGCGACGGAGCCCCACGGCGTGATCCCGCTGCGGGACCCGACCAGCCCCAGCACCTCGTCGTAGGGGCCGACGGGGGTGTCGGTGTAGCGAACGAAACCACCGACCGTCGCCAGCGCCGAGTTCGTGGCGAGCGCCGAGGGCAGCGCAGCCGCCGCGGCGCGACCGCCTCGCGCCAGCCAGACCACCGCCGAGCACCGGCAGTGCCACGGCGCCGGCGCGGTGTTCTGCGGCAGGCGCGCCAGCAGCGCGCTGCTGAGCATCACCTCGGGGATTCCGGGCAGGCCGCTGAGTTCGATGCGGGTCTGGGGTGCGCCGTCACTCATCGCGGCCCTCGATTCTGGCCCGGTAGGCGGCTCGTTGGGTGTGGTCGATTCCGGCGGTGACCTTTTCGCCGCCGGCGAGGCGGAACACACCGTCGACCAATGCGGTGGGAAGAACTCCGGTGCCGCGCGCGATCCAGCCGACCGGCCGGGGGACGAACACCGTGCGCGAGGATCCGCGACGCAACTCGGTGATCGCCGCGCGCGCCACGTCGTCGGGGTCGACAACCATGAAACGTTCCAGAAGTCGCGGCGGCGTCATCCCGGCGATGAGTTCGGTGCGCACGAACCCCGGGCAGATCGCCGAGATCACAACGCCGCTGGTCCGCCATTCCTGGCGCAGCGCCGCACTGAATCCGATGACGGCTGATTTCGTGGCGCAGTAGGTGGCGGCGTTCGGCGAGCTGATCGCCCCCATCACCGAGGCGATGTTGAGCACATGGCCACGGCCACGATCGGCGAAACGGCGCCCCGCGAGCCGTGTGCCGGTGATCATTCCGAGCAGGTTCACCTCCACGGCGCGGCGAATGACGTCGGGGCTCTCCGCCAACAGCGGCCCGATCGGCATGATTCCGGCGTTGTTGATCAAGGCGTCGAGCCCGCCGAGCTCGGTGGCGGCCTCATCGAGGAACGACTCGAAGCTCTCCGGATCGGTGACGTCGAGGTGCCGGCCGACCGCGCCCAGGTCCGTCGCGGTCTGCATGACCGCCGCATCCTGGATGTCCCCGAGGGCGACCCGCGCGCCGGACGCGGTCAGTGCCTGCCCGAGCGCCCGGCCGATGCCCTGTGCTCCGCCGGTGATCGCCACCCTCAGCCCTGTGACCTGAGTCATTTCTTCAGACTCTCACACCCGAGAATCGGCTCGACAGGAGCGGCCCCACCACCGGCAGACGCGCCTACTGTGGAAGCCATGACCGTGTCCTCGGATTCGACTGCGCTCGCCCCCGAGCTCGATGTCTGCGAATGGTTGGGCACCCCCGCCCCGCTGGCGTCGTCGCGTGGTCGCGTTGTGCTGGTCGAGGCGTTTCAGATGCTCTGCCCGGGCTGCGTGCACTACGGGCTGCCCCAAGCGATACGGGTTCATCGGCATTTCCCGCAGGTTGCGGTGGTCGGCCTGCACACGGTGTTCGAGCACCATGACGTGACCGGGCCGGAGGCGTTGAGAGTCTTCGTCGCCGAGTTCGGCCTCGACTTTCCGATCGGTATCGACCGCCACGACGACGGACATCGCATGCCCGCCACCATGCGCCGCTACCGGTTGGAAGGCACTCCGACGACACTGCTGATCGATCGTCAAGGCCGACTGCGCTTCTCCCAGTTGGGCACTGTCGATGATCTGGCGCTCGGGGTGCTCCTCGGCGAGCTGCTCGCCGAGGACGATCCCCACTCGACCGCGTAACCCATTTCCCGTTGTCACCGTCTGGAGGAGCGTTTCCGTGACCGTCAACAACCCCCGGCAATCGCTGAGTGCCGCCGACCGCGTCGTGACGTCGGTACGTGATCAGGTCGCCTATGTCACCTTGAATCGCCCCGACAAGTACAACGGCGTGGATTTCGCGATGCTGCGGGGGCTTGTCGCCGCAGCCAAACGAATCGAGAAGGACCGTGATATCCGCGCGGTGTTGCTGCAGGGTTCAGGTTCGGCTTTCTGTGCGGGACTGGATTTCTCGGTGTTTCGAGAGGAGTCCAGCCTCAGCCAGCTTCGGGCCGCCGGCAAGTGGCCGGGCAAGCGGACCAACCTGTTCCAGCAGGCCATCTGGGTGTGGCGCACACTGCCGGTTCCGGTGATCGCCGTCGTCGACGGCTACTGCTACGGCGCGGGATTCCAACTGGCCCTGGCCGCTGACTTCCGTTACACCACGCCCGATTGCGAATTCTCCATCATGGAGGGCAAATATGGCCTGATCCCCGACATGACCGGATCGGTCACACTGCGTGAACTGGTGCCGATGGACATTGCCAAGCGCCTGACGATGACCGCCGAGGTGTTCGATGGGCGGGCGGCCAAGGAGTACGGGTTGGTGACCGAGGTCAGTGACGAGCCTCTCGCTGATGCCGAGGCGTTCACCGCGCAGTTGCTCACCCGCTCCCCCGACGGACTCGCGGCGGCCAAACGACTGTTCCACGACACCTGGACTCGCCCGCCCCGTCGGGCGTTTTGGACCGAGACGGTGCTGCAGTTGCGGCTGATCACCGGCGCCAACCACAAGATCGCCCGCAAGGCGGCGGCATCCAAAGACCAGCCCCGGTGGCGGCGACGCAGTCTTCGGTGATCGTTCAGCGGCCGTGGCCGCGGTCGGTCATTCCGGCGGAGTAGCGCCGTGCCAGCTGCCCGGCATCATGGGCATCCGATGCGGGCCCGACGCAGTGTCGTCGACGATGGAGGTGAGTCCCGCCGGGGCTGCCGCCGCGGTTGCTGTGCCCGCAAACCCGACGTTTTGTGCACCTACCCCGGACGCGACGACCCTCGCACCGCCGGGAGGACCCTCGTCGGGTCCCGGCTCGAGGTCCATGTACTCATAACCGCGACCCACCATGGTCATTTTCTTGCGACGGCGGCGCCGTTGGCGCTCCTCCGCCGGTTGCCCTGTCGCCGCCGGTGCTTCCTGGTCGGCTTCCTCGGCAGCCGGTGCCGGTTTGCGGCGCCGTTGCGCGTCGCGCGATCGCGCACTGACCGCGGTCGCAAGATAGGGATAGATCGCGTTGTGGGCGGCCATGGTGGATTCCGGGCCCAGCACCGGCGCAGGTGGCGGTCCGGGCGGTGGCGGTGCTGTCGAGGGCAGCACGGGCGCGCTCGGTGGCGGCGGGGCCGGGGTGGTCGGCGCCGATGGCATCGTGGGAGGTGGCGACGGTGGTGAGCCCGGCGGCGGCATCGGCGCCATCGGAGGTGCAGCCACCGCCGGTGGCGCCGGAGTGATCGCCCCCAGACCGGCGAGGCCGGTGAGACCGGCGGCCGGCGCCGCGGCCGCGGGTGCGGCCACCATCGGAATGGCTGCCAGCCCGGCCGAGTAGATCGGGTTGGCGGTGATGAAGGTGCCTAGCATCGCCGGGTTGTTGAGCACGATCCAGGTCAAAAACAACGTCCGGTGCACGATGAATTGGGCACCGAGGAAGAACATCGCCTGGGCGAGCTGCGCCGGGTTTCCCGAATACGCGGAGAACATCTCACCAATGCGAGGAAGGAATTTGACCAAACTCGGCGACATCTTGCCGAACGATCCCGGATCGAATGGATTGAACTGGGGAGGGAAGAGTGCGTGATACCAATCCTCGAGACTCTGGGGAATATGGTCACCCATCATCCAATACATTGGGGGCTTACCACCGTTCGCCGGATCGCCCGCAGGGGGTGACATCCCGTCCATATCGGTCTTCATGACCATCGGGGCCGGTGCCGTCTGAGGGGTCGCTGTAACCGCAGCGGTGTTCACCGCGTGGTACGCGGTCATCGTTGCCGCGGCTTGGGCCCACATCCGCAGGTAATCGGCTTCGTTGACCGCGATCGGGATGGTGTTGATCCCGAAGAAGTTCGTCGCGAGCAAGACGCCATGCACGACATGGTTGGCGGTCAGTTCGGCCATCGTCGGCATGGCGGCCAGAGCCGCCACGTACGAGGACGCGGCCACCTCATGTTGGGCTGCCGCCACCGCGCTTTTGCCGCTGGCCTCGGTCAACCAGGCAAGAAACGGCATGTGCGCTGCCCCGTAGGCGGCCGCGCTGGGCCCTTGCCAAGCGGCGGCCTCGACGTCACCGAGCACGGTCGTCAATTCGGCGGAGACCTCGGCGTACTCGGTACTCAGCGCCTGCCAGCTGGCCGCCGCCGCCTGGAGAGCGCCGGGACCCGGCCCGCTGGAGAGCAAGATCGACCAGACTTCCGGCGGGCTGGCCATGAAGATCGGCGCGGTCACGGTAGATCCTGCTCCGCATGCGATGACATCGGTCGCCGACTCCTCTCGGCCAAGCCCGCCCAGCATCGCTTCGGCGCTGCGCCATCACCGCGACCGGCCGTGGACAGGGGCTGCCGATCGGCGATCCACGCCCGTCAGAATCGGGGAAACACCCGTGGACACGGATGAATTCCTGCGTTTCTTTCGCAGTTGCGGAGTCTATCGCAAATTGGACCGCAGATCATCGCCGGGAACCGACGGACACCGGACGGGCAGGAAAGTCCTCGCCGACACACAGACAAAGCAGACCCCCCACCTCGGCACGAGGCCGGGATGGGGGGTCTGGACGGGTTGCGCCCCGTGGAACGCTATGCGGCGTGCGGCACGGTGTGCGACGAGGCCGCGGCCACCGGGACCGCAGGTGCTTCGTGGTCGGACTCGTGGTCGGATTGGGCCGGCTGGCGCCAATGCGTCAGCAAGAACCTCAGCCACCGAATGTCGATTAGCATTTTGTGATCATCCTTTGGTTAAGCGGTCTTGGTGAGGAGGGGCAACAACCGACGCCGTTGGTGCATGGCATCGAGGAATTGGTGGCTCTTCCCGATTCAGAGTGCGTTGATCCGGTCTTGAAGTTGGCCGGAGTGGATCAGGGATCGCAGGATGTAGTGGTT